>CAVTHI010000006.1:0-243189 GCA_963734525.1 uncultured archaeon | reverse complement strand
CAAAGAGAAACCCCGGCCGTCGTGGGTGCGACGACCGGGGTTCGAACGACTTGAGGAGCGGCTAGGCCTTCTTGAGGTGGATCATCCCGCCACCGACGATGGCGAGGATGCCGCCCACGGCCTCGAGGATGACGCCGATGCCGAGGCTGGCGTTCCCCGTCAGGTCGAGAGATCCTTGAAGCTCTGGTCGCTGAGGATCTTGGTGAAGTAGACGAGGGCGACGACGACCAGGATCAGCGACGCCCAGGGCGACCAGGATCGGCGCCCGACTGCGGGATCTTGACGTTGAGGATCCCGGCCGCGACCACGACCACGATCAGGACGCCGAGGACCAGAGCGACCTTGCCGCGAGCAGGCCTTCATCGAGGCCGGTGAGTGCTCTCGCCGGGGCGAAGGTCGATCCAGGCCAGGGGCGCCCCGACGATGGCCAAGATGCCGCCGGCGAGGGCGACGAGATCGGCGATGGATACGCTCTTGCCTGCGATGTTGACTGTCATTCGGGAGCTTCCTCCATCCATGCTCCGCAGGTCCCGCCACTGACGGTCGACGGGGCGGCGCCGCCTAGCGTACTCGCGCGCGCGCGCGCGCAAGCCCTCGTTCCGCGAATGGAGAGGGCGATTTAGGTGCGGTTGGAGCCTGTGGCCCGGTTTGAGCCGCAGAAGCGCGTCACGGCGTCGCGGAGGACGGGCAATCCCCAGCCCAGGGCGTCGACGCCGACCCGCTCATCGACGCCGTGCATCAGGTCCAGCGGACCCTCTCCCGTCTCGACACGCAGCGGCGAGAAGCCGTAGGTCGGGACGCCGATCCGGGCCAGATGCTTGGCGTCAGTGGCCCACGGGCGCCATGAACGGCAGCGGCACCGCCTCGGGGTCGTGGTCGCGCAGGACCTGCTCCAGCAGCGGGTAGAGCGGGCCGTCGAGCGGCGCCTGCGACGGCCTGCCCCACCTGCACGCACTCGACGTCGATGCGAGCCCACAGCTCCTCGCCCACGCGCCGCCGCAGCTCATCGCGCATGGCCGGCTCGTCGGTGCCGGGCAGCGTCCGGCAGTCGATCTCGAGCAGGGCCGTGCCGGGGATGACGTTGTACTTCACGCCGGCCTGGAAGATCCCCACCGAGACCGTGTCGTGACGACCGGCCGAGATCGGTCCGGGCCAGGACCGGATCGCACAGCTCGCGCAGGGCGGCGTCGATGGCATCGGGCCTGGAAGGCCGGACGGATCGGCGAGGAGAGGCCCGACGGCCTCGGCGGCTCGCGGCGGTCAGATGCGGTATCGCCCGAGCCATGGCGACGGACATGGCCTCGGTCAAGCGCGCCGGCCCGGGTCCGCGAGCCGCGTCACGATCTGGGCCGCCAGGAGCGCGGCGTTGTCCGGGGTGGGCACGGAACCGTGGCCCCAGCGCCCCTTGACGTGGAGCCGGTACACGACGAAGCCCTTCTCCGCGACCTGGATCGGGTAGAAGCGGACGCCGCCGTAAGGCATCGGCAGCCCGCCGGCCTCGTTCAGGGCCGCCGCCGCCCGGAGCCACTCGGGGTGCTCGTCCACCAGCCAGCCGGCTCCGTGCCGCCGCCGGCCTCCTCGTCTGCCGTGGAGCAGAAGATGACGTCGCGGCGCAGGCCGGGGATCGGGTCCGTGGCGGGATCGCGGCCGGCGGCGCGCGCCGCCCGGGCCAGGCGGCGCATGACCTGGACCTCCATCGCCACCATGCTCTTCATGTCCAGGGCGCCGCGGCCCCAGACGTAGCCGTCCGCCAGATCCCCGCCGAACGGGTCGTGGGTCCAGCCCTCCGGCTCGGCCGGCACGACGTCCAGATGCCACAGCAGCAGCAGCGGGTCGCCGCCGCTGCCGTCGCCGCGGACGCGGGCCACGATCGAGCCGCGGCCGGGGAACGGCTCCACGACCGTCGAGGGGATGCCCTCGTCAGTGAGCACCTGCTCCAGGTAGCGTGCCGCGAGGATCTCGTCGCCGGGCGGGTTGACGCTCGGGATTCGAATGAGCGCCTGGAGCAGCTCGACGAGCTCCGCCAGCTCGCCGTCCGGAAGCCCAAGGGCCGGACGCCGGGGCCCGGGCGGGTGACCTGGCTCGCCTCTCTTGGCACTCACAAGGCGAATGATGACCGACCTGTCCCCGGGGTGCCATCGCTGCGGGCCCGCTCCGAATCAAACGAACGAGCAGACGCCGACCCTGCTGATCGCCTTCGCTTCCATGATCGGGGCGCTGGCGTTTGTCTCCATCCGGCGGTTTGCCGCAAGCCGGACCTAGCCCTACAGGTGCCGGGCGGTCCGGCGGGCCGCCCGGAGGGCCACCAATGACGCCGGCGTCCTGGGCGCCTCGCTATTTCGAGGCGGACTTCAGCTGCTCGGCCAGGCGATCGCCCGTCGTGACCGCGCCGTAGTGAGGCCGACGAGACCTGGCCGCGTACTTGGCCATGACGCCGCTCTTGTAGCGCGGCGCCGGCGGCGGTCCAGCGGGCACGCCGCGCCGCGAGGACGTCGCGTCGGGCACGTTGAGGTCCAGGGCGTGGCGGTCGACGTCGATGACGATCTCGTCGCCGTCCTGCGACCAGCGCGATGGGGCCGCCCAGCACCGCCTCCGGCGCCACGTGGCCGATCATCAGCCGTGGGTGCCGCCGGAGAAGCGGCCGTCGGTGAGCAGCGCGACGTGCTCGCCCATGCCCTCGCCGACGAGCGCCGCCGTGACCGACAGCATCTCCTGCATGCCCGGGCCGCCGACCGGACCCTCGTAGCGGATCACGATCACGTCGCCCTTCTGGATCTGCTGCTTGCGGACCGCGTCGTAGCAGGCGTTCTCGTTGTCGAAGACCCGGGCCGGGCCCTTGTGGTAGCGGCGCTCGTGGCCGGCCAGCTTGATGACGCAGCCGTCGGGGGCCAGGCGTGCCGTGGAGGATGGTCAGGCCGCCGGTCGCCTTGAGGGGCTTCTCGATCGGCAGCGACCACCTTCTGGCCCGGCGTCTCGATCGACCGCCGCCGCGGCCGAGGCGATCGTGCCGCCGTCGACGTTCGGCGTGGAGCCGTCGATCAGGCCCTTCTTGAGCAGCTCGCGCGTGACCAGCGACAGGCCGCCGGCATCGAAGAGATCGGCCGCGGCGTAGCGCCCGCCCGGCACCAGGTCGCCGACGATCGGCGTCCGGTCGGCGATCTCGCCGAACTCGTCGATGTCGAGCGGCAGGCCGTATTCGTGGGCGATGGCCAGCAGGTGCAGGACGGCGTTGGTCGAGCCGCCGGTCGCGGCCACGCAGGCGATGGCGTTCTCGATCGACTTGCGGGTGACGAAGGTGCTCGGCCGGACGTCGCGCTTGATGAGGTCCATGACGATCTCACCGCAGCGCTGAGCGGCCTTGTCCTTGTCCGGATGCTCGGCCGGGATGCCGTTGAGGCCGGCCGGCGAGAGGCCCAGGATCTCCAGCACCATGGACATGGTGTTGGCCGTGTACTGGCCGCCGCAGGCGCCCGCGCCGGGGCAGCTCGACGGACTCGATCTCGTACAGCTCCTCGGCCGTCATCTTGCCGGCGCGGTAGGCGCCGATAGCCTCGAAGATGGTCACGATCGTGGCGTCGCGCTTGCCCTTGTACACGCCCGGGTAGATCGTGCCGTTGTAGAGGATCACGCCGGGTCGGTCCAGACGGCCCAGGGCCATGATCGCGCCGGGGATCGTCTTGTCGCAGCCCACCAGGCAGACCAGGCCGTCCAGCAGGTGCCCCCGCGTGCACAGCTCGATCGAGTCCGCGATCACCTCACGGCTGATGAGCGAGGCGCGCATGCCGTCGGTGCCCATTGAGGTGCCGTCCGAGACCGCGATCGTGCTGAACTCCATCGGCGTTCCGCCCGCCGCCCGGATGCCGGCCTTGACGTGCTCGGCCAGCCGGCGCTGGTTGTAGTTGCAGGGCATGGTCTCGATCCAGGTCGTGGCCACGCCGATGATGCGGCCGGGCGATGTCCGCGTCCGTGAAGCCGATGGCCTTGAGCATGCCGCGAGCGGCGGCGCGATCCGGGCCGTCGGTCAGCTTGGCGCTGTGGCGCTTGTTCGGATCGCTGGGCAGGTCGTAGGGCAGGGGGCGAGGCGCGTCGGGCATGGTCCGATCTCTCCGAGGCTGGACGGGCGTCTTCGGTCGGTCCCAAGTCTAGGGCTTGTGCGGCGACCGATGCGCGAGGCGCAAGGAAGTGGCGGCCGACGGCCGGCCCCCGCGGAATCAGCTGCGGGCGAAGTCGCCCGGAGCTGCGTGGCGCCTCTCGGTGGCGCGGTCGTCCACCTTCGACGGCGCTCGGCTCTCGGCACCCTCGGGGCGGGTCCGCAGCCGCCGCGCGATGGCGTGGCCGGCGAGAGTGTGGCCTCGCATGGTCTCGAGCAGCAGCCGGCGGCGGTAGTCGCTGCCTCGGTCCGGTCCCCTCATGTTTCTGACCTCTAGCCCTGAGCCTGATTCCAGCGTCTACCCGACGTGCGCGCGGCCGCCACCCGTGACGCCGGTTCTACCAATCAATACGTCGGAGGTTCGCCTTTCGATCACCGGCGGCCGAACAGCCAGCCCAGAACTATGGAGCGGTTGTGCGCGCGCCAGCCGATGTGCACGCTCGACTGGATCGTGTGGCGCCGCCCATCCGGTCCCTGGGCGGTGACGGCCAGCCACCAGGTCGGGACGTCGTGGGGCAGCATCGCCAGTTCCACGTACTCGCCGCTACCCACCACGGCCGTGGGTGCCGTGCTGGCTGGGTCCGGCACGACCATCAGCCCGCTCTCGGTTGCCGGCCACAGCTCCAGGCGAGGCTCGCTCCACCCCGGCGCCTCGTCCAGCGAGATCTCCATTCGCCCCGTCATGTTGCTGGGAACACTCTCCCAGAGGGTCTTCACGGGCACGCCTACCTCAATCGGCGATCCGTGCTGCGGCGCGGTGGCCGGGTCGTAGGCCCACACGCGGCCACCGGGGGCCAGCAGCGCGGGAACTGCCACGAGCAGCGCCACCGCAACGCCGCGCGTAGTGATCGTCTCGCCGTAGAGAGAAGTGGGGTGCCGGGTGCCGAGCACCCAGGCGACCGGGATGCCGAACAGGGTCAGCACCGCGAAACCGTCCATGGGGAACGGAAAGAGGAGGATCGCCGGCGCCAGGAGGACGACTCCCACGATCGCCCATAGCCGCCAGGACAGCCTCTCGGATCTGCGCGATTTGAGTGCGAACTGGGGCAGGCTGCGGCGCGCCCCCACGAAGGCGCCGATCCAGCCGCAGACGGCCAATTGCTCGGTGCGCCACTCGGGGAGCGCCGGCGCGTAGAGGTGGATGCCCAGGCCGCGTGCGAACGAGACCAGCGCCTCGGCCACGACGGGGGTCGCGAAATAGGCGACGCACAGGGCGATCGCCAGGGTGTAGAGCGAAGTCATCATCCCGACGGCGCTGCCCCAGCGCAGGCCGGACTGCAGGCGCTTGCGGGTCAGCTGAGCCGGCCCGATGTCGTGCGCCAGCTCGACGGGGGGTCCCAGGCTGGCGATGGCCAGTTCGACCGCCTTGTGGGCCTCCATGCCCTCGGCGCGATGCCGGGCGACCGTGGCGCACAGGTGGTCGCCGATCTCGGCGTCCACGTCGTGACGGTGGATGTCTGCCAGGGGCAGGGCCGCATCCAGTTGGGCCACGTAAGCCTCCACCGCGGCGTATTCGGGCTCGTCCTTCACGAGGATCTCGCGCTCGATCTCCTGCGGGGTGCGCCACGTCCACTCAGGCTCGCCCGCGTCCGACTCGTCCGACCGCCCGAAGCTGCGGCTTCGTCGCGAGGCGACCATGCCCCAGCCGTGCCGCTCCGCGTCGGCCAGCCCGGCGGCGGTGATCCGATAGACGCGGCGGGTGCCGCCCTCCTCGGTCCAGGCGCCGGCCAGCAGGCCCTGCGCTTCGAGGCGATACAGGGTGGGATAGAGGCTCGCTTCCTCGAGGACGCCCTGCGAGCCCTGCACCGGCCCCAGCCACTGCCACAGCTCGAACCCGGAGAGGTCGTGCGCGCGCAGCGCCCCGATGACGGTGCGCTGGATTCGAATGTCGAGCGTTGCCTGGCCGTCGCCCATCGAAGGTTCGCCACTCCCGCGTGCGGAGACCCTCAGGCTACGCCCTCAACGGCGGGCGCTCACGCGCATCCAGACGTAGTTGCGCGACCGGGTGTTCAGGAATTGAAAGGCCCGCCGGGAGGTCGACGGGCCTTTTCTGTGCAATGGCCGTGCAGGCGCCCCCTCAGCGGACCCGCCTGCAATAGGTCCGCCGTGTCGGGCCGGACGGATTCGCCGTCCAGGCCGCCTGCAGCTCGCCGTCGGCCTCGAGGCGATGAAGCGTCGGGTAGACGCTAGATTCGTCTTGTCCGGCGTTCAGCGCGCGGGTTACCTGGAAGCCGGACAGCCTACCGGCACCGATTACGTCGAGCACGCGGCGGCGGGCCTCCTGCTCGCCGGGGCTCGGTCTGAAGAGTCTCATCGCACCTACTCCGCGGCCCTGAGCCAATCCCAAACCGTTCCCGAGAAGGAGGTCCGCGCCGGCTCCATTGCCAACCGGTAGCGGATTCCGTCCGGGGCGACGCCCGTCAGAACGACGAGCCAGCGGTTCGTTCGCGCGTGGCCCATGTCGAACCTGGCCGTGAAGGCGGCGTAGTCGGTAGTCAACCCCCCGGCTTCCACGGCCGCGTATGTGACGCCGACGGCCGGCTGGGTGGCGAATGGCGCGGAGTAGCCAGGCGCGGGGATGAAGTCCTCGACCCAGTCCGGCGCGCCCGGGAACTGGCTGGCTCGCCAGGCCTCGAAGCGGAGGTCCTTGAAGCCGGCAACGGCGGACGGATCCGAGATGTCCCAGCCGGCTACGATGACCGGCGCGTACCGCGTGTTCCAGGACGAGTAGGTGCCGTTGAAGCCGTTGAGGCCCAGGTCGCCCTGCCACTCCGGGCCGAGCCGGTCGTAGGCCGAGTCCGACTTTTCGTAGCTGGTTGCCCCACTGGCGCCGGTTGCCGACACGGAGACCCCCGCCACACCGGCGACCAGCACCACCACCAGCGTGCCGGCGACCAGGCCGACCGGGACCCGCCAGCGAGGCAGGAACATCGTCCTGTGAGTGCGCCACAACGCGCCCACGGCGAACGCGATGGGGATGAGGAGTTCCAGCGGCACGGCCAGCCAGCCCTGCTCGGCCGTCAATCCGAACACGACGTACCAGGCAATGGCGAGCGTTCCGCCGAGGGCCCACCAGCGCGCAGTCTGGGCCGACGGCCGGCGGCTCCCGCGCATCAGGGCCCGGACGGACCACCGTCCGGCGAAGAAGGCCGGCAGCAAGCTCATGAGCGCTAGCGGAACCGCGGCGGTGTACAACGGCCCGAAAGCGGGCGGCCACTCGGGCAGGCGCTCGGCCAAGAACTCGACTGGTGGCCGCAGGATCGTGCCGAGGAGCAGAGCCGCAAGGACGAACAGCACCAGGCTCCAGATGTAGCCGTACACCACTCCGAGACCCGCCTGGAAGACGCCGCCGGCCGCGCCGGCGAGCAGCCGCCGCGTCGTCTGGTGGGCGTGGCGCATCTGCCTGGCCAGCTCCGCCGGCCGGCCGAGTCGGGCCAGCGCCTCGCGGGTGGCTCGGTCCTGCTCGAGGCCCTCGGCCTCGATGGCGGCGATCGAATCCTGGAGGTGGTCGCCGAGCTCGGCGCGGATATCCGCTCGGATGTCCGCCGGGAGCCCCAACGCAGAGTCGAGCTGCGACAGGTACTCCTGGGCCTCGACCGGCAGCGGCGCCGCAGAACCGGGCAGGCCGCTGTCACGGTGGTCTCGGCCGCCTCGCGGCCGGCCCGACCAGAATGCGGCGCCGAACAGCCCCAGGAGCAGGAGCAGCAGAATGATGCCGCTAATCATGGCTCGACCCGCCGAGCGCGCGAGACACGCCCAGAGAGAACGCCGACCATTCGCGCTCGTGCTCCGCCAGCATGCCCAGGCCGGTATCCGTGATCTCGTAGTAGCGCCGTCGCGGCCCCTTGTCGCTCTCGCGCCAGGTCGCAACGAGGGCGCCGTCCGCCTCCAGCGCGTGCAGGGCGGGGTAGAGCGAGCCCTCAGACGGGGCGAACGCCCCGCCGCTCTTCTCACGAACGCGCTGGGCGATCTCGTAGCCGTACAGCTCGCCGTCGCGCAGGACCGTCAGCACCAACAGGGGTGTCGTCCCCTTCAGAAGCTGACCCTTGATCCTTCCCACTCCCATCGTCTTCCTCGCTCGCTATCTCATATTGATGTATATCGGATTGCGATGTAGATGCTAGCAAGGAGCGTTCAGGCGTGTCAAGCATGAGCCGAATTCGAGAGGCCCGCCGGAGATCGGCGGGCCTTCCGCGGATCGTCGAGGGGGATCAGCCCTTCGCGACACCCTCGAGGGTATTCACCCGGGCCGGGTGGGCGGCTTCCCAGGCTTCGATTGCCGGCAACTGGGTGAGGACGTAGCCGATCTCGTCCGTGCCGGCCAGGATCATCTTCTTGGCGAAGATGTCGAACTCGAAGTAGAAGTCGCTCGCCGTCGGGCAGCGTGACCTTCTGGGCCTCGAGATCGACCGTCCACTCGCCGTCGGGGTCGGCGGTGGCGAGGGCCTGCAGGGCGACCAGCCGCTCGGGCGAGACGACGATCGGCAGCAGCGCGTTCTTCAGGGCGTTGCCCTTGAAGATGTCCGCGAAGCTCGTCGAGACGATGGCCCGGATGCCCCACGCCCGCAGCGCCCACGGGGCGTGCTCGCGCGAGGAGCCCGAGCCGAAGTTGTCGCCCACGAGCAGGATCTGGCGGCCGGCGTTGTGCGGCTCGTCGATGAAGGACGGCGGCTGTCGCTTCTTCCCGTCCGGCGTGAAGCGCCAGTCGAAGAAGAGCGCGTCGGCCAGGCCGGCCTTGTCCGTGATCTTGAGGAAGCGGGCCGGGCAGATCTGGTCCGTGTCGATGTTGGAGCGCGGGATCGAGATCACGCGGCTGGTGGTCTTGCTGAACGGCTCGGGCATGTCAGTGGGCCTCCACGGTCCGCGGAGCGCGGGTCGGTCACGACGCCGGTGAGGGCGCTGGCGGCGGCGGTCAGCGGCGAGGCGAGGAACGTCCGCCCGCCCTTGCCCTGCCGCCCCTGGAAGTTGCGGTTGGAGGTGCTGATGCCGTACTCGCCCGGCTCGAGCTGGTCGCCGTTCATGGCGATGCACATCGAGCAGCCGCTCTCGCGCCACTCGGCGCCGGCGGCCTCGAAGACCTCGTGCAGGCCCTCGCTCTTCGGCCTGAGCCTTGACCTGCTGGCTGCCCGGGACGACCAGGACCCGCAAGCCCTTGGCCACGTGCCGGCCGCGCAGGACCGAAGCGGCGACGCGCAGGTCCTCGATCCGGCCGTTGGTGCACGAGCCGATGAAGACGACGTCGAGCTTCTGGCCGGCGATCGGCTTGCCTGCCTCGCAGGCCCATGTATGCGAGCGCGCGCTCGAGGTCGGCCCGCGCGCTGCGGGCTCGACGTCCGCCGGCGTCGGGATCCGGCCGGTCACCGGGATGCCCATGCCGGGGTTCGTGCCGTACGTGACCATCGGCTCGAGGGCGCTGCCGTCGATGACGATCTCGTGCTCGTAGTAGGCGCCTTCGTCGCTGGGCAGCTTGCGCCAGCCGGCGACGGCCTCGTCCCAGGCCGCTGCCCTTCGGAGCGTGCGGGCGGCCCTTCAGGTAGGCGAACGTGGTCTCGTCCGGCGCCACCAGGCCGGCTCGGGCGCCGCCCTCGATCGACATGTTGCAGAGCGTCATCCGCGCCTCCATCGACAGGGCGCGGATGGCGTCGCCGGTGTACTCGAAGACGTGGCCCGTGCCGCCGCCCACTCCGATTCGGCGATCAAGGCCAGGATGATGTCCTTGGCGCCGACGCCCGGCTGGAGCGTGCCGGTCACTTCGACCTTGATAGGTCTTGGGCTTGCGCTGCAGCAGCGTCTGCGTGGCCAGGACCATCTCGATCTCGCTCGTCCCGATGCCGAACGCCAGCGCCCCGAAGGCGCCGTGCGTGGCGGTGTGGGAGTCGCCGCAGACGATGGTCATGCCCGGCTGCGTCAGCCCCAGCTCCGGCCCGATGACGTGGACGATGCCGCGCGATGCCGAGCCCTTGCCGTAGAACGGGATGCCGAACTCGCGGCAGTTGGCCTCGATCTGGGCCAGCTGCTTGATGGCCAGCTCGTCCGTGAACGGCACGGACGGGTCCGTGGTGGGGATCGAATGGTCCGCCGTGGCCACCGTCCGGTCCGGCCGGCGGACCTTCGCGCCGCGAGCGCGCAGGCCGGTGAAGGCCTGAGGGCTGGTGACCTCGTGGACGAGATGTAGATCGATCGCGAGGATTGACGGAGCGCCGGGCTCGTGGGCGACTACGTGGTCGTCCCAGATCTTTTCCACCAGGGTGCGCGGTCTGTCTGTCATGGTTCCACTCGCGATCGATTGCCCCGCCTCACAGCGGACGGGGGATCACGAGGTTACCAGAAGACGCCCCAATGGAGGCTTCGAGGCCGGCCTGCGGTGCGGCAGGGACGGCCGGCGACGCGGACCGGGTGGCCGAGTGGCCCTCAGCCCCGGGGGAGGGCCGCTCGAGGCGCGTCGCGGGGGTGCCGGGAGTCAGTCGGGAGTCCGCAGCCGCTAGGACGGCCAGGAGAACTCGGTACTGACCTCCGGCTCGTCGTCCCGTGCCTGCGCCACCTTGTGGCGCGCGTCTTCCGGTTCCAGGCCGCAGATGTCGCAGCCGATGCGCCACGTGGAGGATGGCGCCCTGTACTCGTGGGGGTGCCGGGGATCGACGGCCGCGGCGGATTCGGGATGCCTGTGAGAGAAGAGACCCATCTCGGCCTCCAGTTTGACTCTGGACCCGGCCGGGGCAGAGGCCCCGCGGCGGGCTGATCTGGGCACATCATCCGCCCGCCGTGACCCGAACCCAATGGCGAGACCGTACCTTGCGACACTCCTTACGGCGTACGCCCCTCGGCTCAGCACAATGCGTGAGATGGGCCGGGGGACTTGCTCCGGCTCAGACGGTTAGCGTGGCCCGCAGGCGGATATCCCGCGACGAAGCGCCGACCAGCAGCTCGAAGCGCCCGGGCTCGATGCGCCAGCCGCCGCCCGCCTCGTCCCAGAAGGCGAGGTCCCTCTCTTCGATCGAGAGCAGGACGTCAGTGCTCTCCCCGGGCTCGAGGCGGGCGGCCGTGAAGCCCTTCAGCTCGCGCGGGGGCCGGGGCACGGAAGCCTCGAGATCGGCGACATAGACCTGGACCACGGCCTTGCCGGCCCGATTCCCGGCGTTGCGGAGACGGACCCGCAGCTGCGCCGCGCCGCCGGACTGAGCCGCCACCACCTCGAGCGACTCGAACTCGATGCGCGTGTAGCCCAGGCCGTGCCCGAAGCAGAACAGCGGCTCGATGCCGGCCGCGTCGAAGTGCCGGTAGCCGACGTTCACGCCCTCGGCGTATACGAGCTGCTCGGCTTCGCCGGGCGTCGTGGACAGAGCCGGATAGTCCGACTCGGCGGCCGCGATGGTGAAGGGCAGCCTCCCGCCCGGTTCGGCCAGCCCCAGGAGCACGTCGGCCAGGGCGTTGCCGAACTCCTGGCCGGGCAGCCAGGCGTAGACGACGGCCGCCACTCGATCGGCCCAGGGCAGGCTCATCGGGCAGCCGGCGTTGACCACCACCACGGTCCGCGGATTGGCCGCTGCCACGGCATCGACGAGCTCGTCCTGACGCCCGGGGAGGGTAGTGCCCTTGCGGTCGCGGCCTTCGGTCTCCCAGGTGTCGTCGTTGCCGACGATCACGATCGCAACGTCGGATTGGGCAGCCGCGGACGCGGCGGCCTCGATGTGATCGCCGGAGTGCGGCGGCTGGCAGCCCATGGCCAGCACGTAGGGAGCGTGCGCCGCCGAATGAAGCTCTGCCTGGACCAGGACGCGCTTGCCTGCTTCGAGCTCGAGCGAGCCGCCGCCGCTGCTGCCCTCGAACAGGGCCGTCGGGATGTCGGCGGCGGGCGGGGATTGCCACAGATCCGCGACCACCGTCCCGTCCAGCCGCAGCCGCCGGCCTCCGAAGCCGCGGATGGCGAACTCGTGGCGGCCGCTCTCGGCCGTGGTCAGCCAGCACGACACCCGAACCGAGAAGTCGTCCTGGGCCAGTCCCGCCGGCAGGTCCCCGAAGAAGTGCATTTCGCTGGAGTGGATGTGCCGGGACGCATGCGGCTCTCCGTACGGCTCCTGGCCGGCAAAGAACTCGAGGGTCAGACCCGGCTCCCCGGCCATGTCGCGCACGTCCATCTCGGTGATGGGCGGCAGGAAGCGGCCGATGCGGCAACCGCGCTCGTGGACGATCTCCGCTCCGGGCAGGGCGGCGGCCAGTCCTGCCAGCGGTGTGACCGTGGGTGGGGCATCGATGTGCGCCGCGCCGCCGCCCTGCGTGCAGGGCTGGGCCACGCCGGGGCCGATGACCGCCACTCGCCGCAGCGAGGCCGGCGCCAGCGGCAGGATGCCGTCGTTGGCGAGCAGGACGAAGGAATCGGCCGCGGCCCGCCGGACCAGCGCCGCCGCAGCCGCGTCGGAGAGGTGCCACGGCCGCGAGCGATCGAGCGAGGGATCAGGTTGGCTGGGGGGCGCCGCAGGCCCGTCCGCTGCCAGGGCCCCAACCCGGGCCGCGAGCAGCAGGATGCGCCGCGCCTGCTCGTCGAGCACCGACTCCGCCACCCGCCCGTCTCGCACGGCCGCGGCCAGGTGCCGCCCGAAGGCAACCCCAGGGCCGGGCATCTCCAGGTCCAGCCCGGCCCGCGCGCAACTCTCCGTGTCGCGCGCGGCGTGCCAGTCGGACATGAGCACGCCGTCCCAGCCCCACTCGCCCTTGAGGATCTCCCTGTTGATGCCGACGTGGTCCGCGCAATGGATCCCGTTCAGCAGGTTGTAGGCGGCCATGATCGACCAGGCACCGGCGCGCGCGACCGCCTCGAACGGCACCAGGTAGACCTCGCGCAGGGTCCGCTCGTCCACGCGGCAGTCAACGGTGGTGCGGTGCGTCTCGGAGTCGTTGGCCACGTAGTGCTTGGGGGTGGCGGCCACGCCGGCCGACTGGATCCCCTCCACGTATGCCGCGCCGATGCATGCGGCCAGGACGGGGTCCTCGCCGAAGGACTCGAAATCCCGGCCCCCCAGCGGCGAGCGGACCAGATTCAGGACCGGGCCGAGCAGGTAGTGCACGCCGGCGCGACGCCCCTCGGCGCCTATTCGGGCGGCCACCTCTCGCACCAAATCGACGTCCCAGCTGGCGCCCAGGGCCGTTCCGCAGGGAGTGCAGGTGGTCGTGGAGCCGGCCGGGAGGCCCGCCGCTCTCACTCCGTTCGGGCCGTCGAGAGTGAGCATCGGTCCCAATCCGATGCGCTCCGCGCCCGCCGGATGCCAGGCGTCGATGCCGGTCGTCAGGGCCGCCTTCTCGTCGATCGTGAGCGAGGCGACCAGCTCATCCAATCGCTTCGCGCCGATGGGGCCGTGGTCGGAGGCTGCGTGCGGTTGCTTCATCGCGGGATCGTAGCCGAGCGGGAGACCGGGGTGGTCACCGACCCTCGCCTCGCCTAAGCTTGTCCGGCGTCCCCGGGGCAGTTGCGCAACCACGAAAGGGGCACTCGATGGCGACCGCAGACAAGGCCGCAGACAAGGCCGCGGGGAAAGCCGCCCGCAAGCCGGCGACCAAGTCGGGCAAGCCGGCCGGCAAACACTCCGCCGCGACTCCAGTGCGTTCCGCCACCGCCGTGGGCGCGCCGGCTCTGGGTGAAGGCCTGGAGATGTACCCGGAGTGGATGCAGCGGTACATGCCGGCCGTGCACGACGCCTTCAATTACGTGAACCGCTACGTCAGCGTGCCGGCGCTGCGGGCAGGACTGGGCAAGTACATGTCCAACCCCGTCAGCGGCTACCTGATGATGCTGCGCACTCGCGGTCGCAAGAGCGGCGAGATGAGGGACGCCCCGCTCGGCTACATCATCCAGGGCGACGCCGTGTACTGCATCGCCGGTTTCGGGCGGCAGACGAACTGGCTCCTGAACATCCACGAGAATCCCAGGGTCGAGGTGATCCTGCCGGGGCGCTCCTTCTCCGGCGTGGCCGAAGAGGTGACCGACGAAGCCGAGCGCCTGGCCGTGCTGCCGCCGCTGCTGCGCAGCATGGGGCTGGTCGTGGGCTCGCTGGGCATGGGCAACCCCTGGAAGATGACACCCGCCGAGATCGTTCGGAAGTGCGAAGGGCTGCCGCTGGTCCGGGTGCGCTCGACCGGCATCGCCACCGGGCCGGAGGATCCGGGCGGCAAGTTCTGGGTCGTGGCGGCGGTCCTGTCCGCCCTCGGTCTGGTCTGGCTCCTGCGCCGGGGGAGCTCGAAGCGGGATCGTGCCTGATCCGCGCAAGTTCCCGTGCCGGTCGCACCCGGCCGTCTGGATACCTCTAGAATCGCCTGACTTCGCCGTTCCATGCGCCACCTGGGGCTCTTGGATGTTCGAACGACTCGGCCGCCTCGTGCTCCGGCTGCGCTTTGGGATCGTGGCCGGCTGGATCGTCGCGGCCGTCGCCTTCGGTGTCCTGGGCCCGTCGCTGACGAGGGTCGGCTCCGCCGACGAGACCAGCTTCCTGCCGGCCAACGCCGAGTCGCTGGCCGCTCGCCAGCTCGTCGAAGAGGCCTTTCCCGGCGACGCCGCCGTGGCCGTGGCGCTGATCGTCTTCTCGCGCGAGAGCGGCCTGACCGACGCCGACCGCGCAGCCATCGAGGATCTGGGCCAGCTGGCTGGACGGGCCGAGTCGGCCGGCCGCCGTGGAAGGCTACGTCACGGTCGGCTCGCGAGCCCTCGCTGGCCTCGATGTTCAGGAGCGCCGACGGCGCCGTCGAGCTGGCTCGCCTCGACCTGAGCGAGCCGTCGTTCCTGCCCTCTGCGAACGAGGCGATCGATGCCGTGCGGGCCCACCTGGCCGAGCCGGGCGTCCTGCCGGCCGGGCTGACCGCTCAGGTGAGCGGCCAGGCCGGGATCGGCCGCGACTACCTGGCGGCCATCCGCGACGGCACGGATCGGACGACGCTGGCCACGATCATCCTGGTCGTGATCATCCTGCTGCTGATCTATCGAGCCCCGCTGGCCGCCATGGTGCCGCTGGCCACGATCGGCTGCGCCTTCCTCGTCTCGCGCGGCCTGCTGGGCTTCGTCGGCCGAGGCGGGCTGGAAGCTCTCGTCCGTTCTCGACTCGTTCATCGTCGTGCTGGTCTTCGGCGTGGGCACGGACTACTCGATCTTCCTCGTGTCGCGTTTCCGCGAGGAGTTGGGCCGGCACGCCCACGACGACGCCGTGCGGGTCACCGTCAGCCGCATCGGGGCCGTCATCGCCGCCTCGGCCGCGACCGTGATCGTAGGCCTGACCTCGATGGTCGCGGCCAGCTTCGGCATGATCCAGACCATCGGGCCGGCGCTGGCCATCGTCATCTTCATCACCCTGCTGGCCGGGCTGACGCTGACTCCGTCGCTGCTGGCCATCTGCGGCCGGCGCCTCTTCTGGCCGCTCCAGGAGCGAACCCGCACCGTCGATCCGCGACGAGCACGGGTTCTGGGCCGGCCTCGCGCGGCGGATCACCGCCCGCCCGGGACTGATAGCGGCCGTGGCTCTGGTCGGACTGGCGCTGCCGCTGCTGGCCATGCCGGGACTGACTCAGAACTTCAACCTGATCGAGGAGCTGCCGGCCACGGCCGAGTCGCGCGACGGCTTCGACCCGGCTGAGCGACGCACCTGGGCGAGGGCCGGCTGATGCCGCTCAACGTTGCTCGTCGAGGCTCCCGGCACGGACTTCTCGAGCCCCGCCTCGCTGGCGCGGCTGGGCGGAGTTGCAGGAGCGAATCGCCGCGGCTCCCGGGCGTCCAGTCGGTGAGCGGCGTCGCCGATCCCAACGGCGAGGGCAAGCTCGCGGATCTGCTCCGGCCGTCGGTCCAGCTGCCCGCGGCCGCGCGAAGCCTGCGCAACGCGCCACGGGCACGGACCTCAACGACCAGCTGGGCGACGAGTCCCTGGACGGCATCGAATCGATGGCCTCCTACGCTGAGCGGGCTCGCCGGCGGCCCACCCGAAGGCCGCCGGCGACGCGCTGGACGGAGCCGCGTCGCGGATCTGGCGCTCATCCGCGAATGGCCTGGTGGCGGCTCGCGCGCAGGCCAACGTGGCCGTTCAGCTCGACCTGTCGCCGACCAGCTCCTGGCCTCGGCCGGCTCGTCGGCCGGCGCCTCTCCGGCCGGATGTGGAGGCGCAGCTGGCCCAGCTGACCTCGTACCTGGCGAGCTTGGCGCGGCCGTGCCGGAGCTCGAGGCCACGGCGGCCTACCAGACCGCCGTGGCGGCGATCCCCAAGCGTCGCTGCCACGCGCGACGTCATGGCGTACCTGGCGCTGATCGGGGCCTTCCGCCAGATGCAGGCCTGGTTCGAGGATCGTCCCGGGCGTTCTACTTCATGCCCGCGGCCTGACGCTCGTCGGCCGAGCAGCAGGCAGCCCGGGACGCCATGGCGGCCGCCCGCGGGCGCCTGCCGGACGAGCTGGACGCGCTGGCGGCCGCGTTTGGGGCCACGGACCTCTACGCCCCGCCGGAACTGCTGGCCGCCTACGAGTCTCGGGCTCGCGGACGTGACCCGGCTGTACGTGACGACCACCACCAACCCCTATGACATCCGTACCTTCGACACGGTCCGCGCCCTGCGAGCGATGCTGGCCGAGGCGGCCGTCGACCGCGGGCCGAAGGCGCCCAGCATCCTCATCGGCGGGCCCTCGGCCGAGTTCGCCGACGTCCAGACGACCATCTCGGCCGACTTCCTGCGGGTCGCCCTGATCACGACGGTCGGCATCCTGATCGTGCTGATCCTGCTGCTGCGCGCCATCGTCGCCCCGCTGTACCTGGTGCTGACCGTCCTCGTCTCCTATGCGGCCAGCCTGAGCCTCTCGGCCTTCCTGCTGCAGCACGTCTTCGGGCAGCCGGGGATCAACTACTTCATCCCGCTCATGGTCTTCGTGCTGCTCGTGGCGCTCGGGCTCGGACTACAACATCTTCCTGATGTCGCGGGTCCGCGAGGAGAGCCTCGGCCGGCCCCTGCGGCAGGGAATCCGCGCTGCGTCAGCCAGGACGGGCACGGTCATCACCTCGGCCGGGCTGATCCTGGCCGGAACCTTCGGGGCGCTGGTCACTTCGCCGCTGCAGCTGCTCTTCCAGGTGGGCGTGGTCGTGGCCCTGGGCGTCCTGATCGACACGTTCCTCGTCCGCAGCGTGCTGGTGCCAGCCCTCACGGCCTTCATCGGCGAGTGGGCCTGGTGGCCCTTCCACCGGAGGTAGAGACATGAAACTGGCCAGCCACTACCGACTTCTGCTGCGAGTGATCGCGATCGTGGCCGTGATCGTGGCTGCCAAGGCGGCGGCGCACAACCTCAACTGGGAGGCCCTCTCGGTCAACCCGCTGTTCACCGGCATCGTGGCCGCCAACGTCTTCCTGATGGGCTTCCTGCTGTCGGGCGTGCTGTCCGACTACAAGGAGAGCGAACGGATCCCCGGCGAGCTGAGCGCCTGCTCTGGAGAACATGGCCACCGAAGTGTCCGGCATCGGGATGAGCAAGTCCGGCCCGACGTGCGGCCCTGCCTGGTCCACCTCTCGGAGCTCGGCGACGGCATCGTGGACTGGCTGCACAAGAAGATCGAGACGGCCGAACTGCTGGAGCGAGTGAACGGCCTGACCGGCCAGCTGGCGGCCTCGAGCGCTTCGACTCAGGTCTCCTACGTCGTCCGGATCAAGCAGGAGCAGAGCAACCTGCGCCGGACCCTGACCCGCATCGACACGATCCGCGAGACATCCTTCGTCTCGGCCGGCTACCTGCTGGCCGACATCATCACCGGTCCTGCTGTGTGTCGGGTCTGGTGCTGCGTCAACCAGGAGCCGTTCTACGAGTCGCTGCTCTTCACCGGCGTCATCTCGTGCCTGCTGATCTTCCTCTCGCTGCTGATCCGAGACCTGGACAACCCGTTCGGCTACTACGAGTCCTCGTCCGGCGCCGATGTCACGCCTCAAGCCACTGCTGGACACGTCGGCCCGGCTAAAAGGGCGCGGGAGTCGTGGAGTGAGACGAGCCCCGGCAAGGTCGCGGCGAATTTCGATGCCGATGCCGGGCAGGCCTTGCCGGCCCAGGCGGATCACCAGTTCCCCCAGGAGCAGACCGACTTCGTGAAGGCCGTGCTCGTCGGATTGCGCGACCTTGAGGAAGGTCGCGAGATGTCGCTGGCCGACGCGAAGCGACGTCTGCTGATACTGCCCGACGAGGATGCCTGACCGGGATTCGACCGCACGCCGCACTTCCCGGTCGGCTAGATTGCGCAGCACATGAGCGCGTCCCCCGGGCCCAAGGCCCCGCTCCTGTCGCCAAGCCTGCTCGCCCGGCTCGCGCCGGCGCTCGAGCGCGCCTCCCGCTGCACTGCATCGTGCTGGTCAAGCAGGTCCCCGACGTCTCGAACATCCCGGAGGATGCCTGGGATCGCGAGAAGGGGACGCTGAAGCGAGCCATGCTCGACTCGGTCCTCAATCCGCTCGACCTGCAGGCCCTGACCTTCGCCCAGCGGATCGCCGCCGCCACGCCAGGCTCACGCACGATCTACCTGACCATGGGCCCGCCACAGGCCCGCGAGACCCTGATCGACTGCCTGTCGCGCGCGCCCGGCGAGGCCGTGTTGCTGACCGACCGAGCCTTTGCCGGCGCCGACACCGTGGCCACGTCCTACTCGCTGGCCTGCGCCATCCGCCGCATCGAGAAGGAGATGCTGAGCGGCAGCCGGGACTACGTAATCGTCACGGGCATGCAGTCCGTGGACGGCGACACGGCCCAGGTCCCGCCGCAGGTCGCCGAGGAGTTGGGGATCGAGCACATAGCCTACGCCCAGGCCGTGGAGACCGAGCCTGAGCTGGCGGTCCGCCGCATCGGCCCGCAGGGCACGGAGATCGTTCGACCGCTGCGCTACCCGGTGCTCGTCACGGTCACGGCCTGCATGGATCCGCTCTACCGCTCCTTTCACCAGGCTCGCGACGCCCGCTCCGGCCCCATCGAGGAGTGGAGCGCCGAGTCGGTGGGGGCCGCGCCGGAGCGGACCGGCCTGACGGGGTCGCGGACCCAGGTCTATCGCATTTTCTCGCCCAGCGAGGAGCGGTCCAAGGCGTGCGACATCGTTCGTGAGCCGGCCGAGTTGATCGAGCGCATCAAGACCCGCTACCAGGCCGCCGGGGGTCCGAGCCGAGCGGCCGAGGGCGAAGTCTACGATCTGGCCGGCCGCAAGCCCACCTACTCGGGCGAGTTCTGGGTCCTGGCGGAGCGCGAGGGCGACGGCATTCGCTCCGTGTCGCTGGAACTGATCGGCAAGGCCCGCGAGCTGGCCGACTGCCTGGGCGTGACGGTCGGCGCGGTGCTGCCGTGCGGCGACGTCGGGCGAGCTGGGCAAGGAGCTGATCGCCGCCGGCGCCGACAAGGTCTACGCCCTCGAGCATCCCCTGCTGTGCGAATTCCTGCCCATCCCCTACAAGAAGGCCGTCTCGCAACTGGTCCGCAAGCACCGCCCGCAGGTGATGCTCTTCGGCGCGACGCCGCTGGGGCGGGAGCTGGCTCCGAGGATCGCCTACGCCTGCGACTCGGGGCTCACCGCAGACTGCACCAAGCTCGAGATCGGCGACCACACCAAGGGCGAACTGGAGCTGGTGGGGATCCTGAAGCAGACGCGTCCCGCCCTTGGCGGCAACATCATGGCCACGATCATCACCAAGGACTCGGTGACCCAGATGGCGACCGTGAGGCCGGGCGTCTTCCGGGTTCCGCTCGCGCGATCCCGGGCGCACGGGCCAGGTCATCCGCTCCAAGCCCGATCTTGCGCGCGAAGGAGCTGGGGGTCCGTTCGGTGGCGGTCGAGGCGCTCGCGGCGAAGGCCTCCATTCGCGACGCCGACATCGTCGTCTCGGGCGGTCACGGGCTTCGCTCCAGGGCCGACTTCGAGCGCTACCTGCGGCCGCTGGCCGACGGCCTGGGCAGGCTGCTCGGCGGCGACGCGAAGGTCGGCGCCTCGCGCATCGCCGTCGAGGACGGCTTCGCCACGCACGACCGCCAGGTGGGCCAGACCGGCCAGACCGTGCAGCCGCGGCTGTACGTGGCGATCGGCATCTCGGGCGCCGTGCAGCACATCTCCGGCATGGCCGGCTCGGAGATCATCGTCGCCATCAACAAGGACCCCAAGGCCCGCATCTTCAACTACGCGGACTTCGGCATGGTGGGCGACGTCGAGCGGATCGCCCCGGCCCTGATCCGCGAGCTGGAGAAGCCCGCCGATGAAGCCGATCGACGTCCTGATCGTCGGCGCCGGCCCGGCCGGCCTGGCGGCCGCGATCCACCTCCGCGAACGCCTCGATCGGGATGGGCGCGAGGCATCCGTGGTCGTCATCGACAAGGCCTTCGGCCCCGGCTACCACAACCTGTCCGGGGCCGCCCTGGAGCCCGACAGCCTGGACGAGCTGCTGCCCGGCTGGCGCGACGCAGCGCAACCTGCTGACCGACCACGTGACTCCGGTCAAGCGCGACGAGATGTACGTCCTGACCGGCCATCGGGCGATTCAAGGTCCCGGGCGTCATCGTCCCGCGCCTGATGCGCCACACCGGCGACGTGACCATCCCGCTCTCGCGCCTGGTCCAGTACATGGCCCAGCAGGCCGAGAAGCGGGGAGTGGAGATCTACTACGGCTACTCGGCCCGGTCGCTTATCGTCGAGCACGGAGTGGTGCGAGGCGTGAAGCTGATCGATGTGGGCCTGGACAGGAGTGGGCAGCCCAAGCCCAACTACCGGCCCGGCGAGGAGATACGGGCCAGGGTGACGATCCTCGCCGACGGCACGCACGGCGTGCTCTCGACCCAGTTCCGCGAACTGTTCGGAGGCGCCCGCAACCCGCAGGTCTACTCGCTCGGAATCAAGGGCATCGTTCACTTCCCCGGCGAGAACTCCTTCGGCAACAACCGCGTCGTGCACACGCTCGGCTACCCGAGCCCCAACAGCGTCTTCGGCGGTGGCTTCATGTACAGCATGGGCGAGAAGACGGTGGCGGCCGGCTTCATCCTGGGGCTGGACTGGAAGTACGGTGACCTCAACCCCCAGCGCGAGTTCGAACGCTTCCGCGCCCACCCGTTCATTCGCCGCCAGCTCAAGGGCGGTGTCGTGCTCGCGACCGGCGCCAAGACGATCCCCGAGGGCGGCTACCTGTCCCTGGGCCGCTTGACGGCGCCCGGTGCGCTGGTGGCCGGAGACGGCGGCGGCTTCGTCAACATGGAGAAGATCAAGGGCATTCACTGCGCCATCCAGGCCGGCATCTGCGCCGCCGACACGATCGCCGAAACCCTGCCCACGGGCGACTTCTGCCATCACGCGCTCTCGTCGTACCGCGAACGGCTGGCCGAGCGCGGACTGATGCGCGAGATGGAGCACGCCCGCAACTACCGCCAGAGCTTCCGCTGGGGGCTGATCGCCGGCATGCCGCTGTCGCTGATACAGAGCCGTCTGCCCGTGGCGCTGGCGGCGCACCCCGATCGCCTGGGGACCAAGCCCGGGGCGCGTCTGCCGCGCGAAGACCACGGCGGCATGGACCAGACCACCTACATCTCGCTGACGGGCACGACCCACCGCGAGGACGAGCCATCCCACATCTCCATCCTGGACCCGTCGCTCTGCGTGGAATGCGCCGACCGCTTCGCGGCCTCCTGCACCCACTTCTGCCCCGGCCAGGTCTACCGCTGGGCGGAAGGCGTGGGCGCCGGGGCGGCCGATGGTGCGGCGCCCGATGCGGCTGCCGGCGGGACGGCTCACCGGGCCGGCGAGATCGTGCTCAGCCCGTCCAACTGCCTGCACTGCATGACCTGCGCCGTGAAGTGCCCCTACGCCAACATCCGCTGGCTGCCCCCCGAGGGCGGCGAGGGCCCGCGCTACAAGGCCATGTAGGGGACGGCGGGCGCGATGCCCTCCCCGATTCTCACCGGATGGTCATTCGCGACCACGAGTGGCTCGGTGCACCGGCGCGGTCGCAGTTGTGCTCAGCCTGGACTGCACCTTCGACCGGAGAGGGCCAAACGCAGCCGCAGACGGTCGGCCGTGTGCGCCGACTTGAGCAGGAGCGTCCGGGGACGAGGCACCGTCCGGTCCCGCTGGTCGCGAATGCTCACCGCGTGAGCAGCCCACCCAATCGGCGGCCGCTTCGGTCGACCACGTATGCCTGTTGAGCAGCGCGCGCCGCCCCCGCGCCGGCCGCGCGCTGCCGTCCAGGCCGAAACGGCATAGCCATCATCCTCGTTGTACCAGCCCGGCTGCGCCATGGCCAAGCGGCTACAATCCGGCCCCTAGGCCCACCGCCAGCCGAGGGGAACGTCCGCCGATGATGCTGCGCCCATGTGTGCGATTGCTGGCCCTTGCCGGCGCCGCGACCCTCGCGGCCTGCTCGGCCGGGACGCCCCCGACCGCCGCAACGCCCACGCCGCCCCCAACACCCGGCCCCACCGGCACGCCGACGGCCGCCCCGAGCACGGGAGTGCTGCCCGGCGGCACCTTCGGCGAGCTCACGTTCAGCGACGAGTTCAACGGTCCGGAGCTCGACACGACCAGGTGGTACGTGGATCCGGCGCAGGACATGGGGCCCGATCAACCCTGGCGGAGGAACTACAAGAAGGAGAACGTCTACATCCAGGATGGCGCCCTGGTGATCCGCGCCGCCAAGGAGAAGGTCGGCTACTCGACTGCAGCGATCGTCACCGGCGACAAGGGACAGCCGCATCCGTTCGAGCAGGCCTTCGGGCGCTTCGAGACCCGCATGCGCCTTCCGACCCAACCGGGCCACGGCGGCGCGTTCTGGCTCTGGAACGTAGGTCAGGGCAACATCGACGGTTCCGGCCGCGACGGCACGGAGATCGACATCTTCGAGAGGATCTGGACAAATGACCAGGCCGACCATGCCCTGCATTGGGACGGCTACGGCCCCGAGCAAGGCAGCGCCGTGCAGTGGGTCCAAGGCATGGGGTTGACCGATGGCGGCTGGCACACCATCCGCCTCGACTGGTATCCCGACCAATATGTCTTCTTCATCGACGGCAAGGAGACCTGGCGTACGAGCGCAGGCGGCGTCGCCCAAACGCCCAACTTCGTCATCCTGTCGGACGAGATCTGCAACTGGGGCACGGCGCCGATCGAGGACGCCAAGCTGCCGGACTACACCTACTACGACTACGTCCGCGTGTACGCATACGTCCCGCCGCGATGACCCGCGCAGTGCGCTTGCTCGTCCTGGCGTCTCTGGCCGCGGCGGTCGTGGCCTGCGGCTCGGCGGCCTCCACGCCCGCGCCGAGCCCCAGCTTGAGTCCATCGACCTCGCCCGCCAGTACTCCAACCCCCGCGCCAACCGCGACACTCGCCCCCAACTACGTCGTGCGCGGCAACATGGCGCGCAGCTACCGGGCGTTCACGCAACGCAAAGCCGGGCGCGTCGCGTTCCTGGGAGGCTCGGTCACCAATCTGGCCTGGCGCGAGCGGGTCATGAGCTGGCTGCAGTCGCGTTACCCCGGCACGACCTTCGACTTCGTCAATGCCGGCCTGAACGGCACGCCGGCCGAGCTCGGCGCCTTCAGGCTCGAAGAGGACGTCTTCGCCCGAGGGCCGGTCGACCTGCTGTTCCTGGAGTTCGCGGTCAACGGCGGAAGCGCCGAGGCGATGGAGGGGATCGTCAGACATGCGCGGGCGCTGAGTCCGGATATCGACATCGTCCAGATGCACATCGCCGCCAGCTGGTTCAGCGAGGGCCTGGACAAGGGCGAACTACCCGGCGCCGTGATCGTCCACGAGCAGGTCGCCGAGCACTACGGCAACAGCTCGCTGCATCTCTACCAGGAGGTCTACGACAGGATCAAGGCCGGCGAGTTCACCTGGGAGCAGTTCTCCTCCGACAGCGTCCACCCCAACGAGTTCGGCAACTCGGTCTATGCGGACTTCATCACCGGGTTCCTCGACACGATGTGGAGCACGCCCGGCGCGCCCGAGCCGGCCTCGACCCCGTCCTCCATGACGGCCGACCCCTGGGAGCACGGCTCCCTGGTCGCCTACTCGAAGGCGACATCCGTGCACGGCTTCACCACCGTCAAGAGCTGGACGCCCGAGAACAACGGCAACCTCAAGGCACCGGCCACCTTCCTCGCCGCCTCGACGCCCGGCGCCAGCATCTCGTTCTCGTTCCGCGGCACCAAGGTTGGGCTGTACACGATCGCCGGCCCCGATTCGGCCATCGTCGAGTACCGCATCGACGACGGGGCCTGGACTGAGCTGGACACCGCGCGCGACAGCTGGTATCCCAACGACTGGTATCGCCTGGCCGGCTTCGTCCTGACCACCTCGCTTGCCGATGGCCCACACGCCATCACCTTCCGAACCCTCAAGGGTCAGGCCGGAGTCTTTCGGTTGTACAGGCTTATGGTGGGCTGACCTGGGCTGCCCCGGGCGGCGTACGATGGTGCGAGGAGGAACTCATGAGAGCAAGGGGTCGCGTTAGGCCGAGCAAGGCCTCCTCGGTGCTGGGGCTGGTGGTGGGCATCGGGATGGCCCTGTTCGGTCTTCTGATGCTTCCGGCATTCGGGCCCTTCGGTTTGTTCTGGCTCCTGGTCGTCGTGGGCATCACGGGCTACTACGCCCTGAATCTGTTCTCCGAAGGGGGCGTGGCGACAGAGGTGGTCGACTTCGAGACGTCGCCCGGCGCGGAGACGGAGTCGAGCACGCTCACGCCGGAGCAGCGCCTGGCCCGCCTGGACGAGATGCGGCAGAAGGGTCTTGTCAACGAGCAGGAGTATGCGGAGCAGCGCCGTCGGATCCTGAACAGCCTCTAGGCATCGCGGCGGCCGAAGCCACTGTCGCGCGGGCCGCTGGCAGGCGAACGCGATAGCGCCGAAGATATGGGGGTTCGGATCAACAGCGCCCACGAGGTACCTAGATGACCACGCTCGTCCTGCTCCGCCACGGCGAAAGCGACTGGAACAGGGAGAATCGCTTCACCGGTTGGACCGATGTCGACCTGTCCGAGAAGGGGATCGCCGAGGCGCACCAGGCCGCGAAGCTCCTGGGTGAGGGCGGGTTCACCTTCGACATCGCCTTCACTTCGGTCCTCAAGCGGGCGATCCGCACCCTGTGGATCGTCCAGGACGGCCTGGACCTGATGTGGATCCCGGTCGAGAAGACGTGGCGCCTGAACGAGCGCCACTACGGCGCGCTGCAGGGCCTGAACAAGGCCGAGACGGCGGCCAAGTTCGGCGAAGAGCAGGTGCTCGTATGGCGGCGAAGCTACGACGTCCCGCCGCCGGAGTTGGATCTCGACGATCCGCGCTACCCCGGCCACGACCCGCGCTATGCGAGCCTGAGCCCGGCCGAGTTGCCGCGGACCGAGTCGCTCAAGCTCACCGGCGATCGCTTCCTGCCCTACTGGCACGAACGGATCGTGCCCACGCTGCGCTCGGGCAAGCGGGTGATCATCGCCGCCCACGGCAACAGCCTGCGGGCCCTGGTGAAGCATCTGGACAACATGACCGACGAGGCGATCGTGGCGCTGAACATCCCCACCGGCGTGCCGCTGGTCTACGAGCTGGACGACGACCTGCGGGCAGTGAGCCACCGCTACCTGGGCGACGCCGCAGCCGTCGAGGCCGCCATGGCGGCGGTGGCCAATCAGGGTAAGAAGCAGTAGGGCGGGGCTCAGGCCACTCCCAGCACTCGCGCCAGCAGGCCGCCCGCGGCCAGGGCGATCGTCAAGGTCGTGGCCAGCATTGCCAGGGCGGGCCGCCAGCCGAACTCGCCGGCCAGGGCCGCCAGCGTGGCGGCGCACGGCATCGACACGGACGTGACGATGGCGAACACGAAGAGCTGACCGGGAGTCATGAACGAGCCCAGGCTGGCCGCGCTCGCGCCCAGCTGGACCACGGCCAGGGCCACCAGCAGCTGCAGCGCCAGCTCCTTGCGCAGGAAGCCGAAGACCATCGCCAGCCCGGCCACCGAAGGCAGGCCGAGCCAGCCGATGACGACCGGGTCCAGGACCTTCGCGGCCGGCCAGATGAGGCCGGTTTCGTAGGCCAGGCCCAGCACGATCGAACCGCCGAGCATGATCGGGGCCGCGGTGCGGGCGAAGTCGGCGAAGCGGAACCAGGCCTTGCGCAGCACCTGGCGAGCGATCGGACGGCGCAAAGGCGCCAGCTCCAGGACCAGCTCGGACTGGCGGCCGGGCACGATGGCGTTGGCCGCCAGTCCCGCGGTGAAGGTGATGGCGCCGATGACCACGAACGCCGCCAGCGCGACTGCCGGCCCGGCGAACGGGGCCAGGGCCGCCATCACGACGGCCGAGCCGGCGGAGCAGGGGACCATCGTCACCAGGAAGGCGCCGAGCAGCCGCTCGCGCCGCCGCGGCAGGACCCGGGTGCCGTAGATGGCCGGAACGTTGCAGCCGGTAGCGGCCAGCAGCGGGATGGCGGCCCGGCCGGGCAGCCCCAGGACGTTGAACAGCCGGTCCGTCAGGACGGCGGCGCTCGTCAGGTAGCCCGAATCTTCCAGGACCGCCAGCAGCAGGTAGAAGGTGAAGATGTACGGCACGCCCACCGTGAGCAGCGCCAGGATGCCGCCGTTGAGACCCCACAGGATCCCGGCCGCGATCGGGCTGCCGGGGGCGACCCGGTCCGCAGTGCCGATGAGCACCGGCGCGACGGTCGCGTCCCACGATCGAGTGAAGAGCTCCGACAGCGCCCCGCCGATGACGAGCATGGCCACGAAGACGGCCATGGTGACGCCGATGAAGAGCGGCAGGCCGGGCCAGATCGACGTGCTCCAGACGGCCAGCTTGTCGGCCAGGGGAGTGGCCACGTCGCGGCGCCGCTCAACCTGGTCCGCCCACTCCGCTCCCACACGCCAGCGGGCCGGCTCGAGATCGGCGGCCATCGCCAGTGCCGCGGCCCCTCGCCCGGAGATGACCGAGCCGGCCACCAGCTCGCGCACGCCAGTCGCCGAAACCGCCGCCCCCAGCGACCGGCCGGTCTGCATCTCGCGCCCGCCTTCGGTCAGCCGCCGCTCCAGATTCAGGTCGTAGATGCGAGCCGGGACGGTGCTTCGGGGAGCGTCGCCGGCGAGGCGCTCGCGCCGGTAGCGTGCCATCCGGACCGCGTCGGCCACGGCGTGGATGACGCCGCTGCCACTGCGACCCGTTGTCAAGTGGACCGGCGCCGCCAGCAGCTGCGAGAGCCGCCCCGTGTCCACATCGATGCCGTGGGCCGCCGCCTCGTCCGCCAGGTTGGCGGCGAACACGAGCGGCAGTCCCAGGTCGCGGCAGGCCAGGGCCAGCGGCAAGTGGCGACGCAGATCCCCGGCGTCGCCGACGAACAGGATGGCATCTGGGCGCAGGGCGGTGAGCGTCTTCCAGAAGGGCTCGCCGCCGGCCGGCGCATCCTGGAGCGACAGCGTGCCGGGCGTGTCGGCCAGCCAGGCTTCGCCCTCGGCCGTGCGGACGAGGACCCGCTCCACCGACACGGTTGTGCCCGGCGCGTTGACGCTCTCGACGTAGCGTCCGCTGGCCACTCCCATCAACGTCGACTTGCCGACGTTCGGCCGGCCCACGAGGGCAACGACCGGCAGACTGTCTGCCTCCTCTCCGCGTCGTTCGGCCCCTCGGGAGCCCGGGAAGGGCAGTCTCACCCGCGCCGGCCCTCGCCACCGGTCACCAGCTCGACTTCGACAGTGCCGGCCACCGCACGCGCAATCGCCAGGCGAGCCCGCCCCAGGCGAACGATCACCGATCCGCCCAGCCCTACGCGGCGTTCCACCGTCAGCACCGCTCCCGTGACCACGCCCTCCTGCTCGAGAGCCATCCGGGTCGCGTCGGGGATGCCGGTCACGCGAACGGTCAGACCCGGTTGCACCGCGCCAAGGTTCAGGGCCGAACGGCCTTCGTCGGCCCTCGATATCCGAGTTGGTAGATCGGAGTTACTCACAGCGATAGTGAGCCTGATCCGGCGGCGCGGCGGTAGGGCCCAGATGGCACCTGGTCGGGGCCGAAGGTCCCGAGCCGTCACCCGCGCCCGGCATTCCCGGCCGCCTGCCGCGCACTGCGCCGCGCGCGATACCAGGCGAGGTACTCCAGAAGCTCCTCCCGCTCGTCGTCGGTGAGGTCGGCGAAGAGCGCCGCACTCACCGTATCGGCGGCACTGCCATTCGATTCGCCCGGGACGACGTAGCTGCACAGGCGCATGAGATCGGCGTACGGGACCGCCAGCGCCTCGCTCAGCTGATAGAGGACTTGCGGCGAGGGGCGCTTGACCGCGTTCTTCTCGAGCCTGCTCAGATAAGCGCCCGAGATCCCGGCCGACTGGGCGGCGTCCGCGGCCGTCAGCCCGCGAGCCTTGCGTGCCTGCCTGAGCATGATTCCGAATGAGGGCTGCACCTACGCTCCATTTACTACAGTAGGCAGGACTTGACTGTAGTTGACTATATCACGAGTCTGTGCTTCACTGGCGGAGCAGCAGTGGCCGGAGCGGATCCCGGCGGTGGACTTGACAGCCTCCGCTTCCCCGGATGCCAGGAGCGCAGACGGGACTAGGCATGAACTCAATACCCACCAGTTTTCCGCCGCGACGGCCCGGCGCGGACGCAGACGCGGGGATCGAGAAGCGCCACCGTGCGCCTCGATCGACGATGAGGGCGCCGGACCGCAACCGAGCAGTGACCGGCGGACCAGCTGCCTCCGACGAGGTCGTGACTCCCAAAGGGGTGCGCCCGAGAAGCCGGAGCGGCATCCGAGCGGCGTCGAAGCTCGGCACACCGAAGCGAGGGCCAGCACGCCTCAGGAAGGCCGCCCCGCTCTTCTTCGACTTGATGGAAGCCGCCCCCTTTGCCGCATTCGTGAAGGACGCCGAGGGGCGCTACCTGTACGCCAACCCGTACCTTCTCGCCACGATGGGCAGGCACATGGGGCCCGATTGGCTCGGCAAGACCGATGCGCAGATGTGGCCACCCGATGCCGCCGCCCTGATGCACACGCATGACAAGGCGGCCATTCGCGGCCCCGGTCCGCAGGTCTTCTCCCGCGTGATGCCGCGCGCCGATGGGCCGCATACGGTTCTGCTCACGCAGTTCGCTCTGCCAGCTGGCGGCTCAGGCGCCGCACTGGGCGGCATCGGGGTCGACATCACCGAATACGCGAAGAAGGGGGCGGAACGCGACCGGCTCGCCGCCGCAGTCGAGCAGGCGACCGAGTCGGTCATGATCACCGACCTCGACGCAATCATCACGTATGTCAATCCGGCGTTCGAGCGGGTGAGCGGCTATCGCAGCGACGAGGTTCTGGGCAAGAACCCGCGTCTTCTGAGCAGCGGTCTCCAGACGCCCTGGTTCTACGAGGCCATGTGGGCTTCTCTCACCAACGGCCTGCCCTGGGTGTCCGACTTCGTCAACCGGCGCAAGGACGGTTCGTTCTTCGCCGAGGAAGCGATCATCACGCCCATCCGTGACGCCTCCGGTGCGATCACGAGCTACGTGGCCGTCAGACGTGACGTGACGCTCGAGCGCGCGCTCGAGGAGCGCTCGGCGCGGCTCGTCCGCGAGCGGTCGCTCATCGTAGAGACGATGAAGGGCCTGCGCGCCGGCGACAACCCGGAGGAAACCGCTCAGGCGATTTGCCGCCAGGTCGCGGGTCTGACCGGCATCCTCGCAGTGCAGATCGCCATCTTCGAGGCCGACGGAATCGCGCGGACTATCGGCGCCGTCGTCAAGGGCCAGCCCGACCCGCCGCTGCACAGGATGCCGGCCGAACGCAGTCTGGAACTCAGAGAGCGGGGGGCCAAGGGCCCATGGATCGAGCCGTGGGGGGATCGGCCCGAGCACCCGTACAATCTCCTCGTCAAGGGCCTGGGCATCGGGACGTTTGCGTACACGCCCGTACGACACCACCAGGAGCTCATAGGGCTCCTCATCGTCAACGCCGAGGTGGGCGGCCGGGAGACCGGCATCGCCGAGGTGATGCCTGCCCTCGCCGAGTTCGCCGACCTGGCCGGAGCGCTCATCGGCCACGACATGACCCAGTGGGTCGACCTGGAACGCGGTCGCGCCCACGTCTCGGACATCATCGACCGCGGGGCCTTCGAGCCGGTCTTCCAGCCGATCGTCGACCTGGTCGACGACACGATTGTCGGCTACGAGGCGCTCACGCGCTTCGCCGACGGTGCCAATCCCGAGGATGTTTTCGCCGAGGCGGCCAGGGTGGGCCTCGGGCTGGCTCTGGAGATCGCCACTCTCCAAGCCGCCTTGACGGCCTCGAAGACGCTGCCGCCGTCTGCCTGGCTCAACCTGAACGCGTCGCCCGATCTCGTCCTGGCCGCAGAGCCTCTGCGCTCGCTGCTCCGTGGAGGCCGTCGCATGGTGATCGAGTTGACCGAACACACCGCCATCGCGGACTACCCTGCGTTCCGCGTCGCCGTTGCCGCCCTGGGGCCCAAAGTCGAGCTGGCTGTCGATGACGCGGGCTCCGGGTTTTCCAGCTTGCGCCATGTCGTGGAGCTGCATCCGGCTTTCGTGAAGCTCGATAGATCCCTCGTCGTCGCTCTCGACACCGATACCGCACGTCAGGCGATGATCGTCGGCCTCATGCACTTCGCTCGCACGACCGGCTGCCGGCTGATCGCCGAGGGCATCGAAACCGACGGCGAGTTGAACATGCTGCGATCCATGGGTATCCATCTGGGCCAGGGTTACCGGCTCGGCCGGCCGGAAGCTGCGACCCAAACCATCCTCTCCCCGGCAAGCGCCGGGGCACTGGTCGCCCGACGGAATGCCCCGGGTGCTCGAAAGTCCGAACGCCCCTGGAGCGTCGCTTGACGTCGGCTGCTACACTCGCGGGACACCCGCCCAGTTGGAGCAGGTGTTGTTGTCGCTACGGAGTACCCGGTTGAGCCTGTTCGATCGCTGGAACCGCCGCCACGTCGCCGTCGCCATAAGGGCGGACGGTCGTCACGTGCAGGTTCCCTCGGACAACCTAGGCCTGGTCGACGTATCCCTCTTCGGTCTTCTCCGCTCTCTTGAGCTGGGCATTGAGCGCGTAATTGGGCTCATTACCGGCTCCCGGCGGGGGACTGGACGTAGGGACCAGCGCTAGCGGCGCAAGACCCGAAACCACCAGACCCTCGCCGGACGGCGAGGGTTTTTTCATGGCCACGACGATCAGACAGGCAGAGCAGGAAAGGCAGGGCGGCAGGGATGGCGACCACGGACGATAGTTCGGGCCGTTCGCCGGCGGCGACGAGCGGTGCGCGCCAGCGCATCAACCACATGCCGGGCGCGGGCACGGCTCGCGCGGAGGCGATCAGCGCCGGCCGGCGCGAGATGCTCACGGACTCGCACCGGCTTCAGATCAAGAGCCTGGCCGAGCGCGGCGTCAAGCGGCCGCGCATCGGTGCCGACGCCGTCTGCGAGGCCCTCCTCCGCCAGGGCGTGGACGTCTGGTTCGGCTATCCCGGCGGCGTCGTCCTGCCCCTCTACGACGTCCTCGGCGACTACCCGGAGCTGCGCCACATCCTGGTCCGCCACGAGCAGGGCGGCGCGCACGCCGCCGACGGCTATGCCCGCGCCACCGGCAAGGTCGGCGTCTGCCTGGCCACCTCGGGCCCGGGCGCCACCAACCTCGTCACCGGCATCGGCAACGCCATGCTCGACTCGGTGCCGATGGTGGCCATCACCGGCAACGTCGTCTCGTCGCTGCTGGGCAAGGATGCCTTCCAGGAGATCGACATCACCGGCATCACGCTGCCCTGCACCAAGCACAACTACCTGGTCCGCGATCCCAACGACATCCCGCGCGTCTTCGCCGAGGCATTCCACATCGCCCGCACCGGGCGGCCCGGGCCGGTCCACATCGACCTGACCAAGGACGCCCTGATGGGCGAATGCACGGCCGAGCATCCCGAGACGGTCTGATCTGCCCGGCTTCAAGCCCACCCTCGAAGGTCACTTTCGCCAGATCAAGCTGGCCGCCCAGGAGATCGCGAAGGCCGAGCGTCCTGTCATCCTGGCCGGCCACGGAGTTCTCATCTCCGATGCGACGCGAGGAGCTGCGCGAGCTGGCCGAGAAGGCCCAGATCCCCGTCGTCCACACCCTGCTGGGCATCAGCGCCCTGCCCGAGGACTCACCCGCTCAGCGTCGGCTTCGTCGGCATGCACGGCTGGAAGCACGCCAACAAGACGATCCAGTCGTCGGATCTGCTCATCGCCCTGGGCATGCGCTTCGACGATCGCGTCACCGGCCACGTGCCCACCTTCGCGCCCTACGCGCGGATCGTCCACGTCGACATCGACCCGGCCGAGATCGGCAAGAACGTGGCCGTGGAAGTGCCGATCGTGGGCGACGTCAAGCGCGTCCTGCAGGCCCTGATCCCGCAGGTCGCGCCCGTCGCGCCCGAGACGCCGCGCCGCCTACCTGGCCGAGATCGCCGGCTGGCGCGAGGAGTCCGAGGAGATGCCCTGGCACGGCTCGGGGGCCTGGCGCAACGGCCAGCTCTCGGCCGACTTCGTCGTCGGCAAGATCGGTGAGGCCATCCGGCCACGACGCCACGATCGTCGCCGACGTGGGCCAGAACCAGATGTGGACGGCCCGCTACGCCGGCTTCCGCCGGCCCGAACAGCCACATCAGTTCCGGCGGCCTCGGCACGATGGGCTACGGTCTGCCGGCGGCCATGGGCGCGGCCATCGGCCGGCCGGACAAGGAGACCTGGGCGATCGTCGGCGACGGCGGTCTGCAGATGACTGTCCAGGAGCTGATGACGCTGGTCCAGGACCGCATCCCGGTCAAGATCGCGCTGCTCAACAACCACAAGCTGGGCATGGTCCGGCAGTGGCAGGAGCTGATCTACGCCGGCAACTACCAGTCCAGTCATCTGCTCGGGCCGGACTGGTGCAAGCTGGCCGAGGCCTACGGCGTCGCCGCCTTCCGAGCCGAGACGCCCGAGGAGGTCGACGCCGCGATCGCCGCCGCTCGCGCGGTGGACGGCCCGGCCCTGATCGAGTTCTGCATCGCCGCCGAGCAGAACGTCTTCCCGATGATGCCGGCGGGCAAGGGCCTGTCCGACCTGCTCGAGGAACAGTTCGAGGAGCCCACCAAATGAGCGCCACCGGACCCACGCCCGACAACGCGCCTCGTCAGGCCCCGGCCCACTCCGCGCCGCCGGCCCGGGCGTTGCCCGGCCAGGGCGAGGTCCATCGCCACGTCCTGGTGGCCATCGTCCTGAACAAGCCCGGCGTTCTCAACCGCGTGGCCAGCCTGATGCGGGCGCGCAACTTCAACATCGAGACCCTGGCGGTCAGTCACACTGATCAGCCGGAAGTCAGCCGCATGACGATCACGCTGCACGGCGACGACGTGCTGGTCGAGCAGGCGGCCAAGCAGCTCTATCGGCTCATCGACGTGCTCAAGGTCCAGGACGTCACCAGCGACCCGACCGTGGAGCACGAGATAGCTCTCATCAAGGTCCGCGCCGACGACCGCAACCGCGGCGAGGTGCTGACCATCGCCGACATGTACAAGGCCAAGGTTGTGGATCTGGCGGCCGAGTCGCTCATCGTTCGAGGCGACCGGGACGGAGTCCGAGGTGGACGCGCTGATCGCGCTTCTGCGGGGCTTCGGCATCAAGGAGCTCGTCCGCTCGGGTACCGTCGTCATGTCCCGGGGTGCCGGGTCGATCGAGGAGGCAGTCAAGCGATGACCGCGAAGATGTACTACGACACCGATGCCGATCCCAAGGCCCTGGCCGGCCAGAAGATCGTGATCATCGGCTACGGCAGCCAGGGCCACGCCCATGCCCAGAACCTGCACGACTCCGGCTACGACGTGACCGTCGTCGAGGCCAATCCCAAGGCTCGCGCCCTAGCCGAAGAGGCGGGGCTCAAGACCGCCGATATCGCCGCTGCCGTCAAGGCCGCGGACGTGATCATGATCCTGCTCCCGGACACCATCCAGAAGAAGGTGTACGAGGCCGAGATCGCGCCCAACATGCACGCCGGCCAGCTGCTCATGTTCGCCCACGGCTTCAACATCCGGTTCGACCGTATCAAGCCGGGCGAAGGGATCGACGTCGGCATGGTTGCCCCCAAGGGCCCCGGCCACCTCGTCCGCTCGGTCTTCGAGCAGGGCGGCGGCGTGCCGGCCCTCTTCGCCGTCGAGAAGGACGCCAGCGGGACTGCCCGAGCCCGCGTGCTGGCCTACGCCCGCGGTATCGGCGCCACCCGCGCCGGAGTCCTCGAGACAACGTTCAAGGAAGAGACCGAAACGGATCTCTTTGGCGAGCAGGTGGTGCTGTGCGGCGGCGTGACCGAGCTGATCCGCAACGGCTTCGAGACGCTCGTCGAGGCCGGCTACCAGCCCGAGCTGGCCTACTTCGAGGTCATGCACGAGCTGAAGCTGATCGTCGACCTGTTCTACCGCGGCGGCATGAACTTCATGCGCTTCTCCGTCAGCGACACGGCCGAGTACGGCGACTACGTCTCCGGGCCGCGCATCATCGACGCTCGCGTTCGGGCGACGATGGGCCAGGTCCTGGCCGAGATCCAGGACGGCAGCTTCGCCGCGCGCTGGATCGCCGAGAACGAGGCCGGCCAGCCCGAGTTCCGGAAGATGCGCGAAGTCCGGCGCACCCACCAGATCGAGAAGGTGGGCGCCGAGCTGCGCGCCAAGATGCCGTTCCTCAATCCGGTCGAGGTCGTCGACGGCCAGCCCCAGGCTGCCGCCAAATCGAAGTAGCAGCGCCCGAGATGAGCGATCAGGCTCCAGTAGGTGAGTCAGGCGATACAGTCGCCGCTGCGGCGCGTCGAGGCCAAGGCGGATCGAGCACCGAAGGCGAGCGCACTCTGACCGTGCGTGAGCCGAGGAGCGGAGATCCAACGCCGGCATCGGCCGCCCCAGCGGCGACGTACAACCTCGTGGTCGTACCCGGTGATGGGATCGGCCCCGAGGTGATTAGCGGCGGGCGACGCGTCATGGAGGCCGCCGGCCGGCTCTTCGGCTTCGGCATCGCGTGGACCGAGATCAAGGTCGGCGGCGTCGCCATCGACGCCTACGGCACCGGAATTCGCGACGAAGATCTGGCCGAGTGCGCGGCCGCCGACGCGGTCTACTTCGGCGCGATCGGCGACCCGAAGTACAGCGATCCGGCAGCGAAGGTGCGGCCGGAGCAGGCCCTGCTGCGGATGCGCAAGGACCTGGCGCTGTACGCCAACCTGCGCCCGGTCACCGTCCAGCCGATCCTGGCGGGCAGCTCGCCGGTGCGCGAGGACCTCGTCAAGGACGTGGATCTGCTGATCGTGCGCGAGCTGACCGGCGGGCTCTACTTCGGCAAGCCGTCCGAGCAGCGCCTGACCCCCGCCGGCCGCGAGGTCGTCGATACCCTCGCCTACACCGAGCACGAGATTCGCCGCGTCGTGAAGCTGGCCTTCGAGCTGGCCCGCGGACGCCGCAAGAAGCTGACCAGCGTGGACAAGGCGAACGTTCTCGAGTCGAGCCGCCTGTGGCGGACGATCGTCGAGGAGGTCAAGCCCGAGTATCCCGACGTCGAGCTCGAGCATCGGCTGGTCGACGCCTGCGCCATGTCGCTGGTCACGCGGCCCGCCCAGTTCGACGTGATGGTCATGGAGAACCTTTTCGGCGACATTCTGAGCGACGAGGCCAGCGTCCTGGCCGGATCGCTTGGGGATGCTGCCCTCGGCGTCCCTGGGCGAGAAGCGGACGGAGCACGGTCTCTTCGGCCTGTACGAGCCGATCCACGGCTCCGCTCCCGACATCGCCGGCAAGGACGTTGCCAATCCTCTGGCCACGATCCTGTCCGGGGCGATGCTGCTGCGCTGGTCGCTGGGGCGGACCGACGCGGCCGGGGCCATCGAGAAGGCGGTGGCCGACACGCTGGCCGCCGGCTACCGGACCCCGGATCTGGTGGCGGCCACCGGCGAACAGCCGGGTCAGAAGAAGGTGGGCACGCAGGCCATGGCCGACGCGGTCGTGGCGGCGCTGCAGGCGGGCGCGAAAGGGGCAGGGCGATGAGCGGAGATTCGAAGGATCGAGTAGTTCTCTACGACACGACGCTGCGCGACGGAACGCAGCGCGAGGGCTTCATCGTCTCGCTGGCCGACAAGATCAAGATCGCCCGCCGCCTGGACGAGTTCGGCCTGCCGTACATCGAGGGCGGCTGGCCGGGCTCCAACCCCAAGGACGTCGACTTCTTCGAAGCCGCCAGGACGATCGCCTGGAAGAACTGCCCGGCTGGCCGCCTTCGGCTCGACACGCCATCGCAGCAATCGCGCCGAGTCGGATCCCAACCTGGTTGCCATCGTGGCTGCCGGAACGCCGGTGGTCTGCATCTTCGGCAAGAGCTGGATGCTCCACGTGCGCGAGGTCCTGCAGGCCACGCCCGAAGAGAACCTGGCCATGGTCGGCCGACTCGGTCGCCTTCGCCGTCGCGGCCGGCCGCGAGACGATCTACGACGCCGAGCACTACTTCGACGGCTACAAGGACGACCCCGCCTATGCCCTGGCCACGCTTGCGGGCGGCCCGCGGCGCGGGCGCCACGACGCTGGTCCTGTGCGAGACGAACGGCGGCGTCCTGACCGACGAGCTGACGGGGATCTTCCGGGCCACCCTCGAGGCGCTGGCCGGCGACGGCGGGCCGGAGGTCGTGTGGGGCATCCACTGCCACAACGACTCGGAGCTGGCGGTGGCCAACTCGCTGGCCGCGGTGATGAACGGCGCCCGGCACGTCCAGGGCACCATCAACGGCTACGGCGAGCGCTGCGGCAACGCCAACCTGGTCAGCATCCTGGCCGACCTCGAACTCAAGACCAAGTTCGAGCCGGTCCCGTCCGGCCGCCTGGCCGAGTTGACCGACATGGCCCGCTACGTGGCCGAGATCGTCAACATCGCGCCCGACGACCACCAGCCTTACGTGGGCCGGTCGGCCTTCGCCCACAAGGGCGGCGTCCACGGCGCGGCCACCGCTCGGGCCGAGCATGGCCTACCAGCACATCGAGCCGAGCGTGGTCGGCAACGTCGGCCGCCTGGTGGTCAGCGAGCTCGCCGGCAAGGCCAACATTCAGATCCGGGCCGAGCAGCTCGGCCAGCAGCTCGACGGCGTCGATCCCAAGGCCCTGAGCCAGGTCATCAAGCAGCTGGAGTCCTCGCGCTTCGCCTCCCTCGCCCCGCTGATTGCGAGGATGATGGAGTCGCCCTGGAAATAGACTATCAATGTGTAGAAAATCAGGCCGAAGAATCCGAGCACCGGGCCGCAGATGCCCAGGTCGAATATGTAGGATATGGCCCAGGCTGCGGCCAGGAAGATAAAGAACATCGCGGCGACGAGAATGAGCGAATTCCGCTTGTTCGCATCGGCCGCGTCGAAGAAGCTGATCCGTTCTGCCATTTTGATGTCAGCGTCCGTTCCCCGGTGTCCGGTTCACTCGAACTTGACCTTCGGAGCCTGCTTCTCGGCTTCCGGGACCTCGAAATACGGCTTGCCCTTGAACCCGGTCATGCCCGCGATTACCGAGCTCGGGAACATCTCGATGGCGTTGTCGTATTCCAGCACGGAATCGTTGTACGCCGTCCGGATGTAGGCGATCTTGTTCTCGGTCCCCGCGAGCTCTTCCTGGAGGAGCTTGAAGTTCTGGCTCGCCTCCAGCTTCGGGTAGTTCTCGGCGACCGCGAAAAGCGACTTGAGCGTCTGGCTCAGCATGTTGTTCGCCTTCGCGCGCTCCTCGACCGAGCCGGACATTATCTGGGCGCGGTATTTCGTTATGTTCTCGAGCGTGGTCTTTTCGTGCTTCATGTAGCCCTTGACCGTCTCGAGCAGGTTCGGTATGAGGTCATACCTCCTTTTCAGCTGTACGTCAATCTGCGCCCACGCGTTGTCGACGCGGTTGCGCAGCGTCACCAGCCGGTTGTATGTCATGACGACATAGACCAGGAGCAGGAAGCCCAGCGCCGACGACGCAGAGCAGGACAGGCAATAACCCTATACCGAGCAGCAATTCTTCTCCAGCCATATAGTATATCCACCTGGATGGATTACGAAGGGGGAATATTTAATGGTATTTGGGATTCAGGCGGCGTCCGGGCCGCCGTCGCCGGAGCCAAGGGGCTCGTAATCGTTCTGCTGGCGGATGGTGATTTCGGTGTCGACCGGCTTGCCGCCGGGCGAACCGCTTATCAATGCTGAACAGCGCGCCGGAAATCGCGCTGCGGAAGTCAGAGCATGCCTCCGGGATACGACGGGTTCATCTTGATTACGGACTTGCCCTGCGCATCCGTGAAGAGCGTCACGATGCCCACGTGCTCAGGCTGCCGCTTCTCCCCGTCCTTGAGGAACACCTCGAATGCGCCTTCTATCTTGAGCCCTTCGTGCGGGTCCGTCTGCACGTCTCCGTCGCAAATGAATCCCGCCTTGCCCAGCTCAAGGTAGATGGACCGGGCGACCGACCTGGCCTGGTCCGCATCGCCCACATGCACCCAGATGGGAAAGCGGTCGAGGCCCAAGCGGCGCTCGTCGAGCGGCTCGGCTTTCGGCTTGCGCCTCGCATCAAACGCCACTTCCGCCAGCTGGACTACCTTTCCGCCTGCCATAATAGTATTTCAAACCACACTGTTTTTAATAGTGATAAATCCGGAAACGTGCCCCGCAAAGGCTCCGGTGGTTCAGTCGAGCGTGGAGAGGAACGCAGTCCATTCGTCAGGGGCCAAGTCGACCGAGAGCTTCTTGCGTTTCGATGTGAGCCCCGAGACGATGCGAACCTGTTTCCCGAGGAGCTTGGAGAGGTTCTAGTATCAATTCGATGTTCGCCCTGTTCCTCTCGGGCTCGCTGGTCAGCATGACTTTCAGCCGCCCGTTCTTGTAGCTGACCGAGAATTTCGGGGAATTCGGAACCACGCTGACTTCGAGTATCATCTGTTCGCCTTGATGAACGCCTGGAGGTCGTTCCGAGCCCCGGAAGCCTGAATACGTCCTGCCGTTGATTACGACGGATGGGTAGGCCGTGACGTTGTACTGCGCCGCGAACGCCTCCGCGACCGGGCTCCCGAGCCCGCCGTCGAACGAGAACAGCTTGACGTCGATGCCGCCAGGGGCGAGGGCGTCGCGCGCCTTCAATATCTCCACGCCCTGCTCCCTGCAGCGTTCGCATCCGGCGTTCGTATAGAAGTTTATCAGCAGGACCGGGTCGTCCCCGCAGAGCGCCTTCACCTTTTGGGAGAGGAGGTAGGATTCCGCCTCGACTATGAAGTATTTCTTCTTGAGCTCGGCGTCGTATATGCCCTTCTCGTCCTCCAGGTAGGTTAGCTTGTAGCCGATGCGCTCCACGTCCTGGTCTATTGAGTCGAGCGATGACGAATAGACCGGGCAGAACGAGGATGAGTTGCCTTCCGCCAGGAGGAGGAGCTGTATGGACGCGACCTTTTCGGATATGTTGGACACGTCGTCGGAAATCGAGCGGACGTTCGCCTGGTCGATGATTGTGCCGATGAATACGCCCACGATGAAAATCAGGAGCGAGATTAGGAACGCGGCCGCGTAAATCGGGTAGCTGACTGTCCTCTTCATAGCCTCACCACGAATACCGCTCCCGCTTAAGCTCCTTGATTAGGAAAAGGACGTTGTAGCCCACCATGATATACCAGTAGAACAGCAGGAAGGAGGCCAGGTAGCGGAGCTTGACCTTCTCGTTGCCGTAGCTCCGGATTGCCAGCCAGAGGAAGAACGTCGAGGTGATGACCACGAACGCGCCGACGAACGTCACGAACGTGACGTCCATCCCCATCGCGTCGAACCAGATGTACTGGACGTAATACGGCGTCGTGAATATGGAGTAGGCGAGCAGGCCGAGCAGCAGGAAGAACGCGGTGAGCGCGGCGAAGTTCAGCGGCACGAAGTACATGCCGAAGTCGCCGTATTCCGGCTTCATCATGTGGCGGTATTTCCAGTAGTTCCGGATGCCGCCCCTCTGCCAGCGGACGCGCTGGGTGATGAGGTCCGACATGTTGTCCGGGGGCTCGGTGTAGACGTCTGCGCTCATCGAGCTCCTGATTTTGAAGTTCGCGGCCTGGATGCGGAGCGCGATTTCCTGGTCCTCGACCAGGTCGTGCTCGTCGAAATAGCCGATTTTGCCGAACACCTCGCGCCTGAACATCGAGAACGGGCCGGGCGTCACGGGAACCGAGTCGATGAAGCTTAGCAGCTTCCTGGAGAAAGTATCATGAGGTATTCGACGCGCTGGAATTCTTTCAGCCAGGACGAGCTTTCGCGGATTTTCACCGCCGGGGTGACGGCCATCACGTCCTTTTCCGAGAAATACGGGATGAGCCCGAGTATCGTGCCCCGCGTCACGTAGGAGTCCGCGTCCATCGTGGCGACGAGTTCGCCCTTCGCCTTCTTGATGCCGAAATTCAGCGCGGCGCCTTTTCCCCCGTTGGGCTTGGTATACACGTGGAGGTTCGGGGCTTCGAACGCCTTGGCGACCTTGTAGGTGTTGTCGGTCGAGCCGTCGTCGACGATGATGAGCTCCAGCCTGTCTTTCGGGTAATCCAGGTCCAGGAGCGTGCGGATTGACGAGACTATGAACTTCTCCTCGTTGTATGCGGGCATCACAATGGAAACCAGCGGCGTCCACCCTGTTTTCTTGAGCGGCTTGTGGTAGTCGTTCCTGTGCTTCAGGTAGAGGAGTATGAATACGTTGAGCGAGAAGAGGGAGAAGAACGCGATGAGATAGTTCAGGATTGTCGGTATGTCCATATGAAAGCACTTTGGCGTTCTTGCCTTTTATAAGGGTTTTCCCGCACCAGGCGCGGATGCCTCCCTGCGGTCGCGTCCCCCATGCCTTTTCCGTCCCCACCGCCCGTCAGAGGAGCAGGAGGCTTTTCGCGAAGAGCATCGCGAGCACCATGCCGCTCAGGATGAACGGGATGAACGGCGGGAGCTTGGTGTACACCCAGACCTCGCCCACCTTCGTCTTCTTGAGGCGGGCTATCTCGTCCCTGCTCATGAGGCGGGGTATCTTGTAGCGCTCTATCATGTCCTTGTTCATCACTTCGAGGGCGAGGACGTCCTCGGGCTCGAGCTGCGACACCGGGAGCTCCTCGGCGAGCATCTGGTTGAGCGAGTCCCGGAACATCATGAAGAAGACCGTCGCGAAAATCGATATCGTGACGAACGCGAAGAAGACCGGGGAGAAAAGGAACGAGTTGATGAAGAACCATGCGAACAGGGCATATGGTATGAGGACGAGCGCGTAAAGCAGCTTGGGCTTGGACTCGACCTGAGTCAGCTTGAAGCCGAAATAGAACAGGACGTAGAGCGCGAAGAGTATCCCGGAGAAAATGAACACCGAGAAGATGAACGGCAGGTTGAACGGGAGGCCGGCGTAGCTCGGGTGTATCGGGAGCAGGAGCATTATGGCCGCGAGGACGAACAGGTCGGCGCCGCCGAGCTGGCCTACGCGGTAGAAGAGGTATCCGATAGCCGAGAGGAACACCGTGACGCCGAGCGAGAACGCGAAGAGCGCCGCGTCGTAGAACACGAGGTTCACGATGAATGCGAGGGCCAGGAACGCGAAGAGCATCTGGTCCGGTATGTTCTTCTTGTTGAAAACATCGTAATAGGCGGCTACCCCGGTGCCGAGGAATGCGAGGACTATCCTGATCGCCTCTCCGGGCATCGTTATCTGGCCGAAAATGACATCTTCTAACATATCAATACCTCAAATGAAACAACAATATCTGGAAGCCTTTAAAAGAATGCTATTTTTTCCCATGCACCCCATACGAGGCCACTTTCTCCGCCACGACGGCAAGGGGCCCAGGAACGCCCGCCCGGTCGAGCACTTTCCGCATCAGGCCGATGTCCTCCTCCCTGAAGCACTTGAGCGCGAGTGATATGGCCACGAAAAGCGCGCCGGAGAGCCCGATGAGGAGGGCGAGGTATGCAAGATAGATGGCCTTGGGGACGTATTCGCCCGCGCCCGCCTGGGTGATTATCGCGGATGCCGCGTCCGAAACCAGGGGCCTGATGAAAAACACCGCGAGGAGGACCAGGGCCATCGCGAAGAGCAGCTTGTACGCCTCGGGCGGGTTGGTGAACCCTATCAGCTTTTTCGCGTAGTAGGTGAGCAGGAGCGTGCTTATTATGAAGCTCACGAGCGAGGCCGCGGCCGCGCCCTCCATGCCGTATTGCGGGATGAGGAGGAGGTTGAGCGCGACGTTCACGATGCCGCTCGCCGCGGCCACCATGAGCTCGATTTTCACAAGCCGCATGGCGGTCAGCGTGAGCGAGACCATGAACGAGAACGACGCGATTACGAGGCCGAGGGTGAAGAGCGACATCGACGCCGCGCCGGAGGCGTAATTGGAGCCGTAGAAGACGGTGAGCATGTCTGATGAGAACGCTATCATCACCGCCGCAATCGGGAGCGTGATGAAAAGCGCCCAGCGCTGCGCGGTCGCCATCACCTCCCGCATGCCTTCGAGGTCGTTTTTCCCGGAAAGGCGGGACACGAGCGGCAGGAATATGCTCCCCACCGAGCCCGGGAAGACCATCAGGACGGACGCGAGCGTGGTCGCCATGGAATACACGGCCACGAGGGCCGCCGAGGACGCGGGCTCCGCGACATAGCCGAGTATGAGCCTGTCCGATGACGCGATTATCGTGGTGAAGTAGGATACGACCGCCACGGTAAGGCCGAGGGGGATTATCTCGCCCATGATTTCCTGCCTGCCGAGCCCCTGCCCGCCGCGCATCGACGCCGCGGAGCGGAAAACCGGGATGCACGAGGCGGCGAATGCGAACAGGAACGAGAGGACGAAGCCCGCGCTGACCGTCATGACCGATGCCCCGAAGGCGAAGATGAGCAGCGCGGTGATGGCAAGTTTGAGGAGGTTCTGCAGGTTCTGGTACAGCTGGGAGCCCCGGATATCGGCGATGCCCTGCAGGTAGAGGTAGTTGAGCCTGAAAAGGTTCCCGAGCAGGACGTACGCGGAAAGGATGCGTATGGCCTCGGGCAGGGCCGCGTTGCCGTACAGGGCCCCGATGTTGTCGGCCAGGACGAACAGCACGGCCATAATCACCAGCGAGAGGACGGCAAGGTATTTGTAGCTCAGGGTGAGCAGGTCGCGGATTTTGCCGCGCTCGTTCTTTCCTTCGAAATACGGGACATAGCGCGTGAAAGCGCCGGAAATCCCGATGTCGCTGAAAATCCAGACCAGGGACATCGCGCTGAGCGCGAGATAGAACGTGCCCAAGTCATCCTGGGACGCCGCACGCGCGATGAGGATTACGTAGGCGAAGGATACGAGCTTGAAGAACGCGCTCCCGATAAGGCTCCAGAAGCTGCCCCTTGCGACCTCCTTGGAATGCTGCGAGATTTCTGCCATCAGCGTGACCTGCGGTGCCGTTTCCCCCTGCCCGCTAGGGATAATGCAGGATGAGCTTGTCGATGCCCTGCTCGAGGGCGGTTCTGGCCCTGAACCCGAGCCCCCTTTCCGCCTTTTTGGTGTCGGCCTTCGTGTGGGCGACATAATTCTTTATCTTGTTTTCCCGGTATTCGGGCTTGATGAGGGTCCTGAGTTTCGAGTTCAGCATCGCGACGACATCGTTCAGGGAGACGTTCCTGCCCGTGCCCACGTTGAAGACGTCCGTGCCGTCGAATTTGAGCGCGAGCGCGTTCGCCTCCACGACATCGTCCACGTACACGAAATCGCGCGTCTGCGAGCCGTCTCCGAGGATTACCGGCGCCTTGCCCGCCTTCATCTCCCAGAGGAACTGCGTGACGAGGTTTGCGTACTTCCCTTTCGCGCGCTCGTTCTTGCCATAGACGCTGAAATACCGCAGGCCGACGCTCTTCACGCCGTAGAAATCGCTGTAGAGCTTCGCGACGCGCTCCATCGAGTACCTGCCTTCGGTGTAGAAGTCCGTCGTCTTGATTTCCATCCCCTCGTGGTGCGGCGGCGAGTTGCCGTTGTAGAGCGAACTGGACGACGCGTACACGAGCCTGCACGGGTTCTTCCGCACGAATTCCAGCACGGATATCCATTCGTCCAGCACCTTCGCCGTGAGGTGCGGGTTCTCCTTGTACATCGGGGATGACGAATAGACGCCGTCGTGTATTATTGCGTCGAATTTTTCGCCCACGGACGCGATATCGCCCGCGCTTTTCTTCACGACCTTGACCTTCGCCATGATTCCGGCGATGTTGCTTTCCGCCCCGGTGTGCATGTTGTCGAGGCACGTTATTTCGTGCCCCTCATTCACCAGGCGCTCGGATATGTTAGAGCCGATAAAGCCCATCGCTCCCGTAACGAGTATCTTCATCAAATCAACCCTGAAATAGGATGTGACTTCTCAGTTTCGGTTTTAAACCCTAGTCAATCCGGAGGGCCGGGGAAAGCCGCTATCCCGCGGCCCGCTCGTATGCGCGGACGTACGAGCCGACCATCCTGTCCAGGCCGAACATTTCCCGGCGTTCCCGCGCTGAGGACTTCAGCCTGCGTTGGTTGGCGCTGGATGCGAGCACGGAGGCCATCTTCGCGGCCAAATCATCCGCATTCCCCGCCTCGAAGTAGAGGGCAGCATCTCCAAGAACCTCCCTCAGCGGAGGGATGTCGGATGCGATTATTGCCGATGACGTGGCGAGCGCCTCAATAGCCACGATTGAGAGGCCTTCGAACCGGGATGGCAGGATGACCAGGTCGGCATGATGCATGAGCGAGTATTTCTGCGCCTCGCTGACGCGCCCCAGGAGATGGAAGCGCCCCCGGAGGCCGGATTCATGGGCGAACGAGCGCATCTCGTCGGCATACGGCTTGTCTTCGAGCGGGCCTGCGACATGCAGGTGTGCGTTGCGGAGGGATTCGGAAGAAAGCGCGCGGAGGGCCGTGTCGAATCCCTTCGGCCTCCACACCCTCCCGACGCAGATGATGTTCGGGCCTTCCGCCTTGTAGGGGTTTGCGCCCGCCGATGAGATGGACCGGTCTATGGCGCCAAGGTCAACGCCGTTGTATATGACAGTGATTTTCTTCTCCGGAAGATGGATATCATGGACGAGGCGGGACTTGATGTGCGCGGAGACCGATGTTATCTCCCTTGCCGCAGTTCCGGCGGCGTATTCGGCCAGGTGCATCCCGTTGCGCTGGGCCCACCTCACGGGATGGATGCCGCCTTTTCCCGCGTACAAATCGCCGGAATATACATGGACGCTCATCACGGTTTTTTTCCGCAATGCGAAGGGGAGCGTGACGAACGGGTGGTGGGAGTGAATTATATCGAATCCCGATACCTCTTTGGATAACGATGCCGACGCCGCCTTCAATTGGAGGTACGGGGAGAACAGGGGGTTGTTGAAATCGATTCCGCCCGGAAGCGGGAATGGTATGAGGGACGGCGAGAACCCGCGCTCCGGAAGCTTGTCGAGGAGATGGCGGATTACCGTCTCGACACCACCGATTGCGCCATGCCTGTAGAACGGGCAGAGAATCCCGACTTTCATCTCCCACTACCCTTTTTCGAGAGCTCTTCGGCCTTTTCGCCGAAGCGCTTCAGGAACACGCCCCATGTGAAGTCGCGCTCAACCTTCGCGCGGCCTTCTTTTCCCATTTGCGCGCAGCGCTCCGGGTCCTTGGCGAGGGATTCCATCTTCCCGGCCATGTCCCACATGCTGTCCACGAGGAATCCGTCCCGGCCGTTCACGACCGTCTCCTTCGGGCCGCCTTCGTTCCTCGCTATGCAGGGCTTGCCTGAAGCCATGGCTTCGAGGGGGACCAGGCCGTAATCCTCGTTCACCGGGGTGTAGAGAACCGCGCTGCACCTTGCGTACAAATCGCGCAGCTCCCAGTCGCCCACGTTCGTCCTGATTTCTATGTCCGGCCCGCTCATGGACCGGATTTTCTTCAGGTATGCGATGTGCTCGGGACGCTTGGAAAGCGCACCGGTTATGATGAGCTTCCAGTTCTGGGTTTTCGGCGCTCCGGCGCCGGCCTTGGGGTTCTGGCGGTTCGAGAAGAGCTTGAACGCCTCGATGGCGTATTCGAGCTCTTTTTCCGGGGCGATTCTCGAGGGGTAAAGGAAATACCGGTCGAATGACTTGCTCGCGAACTTTTCCGCCTCCACGCCCGGATGCAGGACCTCCGAACTCCTCCTTAGGTACCTGGTGATTCTCTCCTGGCTGTTCCTGGAGTTCGTGAATATGTGCTCGATTTTCGGGACCGTCCGGCTTTCGAGGAACTTGAACGGCTGGATCGACGACCAGAACACGAGGCGCGAAAGCGGGTTGCGCCTCTTCTGGCGCCATTCGTAGAGGTCGAAAGCCTCGCGGTTCGGCGTGTGGCAGTACCATATGACCGGGGCGTTCTTGTTCCTTATCCATTCGGAGGGCGTCTGGTGCGCGTTTATGACGTCGTAATCCGTGAGCTTGGCATTGTAGAAATGATAGCCTGCGTCCATCGCGCCGGACACGCGCCTGCCAAGCGGAAGGGAACGGAATGGCGTCGGCTTTGCTGTCTCGATTTCCAGGTCCGCGAACTCCTGGAACGTGTTCTCCGCATCGTAGCTGATGCAGTGGATTTTCGCCTTGAAATGCTGGGCGATTTTGAGGACGACGCGCTCCATGCCGCCGCGCGTCTCGAGAAAAGGCGTAGTTACGACAAGGCGCATGTGTTGCATCCTCTCCAAAACTATTTAACTGCTTATATGAGGTAGATTGGCGTGATAGCCGTAGTGATTGTCGCATTCGACATGCATGAGCGCCTGAGGCAGCACCTGGAACTGCTCGCGGGGCAGAGCGCGAAGCCGGACTGCGTGATACTCGTCAACAACGGGAAGGAAAGCGTGGAATGGGCGCGCAAGGAGTTCGGCCGGTCCTTCAGGATGGAACTGATGTCGTTCGACAACATCGGTCCGGCAGGCGGATTCCGGGAAGGCGCTAAGAGGGCGTATGCGCTCGGCTATGATTATGTGATATTCGCCGATGACGACGCGCACCCGGGCCCGGGCGCGCTCGCGAGGTTTCATGCGCTTGCCAATGCGGGCATCCCGGCTGTCGCCGGATATTATACGATGGGCGACGCAATCACGACGTCCAACCATTACTTGATGGTCGGCAGGAAGGCGCTTTCCCGCGCCGGCTTCTATTTCGCGCCGCTCTTCATCATGATGGAGGACACCGAGTTCTTCGAGAGAATCAAGCTCGCCGCGGGAATAGTTCATGATGAAAAAATCGTGATTTCGCACCCGTGCAGGCCCGTGCAATCTTTCAACCGCTGGCGCCTGACCACGCGCAACATAATGATTTGCAGTTCGGTCTGGGGCTATGCTTCGTTCCTCCGCTATTCCATCACGATGCCGCTCCGCTTCGCCTTCCTCTCTGCGTTCACCGGGAAAGCCGGGTTCCTGCACGCATATTTGTCGGGGGTGGCGGATTTCGCTCTGGGGAGGCACGGCCGCCCGGACAGGCCGGTGCGGGGGATTTTCGAGCCGAAGGTTGTTGCTGGGTTCCGGGCCGATTCTGTCGACGTGGCGGTTGTCCGGACCGAGGGCGAGCGGAAGCTGTTCGGGGCGAAAGGAATCGACGAGGGGGCGCTCAGGAAAACGCTCGGTTTGGGCGGGATGCTGGATTGCGCATGGACCTTGGCCGGGAAAAAAGTCTACCTGAGCAGTACGTTCTTCTTCGCGGACATGAGCGCCTACATGCCCTGTGCAATCCTCGCCCGCGAGGTATATACGGACGACTTGGGAACGCCCGCTTTCGCTTTCAAGGGTGGCATCCTCAAGGCGGCCGCGTTCGGGCTGGTGTTCGCCCCGCTTGCGGGGCTTGGGGCCGTTCTTTCCGTGCCGTTTTATTTCCTCCGGGGGGCGACCTACCGCGGCATGTACAGGAGGCAGATGGACGAGGATTCGGAATTCTGCAAGAAGGCGGATGATATGTTGGGGGCAAGGGATTCGGCTGATTCCAGAAGGATTTAACTGGATGATGCCGATTCCCCCATATGAAAATCGCGGTCATAGGGGCGGGATATGCCGGGCTGATATCCGCCGTCGGATGGGCGGGACGCGGGCATGACGTCGCCTGCATAGACACTGATGCGGGGAAGGTTTCGAAAATCGCGAAGGGCGTGCCTCCGTTTTTCGAGAAGGATTTGGGCGAGAGGCTCCGCGGGGTAATCAACGCCGGGCGGCTCAAGGCAGGCACGGATTTCTCTGCGGTTTCGGGTTCTGATGTCGTGGTGATTGCGGTGGGGACGCCTTCGCTTCCGGATGGCGGGGTGGATTTGGCGCACGTGCGCCAGGCATGCTCGGCTGTCGCCGAAGAACTGAAAAAGAACGACGCGTTTTCCGTCGTTGCCATGCGCTCTACCGTGCTCCCGGGGACCACGGAGAAAACCGTCGGCCCCATAATTGGAAAATCGGGCATGCGCTTCGGCCTCGCGATGGTGCCGGAGTTCCTGCGCGAAGGGAGCGCGCTTATGGACTTCGACAAGCCGGACAGGATAGTCGTCGGCTGCTCGGACGACAGGACGAAAGCGGTGATGGAAGAGCTTTACAAGTCGTTCGGCTGCCAGAAGCTCTTCACCGACATAAAAACCGCGGAGATGATAAAATACGCCTCGAACGCGTTCCTCGCCTCGCGCGTCGCGCTCGCCAACGAGACCGCGAACATTTGCCAGAGAATCGGGGTGGATTCCGAAGAGGTCCTTAACGGCGTCGGCCTCGATTCACGCATCGGCCCGCATTTCCTGGTTCCGGGTTCAGGGTTTGGCGGGTCCTGCCTGCCCAAGGACGTGAAGGCGCTCGCGAACCATGCGAAAGAGAGCGGGGAGGCCGTGCCGGTCCTCCATGCGATAACGGATTCCAATTCGAAACAGAAGCTCAGGCTTTACGAGATGCTCAGCAGGATTATGCCGGTTTCCAGGAAGAGGATTGCCGTGCTCGGATTGGCGTTCAAGCCGGATACGGACGATGTCCGGGAAAGCCCGGCGCTCGTGCTAATACAGAAACTTCTTGAGGCAGGTGCGACGGTATGCGCATACGACCCTGAGGCTATGGGGAGCATGCGGGACGCTTTCCCCTCGGTCGAATATGCAGGCGACTGGGAGGAATGCCTATCCGGCTGCGATGCGGCCCTGATTGTGACGGCATGGCCCGAATTCATGAAAAGCGCCAAGAAGTACAAAGATGCGCTCGGGAACGCGCCGCTGCTGGATGCCAGGCGCATCATCAAGGATGCGGCGGATGCCGGACTCAGCTATCACCCGCTTGGAAAGGGCGGCTGGCCGTAGTTTCCTTTTTTTTTAAAAAATCGCGTCAGCCTTTCAGGACTTCCTTATACGCTGCGATTGTTTTCCCGATGCAATCGTCCCAGGTGAAGCGCTTTAGGTAATCGAGATGCTCCTTGGTGAAAACGAACCCTTCGGAGCGGACCTTCTCCATTAATGAGGCGAGGCGCTCCTCGTCGGCGGCCTTGAGGCACATCTCCGTGACCTCCTCCGGAACGTGCGCGCCTTCCTTGACTATGACCGGGACGCCGCACATCTGCGCCTCGATTATCGGAAGGCCGAATCCTTCTGCGTTGGAGGGAAGACGAAGACGTCGAAGCTGTTGTAGATGCCTACGATGTCCGATTCATCGGCGAACCCCCGGAACTCCACACCCTTCGCCCCGAGCTCCTTTGCCAGCCGGATGCATTTCTGGTATTCAGGGCCTTTCCCGTAAAGCAGGAGGCGGCAGGGGGATTTGCATCTCTTTTCGAAAAGCGAGTATGCGCGGATTAGGAACGGGACGTTCTTGTATGGCGCGAAGCCGCCGATATAACCGACTGTGAAAACACGAGCGCCGCCTTGCGCCATGCCTCCTTGCGGCATCCCCCCCGCCTTTTTCTTATCCGCCGAAGGCTGGAACTTCCCGTCCGCCGCGAGCAGTGTTATCCGGATTTTCTTCTCATCCACCTTGAAGAATTTGAGGATGTCCCTTTTCGTCTGCGAGGAAATCACAAGGAGTGCGTCCGAGCTCTTGATTGCGGTTTCCAGCGCCTTGCGCACCGGGAACGAGGATTTCTGCCCCGTGTCGATGAACGGGTGTAGGTCGTATATCGTCGTCACGACCTTTTTGCCGAAAATCCTTTTCACGAGCCGGTATCGCAAGCCCGGCCTGCGGGGCGGTGAAATGGAACAGGTCCCCGGGTCCAAAGCGCAGTATGGAGCGCAGAGGCAGGTAGAAGAAGAAGTCAAGGAACGATTTCGGCGGCCCGAGAAGGACTGCGGGCGAGCTTACGGGATTGACTTCGACGCCTTTTCCGCGCAGGCCCTGCATCAGCTTGAGCGAATACCGGTCCATGCCGTGGCCGACGGATTCGTCGAGATAATGCGCGACCAGGGTGACCTTCATCCGCTCACCGGCTCATCTCACGCCCTTGTAGTACTCGACGCCGTCCCTGATGATGTCCACGACCGACTTTGTCGGCTTCCATCCGGTCTTCTCGACGAACTTGGAATTGTCGCCGATGAACCCGTCAATGAGCGATTCGCCCCGCTCGTACGTGCGGAGGAGCGACTTGTCGATGAGCACCGGGACCTTCCCGGAAAGCCCGGCGGCCTTGATGGCAAGCGTCGCGTAATCGCCGGTCGAGATGCCTTTTCCAGAGCAGATGTTGTAGACCTCGCCGCGGTTGCATTTCTCGATTGCGATTATCTGGGCGTTCACCGAGTCGTGGACATGCGTGAAATCGCGCACCGAATTCGGGTTCCCCATGACGATGCGGCTGGTTTTTCCCGCCAAGCACGAGGCGATCTGCATGCCGATTCTCGCCGTGAAGAACTGGGGGCCGCGCCGGGGCCCTTCCTGGTTGAACGTCCTTGTTATCACGGTGGGCGTCTTGTACATGTAGTAGTATGCGCGCGCGATGTAGTCGGTGAAGACTTTTGTGACGGCGTATGTGGATGTCGGCCGGAGCTCGCTTTCCTCCTTGATTGGAATCTCAGCCGCGCTCTTCACGAAGCCGTACTGCTCGGACGAGCAGGCCAGCTGTATGCCCTCAAGGCTCTTGTCCTCCTTGGTCGCGGCCTCCAGCACGTTCACCGTGCTCACGCAGTTGTTCTCGACGACATGGCTCGGCTGCTGGATGCTCGTCGGGACGAATGACTCGGCCGCCTGGTGGAATATCGCGTGCGGCTCGATTTCCTTCATGATGCTTACGACGCGCCCGTAATCGCGCAAATCGACTTCGACGGTCTTCAGCTTCCCGCTTTCGATATTGTGCTGGAGGTTCGGATGATAAGCGACCGCGTGGCGCTTGATTGTGCCGAAGACCTCCGCGCCGAGCGAAATCAGGATGTCGGCCATCGTGCTTCCGACCATGCCTGATGCGCCGGTGATTAGGACGCGCTTCCCGCGCCAGTATTTCTGGTCCGGGAACGCGCTTGTCGCGCCTTTCAGCCCGTTCTCGTACGCCTCGAGGGCGCTGATGTCGATGATGTGCCCTGATTTCTTGAGGGATTCGAACTTTTTGGCATCGTAAACGCTGTCAAAAGGAACTAGTTCCATGGAATCACGGATTACTATCAACGAGAAGGATTTATTTGGGTTTCCTGAAGACGAGTTCCGCATGGTCTCCGAGATGGAGAATGTTCAGGAGTTCCGTCGGCAGAAGCAGTAGCACCACCATTACCTTGCTCAGGATTGACGGGAATCGAACCGGTCGTCCGGTTATTTCTTCCAGCACATACCTGAGGCTCTCGATATGCGTTCCCGGAGTCGTATTATAATTGATTTTTTCTACGGTCAGGCCGGCCTTCCTGGCATATTCCAGCATATTCCGCACAGAAAGGATGTAGATATGGCGGGGAGTGTCGGTGTTGAGCCAGTATTTTCCGAACAGCCAGAATCCCAGGGAGTCGCTGTTCGGCTGGGCCATGATGATGGCCCCGCCCGGTTTTGTGATGCGCTTGACTTCACTGAACATTTCGGACGGCTTTGGCGTATGCTCGATGACGTGGTTCAGGGTGACAACATCGAAGAAGTCGTCCTTGAATCGTGCATCCCATATGAATCCACTGTGGATATGCAATCCTTCCTCCTCGGCGAAGGCATTATTTGAGAAAGACGGTTCGACGCCAAAGGAATCAAAGCCAAGCTTCCGGGCCACCGCTAAAAAAGCGCCGCTGCCGCAACCGACATCAAGCAGGCGCGCTCCGAGTTGGGATTCTGGAATCGCTCGGTTGAACCTTAGCCGAAAGGGAAGAAAAAAGATTACCCGCTTAATGACGGCCAGATGGGTTTTTTCCTGCATAATCCTTACCATGCGGGCATAGCCATCAGCATTTCCAGGATTCAGGGAATGTGGTTTGTAATCCGGGGGATAGAAGGCCTTGGTTTCCTCTTCGCTCGGTATTTCGGCTAGACGAATCAGGCCGCAACCCGGGCATTTGACTATTTTAAATTCGCGTTCCTTTCTGCGATACATGCGGTCATGGTTGATGAAAAGCAATCGGACGCCGTAGAGCCGCAAAGGTCGCAGGAAATCATTTTTTCACCAGAGTGAAAGGAAACGCACGCATATTTAATCCACCGCGCCGCCTCGGCTTCCATGGCTGAAAATCGCCGGTTTCCTGGTATTGTACGATAAGAATCCTGCCAGGATGCCGGAGCTGACAAGCAGGAAGCGGCAGGGGAGAAACAGCAGGTTCCTGAACGAAACGAAGGACATGTTCCTCAAGGAAAAATCCGCCCGCGTATTTTTTCTCCGAACCAGAAGCCTGGCGTATATCCTCGCCGCCATCTTCAACGTCTGAAGGAACGGAGCAGTATCGCAGGTAGAAGATGATTGAATTCCTGGCCAGCGTATACTCCTTTTCATCGCTCGTGCTCATCGACGCCCCCTCATAGTGCGTCAGGACCACGTTGCCGGCATACTTGATTTTGAATCCGGCTTTCCTGGCCCGGAAGCAGAAATCCGCGTCCTCGTAATAATAAGGAGAGAAAACCTCGTCGACGCCGCCGATTTTCATGAGCAGGGACCGGGTAAGCAGGAAACATGCGCCGGTCACGGCGTCCATGTCCTCGACCGAGGAGAACTTCGAGCCATCCTGCCCCTTTCCCCTCAGCCTGTCCGGCCAGAACTCCATCCCCGCGTGCTGGATGGTCCCGTCCGGATAGAGGAGCTTGCATCCGACGATGCCGTATTCCCTTGTCCTTCTCCGCCATATCCACCAGGGAGGACAGCCATGAGGGCTCGTTAACCTGCACGTCGTTGGTGTAGAATACGATGTAATCCGCATCGGACGATTCCAGCGCTTTCGACAGCGCGAGGTTCATCCCTTTAGTGACTCCGAGGTTTTTTTCTGTGGAAAACATCCTGACATCCGGAAACCGGCCGGATATTATTTTCCTGGAATCGTCGGTCGAGCCGTTGTCGAATACGAATGTGCGGAGGTTGGGGTATTCGGTCTTGCGGAGCGATTCCAGGCATTTCGCTATGATGTCCCTGCCGTTGTAGTTCAGCACGACAATCGTAACGCTGGGGTAATCGCCCTTGCTCCTGTTCTTCATTTAATCACATAATCGTCATAGATGCGCGGCGACGGAACCGGGGTTATGAACTTCCCGCCTGCCTTGAGGTACGGCTCCTGCTGCTTCACTATCTCGCTCGCGAAGTTCCATGCCAGTATGAGCGCATAATCCGGCTTGCGGCGCGACAGCTCTTCCGGGGCCAGGATGGGGATGTGCGTCCCGGGCGTGTATAGCCCCTGCTTGTACGGGCTCCTGTCCACCGTGAAATCGATGAGCTTCGTGCCTATTCCGCAGTAGCAGAGAAGCGTGTTCCCCTTGGCAGGAGCACCGTATGCGGCGATGCTCTTCCCATCCTTCCTGAGCTTTGTGAGCAGTGATACGAGCCCGGTTTTCAGCTTTTTCACGTTCTCAGCGAAACGCTGGTAGGTCTTCAGCTCCATTATTCCCTTCTGTTTTTCCAGCGCGAGCAGTTCCGCAATCGATTGGGTCGACTTGCGCGGGCCGCCTTTGCGCTGGATGAAAAGCCTCACCGAGCCGCCGTGTATGCTCGTCCTCCGGACGTCGAAAATCTCCATCTTGTGCATGGCGAAGAACTGCACGAGCGGATGAATGGAGAAGTAGGACAGGTGCTCATGGTATATCGTATCGAATTCGGTGTTCTCAAGCAGGTTCACCAGGTAGGGGAATTCCAGGGCGAGGAAGCCGTCATCCGATAGCAGGGCCTCGACGCCGTCGATGACGTCGTGTATGTCGTCGATGTGGGCGAAGACGTTGTTGCCGAGGATAGCCGTCGCCTTCCCGTGCTCTTTTTCCATCGCCTTGGCGCTTTTCGAGTTGAAGAACTCGGCTATCGTGGGTATGCCCTCGGCGTTCGCCTTCTTCGCGATGTTCTCGGCCGGGTCGATGCCGAGGAACCGGATTCCGTGCCTCTTGAAATTCCTGATGAGGATTCCGTCGTTGCTGGCGATTTCCACCACGAACGCCTTCTTCTTGTCTGCGTGCATTCCGGCGATTTCATCCGCATAATCCGAGAAATGCCTCATGAGCATGGGCGAGTTGGACGAGTAGTAAAGGTAATGCCGGAACATCTTTTCGGGCGGGACTATCGTGCCGAGCTGGACGAGGCCGCAGTCCGGGCAGAACCATACGTCGAGCTTCTCTGTGAATTCGGGCTTCCCCAAATCTTCAGGCTTCAGGTAGCTGTTGGCGAGGGCCACTTTTCCGAGATTGAGGAACTCCTTTGAGTTGGTCTTCCTGCATATGCGGCATTTTTGCATGTCATCATCCCGCTTTGAATCTAAGATTAGGCACTGCATGAATTATCCGAAAAAGTATTAATAACGCGCAGAGGCGGCATTTATCATTAAAAGGCGGTCTGAAGAATAGGAAGCAGGGAGGTGCGGCTCTTGAAGGTTCTTGAAAAATTCTTCGACGGCAAGGTGTTCACTTTCGAATATTTCAAAGCCGGGGACAACCGGGGGGACTTCGGCAAGGTCTGGGTGAGGGAGGACTTCCCGGGTTTTTCGGTGAGCGAGACGTTCTTCTCGCGGTCGAAAAAGGACGTGATACGCGGCTTCCACTACATCATGAGGCCCGCGACGCAGAAGCGCGTCGTCGTCTGCCTTGAAGGGCGCGTGCGGGACGTCGTGGTGGACATAAGGAAGGGCTCCCCGACATACGGAAAGTTCGTCTCGATAAGCCTGGATGCTAAATCCAACACGGGCGTGTTCATCGGGAAGGGGTTCGCGCACGGATTCCATTCGCTCGGGGAATCAATCCTGTTCTACATGATTGACGGGAAATACGAGAAGGCGTTCGACAAGGGCATCCGCTGGAACGACCCGACGATAGGCGTCGACTGGAACGTGAAGAATCCCATAGTTTCGGAACGCGACTCCGGCCACCCCTCATTGGAGCAGGCCGAGAACAATTTCAAATACGGTGAGGAATGATGCGCATACTCGTTGTCGGAAGCGCGGGACTGCTCGGCTCATACCTCTGCAGGTACGGGAAATCGAAAAACCATGAAATGGTCGGCCTGAGCAGGAGCGCCTCCCCATACACGGATATCCAGGGCGATGCGACGGACTTCGAGTGGCTTGGGCGGCAGGTCAGGAACGCGAAGTGCGATGTCATCGTGAACGCGCTGAAGTTCAAGGGCTCGACTGATGAATGCGAGACCAGGAAGGAGGAATGCTGGAAGGCGAATTTCCTCGTGCCGCAAAAGCTTGCGGAGCTCCAGAGGAATCTCGGTTTCGGCCTGGTGCAGATATCCACCGACTGGGCATTCGACGGAAGCGAGAGCCGGAACTATAAAGAGACGGACGTGCCCTATCCGCGGAACTTCTATGCGTTCTCCAAATATGCCGCCGAATTGGCGGTCGCCGGATGCTCGAAATGCATGGTGTTGAGGACGAACGGGCTATTCGGCTATGAATTGCCGGCGAGGAATTTCATGGCCCGATTCCTAGAGAGCGCCAAGGCCGGAAAGAGGTTCGATGCGGCCACGGACCAGATAGCTCAGCCGATATCCGCTCTTGCCTTGTCGAAGATAATCATCGAACTCGCGGAAAAGGGCGAATGGCCGGGAATCCTCCATGCGACCGGTCCGGATTTGATTTCCAGGTACGAGCTTGCGCTCCTCTTCGCCGCGCATTTCAAGCTGCAAAAGGGCCTGGTAGGGCAGTCCACCTCCGCTGCGCGGAGCATATTCATCCCGAAGAAGATAGGCATGGACATCTCCAAAACCGAGAAGCTGCTTGGCAGGAAGATAGAGCATATCGGACAGATGCTTGATGATTTGGACTCTTTCGAGAAGGCCGGGCATAGGCTGGGGAGATTCGATGGCTGCTGATATCAAAACCGGTCGCGGGGCATTGTCCGATTACGCATCCGTGCTTCTTGAGCGCAGGAAAAACAGCCAGGTGCTAATCGTGATGCCGTTCTACGACAACTATGCGGCCATCGCGAAGCACCTTGAGCTGCTTTCGGCCCAGACAACGAGCGATTTCGACATCGTCATCGTCGCGAGCGTGGTGTCCGATGAGAAAAAACTCCGGGAAATCATCGACGGAGGCAACTACAAGTTCGGCGTCGCGCTGGTGAAGCGGAAGGAGGACACCGGCTCGGCGGGCGGCTATTTCACGGGCGAGAAGTACGCGCTGGAAAACGGATACCGCGCGATATTAATCGGGGATGACGATCTGCCTGCCGGTGGAGCCGACGCTCATCGAAAAGAGCATCCGGGCATGGAAGGGGGGCGCGCTAGCCGCAGCGCCCGAATCCAGGTTCCTGATGGATGGCGGGGTCAGCTACACGTCCAGGGCAATCCCGTTCTACGGTTTGCTTGATGTGTCGCTCCTGAAAAAGAACGGCCTGCACTACCTTCCCATGTACATCGGCGCGGACGACTGGGAGTTCTGCCTGCGCGTAGTCCGTGACGTGAAGGTTTCCAGCGTCGACGCATACGTCACCCACCCGGCGAGGCACACCATCTTCGCGAATTTCCACCGGAGCCTGCTTTACCGGGTGAACCTGATGCTGCTCGTGGTCCCGGACCGCATAGGGGACTTCATGTACAGCTTCGCCGTGATAGGCCCGGCTTATCTGGTTCTCGGCTCGCAGAGGGCGAGGGCGGGCGGCCTCCACATGCTGAAATCCGTCATCCTTCATCGGTTCGGGAAAGGCGCCCTGATGGCGGAATCGCCATATGGCGAGAAAACGCCGGAGAAGTACGATGTAATCATCAGCTCGTCGAAGGCGAGGGGCGGGCAGGGGGCGCAGCCTTACGATTATTCGAAAATCAGGGGCGGATTCGGCAAGCTTCCCGGATTCGCCAAATCCGTCGCGGGAAAGGTCGTGCTCCTCGATGTCGTCAACAACTTCGCAGTGATAGTGTCCATGATGCTCGCGAAGGAGACCTGGATAGAATCCACGAAGGGCACATACCTGATTGCGCGGAATTCCAGTTTCGCCAGCGCCTTCGTAAAGACTATCATCCTTGGTTTGATGCTTCCATTTTTCCTTGCCGGCGGGATAATGGCCTACCTGACCAGCTGGCTGAGAAAACCCGACACGCGGGGATACGGCCTTGGTTGACCTGGATAAATGAGGCGCGGAATTTCGGTATGCGATATAATCGGTGGATAATATGTTGAAATACCTGAAAGCAAAAGCGAGCACCATGAGTGACATGGTCAGGAAGAAGAGAGCTTTCCATTTTCACAGACAAGGCATTCTGGGGGGCGGTCCTCCACCAGGTGAACAAGAACGTCGTCTACAGGTTCGCCTGGCCCTTCTTCGTGAAGGATGTCAGGGCGGCGAAAGCTAAGGACCTCGAAGGGGCGGCAGATTTCTCCTTCAGGGGCTGCCTCGGCCTGATAAGCCCGCTCCAGTTCAGGACGGAAATAATGCGGCTGGTAACAATCGTGCGGGAGGTGAAGCCGAAGACCGTGGTGGAGATCGGGACCTGCAACGGCGGGACCCTTTTCCTGCTGTCGTACGCCGCGCGCCCGGATGCGAGGATAATAAGCATCGACTTGCCGTATGGCAAATTCGGCGGGGGATATCCGAAATGGGCCGGGAGGCTGTATGAGAACTTTGCCACCGGAAAGCAGTCCGTCCACCTGATTGACGGCGATTCGCACAAGGAGGAGACGGCGGGGAAGCTGAAGGCGATACTCGGCGACAGCAAGATTGACGTATTGTTCATTGACGGCGACCATACATACGAAGGCGTCAAGAGGGATTTCAGCCTGTATGGCGGGCTGGTCAGGAAAGGCGGCATCATCGCGCTTCATGATGTCGCCGTTCATAGCGATGAAAAATGCAAGGTCAACCTGTTCTGGGACGAGCTGAAGAAGGGACGAAAGACAATGGACATAATAGAAAACCCCAAACAGGGCTGGGGCGGCATAGGCGTAGTGTTCGTCTGAAAGAGAAGACGGGGCATCGGGGCGGCTAAGCGTAGGATATCCGCTTCATATAACCGGCAATCTGCTTTTCAGTGATGTCCTTGGTGTTTTTTCCATGGTAGAAAGCGCCGTACCAATCCGCGGTCGCCCGGACGCTGTCTTCGATTCCCATCAACGGGACCCATCCAAGCTTTTTCCTGGCCTTGGACGCGTCAAGCTTGAGGATGGCCGTCTCGTGCTTGCCGTCTCCGGGCTTCACGGAATATTTGCCGGCGCCAAGCCGCTTTATCGACAGCTTCACGAGCTCTTCCACGGTTACGAAGTTCTCCTTGGCCGGGGCGAAGTTCCACGCCCCGACTGCGCCCTTGTCGCCCTCGTAGAGCCTCTTGGAAAGAAGCAGGTAACCGAACAGCGGGTCGAGGACGTGCTGCCAGGGGCGGATTGCGAACGGGTTCCTGAGAACAACCTCCTCCTTCCTCTCGAACACCGCCCGCATTATGTCAGGCACAATCCGGTCCTTCGACCAGTCCCCGCCGCCGATCACGTTTCCCGCGCGTGCGGTGGCGATTAAGGTGGGACGACGGATTTGATGTTTCCGGATTGAAGTATGAGCGTATATACGAGCGTGTGACATGCTCGGCGCAGACCTTCGACGAGCTGTACGGGTCGAAGCCGCCAAGCTCGTCGGTTTCCTTGTGCGGAGTGCTGCCCTTGCCCCCTTGCCAGCCATCCTTGATTTCGTAGACCTTGTCCGTGGTGATTATTACCGACGCCTTGACCGTGTCGGTCTTGCGGATGCATTCGAGCACGTTCGCAGTGCCCATGACATTGGTCGAGAACGTGTAGAGCGGGTCATCGTAGCTCGCGCGGACGAGCGGCTGGGCGGCCAGATGGAGGACGATTTCCGGGTCCTCTTTCCGGAAAACGGCAAACAGCTTGTTATAATCCCGGATGTCGGCAATCGTGGCGGACAAGTCTTCTTCGAGGCCGAGCGCCGAGTAGAGGTTCGGCTCCGTGTCTGGCGCGAGCGAATATCCGCTGACGTCCGCGCCCATTTCCAGCAGGATTTGGGAGAGCCAGGAGCCCTTGAAGCCCGTGTGGCCTGTAATAAGCACCCTCTTGCCCGTTGAAGAACCTGGCAAGCGACGGGGCCGTCATTTCCATACCTTCCACGGCGCGTTCCCTGAAAGCCAGAGCTCGTCCAGCTCGCGCTTGTCGCGGAGCGTGTCCATCGGCTTCCAGAATCCGGAGTGCTTGTAGGCCATCAGCTGGCCCTTCTTGGCCGCGCCTTCGAGCGGCTCGCGCTCCCAGACCGTATCGTCGCCGGGGATGTAATCGAACATGGCGGGTTCCAGGACGAAATAGCCGCCGTTTATCCACGCCCCGTCCCCCCGCGGCTTTTCAAGGAAAGATGAGACGCGGTCGCCTTCGAGCCCGAGCGCGCCGAACCTTCCGGGCGGCTGGACCGCGGTGACCGTGGCGTGCTTCCCGTTCTTCTTGTGGAACGCGGCGAGCTTCGAGATGTTGACGTCGCAGAGGCCGTCGCCGTAAGTGAGCATGAACGTGCCGTCCACGTATTTCTGGATTTTCTTTATCCTGCCGCCGGTCTGCGTCTTATCGCCGGTATCGACGAGCGTGACGGACCAGTCGTCCACTTTCGTGCCGTGGATGTCCATCCTGCCGTTCTTCAGTTCGAATGTCACGTCGGAGTTGTGGAGGAGGTAGTTGGCGAACCATTCTTTCAGCATGTAGCCCTTGTAGCCGAGGCATATGACGAAGTCACGGATGCCGTAACTGGAGTAGGTTTTCATGATGTGCCAGAGGATGGGCTTCTCCCCGACCTCGACCATCGGCTTCGGCTTGACGACCGTCTCCTCGCTGAGGCGGGTGCCTAAGCCGCCCGCCAGAATCACCGCCTTCATGAGGAGTGAATAGGCAAGAAGCCGATAAAAACGTTCCTATGAGGAGAGCCACTTGACGTAGCGGCCAAGCCCGTCTTCGAATTTCACCGACGGCTTCCAGCCGAGCGCCCGGAGCTTCGCGATGTCGAGCAGCATCAGTTTCGAATCCCCGACCCAGCCGTGCGGAGTTCCGGTGTATGCGAATTCTGGCGTGAGTGCGAGCATTTTGCCCATCATGGACGCGATTTCGCTCACGCGCACCTTCTCTTCCGAACCGGCGTTGAACGCGTCGTATTGCGCCCCCTGCCCCGTCCATGCGGCGATGATGCCCGAAACGCAGTCGGAGATATGGAGGTAGGACTTCTCCTGCCTTCCATCTCCGAGGATTTCCATCCTCTTGCCGTTGTGCATGAGCTTGTGGTAGAAATCGTACATCACTCCGTGCGTGCTCCGCTCCCCGAAGATGTTGGCGAAGCGCATCGACGTGCCCTTCATCCCGTAGGTCGCCGAGTAGGACGACAAGAACCCCTCGCAGGCCAGCTTGCTCGCGCCGTAATTGCTGATTGGCGCGCACGGGTGCGTTTCAGGAGTCGGGATGACTTTCGCCTCGCCATAGACGGTCGATGTCGATGCGAAGATGATGCGCTTCACGTCCGCCTTCCGGCACGATTCGAGGAACAGGAATGTCGCGGAGACGTTCGAGTCGAAACAGCCGGAGGGGTCGGTCGCGCTCGTGCGCACATCCGGGTTCGCCGCGAGGTGGAAGACGGCATCCATGCCTTCGAGCTCATTTGACAAATCATGGCGGATGTCCCGCTTCATGAAAATTGCCTTCTCGTTCAGGTTTTCCGTGCGGCCTGTCACGAGGTTGTCTATGGCGTAGACCTCGTGGCCTTCCGAAACGAGAGCGTCCGCAAGATGAGAACCGATGAATCCGGCGCCGCCGGTTACCGCGAGCTTCATGGCTGATAATAGGCAGCCAAGTGTTTAAAATTCCGGAAGCGGGCCCTGCGGATTGAAGATTTTCCTGAAATAGGGCATTTTCGACTCGACTGCGAAATACCTGCGCACATGCTCCGCCGTGAGGAGGTCGGGGATGCCCCGGGATGTGTAATGCCTCTCCTGCTCATTCGGGTCCAGCCTCTCGCCCGAGTAATCTATCTGGCTCCACCTTCTGCCGAGCACGTGCGAGCAGCATTCGTCGAGCGTGCCTAGCTTGGCCATCCCCATCGTATCGAGCATGCGGTTGAGGTATGCGGCCATCCCTTCCGCGTCTTCGCGCGTGACGCCCCTTTCATGGACTGAGCGGACGAGCTCGATTGCTGTTTTGGGCAGCCTTGATGCTAGAAGCGCCATGGATTGCATCGAAGGCAAATCCGCGTGCAGGTAGGATTCAGCCTGTCGCCCCTGCTCTGGCGTGAGCCTCATCTTCGGGCTCTCCTGCGCCACGCGCTTTGCTATGATGCTGGAAAGAGCGGGATAGATGTCGCTGAGCGGGGATTGCCCTGGTGTCGGGGATGCGGTATCGGTAATCATGGTCGGTGATGCGCTATTCGGAGCGGCGGATTGGGGTGGTATGCCAGCGGAGGGGATTGCCTTGTACGCGGGTCCGGATGGTATGAAATGCGGGATTTCGGCCTGCTCTGTATCAGCCGAGGATGCCTGCGCAGGCTCGGCCGCCTTGCCTTCGCCCCTGCACCCGAGTACCAGCGGGATTGCGATGGAGAGGGCAAGCAGGGGCTCCTTGAAGGCGAATCTGGAGACTGCCAGGCCGGCTTGTCGGCGCCCGTCCTGACCGTCCTGAGTCTCATTATATATAGTGTGTATAGATGGTTTTATAAGAATATTCAGCAGTGGAAACGCACCGGTTTTACCTAAGAGTCTTAATATTCGGGAAAAAACCGGCAAATCCCATGCTTGGCTGGCATATCACCGAATCCGGGGAATACAAGCTCGACCTCCCTGTCCTTGGGGCTGAAGAGGAGGAGTTAGTCATCGCCGCAGAGGCGCTCTTCAAGGAAAGCGCGCGCCTGCGAGAGGCACAGGGCGAATCCGGGGGGCGCGGGCTGGTCCAGAGGATGCTTGAAAAGGCCGCCGAGAATGGCGGCATCTACCTGGACAGGAGCCAGGGCGAGTATCTCGGCGAAATCGCGCACATGCACATCTACGGGTTCGCTTTCATCGACCGCCTGCTCGAGGACCCGGAAATCGAGGAAATAAGCGTGATTGGCCCGAAGAAGCCCGTGCACGTCTTCCTCAGGAAAAAGGGGTGGAGGAGCGTGAACGCTTGCTTCGACGACGAGAAGGCGATTGCGGACATGGTGAACAGGATGTCGCGCGTGCTCGGCAGGCACATCACCATGCAGAATCCCAGGCTCGATGCCGCGCTTCCGGACGGCTCTAGGCTCCATGCGTCGCTACCGCCGGTATCCGCAGGGGAGATGACCATCCGAAGGTTTCGCGAAAGGCCGTTCTCGCCCCGCGAGCTCGCCGACAACGGCACGCTGGACGCGGACATGATGGCGTTCCTTTCGGTAATCATGCAGTGCGATTTCTCATTGATCATTGCGGGCAACACCGCAAGCGGAAAGACCACGACGCTGAACGCATTATTCTCGTTCGTCCCGCACAACGAGCGAATCATCATAACCGAGGAGACGCCTGAAATCAACATCCCGCACGCGCACCAATTGAGGATGGTCGCGAACCGGGAGATGGGAATCACGCTCAAGGATTTGGTGTATGATTCCCTGCGCATGCGCCCGGACAGGATGATTGTCGGCGAAGTGCGCAACAAGGACGAAGCCGAAGCGCTGTTCGACGTCCTTCTGGCAGGGCAGGCGAGGGGCAGCTATGCGACGCTGCATGCGCAGAGCGCGGATGAGGCATTGTCCAGGCTCCGCTCGTTCGGCATCCGCGACGAGGACAGGAAAAGCATAGACTGCATCGTCGTCCAGCGCAGGATGCTCGTCTATGATTCGAAAAAGAGGTGCGCGCACGAGGCAAGAAGGGTGGTCGAGATGATGGATGCGGAATCGGGGAACGGTGATTTACCCATACAAGAAACCGAATGTAAAATCCAGGTGTCCGCTGCCTTATCGCGCGCCGCCGAATCGTTCGGGTTGTCCGAAAAGGAGATGGATTCCGAGCTGAAGGCGAGGAAGCGCCTGATTTGCAGTTCCGGCCCGGATTTCGCATCGTTCTTCGCCTCCGTGCAGGAGGGATTGTTCGGCCTTGGAAAGGCGCGGGGAGCATAGGGATACAAGGGGCGAAATAGCATGGGTGCGATAATCGGGCTTTCCGCGTATTTCCCGGACATCGGGCTGAAGTGCCATTGCGAAAAGGCGCTCATCATCCTGAATGCCAGGCCGGGAAAATACATGGCGATGTCGCTTGCGTTTCGGCAGTGCTCGAGCTCATCGCCGCTTGTTTTTCCCTTTGGCTCGCGTCGCCTTTTTCCTTTCCGCTGGCTCTGCTGGCATTCGCGCTCACATTCGCATTGATGCTCGCCCTGCCGGACATCGAGATGCGCTCACGGGCGCAGGAAATCGAGTCGTCGATGCCGTTTTTCCTGCGTGCGCTCGGCATGCTCCTTGGGATGGGGCTTCCGTGGCGCCGGGCAATCGAGGCCGCATGTCCCCAAGATGGGGCTTTGCGCGCAGGAGATGATGATTGCGGTGAAGGCGATGGACGACGGCTCGGGTTTCCACAGGGCGCTGTCCCACCTCGCGGCCTATGATTCGCTTGCGGTGAAGAGGGCGGTGTCGCAGATAACCTGTGCGTACGACACGGGCGCAGGCGGGAACGAGATGATGCGGATTGGCGACGAATTGCTGTCGATGGAACAGCACCGCCTCAAGGAGTATTCTGCCAAAAGCTCCATGTTCGGCCTGCTTTTCGTGGTATTCTGCGCGATTGCGCCGACGTTCTACCTCATCTACGCAGTCGCGGGCCCCCTCGCCTTCGAATCCGGGGGGGTCGACAGGGAACAGATGATGCTGGTGATGCTCGTCATATTCCCATTAATCAGCATCCTAATCCTGATGCTCTCGAAATCCTCTATGCCGCGCTCGGCCCTGGGGCGGAAAATGGGCATGGACGCGAGGATGCTTGCGCCCGGGGCGCTGCTTGTGGCCGGGTTCCTAATCTTCCCGGCCTATCCTCTCCCAATCCTTGTCGCGGGCATCGCGGCCGGGGCGTTCATCGCCTATGGCAGCTTCGAGAAGGAACGAAGGCTCGAGCAGGTGGACACCTCCCTGCCCGATGCGCTTCTTTCAGTAGGCGGCATGCCCGGCTCATCAGGCGCGGACAGGATTTTCAGGCTCATCGAGGAAGGCGGCTTCGGCGCGCTGTCAATCGAAGCCGGAAAAACCAGGAGGCAGCTTGCCTTGAACGTGCGCGTGGACTCGGCCCTGCATGACTTTGCAGCGAGGAATCCGACCGCGCTCGTTTGCCGGGCAACCATGATGATGGGGCAGATGATAGAGACCGGCTCGCTGGGCAGGCTGGGCGCTCTCGCCGAGGACATGATACGGGGCGCGCAGACCGAGCGCGAACGGAGCCAGCTCTTCTCCATGCAGAAATACACGCTGATTTTCGGAGCGCTTTTGATTCCGCTGGTCTTCCGGATGGCGCTTGGCCTTTCAGCCACAATCGGGGAGATTTCCGGCGCGCCGGACACCGGTGTCGCCTTATTGATTCCGCCCTACCTCGCGATTTACGCGGCCACCGCCTCGCTCGCGATATCCGACGCGCAGGGAAGCCGCTCCGCGCTCGCATTATACTCGGTCGGGCTGCTTGCAATCAGCCTCGGTGCCTTCCACTTTATAAGCCTTTGAAGGGAATGTTAGCCCGATGGACAGCATCACCGCAATCGCCCGGGGGATGGACAATCCCCTTTTGCAGCTCATCGGCATGGGGCTGGACAGCTCGGCGATATACGGCATCATCATCCTCATCCTCATCATAGTCGGGGAAAACCGCGACGACAAGAGGAAGAAGATAGTGGCGTCGCTTGCCGTGGCCCTCGTCCTCGCGACCGCGCTTAAGTACCTGATGGCCCACGAGAGGCCGTGCGCAGGGCTGGAATGGTGCCCGGAGGACTATTCGTTCCCGAGCCTGCATGCGACGGTCGCATTCGCGCTCATGACCGGATTCCTCAACAAGAAAAGCTACCCGTATTACCTGGCGTTCGCGCTGTTCGTTTCGTTCTCGAGACTCAACATGGGCGTGCACACGTTCCTCGACATAGCCGGGGCGCTCCCCGTCGCGCTGATTGCGTATTACCTGACCGACATCTTATGGAGGGAGAAGGATGGATAAGGAGGACGCGCGGCAGGTTTTCCACATGGCGGTCGGCCTCCTGGCGCTCGGGGCGCTGCTCATTTTCGGGCGGGGCTTCATGCTGGCGGCCCTTTTCTTCACGATAATAATCGGCACGCTCCTCATCAACGCCAGGCTGAGGGGGAAAAAGATATTCATCGTGCAATGGTTCGAGGAACGGTTCGAGCGCGAGGATGCGCCGCTTCCGGGCTGGGGCTCGGCGTGCTATGCGACAGGGGTGCTCCTTGCTGTCGCGTTCCTGGGCGATATCCCGCAGATTGCCGCCGTGATATTCGTCCTCGGAATAGGCGACGGCGTCTCCACGATAATAGGATTGCGGGGGAAGATGAAGCTTCCGCATAATAGCAAAAAGACGATTGAGGGCACACTTGCGATGTTCTTCGCATCGCTAGGCGCGTTCGCGTTCGTCGGCCCCACGGCCATTCCCCTCTCGCTTATCGCGGCGCTCGCCGAAAGCGTCCCGCGCGTGGACGACAACCTCATGATACCCGCCGCATGCGTGGCATTTTTCATATTGACAGGTGCCGGACTATGATAATCCTTTTCACGAAGAACAACCTGGCGAGCGCGAACATCGCAAAGAAGCTGATAGAGGGGCACGGCTTCGAAAAAAGCAAGGCGAATGCTCCCGGCGATGAGGCCGGAAGCCCTGCTGAAACGACTCTTGGACAGGCGGCCATGGAGGTTTGGGAACGCGAAGGAGTGATGCTCATCGACACCAATGCGCCCACGGTGCTGGATGTGCCGACGGACTTCGACACGGACTGCCTGATAATCCTGAGCACGCACAAGAGCAAGACGCCGGGCCAGATGCTGACCGCGCATGTCCCGGGCAACTGGGACAAGGCTGAGATGGGCGGTGAGCCGAAAACCCTGAACATCGCGCACGGGCTGATGCTGAAGAGGCTGATAAGGGCTCTCGATACGGAGAACAGGAAGCAGAAGCTGGACTGGCCAGTCTGCCTTGAAGCCGACCACCACGGGCCGACATGCGAAGTGCCGATTTTGTTCGTGGAAATCGGGAACAACGAGGAGCAGTGGGCGGATGAATTGGCGGCGCAGGTCGTCGCGGACGCCGTCGCAGTGCAGTCGTCTTCGGAGCGGCAGAAGGCACGGAACCCGAAACCGTATTCGCCGTGGGCGGGGGCCATTACCAGCGCGCATTCACGAAACTGCTCATCGAAACGGATATCGCCGTCGGGCACATGGCCCCGAAATACGCGATTGATTCCATGGACGAGGGGATGTTCACCCAGGCGGTCCTGAAGAACGTCGGCGATGTGAAGCGCGTCCTAATCCTGAAGGACGAGACGAACGGCGCGCAGAAGGAGAAGGTCAAGTCGTTCGCGAAATCCATGGGGCTCGAAGCAGAGCTCGTTTGAAAGAAACCGGATTAGGCTCGCTTGGCTCTTCAACCGCTGCCAAGGCCCAGTTCATGCCTGAGTCGTGTCGCGTCGAAGCTGGAATTCGGATGCACGAGGAAGAGGAAAATCCCCGCGGCCTTGGCCGAGAGCTGGTCGTGCATGGAGTCGCCCACGAAAATCACGTCGCCATTCTTCACCCCGGTCTTTTCCATAATGAGCAGCAGCTGGTCCGGGGCCGGCTTGCTCCTTGGGGCGGCGTCCCGTCCGCAGATGATGTCGAACGTATCCTGCATCCCCAAATCCGAGAGGATGCGCTTGATGGAATCCGTGTGGTTCCCGCTCGCGATTCCAAGCTTCAGCCCTTTCGACTTGAGCTCCCTGGCGATGGCGAGCATCGGCATGAAAGGCTTGTACGAGCGGCTTTTTGCGCATATCAGCTCGTGCTTGAGGTAGACTCCATCGACACCTTCCTTGAGCCCGTGGTGCGCGGACAGCCGGTTCCCCAAGGGGACGAGGTTCTGGCTTTCGTCGACTTTCACCCCGGCGTCATGCGCAAGCTTGACGATATCCGCCTTCACCGCCTTCCAGTCGACATCCAGATGCAGGAGGGTATCGTCGAAATCGAATATGACGAGCCGGTATGCCATGATAATTGAAGCCCCGCTAGGTTTTTAATGATTGGACGGGATAGCTAATCCATGCAGAAAGACGAATCCTTTTTTGAGCCCGCGGGCACGCCGGAGATAACCGGCGAGGTCATCGCCAGGGGCGTACTTGGGAAGTGATTGCAATGGGGGAGGAGAAGCGTTTCGGAATCCCCAAGCCGGTCGATGTGGGACAGACTGTAGAGGTCCTGATCGAAGGGCAGGGGGGGCAGGGCGACGGCATAGCCAAAATCGAGAGCTTTGTCGTCTTTGTGAAGGGGGCCAGGAAGGGCGAGCGGTGCATGGTGAAAATCACCGAAGTGAAGCGCACCTACGCGAATGGCGAGAAGGTCGGGATCGCGCCGAAAAAGGAGACCCCGGACGAGATGTCGGACGAGACAGACGCCTTCCATGACGGCCCGTCAGGGTAGCGTTTACGCGGCAGATTTCCCGCTGCACCGCATCATGAGTTTCTCCTAGCGCGCCACCCAGAAGTTGAGGAAGGCGAGAATCAGCACCAGGCCTACAAGCCCCAACCCTATTTCAAGGCGGGTGAGCGTGCCTTCGGTGAAGGATGCGCTCGGACGCGAATTGCCGTTTATGGGCTGGCCGTTTTCGGTGGTCAGGCCGTTATACGAAAGCATCCTGCTCATGAGCGTGTCGTTGAATTCCCCGGTGTCGAGAACGGAATCAGTCGCCGTTATCGAGAGGTTGTTCTCCCCGAGCCCGGTGTAGCTGAAGTTGAACATGTAAGCATAGGCGAACGAGTTGTTTTGCATTTCGAGAGGCGTGGGCGTGGCGATTGCGGACGAATCCTCCATCCAGCCGCTTCCATTCGAGTCCGAAAGGTTGGACGTCATCCTCATGAAGCCGAATTCGTCTGTGGTGAGGTTGAACGTCCGGATGCTGATGTTCTTCACGGATGCGCCGTTCATGCGGATTTCAGCGCGGTAAAGCGGGCACTGGGAAAGGACGATCGTGTCGAAGCGGTTGTCCCGGAACCACTGCTCGCGCAGTATCGGGCGCACAAGGAAAACGAGCTTGCCGGAACCGCCAACAATGAACGTCTGATTTACTGAAATTGGTAATGATGCATTAAGGGTTGTTATGTTGGCGTCGCAATCGTGGTAATCATTGGGGTCGTTGATCTGGATAGATGAATGTGACGTTTCCGGTCATTTCAATGGTAAGGTTTTCTGCTCCTGAAGCGTTTTCAAGCGCCGTCCATGATGATGGGCGGTATAGCGATGAATGTAGAAGAAGAACGGAACGCTTTCCGTGATATTCCTGAATAAAGAACGTCACATTCAGATATCATAGCGGGCAATGGATTGGTCCTTCGGATTCATTGCAGTGGTCTCGCCATCGAACATCTTCTCCCCATGGAATGGGTAGAAAGTGGCTTGCATATAGTCCGCATGTGCATAGACGACAGCCATGTCTATCCGATGCGCAGGAAATGTTATCGATAGTTGGCGACAGGCCGACAATGATAATTGATGCCGAAAGAGATATCACCGGCTCGAATAGCTGCCAATGCTCAGGTTGGACGCTGCCGTTCTGCGCGTATGACGAGTTGTAATAGCCATCCAGCGCTGCTGCGGCCGCCGTGTTGTTTCCGGTAAGGAGGCCCAGCGGCGGGGAGGAATACTGCGCAAAGGCCATGCCGGAAAGCAGGATTAGGGGGAGGAGGAGGAAAATCGGCTTCATAGGACATCGCTCAGCCGGTCTATCGGAACGAACGATATCATGCCGTTGGACTGCTGTATCCTGAAGCGGGCCCTCTCGGATTCGCTCATGCCATCAAGGATGCGCTTCTCCTCGGCCTTGTCATCGACGATGATGACGCCCTTGCCGCGGAAGACCTCGCCCACGAAGCCGAGCTCGAAATCCTTCGTCACGAACTTGTCGCCTTCCTCGCGGAACGGGGTGCCGCTTTCAATCAGCTTCTCCCTGACCATGCGGCGGAGCGTGTTGCGGACCACGTTCCCCTCGCCCTTCAGCTGGTAGTAGTCGCGGTGCGTCTCCAGCTCGCCTGCTGAAACGAGCTTCTTGAGTATCTCCTCGACATTGCCCTCCGTGACGTCGGCCCCGTTCGTGAGGTACCTTTTCAGCGACACGGAGAACTCGTGGAGCGTGAGCGGGGCCTTTCCCAGCTTCATGTCCTTCCTCACCGCAGAGAAGCTCTCGAGCGCCCGGTCTATCGGGAGCGAGATTTCCTGGCGCACGTAGTCCGCGCTGTCGCCGAAACGGAGCCGGTAGGTGGGCCTGCGGGAGACCCTCGCGCCGAAATAGACTACAGCGACTATCGCGAACGCCGGGACGCCGTATTTGAGGTAGAACTCGAATACCGGGTCCTCCTGGTTGTCCACCTTGAGGGGTATCGTCGCGCCGCCTATCTCTATCGTGAACAGGTTCTCGCCGCGGTCGAGCTTGGCCGAGACCACCATCTGCCCGTCGCTGATGAAGTATTTCCTTTTCGACGAGTTGCCGAGCGATACCATGGCCTCCGCGTTGTCGAGCGGCTTGCCGTCGACCATGACCGAGAAGACGCATGTGTAGCCGCGCTTGTCGATGAGCTTGATTTCCGTATCCTTGACATGCAGCAGGCCGCTCGCGATGACCCCGTCGTTGTCGTCCACCAAGAGCACGTACTCGCCGGGCTCGGAATACTCGAACCTCTTGATGAACACGTTCTCGTCGGTGACCCTCCTGAGCTGCTCGTGCTCTATCACCTTGCCGTTCTTCCGGACGGACAGGAACGCGGTGCCGTTCGTCTTGTTGAGCGTGAACTGGAGCGAGGATTTCTCCCAGGGGAATATCGAGGCCGGGTTCGGCGTGAGCGACTGCCCGGCCGAGCGCAGCTTCGGCGAGTCGAACACGCCGTGCAAGTCATCGAAGTCGTAAACGATGCGCATGTAGCCGGTGCGGTTGAACGGCACGGTCGCCGTCTTGAGGCCGTCGCCAGAAACGCTGTAAGTCGTCGAGTTGAAGGCCATCCACGACGAGAGGAGGACCACCCTGCTCAATGACACGTTGCCCGAGTCCAGGAAGTCGTCGAGCGTGCCGTTGTAGACGACCACGCGCGATTTCTGCGCGCTTGAGAGCGAATCGTACCAGTTGAGCCGCTTGATGCCGCTGCTGAGGAGCAGGTCCTTGCCGCCGATGTAGATTATCGTGCCGTTCGAGGAGTTCTGCTGGAGGTTGAACAATGCGTATGAGGGGATTGCGCCGGTCGGTATGATATAGATGCCGTCGCCCACCTTCGGGTCGTCAGTGACCTTGACCGTGAATCCGTAATCCTCCAGGCCGCGCATCTGCTCTATTAGCTCCGGCAGCCTCGCCGCCTGAATCGCCTGGCTGTCGTTCACTATTGTGACGACACGCTTCGGCTCGCGGTCATAGCTGAGTACTGTAAGGTTTCCGCTTCCGCGGTAGTTGTAGACGCCGTAAGCGTAATCCGAGACCGCGCCGGTCTCGAGCACCGAGAACGACGTCGGGGAGGACTCCTTCTTCTCTATCACCGTGTCGGACAGCAGCACGACCACTATCCCCGCCAGCACGAGGAGGAGAATGGCAATCAGCCCTATGAATATCGTCCGCAGCCTCATATGTCCAACCTTGCAGATGTAAGGAAATCCACGTCATTCTTATATAATTCCCGGATATCGTTCAGCTCGAGCTTCAGCATGAGCGGGCGCTCGAGCGACAAACCCCATGCGAGCACCGGGTAGACGCCGGCCAGCGGCATGCTGACTTCCGGGCGGAATATGCCCGCGCCGCCAAGCTCCATCCACTGCTTGCGCTCCTCGAAATACACCTCGATTTCTACGCTCGGCTCGGTGTAGGGGAAGAAGCTCGGGCGGAACCTGATTTTCTCGAACCCGAGCTTGCGGTAAATCTCCTTGAGCGTGCCTAGGAGGTCGGTGAACGTCGCGCCCTCCCATGCCACGATGCCTTCGACCTGGTGGAATTCCGCCAGGTGCTTGTAGTCCGTGGCCTCGTTGCGGAAGACGCGCCCGATTGCGAAGTATTTGTGGGGCAGCTTGTCGCGGATGTTCGCGACATAACGGGCCGAGACGGCGGTCGTGTGGGTGCGCAAAACCGTCCTGGATGCCTCCTTGGGGTCCCACTTGTACTTCCAGCCCTCCTCATGCGCCTTCCTGACGCGCGCCACGAGTTCCTCATCATCCGGAAGCGGGGAATCCCCCTTGATGTAGAAGGTGTCGGCGAGCTCGCGCGCCGGGTGGTCCTGCGGCTGGAAGAGGGCGTCGAAGTTCCAGAACGAGCTTTCTATGATGTCGCCCTCCATCTCCTGGAAGCCCAGCTCGGACATGATTGTCTTGATTTTCCTTGACAGGAGCGTGACCGGGTGGTTCTTGCCCATGTGCGCGTTCTGGCCCGGGACGTTCACGTCGAATTCCTCCGTGAAAAGCGACCAGTCGATTTTCTTCCCGGTGTAGCGCACGGTGCTGGTCCGGGCCATCTTCTTCTCGATGAGGCGCCTCTCGAAAAGCTCCTCCATGATTTCCAGGTTATCCGCAGCGCCCGGTTTTCTTGATTTCCGATACGGCCCCAATCATGGCGCTGATTGCGGACTCCACCTCGCCCGGGCTCTTTTCCGGGACGAGCATCCCCCCTTCCACGGTGACGAAGCCCTTCACGCGCGCCCAGCGGATGCCTATCGATTTTTCGGCCTGCGTAAGGCCGGCGACCGAACTGCCGGAGACGGCCTTCTTGAATACCGATGCTTCAGGGAATCCCTGCGAAACGTAGCCTTCGAGCTCGGACGTGGGGACGCCATGGACGGATTCCGCGGTCTCTATCGCGGCGTAGCCCTCGCCTTTTAGCGCCTCGGCTATCCGCCTCACGCTGTCCTCGTTCAGGCCGCATTTCCCGGAAATCGCGGCAATCGTCATGCTCTCCTTGGAAATCAGCCGTAGAACCTGGTCAGTGCCCTTGTACATTATTCCTCGCCTCTGCGCTTAGCCATTGTGATGTATAGGAAAGTGCCTATAAGGATGATTACGAGCGCTACGACCGCCGGGCCCTGCGGGCTCCCCAGCACCCTGCTCGTCCCCAGGAATATCGAGCCGAAGAAGTCCGACACCTCCTTGTCTATGCTGTCCTCGACGTCGAAGATGAGCGAGAACTTGACGAGCACGATGTCGGTCCATGTGAGCGATTCGATTGAGGCTGGCAGCGGGATGTTGGAATCCGTCGGCTGGGGGTTGATGTCCAGGACGACCGCCCCGTCGGGGGGGTTTATCGTCAGGTAGACGTTGTCGTCGAGGATGATGTTGCCTTCGGGCGTCGTCGTGAAGGAAAGGGCGGCCGGGTTGATCGTGTAGCGCCTCGTGCGCGGCTTGTACTTCTCAATCGTGAAAAGCCCGGTGCCGGGCTCCATCTCGAGCGTCTGGTTGTCCTTGTACGTGGGATATGCCCAGTAGTCCAGTATGAGCTCCCCGTGGCATATGCCCTGGATGGGGTTGCATTTCGTCCTCGGCTGCGGCCGCAGGCGCAGGTCGCGGATGTCGACCGTGGAGGGATTGACGTGGAATTTTACGTCTTTGAGGCCCGTGTTCGTGGACCAGAACGACAGCTCGTTGTTCGATATGCCGCTGTCGTAAATCGAGCTCGAGTAGTTGCCGTACATGATGAACTTGATGCTTTCGTGGACCTTTGCGCTGCCGTCCGTCCTCACGTCGCTTATTGACACATCGACCCTTTCGATGAGGAATTCGGCATTGATGGATGCGGCTAGGACGAGCAGCAGAACGAGCGCTTTCCTCATAGGTAAGGCCTCTCCGTTAATGTATATAAATATACGTCAGACTAATCTTCCCATGAAGCATACTATTTCTACTTTGGGGAGCCATTCGGCGCTGGATGTGAGCGAGGGCGCGAAGCAGGAAGGCTTCAATACGCTAGTAGTCGCGCAGCGTGGAAGGGAGCGCACCTACCTCGGGCCCTACAAGAGCCGGGTGCGGGAGACTGCGGGCGGGAAGCGCGAAATCGGCGTCGTGGACGAGCTGCTCCTCGTCAACAAGTTCAGCGAGATAACCACCCCCCAGAACCTTGAATTCATGAGGAAACGAAACTGCGTGTTCGTGCCGAACCGCTCGTTTTCCGTGTATGTCGGATACGAAGCCATCGAAAAGCAATTCGACATCCCCGTGTTCGGAAACAAGCATCTGCTCCGGGCCGAAGAGAGGGACGCGCCCAAGAACCAGTACTACCTGATGGAGAAGGCCGGGATGAGGACGCCGAAGAAGCTCAAGTCGCCGCAAGACATAGACGGGCTGTGCATCGTGAAGGCGAGCGAGGCGAAAAGGACGTACGAGAGGGCCTTCTTCCTCGCGCGGAGCTACGAGGAGTACAAGGAGCGCTCGGATGCGTTCGTGAAAAGCGGCAAGACGACCGAGGAGCAGCTGGCGAAAGCGACGGTCGAGGAGTATATCGTCGGCTCGCACTTCAACCTGAATTTCTTCTACTCGCCCGTGCACGAGGAGCTCGAGCTCCTCGGCCTGGACACGAGGAGGCAGACGAACATCGACGGATATCTCCGGATGCCCGCCGACGTCCAGCTGGAATTGCTCAAGATGCAGCAGCCCTCGACCATCGAGGTGGGCCATATAGCATGCACGCTCCGCGAGTCGCTGCTCGAGCAGGTATTCGAAATCGGCGAAAAGTTCGTCCGCACGGTCCAGAAGGAATACAAGGACGGCATCATCGGCCCCTTCGCGCTCCAGGGCGCGTTCATCGAGGATAGCGGAGAAAAATTCACCTGTTTCGACATCTCGCTCCGCATGCCCGGCTCCCCGGGAACAAGATTCACACCGTACCCGGGCTACCTGTTCAGGGAAAGCGTGTCCTTCGGCAGGAGAATCGCGATGGAAGTGAAGGACGCCGAGAAAAAGAAGATGATGGAAAAAATAACGACTTAGTAATATTCATTCCCGACGGTGTGCCCGAGCATGAAGGGCCCCAGCATCTTATGGGCCTTCCTCGGCTTGTCGACGTTCAATGCGAAGATTCCGTCCGACTTGTCGGATGAGAGCATGTTGAGCGCCTGGACGCTGATTTTCTCCATCTCGAGCATCTCGGTTATCTTCTCCATCGAGTCGTTCGACACCTTGATGACAATCGCTTCCGGAGGAGTCGTATCGAACCCGTTCCTCGAGAGTATGTCCTGGGCCTTCCTGGGGTCCTTGACCTCGAGGGCTATCACTGCCTTGCCGCCCAGCACATCCACGGACAACCCGTCAATGTTGACGTTGGACTTGCCGAGTATGTACGATATGTCGGCCAGCAGGCCTACCCTGTCTTCTGACACTATAGTAACTGACTTCATACCACCACCGGATTATAATAGCTGGACCAGGTCTGTGCTGATTGTGTCCAGCGTCTTGAACGCCTTGTAGTCGTCCGCGTCGCCCCCCATGAAGGCCCTGACTTTGGCCCTGGCGACAGATTTCACCACCCTCAGCTTCTCCCCCATCGTCAGGGAGACCTCCTCGTCCTTGAGGAGGGTGCAAAGCTGCGAAGCGGCGTCTACGACGACTTCGTAGCGTGTCGGGTCCAGATACGCCATTTCTAGCGCAGATGTGAGACCCATGACCTTTTTCTTTGTTTTCGATTTCTTCGAACTTGAGTCAAACATATCCATCCCCCCACCCTGTATGACTATGGTTGAGGAGTTATATATATGTTTCGCGAAAATATATGTTGATTTTATCAATTCTTTTATAAACATTGTGCAAAAGAACACGGATTTTCTGTTACATTGTTAAGAAAGAACATATTTACCGGGTAGAATTTTTACATTCTTTTCCACGGGTTTTTCCCATAAGCGTTTATTTACAAGCGCGTTTTCCACAAGCGATTAATAGTTTGCCAGACAAGGTGGATGTCATGCGAATCGTCATTGCAGACCAGATGGAAGACGAGGTGGTCCGGGGCATAGGAACACTGGGCGAGGTCGCCTACAAGCCCGCCGACCTCAAGGCCGCGCTAGGCAATGCGGATGCGCTGATTGTCAGGAGCGCGACGAAGGTCACTGCCGAGCTGCTGTCATCCGCCCCGAAGCTGAAGCTCGTCGCGAGGGCGGGCGTAGGGCTCGACAACGTCGACCAGGCGGCATGCAAGGCGAAGGGGATAAAGGTGCTGAACACCCCGGGCGCCTCGACCAATGCGGTCGCCGAGCTCGCGCTCGGCCTTATGATAGGCGCGCTCAGGAACATACAGAAGGCCCACCACCAGATGAAAAACGGCAGGTGGGAGAAGAAAACGCTCACCGGAAACGAAATCGAGGGAAAAACGCTCGGGGTGATAGGCTACGGGCGCATCGGGGCCCTGCTCGCTAACAAGGCCCGCGCGCTGGGCATGAAGGTCGTGGCGTACAACCCGCCGCCCCGGCACGATGACGGCATGGTGGAGTTTGTCGAGAGCCTCGATAAGTTCCTGGGAATGGCGGATGTCATCTCGATGCATGTGCCGGCGACGCCGCAGACCGTGAACATGATTAATGCTGCCAATATCGCGAAGATGAAATCCGGCGTCGTGATAATCAACACGTCCCGCGGGGAAATAATAGACGAGGACGCGCTTTACGACGCGGTGAAGGGCGGGAAGGTGGCTGGCGCTGCGCTCGACGTCTACCGCGCAGAGCCATACAAGGGGAAGCTGCTCGAGCTGGAGAACGTCTATCTCACGCCGCACCTCGGCGCGAGCACGAAGGAGGCGCAGGAGAAAATCGGCGCGGAACTGGTGAGGCTGCTCAAGGAGGAGCTGGGCAAAGGCTGAAAAAATGGATATCCTCCTCGGCGCCCTTGAAGTCCTGCTAGCCACGTCCGCCGGAGCGGCGGCAATCCTGTTCATAGGGAACGTGGGGGAGAGGCGCAATGCCGCGATGCTCGCGTTCGCGGCCGGGGCGATGAGCTTTTCCTCCCTCGAAATGCTCGCTCAGTCGCACCAGACTGCCGGGGATTTCGTAGTTGTCGTCAGGGCTCGCGCTCGGCATCCTGGCGCTGGCGGTCTCCGAAAAGCTGCTGCCGCACATCCACCAGCACATAACGAAGGAAGAGCTCGCGCACTCGAAGAGGAAGGCCGTCATGATTGGCGGGGCAATCGCCCTGCACAACGTGCCGGAAGGCTTGGCCATCGCGACCGCGTTCGCCGCATCGAACCCGCTCGGCTGGTTCGTCACGACGACGATAGCCATCCAGGACATCCCCGAAGGGACCCTGATATCCGCCCCGCTCGCAGCCTATGGGATGAAACGGAGCACGGCCGTGCTGTACGGCGTCTTTTCAGGAGCCGCCGAGGCGCTCGCCGCAATCATAGGATTCGCTTTCCTCAGCATGTTCGGCGGAATCGTGCCGATTGCCCTTGCGTTTTCCGCCGGGGCCATGGCGTATGTCGTCCTAGTCGAGCTCCTGCCCGATGCCTTCGCGAAGGGGATGGAGAGGACGGGCGCCATAGCCTTCGCCGCGGGCGCGGCAACGGCTTTCGGTTTATCCGCGCTCTTCGTTGTATGAGGGAGTCAGGAGTCCCGGCCTGGGAGCGATTCAAGGTTCGCCTTGAAGCACGTAATATTTCCCCGTCTATATCGCCTATGCGGCACGCGTGTTCCACGGCCATGACGAACGACTGGGGGACCGCGTTAAAATGATTGACCGGACGCAGGGGGCCGTTTCCGAAGCCGATAGAGAAATCACCGGTTCGAGTATCGTAAGAATAAGTAGCGAATTTATCGACTAGAGCAATCAACCCTTCTGAAGGCGAGATGCGAAGCTCCCCCAGGTAGTCTGGATGGCGGCATCCTGGATTATTCCCTCATCCATAAGTTTCTGGAATGCCCACTCGGCCAGGGAAAATGGTGAGACACGGAATGTATCCGTCTGGTTCGCGTTATCGCTTCGGAACATGGCAAGGACATACGAGGATCCTGATGGGCTGGAAAGCAGGAGGGCGACCCGGTTGCCTTTAAATTCCCCGACAGTGTGGCGGTCCACCCTCAATCCGATAGGCTCCATCTCGCAGAGACTTTCAAGCCGCAGAAGAATCTTCAACGCGATGGAAACCTGCGCTGTCGACAGACCTCAGCCGGGCGAAGCGGGATGTATTCCGCAGGTCGGCCTCGGAGAGGCGAGAAAATCCTTCTTTGTTATAGATGTTGAGAAGGTAGCACGTGCAGGTATCTTGCGACATTTTCAGTCCGGCCGCTATCCCTTGAAAGTGCGTTCATTAATCACAGAATAAGATATACTATGACAAAAGGATAAAAAGGGTTCGCGCTGGCGGGATTTGGCCGCTGCCGCCGTTAAGCCGCCTATTCGGATTCCTCTTCCGCTTCGACTTCGGCCTCCACCGTCTCGGCCTCCACGCTCACGCGGACGCCCTTGGTGGTCTTCTCGTTCTTTTCCGCAAAGGAGCTTGCCATCTTCCCCTTCGGGAAAACGACGACCTCCTTGTGCTTCACCGGAAGCTGGAGCTGCTCGGCAAGGCGCACGAGCTCGGCCGTCGGTATGTAGTGCTTGCAGACGAGGAACGGGACCATGCCCACGCTCGTCTTCTCCTTCACGACTTCGAGCCGGTGGCTCTGCCGCAGGCCGGTCACGTAGACCTTCACGTCGACATAGCCCCTTCTGAGTATCTCTTCCTTTCCAATCATTGTTTCCCTCCGCTAGTAGTGTTTCCCGACGCCCCCGAAAAAAGCGAGGGCGGGGCCTTGTTTTATCTCGACGGCCTCCCCCTTCCGCAACCGGCGGACGAATATGCCGTCTATTATGAATGCGCAGTCGTTGCCGACTGTCACTGTTATCCTGCTGTCCTCACCGAGGACCTTTGGGGAGAATGCGCGCTTGTAAGGACATATAGGCACAAGGCTTAATTTCCTTTCTGTTGGGGCCAATTTGTCCCCGCCGGCCGAAAATGCGTATGCGGCCGAGCCTAGCGCCGTCGATATAATCATGCCGTCGCCCTTCGAACTGCGTCTTGTCTTCCGTGCTTCCAGCCTTGATTTCCACGTCCATCTCCGCGACGCGGTAATGAGTGGCGTGTATCACCGCGTCGTTGAGGGCGACGAGGTTGCGGGAGCCGAGCGCGCACACGAGTGTCTGGATTTGCTCTCTCGCCGGAATTCGCGAGGAGGGCTTGGAGTCCGCCTTCTCCAGTTGTCCTTGCGGAGCTGGCAGATGTAGCTCTTGTCGCCGCCGATGCCGAGCACCGGGCCTTCGAGCCTTCCCTTGTAGTGGGCGTAGAGTATCGTGCCGTCGCCGCCGATGCAGATCGTGGCGTCGGCGCCGGAGCGCACGAACGAGTGCGCGGGCGAAAGGAGCGCCTTGAGCTCGCTTGCGAGCTCGTTCGCCCACGGCTTCTTCGGGTTCGGGATGAGCTTCAGCTTCATGGAGACCAATTGGGCGGGATGGTTTAAAATGAATTCAGGAAACGCGCTGGATGCCATCGGGGATGGATAAAAAAGGGGAAAAATAGAAAAATGAAGAAAAAATAATAAAGAAAGAATCAGCCGAGAACTTCGAGAGTCCGGAGCCGTAGGCGGAAACCGAAGAGACTTCCTCCTCAGCGACCGAGCTGCCGGCAATCGAAGCGCCCTTCACGCCCGTGACTATGGCGACGATTTCGAGCTTGCCCTCGTAGTTCTGCATGATTCTTGCGCCCCACTTCACGTTGGCTTCGGCGTCCATCTTTTCGGTCACCCACTCGCCGGCCTTGATTGCGTCGCCGAGTGTGAGGTCCGAGCCGCCCGTGATGTGGATGAGCGCGCCCTTTGCGCCTTCGAAGTCGACGTCGAGGAGCCTGTTCTTGATTACGCCCTCTGCCGCCGCCTTCACCTTGTCGTTGCCCTTGCCTTCGCCGACCGCGATGAAGCCTACGCCTCCGCCTTCCATGATTGCGCGGACATCCGCGAAGTCGATGTTGATGAGCGAGGGCTGGGTGATTGTCCAGACGAGGCCGCTGATCGCCCTCGAGAGGATTTCATCTGCAACAGCGAACGCTTCTGCCATCGGCAGGTTCGGGACCAATTGCACGAGCCTGTTGTTGTCCAGGATGATGACCGAGTCGCAGTGCTTCTTGAGGAGCTTGATGCCCTCGTCAGCCCTCTTCTTCCTCGCCCTTTCCAGCGCGAAGGGGTACGTGACCATGGCCACGACGATAGCGCCCTGCTCCTTGGCAATCTGCGCGACAATCGGGGCTGCACCGCCGCCGGTTCCGCCGCCCATGCCGGCGCAGACGAAGACCAGGTGCGCGTTCTCGAGTTCCCTCTCGACGAGCGGCCTGTCCACTTCGCAGGATTTGGCGCCGATGTCCGGGTATCCGCCCGCACCGAGGCCTTTTGTGACCGACTTGCCTATCAGCACTTTCTTCGCCCTCTCGTGGACGATGTTGAGGTGCTGCTTGTCCGTGTTGATTGCGACAAGGTCCGTTCCCTTCACGCCGCTCTTTATCAGGCGGTTGATCGTGTTGTTTCCGGCGCCACCGACACCGACGGTGACGATTTTAATGCTCTCCGAGCTCATCGCGTCCGAGGACTGCTTCTCGGCCTGCGGAGCGTTTTCCCCTACCACAGATCTTACCAAGTCTTCCATGTTTTCACCTTGTTTTTTGGTCGCCTTATCTATATTTTTCTTAATTTTTCTCTCTAGTATGAGAGTGATGTAAAGGGGATTTTGGCGGTTTATATAGATTTGTTTTCACGGCGAAGGAATAGAACCATTATAGTGCATGGTTTAGGACTAAGTTACGAATTTCGAGGGGAAAGGCATAAATACATTTAGTGAATACATTTACCGCTTTCGGGACGATTGCAGTTGGCTGCTGTCGCGATGGACGTAATCTGGGTGTCAAGGGGTGTAGGGGCATGGTGAAAGTCATAACGATAATGGATGACGTGTATTCCGAATTGTACAAGATAAAAAAGGCCAAGGGGATGAGCTTCAGCGAGCTTTTCAGGCACCTGCTCAAGGAGAAGAAGGAGGGGACGGGCGGGATTATCCGCCTTGCCGGAAGCATCAGGGACATCGACGTGGACGCCCGCGCAGCCGAGCGCATCAAGCGCGACGCGGTGCTCAACAGGTGAGATGAATGGAGAAAATCTGTTTGGACTTCAAGGCCGCCCTGGACTTCCTCAAAGGCGACCCGGCCACCATCGAGAAGCTCATGTATTATGCCGACAGGGAGGAGCTGTGCATCACGAGCATGACGCTCATGCACCTCTACGAGACCGTGAGCAGGCAGGATGTCGTGGGCGCTTTCGCAGCGAACGTGACGATACTGCCTTTCGACAAGAAGGCGGCGCAGATGGCGACGAAGGTCATGAACGAGCTGCGCGAGCACGGCGAGAGCGTCCAGATAACCGACAGCCTGCTGACCGCGGGCGTGTGCATGGCCAACGACGCCCTGCTCTATGCCGGAACGCCGGGAATTACGTGAAAATCAAGGGCCTCAAGAAGGTGTGAGCCATCTTCACACCACGGCCCAATCCGCATACCTTTAACTTTTTTCCCATCCATTGAAATCCGTATGGCACTCAAGGCTCTAGTCCTGTACGGCTACGGCATCAACTGCGAGAACGAAAGCAAGTACGCAATCGAGAAAAGCGGCGGGAAGGCGGACATTCTGCACCTGAACTCCGTCCTGGACAGCCCGAAAATCCTGGAAGGCTACAACATGCTCATGATTCCGGGCGGGTTCTCTTTCGGCGATGATTTGGGCTCGGGCAAGGTGTTCGGCAACAAGATGAAGTTCCGCCTGAAGGACCAGCTCGCGGACTTCACGAAGGCGGACAAGCTCATCCTCGGCATATGCAACGGCTTCCAGGTGATGGTGAAGATGGGCCTGCTCCCGGTGCCGGACTTCAGGCAGAGGGTGAGCCTTACGACGAACGATTCCGGGCGCTACGAGGACCGCTGGGTGTTCCTCAAGGCAAACACGCAGTCCCCGTGCGTCTTCACGAAGGGCATCGAGAACATTCTCGTCCCCGTAAGGCACGGGGAGGGCAAGTTCATCCCGAAAGACAAGGAAATAATGGATGAGCTAAAGGAGCGGCAACCAGATAGTCTTCCAGTACGTGGACGAGAGCGGGGCGCTCGCCGGATTCCCCTACAACCCCAACGGCTCGGTCGACAACGTGGCCGGCATCTGCGACAAGACCGGGCGCGTCTTCGGCATGATGCCGCACCCGGAGGCGTTCAACATCGTCGAGAACTGCCCGTACTGGGTAAGGGGCACGGTAAAGGAGGCGCTCGGCCTCCGGCTCTTCAAGAACGCGGTTTCTTATTTGGAAAAAAAGGGGATTTGATTGCCGAACCGCATGTTGCAGGCGCGGCAACCAGCTGATTGAGGAACGGTCAGGATTGCGTCCGGCAGATGTTCACGCGGAGCGCGAGCACCAGCCCGATGAATACGATGAGCACAGGCCACGCGAGGGCCCATTCCATTCCCGGAATCATCCCGAAATTAATCGGCAGCGCGAGCAGCCCGAACGCCGCAAGCAGCAGGCCCGGCAGGTGCGAATGTTCTTCGTGGCAGTTGCTGCCGCACGCGCAGCTTTTCATGGTTGCCACTGACTTCTCTTTCTTCTTTCTTGGGGGCATAACTTTCACCGGGAGGGAATACGAGCGCAAGATTTAAAAAAATGAGGAACATGATTCGCGCGCCGCCTGGGGCCCGGGGCTCACTTCGGCCCCGCAATCAGGAAGCCCGCCACCGGAAGGGCGAGGACGACGAGCGCGATATGGAAGAGGGTGTGCATCAGGTCCAGGAAAGCGTGCGTCAGGAAAACGGCGACCGAGTTGTGGGCGTCGAACGTGGCGAAGAGCCTCTTGAAATACCCTATCGCGATGATGAGCGGGATGGCCAGCATGAGGACGAGGAAGAATGCCGTGATGCCGGGCGTCTTGAGGAACGTCACGATGCGCTCGGAATTGTTGTCCAGCATGAAAAAGACGATGGCGCCAAGGCCTATCACGAACAGGCCGATGTCAATCACGCGGCCGTTGTCGGGATACAGCCCCTTCGTGTATTCTTCGTCTATGATTTTTATCGAGCGGGGGATTTCCCAGATGATGAAGGACACGATGAGCAGTATCGTCATCGAATCGAACATGGGGATGTTGATGATATTGAAGAAGTCAGCGATGATATTGTATGCCATGAACCACTTGCCGCATATGATAATAAAAAGCCGCCGAAACCGACCGAGAAAAACTGCCGAAGTGGGGATTGACAGTTGTCGAAATCAATATAAAGATAGGCGGAAATATCAGGATAGAACGGGAGAGAGGGCCAGGGGGCCCGGATTTCCAGGTGTATGCTTTGCAGAAGATAAAAATGGAAATAGCCGGAGAGATATCGCTTTCCGAGGACCCGGGCGCGACCATGCGCAAATGGCGCGAGATATTCGGGATATCCCAGGTCGAGCTGGCCAAGCACCTCGGCATAACCGTCTCCACCATCAGCGATTACGAGGGCAACCGGAGGAAATCGCCCGGCACCGGCGTCATCAAGCGGTTCGTGAACGCCCTTTTCGACATAGACGTCGCCAAGGGCGGCGGCATCACCCAGAAGTTCAGGGAGAAGGAGAAGCCGGTGAGCGAGTATTTCGAGGTGCACGAGTTCGCCAGGTCGATTCCGCTCAAGGATTTCGTGGATTTGATAGGCGGGCGCGTCATCACGAACCCGGATTTGCTCGACTCCAAGAAGATTTACGGCTACACGCTTATCGACAGCATCAAGGTCATACTCGACATGCCGTTCTCGTATTTCCAGAACCTGTACGGGAACGTGAACGAGCGCGTCTTCATATTCACCGGCGTCAGCACGGGCAGGAGCCCGCTCGTCGTCGTGCGTGTTTCGTCCTCGAAGCCTTCGGCCATCGTCCTGCACAACATCGACCCGGCCAAGGTCGACCGCCTCGCCATCAAGATATCCGAGCGCGAGCGCATCCCGCTGATTGCGACGAACATGTCGATTGAGAAGGTCAAGGACGCCTTGAACCGGATCTGATTTTTCAGGTTCAGCCCCTGATTACTTTTTCGCCCCTTGAAGAGGTACGCGAGGCCGCCGATTGCCGGGAACGCCCATATGACCGCGAGCCAGAGGACTTTCGTCCCCCCGCTTTGGATTTTTGATGAGAAAATCTCGAAGCTGGCGAGCGCATTGGAAATGAACAGCACGGGCGAGGCGAGGACTATCAAAACCATGGCAATGGCGCCGAGGAATGTCTTGGCCGTGTTGCACAGGTTGGACATCGCCGCCCCGAGGACTTGAGGAGCCGCTTTCCGCCGCGGGGCCCGTATAATCGCATCCCCCCGCAGAATCCGGCGCCCGTAAGCGCGGATACCAGGAAAGGCGTAAGGATGTAGATGATTATGCAGACTAACGGGGAGTGCAAGGAACAGCGCCGAGAGGATTATAGCCCATTTGACAAAGTCCATTGCTAAGAAATCCTTGTTAGATTTAAAAAATGTGCCCGCCACATCCTCCCTATGCCAGAGAAAAAGACCAGGTTCATCGTGATTACCGGGTCCATCATGTCGGGCCTGGGAAAGGGAATCGTATCGTCTTCTATCGCCAAACTCCTGCAGGCGCGCGGGTTCAAGGTGATGATGATAAAGTTCGACGGCTACCTCAACGTCGACTGCGGCACCATGAACCCGTTCCGCCACGGCGAGGTGTTCGTCCTCGACGACGGCACCGAAGTGGACATGGACTTCGGGACGTACGAGCGCTTCCTGAACAAGTCGCTCCCGGGCATGTGCTCGATAACCGGGCGGCAAGCTGTTCCAGAAGATAATCGAGAAGGAAAGGAAGGGCGAATACCTCGGCCGGGACGTCCAATTCGTCCCGCACCTGACCGGCGAAATCAAGGACTGGGTGCAGAAGGTCGGCCGCGACAACGATGCGGATATCGTGATGGTGGAGGTCGGCGGGACCGTGGGCGACCTGGAGAACGGCTATTTCATCGAGGCCATGAGGCAGCTCTACTTCGAGCACAACAACATGGCTTTCGTCCAGCTCACGTACGTCCCGAGCATGAGCCCGGGCGAGCAGAAGACGAAGCCCACGCAGCATGCGACGAGGCTCCTCCAGAGCCTGGGCATCCAGCCGGACATCATAATCGCGAGGGAGCAGGAGAAGCTCAGCGAGGATTCGAGGAAGAAGCTGAGCCTGTACTGCAACGTCCCGGAGGAGGCAGTGTTCGACGACCCGCTCCTGCATACCGTTTACGAACTTCCCCTCGTCCTCGAGAAGCAGGGCATGTACAGGCAGCTGGCGAAAAGACTCGGCCTTCCGGAGAACAAGGAGGCTGACCTCAAGGAATGGCACGCGAAAGTCGGCCGCATAATATCGCCGAAGGAGGCGCCCCTCAAAATCGCCATCGTGGGGAAATACACGGCCGTGAAGGACGCTTATGTGAGCGTGAAGGAAGCGCTCGTCCACGGGGCCGCTGCGGCGAACACCGGGCTCGAGATTTCGTGGATCGAGGCGAGCGATTTGGAGAAGGTCTACGACGTCGCCGAGGTGCTTTCGGCGTTCCACGGCATACTCGTCCCGGGCGGATTCGGGGACAGGGGCATAGAAGGGAAGATTAAGGCGATAAGGTATGCGAGGGAAAACAAAATCCCGTATCTAGGCCTGTGCCTGGGCGTCCAGCTCATGGTCGTGGAATTCGCGCGCAACGCCTGCGCGATGAAGGACGCCAATTCCACCGAGTTCGACAAGAAGACCGCCTTCCCGGTCATCGACCTCCTTCCTGAGCAGCAGAAAATCACGAAACTCGGGGCCACCATGAGGCTCGGCGCGTATGAATGCCTCCTCAAGAAGGACACGGTGGCCTACAAGGCATACAAGGCCGATAAGATTTCTGAGCGGCACAGGCACCGCTACGAGGTGAATCCTGCTTTCGTTCCCGAACTCGAGGCGAGGGGGCTCGTCATCTCCGGGCGCCACGGGACCGGCGTGGTCGAGATTGCCGAGTGGAAGGAATCCTTCGGCGTCGCGACGCAGGCGCACATCGAGTTGAAGAGCAGGCTGGAAGAGCCCTCGCCGCTTTTCGTCGAGTTCATGAAGGCCGCGAAGACGCACCGGGACAAGCCGAGAAGCTCGGCCAGATGATTGGCCGGATGCAACCGCCGAACGAAGGATATTAAACGTAGTGAAAGAATCGCATTCATGAGACTTCTCGCATTGGTCCTGGTTCTTGCATTGGCCACGTTTTCCTTCGCGGTGACGCGCTCCGAGTGCTATTCCGAAGTCGAATCGCAGGCCGCCACGCTTCATGCGCACAACGCTGCGCAGGACCCCTCAGGAAGCATAGCGACCAAGACGTACGGCTGCACGGCGACCTGCACGAGCCAGTACGACGTGTGCATAGCAGGAGTCCAGGACGCGGCGAGGATTTGCCAGCCTGATTCCGGTGGAACGTATTCCGCCTGCTTCAGGAAGGAGAACCAGGGCTGGATTACCTGCGCGGACGAGGAAATCAACTGTTGCGTGACATACGAGAAGGGCGGGTGCGACATGAGATACGCCGCGGACGAGACGCCTGTGTCGACGGCGACCGACCCGCAGAAGGAGAACGCATGCGTCCAGCAATACGGGGGATACGCCAAATACAATCCGGATTCGGACGACTGCTACTGCCCCTCGGACTACTCGTTCTTCAACTCGTACATCAGCCAGTGCGTTCATAACGGCGTGTACGGCTATTGCAGCCAGAGGAACGCCGAATACGACGAGCAGACCGATTCGTGCGTCTGCAAACGCGGTTATGCCCCGTCCGGCGACATGTGCGCGGCAAGCAGCTCCTCGGCGACCGGCGGCCAGAGCCTCGGTAAAGTGCCTGACACGGGCGGTGCGTCCGGGACAGGAAGCCAGTCCGGCGGGACAGGCGGATGCGGCTCGGCTGCGGTGCTCCTTGCGATAGGGGGGGCGGCAGTTCATTCCTGAGAAGTTGAAATGGGGGGATAACAAAGTTGGGCCCACGCGGAATCGAACCGCGCATCTCCTGCATGTCAAGCAGGCGTCTTAACCGATCGACTATGAGCCCATAAGAATAAGCGCATAATGCTCGAAGAGCAGAGAGGACTAAACCAACAACTTTTTTTATACCTTGGCATCGAGCGCCTGCGCGCCGTGGTGGACGAGAATCGGGAAAAATATGAAGCCCTGCTCCACATGGTCGAGAAGGGAGCCTTCGCGCAGCCGGCAGAGGCGCTCCGAAGCAGGCGCCGCGGGGCTGTGCAGGTTGTTCATCATCACGACTGCGCGCGAGTTCGACTTGCGGAAGCTGAGCAGGCCGCGCTCGAGGTCGGGCATGTGCGTCCCGAGATTCCGGGGGCTGAGCGCGACGACCAGGTCGGCCTTGAGTTCAGGCAGGATTGCGAGGAATGAAGACCAGTTGAGGATGCGGATGTCGGCGGACTGCGAAACCGGGCCGAGCATGGTGTGGACCAGTTCCTTCATGCCGCCCATGTAATCCACGTCGTCGATGACGATGCACACTGTCCTGCCTTTCAGCTTGTCGGACACCGTGCGGTCCTCGAGCGGGAAGGACTTGAGCCGGAGCGGAGGAACAGGGATTGGCCTTTGCAGAGCGTGTGCGGTTTGCATTACTGGTCAACTCTGCATGAAGCCTAGGTGGGGAAAATTTAAAAATGATGATGCCTTCCCCGCGCGATTCCGCCCATAAGCGCGGGGGGCGCGATGTCTGGCGTCAGAGGCCGGCTTCGCTTCTCAGCTTTTCCGCGAGGTCGGTCTTCTCCCAGGTGAAATCAGGGTCATCCCTCCCGAAATGCCCGTAGGATGCGGTCTTCCTGTAAATCGGGCGCAGGAGGTCGAGCCTCTTTATCATGTCCACCGGCTTGAACGTGAAGTGGTCCGATACAAGCTTCTCGATTTTCTCCACCGGTATCTTCGCGGTGCCGCGCGTCTCCACGAATATGGAAAGCGGCTTCGCGACGCCGATGACGTAGGATATCTGCACCTCGCACTGGTCGGCGAGGCCTGCCGCCACGATGTTCTTCGCCACATATCGGGCCATGTACGCGCCGGAGCGGTCCACTTTCGAGGGGTCTTTCCCGGAGAAGCAGCCGCCCCCGTGGTGGCCGCGGCCGCCGTACGTGTCGATGATTATTTTCCTGCCGGTGACGCCGGTGTCAGCGGCCGGGCCGCCCAGCACGAACTTGCCGGTGCCGTTCACATGGACGATTGTCCTGGAGTCGAAATAGTCTCCGCAGACGGGCTTCACGACCTCCTCGAGGACGTCCTTCTTCACCTTGTCGAGGGACACGTTTTCGTCGTGCTGCGCGGCGACAACCACCGTGTGCGCACGCTTCGGCCGATGATCGTTGTATTCGAGCGTCACCTGCGTCTTGCCGTCGGGCCGAAGATACGGGAGCGTGCCGTCCTTCCTGACTTCGGCGAGCCTTTTGGCGAGCTTGTGGGCGAGCGTTATCGGGAGCGGCATGAGCTCGGGCGTCTCCTTCGTCGCATAGCCGAACATTATTCCCTGGTCACCGGCCCCCTGCTCGTGCTCCTTCGAGGTGTCGACGCCCTGCGCGATGTCCGGGGACTGCTCGTGGATGGATGCGAGGACGCCGCATGTGCGGTAGTCGAAAAGGTATTCCGGCTTCGTGTATCCGATGTCCCGTATCACGTCGCGGACGACCTTCTGGAACTCGACATAGCCGTTGGTGGTTATCTCGCCCATGACGATGACCAGGCCCGCCGTCGCGGCGGTCTCGACCGCCACGCGGGATTTCTTATCCTGCTTCAGAAGCTCGTCCAGCACCGCGTCCGATACCTGGTCGCAGAGCTTGTCCGGATGGCCTTCCGTAACCGATTCTGATGAAAAACAGTAGTTCTTCGAAGACATTAGAGTTCACCGCTCTGACATCTTTCCCGGATTTTATAAATGGAACTGAAAGAATTATTCCTTATGGAATAAATAGGCCCTTTCCCACGTCCCTGCCGAGGGGGGCGGGGCGCGTATCCGGTAGAACGCCTGCTTGGCGATGTTCCGGACGGTGTACGACGGGTCGTGCTCCGCGACATAATGCAGCGAGAGGCGGGCGATGCAGCTGCTCCCCCCTTCGAGATGCTCCTTCAGCTCCCTGATTGCCGCCTTCCTTTCAAGGACGCGCCTGCTGGAAAGCCGCTCCACAATCCTCGCGATGTCGTCATTCATCTGAAACACCGCCATCTGTTACGCTCCCGCCATCCTCAACTGAAACACCGCCGTCCACACCGCTCATGCCTTCCTCCGGGCCTTCGGCTTGGATGGAGGGTTCGGCCGGCATCTGGTTAATCTGGACGTCTATGCCGACGCTGCGCATATAATCGAGGACCTTCTGCGCCTTTGCGACCTGCTCCGCCTTCTGCTCCGCGTTTTCCCCTGAGGGCTCGAGCAGGATTTCCACCATGTCCTGCGCCACATGCGGAATCATGCCGTTCTGGACAAGGTACATGCGGCCGGTCGAATACAACAGGACGAGCTCCATCGCCGCATCGAACTGCCGGTCGTCCGCATATGAGAGGTCGGAAAAGCACGCGTTCACGCGGGCGGATTCGAGTTCGGCCGCCGCGTTCTTCAAATCCTGCCTCTGGCCAAACGCCATCAGGTTCTGCGTGAGGTTGAAGAATGTCGCTACGGAAGCGCGCGTGTTCAAGAGTGGGGAGAGCAATCCCTTAAGCTCGTCATACGAATACGAGGCAATCCCCGCCGACGCCAGCGTTACGAGCGCGTCGAGGCGCTTGAGGTGGTCCTGCGAGCCGGCGTTCGAGTGCAATGCCTCGTCGGCCATTTCGCGGGCCGTCTTCTCCAGCAGGTCCCCGAGGTTCTTCGCGCCGTCGGCATAGAACACCGCGAGGTGCTTCGCCGCGTTCAGGCGGTCGTCGCCCGCGCCTGCAAGTTGTTCCTTGAAGCGGCCTATCATCGTGAAATTCTGCGCAAGCGACTCAAGCCCGTTGATTTGGGAAAGCTCGCCGGCGATTCCGTAATAGTCCGGGGGCGTCCGCTCAAGGCAGATTGCGGCTTTCAATGCGGATTTGACTACGGAGATGTCGCCGTCCATGAGCATGCTCCTGAAGAAGTCCTCCTTCTTCGGCGAGGGGCTCCTTGCTATGGACGAGCCGAGGGCGTCGATGTTCCCCCTGAGCAGGTACCATCCGTGCTCGGTCATGTCGCCGCTGTCGGGCATCTCAAGAAGCTTAGTTATCGTATAATCCCGCGTGGCCGTATCCATCGCCCGCCCGTCCCAGAAGGCTGAAGCTGCCGTATTCCAGCTCCCACAGGGCCTTTGCGCATGCGAGGATGGCGTATGAATGTGACGTATTGTCGCTCCGGCGCAGCTCGTCGTGTTCGACGGTCTCCCTGAGGATGCGGATTGTCTCCTGGTAGGGGGCGGTGATGCGCTCTCCTTCGGAATCGGTCGGCAGAAGCGAAGCCGCTTTCGCGAAGAAATCCGCTATGACGCTCAGGCGCCTTGTCTTGTGTTCGTCTTCGAACGGGAGGTATGAAACGGCCTTCAGGCTTCTCTGCAATTCGAGGAGCACGCGCTCCTTCTGCTTCTGCGGCAATGCCGTATAGAGCGACACCGCCTCGTCGAAGCTTTCCCTTTCGCCGAAGCGCGCCGCCGATTCGAGGGCTTCGAACGCATCGCGCCTTGCCCTCCGGTTCCTCAATCCTTCAGCCATCGAGGCGAAGGGGTGGAAGCCGCGCCTTTTCTCCTGCGGGGCTTCGACTGGTCCGGTAATCGTCCTGACATCTGATGCCATAAGTGTCGCCAAACATATTGTGGGCGAAAGAGTTTATAAATGTGTCTTTTTGTGGAAAATAGGGGATGACGGAACTGGCCGGGGAGACGGGGGGTAAGGGATTAGAACCATGCGCCCCATAGATAATCCGGGGCACATCTTATGTCATTCAAACGCTCACCCATCATCTGCATCCTTGGCCATGTGGACCATGGCAAGACGACGCTCCTCGACTCCATACGCGGCACGGCCGTGGCCAAGAAAGAGGCCGGCGGCATAACCCAGATGATAGGCGCGAGCTACGTCGCGAAGAAGGACTTGGACGCGCTTTCGGGGAGCCTCGCCCAGAAGATGAGGTTCAACATATCGATTCCCGGGCCTCCTGTTCATCGACACGCCGGGCCACGAGGCGTTCACCAACCTGCGCGACCGGGGCGGGAGCCTGGCCGACCTGGCAATCCTCGTGGTCGACATCAACCAGGGATTCATGCCCCAGACCATCGAGAGCGTCAGGATACTCAAGCAGTACAAGACGCCGTTCGTCATCGCGGCCAACAAGATAGACTCCATCAGCGGATGGAAGAGCCAGAAGACGACGTCCTTCATGGAAGCCCTGAACAGCCAGCCCGAGCACATCCGCGAGCGGTTCGACGAGAAAATCTACGGCCTGATGGGCAAGATATCCGAGCACGGGTTCGACAGCGAGCGGTTCGACAGGATTCAGGACTTCAGCAAGCAGATAGCCATCGTGCCGATTAGCGCCAAGACGAAGGAAGGCCTGAGCGAACTGCTCGTCCTGATAGGCGGGCCTGAGCCAGAAGTTCCTCGGCGAGCGCCTGGACATAGACGAGAACGGGCGCGGCAAGGGCAGCATCATCGAGGTGAACGAGGTGAGGGGCCTCGGCACCACGATAGACGTAATAATCTACGACGGCGTCATGAGGAAGAACGACGAAATCGCGTTCATGTGCCTGAACGGCGTCAGGAGGACGAAAATCCGCGGGCTCCTCGAGCCGAACCTTGCCGGCGGGGACAAGTTCGTGGCCGTCGAGGAAATCGCGGCGGCGGCCGGCGTCAAGATAAACGCGCCGGACCTGGACGGGGCGATTCCCGGCTCCCCAATCGAGGTAATCCACGATTTCGAGAGCGAGAAATCGGCGATTGAAACGCAGTTCAAGAGCGTGATTTTCCAGAACTCGAACGAGGCAGGCGTCGTCCTCCGCGCGGACAGCCTCGGCTCGGTTGAAGCGCTATTGAGCCTCCTCAAAGACGCGGAGATACCGGTCAAGGACGCGGCCGTCGGGAACGTCACGAGGAAGGACGTCATGTCCGCGGCCGTGAAGAAGGCGGAGAGCCCGTTCCTCTCGATTGTGCTTGGGTTCAACGTCAAGGTGCTTGACGAGGCGTGGGAGGAGAGCAGGGATTCCGGCACCCCGGTATTGTACAGCGACGTGATTTACAGGCTCGTAGAATCCTACCAGCAATGGGTGAAGGACGAGAAGGAGCGCATGAAGAAGCAGGCGCTCGAGAGGTTAGTCTGGCCCGGAAAAATCAAGGTCCTCGAAGGATACGTCTTCCGCGCCTCGAAGCCCGCGATATTCGGCGTGAACGTGCTCGGCGGGCGCATCAAGAAGGGTTACCGCGTCATGGGCCGCGACGGCCAGGTGGCCGGGGAAATCAGGGAAATCCAGAAGGAGAAGGAGAAAGTCGAGGAAGCCGGAGCCGGGGACGAGCTTGCGATATCCTGCGACGGCATCATCATGGGGAAGAACGTCAGCGAGGGCGACGTCCTTTACACGTACATGACATCCGACGAGATAAAAATCTGGGACGGCCAGCTGTCGATGCTGAGCAGCGACGAGAAGCAGGTCTTCGAGGAAATCAGGAAGATGCTCAGGAAATACTTCTGAAAAAGTGTCCCGCATGTGCCACTATAGCGACGTACTGGGAGACGCGGGGGCGCTGCCCATACAATTGCTGACCGTGGCGTCCATCGCATTCTCCATCGTTTTCTGGGTTCTCGTTTATCGCCGCGAGGAAGTCGGCCTGCGGCAGTACGCCATGCCGATAATCCTGTGGGTGGCTCTTCGGCACGCTGGACATAGTAATAACCGCGAGGGGGACGATAGGCGACCCCATGCGCGAGGGCAACCCGCTTGCGCGATACGTGTTCGTTGAAACGGGATGGATCGGGCCCGTCGTGGCGAGCGTGCTGTGGATTGCGCTCTGGAGCGGGATTGTGCTCGCAGCCAATAAAAAACTCGCCCCGCCGCTCTCAACGTTCATCTCGCTCGCAGTATTCTATTCATTGGCAATCGGGCACATCTTCGGCTTCAGCTCGTGGTTCGTCCCGCTCTGCGACATCTCCCTCGCCTATAGGACAACGCTCGCAATCATCCCGAATTTCGTCAAGATTATCATTCTCGGGTGCGCCGCAGCCACACTGCACTTTTTCGCGGCCGCAGGATGGCGGAAGATGCCGATGTCACGGGCTATCAGGAAGCCCTGAGCAGCCGGTCCGGGCCAAGTCGCGGCGCTCGAGGATGGTGATTGATTTTCCGGGTTCCATGGTCCGGGAAAAGTGGGCCGGGTAGCCGCGCTCGGCTAGGAAGATTGCATAGGATTCGGCGGGCATGGGCGTGAAATCCTGGTTCAGCAGGCGGGTCATGGCATTGTCCTCATCCCTGCGGCCGTCGTGCGCGAACCGGTCGGCCTTGAATATGATTTTCGAGCGGCAGAAATCCACGAAGACGTCGCCGTAATCCGGGGAGAAGACCGCCCCGTTGTCGAAAACCGCGTGCCCCCCAGCCATGGTTATCCTGGCGGCCTCGTTGACGATGCGCTCGACGATAACCGGGGAAATCCTCGGGTCGCTGGTCACGAGCGAAAGGTACACCTCGGATGCGATGGCGTCCGGAAGCGGGAGGATTCCCAGGTCGTCTATCACTATGAACCTGCAATCGCGCCCTTCCCCCGCCCTCTCGAGTATCTTCCGCCGCCCGCGCTCAAGGTCGTAGAGGGGCATCTCCTTGCTCGGCCAGACAGGGGCGCTGATGTCGAGCCCGACGTAGGACTGGTTGCCTAGCGGAAGTTTCCTGAGCGTCCGCCATATCGGCTGCGCCCCGTGGCCTATTTCCACGATTATCTTCTTCGAGCCCGGCGGGGAACCGGCTGGGGGGCGGGCAAGCATGGCAATATAATGGTAAAAAGTGTTTAAAAGGGAATCTTTGCCCGGTTGTCGCAGCGGCCAGAGGGCGATGGGCGGACTGCAACATATTTAATCTGAAAAGGAGAGAGATGTGACTGCGATTTCTGGTGGTAACATGATTATCGGATTGACGGGAGAGAACTGCGCGGGCAAGAGCACGATTGCGGATTACCTGATGAAAAAGGGGTTCTACTACTATTCGCTTTCGGACATCATAAGGGAGGAGGTGCGCGCCGAAGGCAAGGCGGTCACGCGCGAGAACCTGATAAGGAAGGGGAACGAGCTGCGGGAGAAGTTCGGGCCGGGGATACTCGGCGCGAAACTCGCCCAGAAGGTCCAGGACGACAAGAATTACGTCATAGATTCCATAAGGAACCCGGCCGAGGTCGAGGAACTCCGGAAGCTCGGGCGATTCTTCCTGTTCTATGTGACCGCGGACGAGAAGGCCAGGTTCGAGCGCATCCGCTCGCGCGACCGCGAGGAGGACCCGAGGACGTTCGACGCGTTTTTGGAAATCGAGAAGCTCGAGATGGCGAATGCCGACAAGACCAAGCAGAACCTCAGGGGCACGTTCGCGCTCGCCGACAAGAAAATCGAGAACGACGGGGATTTGAACGAGCTCCACGACTTGGTGGACAAGAACCTCGCCGCAGTCTCCGATAAGTTCAAGATGTCCAGGCCGAGCTGGGACGACTATTTCATGGGCATAGCGAAAGTCGTCGCTTCGAGAAGCAATTGCGTGAAGCGGAAGGTAGCGGCGGTCATCGTAAAGGACAAGCGCATCATATCCACCGGCTACAACGGCACGCCGCGCGGCACGCGGAACTGCTCCGAAGGCGGCTGCCCGAGGTGCAACAGCTTCGGGGAATCCGGGAAGAACCTCGAGGAATGCGTCTGCAGCCACGGGGAGGAGAACGCCATAGTCCAGGCGTCCTACCATGGCATCAGCATAAAGGATTCCACGATATACACTACTTTCTCGCCTTGCCTGCTCTGCACGAAGATGATAATCAACGCCGGCATCAAGGAGGTCGTGTACAATGTCGATTACCCCCTTGCGGAGACGCCGATGGGGCTTCTCCGGGACGCCGGCATCAAGGCGAGGCAGCATAAAATCGAGTGATTCCCATGGAAGAGGACGAGGAGGAAATGCAGGCGCAGATGCCGCCACAGGCGCGAGCCCAGATGCCCCCGATGGTGAGGGCCGCGGCGCTGATGATGACGGGGGAATTCATCTTCATCATAGGCGTGCTGTTCGCCCTGCTGGGGGTGGCTGCGTTCGTCACGGATTTCCTGAAAATCAAGGGGAGCGGCGAGGTGCTAGTCGGCCTGTTCCTCTGCGCCTTCGCGTTCGCGCTCTTCCTGATTTCCGGGAGCCAGATGCCGAGGCACGGAGCCGCCCCGCCAGGACCCCAGCCATCAAGCGCCTGGAAGGGCAAACTCGACGATTCCGGCAGCTACCGCTAATCCTGCGCCAAAGCCAAGCGATATAAAGCTTCGAAGCCATTAACCATATGGCAACGATGACGAGACCGTCCCAGACTGATTCGTGATGACAAGAGTAGCTACCGAGTTGCCTATTCATCGCCAGGGTGCCGATATGGCGGGTCCTAGTACTAAAGAACAGCCGGTTTCTGAAGACCTCTACAAAGAGGTTGCTCAGATGGTCGCCCAGAGCAAAGGGTTATACACGGCACGGAATTACCGGACGTATGTGGCGCCGAAGCGTCCATGGCAGGTGGAAGCGGGAGAGATATCCGCTACTGTGACGCATCGGGAAATGCGGGCCGAGCAAAATGCTTTTGGAAAGGAGCGGGGCTGGTATCTGGGACTAGACCTTTCGGCCGGCAGGGGCCCATGGCGTTTGATATCGGTGGACGCCAGGAACCACGAGGGCGTCCGCGTGCGGAACTATAATGCCGATGCGGAAGCGATTGACGGGGAACGCCACGTGGACTTGGAGATTTCCGCCCCGAACACGGTCCGCGTGCCGCCAAACCGGGAACCCGTGACCATTGCGGTCACATACCAGAGGGGGAGCGAAATCCGGACGCAGGAGATGGATGTCGATTATCGGGTTCTCGTGGGGGAAACCCTACCGATTGACCCTTCAAATGACGCGAGGCCCAATGCTGAATTCGCGGAGAGGAATATGGGGGACCCCACTATCGAACGCCTTATTCGGCGTGCGAGGATTTTCCCGAGGGGCACGTTAAGCCAGGAAATCAGCAGGCTGAAACGCTGGCTCCATTATAGTATAGAAACCGACTTTGTCATTCCCCCGATTACTGAGGGGGAGGGGCCTGAAAGGGATTACTCCGGATTCACCGGGTCGAATAACCTGACTCCGACTGAAACCGTGCGGTATGGCGGCATGTGCCAGAACTGGACCGCATTGACGGCGGCGTATCTTGCCCGCAGGGGATTCGAGGTGTGGGTGGCGCTGGACCCCGGGCACGCCTGGACCATAGCGCGCGATTTGGATGGGATGCGCGTGTATGTCGATTTTGCCCTGCCAAACGTCATCCCCGAGGCAAGCGCTGGCACGACGCCGCTTTCCCAGGAAAGGGTATATTACCCGCCTCGGAGCAGGACCGGGGATTAGGGGCGGATGGCAGGCATTCCGCGGGCGCATATCGCAATCCTTATTAGTCTTATTGGCATAAGCATAATCGGGAGGTTATAATCATGAGGCTAGTCGTACAGGATGCTCCAGCCCTGAAATCAGCAGTGGATTCGATTGTCTGCCTTGTAGAGGAAGGCCAGTTCGAGGTCAAGGCCGACGGGCTCCACCTCAAAGCCATGGACCCGTCTCAGATATCCATGATTTCGTTCACGATGCCGAAAGAGGCGTTCATCGAATACAACGCCCCCGAGGAGATGAAAATCGGGACCGACATCGGCCAGCTTTCCAATGTCCTCGCCCGAGGCAAGAAGGGCGAGAAGGCCGAGCTTTCGGTCGAGGAAGGCCGCCTGGTGATCAGGTTCTTCGGCGACAAGCACAAGAGGACGTTCAAGGTGCCGCTCATCGAGACCGGCGACCGCGTGCAACGGGAGCCGAAAATAGAGTTCAAGAACACCGCCAGGATAAGGGCGGACGCGTTCAAGGAGACGCTCAAAGACGCGAAGCTCATCAGCTCGCATGTGCGGCTCGCGCTCAGCCGAAACCCAGTTCGTCGTGGACGTCCGCGGCGAGAACGGGGATGTGAAGGCGGAATTCGAAAAGGGGAGCCCGGAGCTTCCAGAACTCACAGTCCAGAGCGGGGCGAAAGCCACGTTCCCGCTCCAGTATCTTGAAGATATGGTGAAGGCAACGAACGCCTCGTCCGTTGTCAGCATCAACCTCGAGACCGACAGGCCGCTGAAGCTCGAATATGACATAGAAGGCGCGAAGGTAGTGTACTACCTGGCCCCGAGAATCGAGACGGACTGACCAGGGGTTGCGGGTTACGAGTTTCGGAACTTGTGACACAGGTTTAAATACTGTAGGTGGCATAAAATAGATAATCGTAGGTAACCAGCATCCGAGGAATAACATGAAAAAAACTGAGTTTGCGGCCATCCAGGAAGAAGGGGACCGGCAGCTCAGCATAGATGCCGGAAAGCACGATGATTACATGCTTCCAGAGTTCGCGAAGGAAGTCCCGACCTCGTCAAGGAAATCCGAGTCCGGGGAGACAGTCAGCCAGGACTACGACTGGAAGCAGAGCAAGTCCGAAAGCATACGCGTCAAGAGAATCGAATTCCGCAAGGGAGAGGAAGACCTGCTCGACCTTTACCGCGTCGCGGCGAGGGATGGCGCGGACAGCATCTGCTTCAAGCACAACAGCACCACTTACATACTGAGGAAGACGGTGAAGGAAATCGCCCAGGCGCTCTACAACGCATACGGCAAGATACAGGGCGCGGTCGAGAACATCGTCGGATACCTCAGGACGGTCATCGGGAACGATTATGTCATCTCGAAAGTAGACCATGAATCATGGGCTTTCGACAAGAGGATAGCCAAGGCGAACGTCCATTATACCGACGTCGACACGCTCGACAAGAAGGGCAAGGGAAGGCTCGTCGAGATGATAACCGAGAAAATCGCCGAGCTCCATGCGAAGAACCTCATCATAGGCCGCTTCACCATGAACAACGTCCTGCTCGGCCACGACGACATGAGGTTCACCGACCTGAGGAAGCTCCGCGTATCGAGGCGGAGGGCGTTCGTCATAGAGGAGTTCAAGAGCGTCATGCAGTACCTGTTCGCAATCGGCCTCGCAAGCAAGGAGGACGTGTACTGCTCTATAGCGTTCTACGCCGCCCAGAACGAGGAGGGCTGCAGGGAATGGTACCACGACAAGACCGGCACGAAGGCGGCCGACTCGCTCGACGTCGTGGGCAGGATAGAGGAAGAAGTCTACTCCTGAACCGGCCAGGCGTCAGGCCCCGTTTTCCAATCTTTTCATACGCTTTCCAGCTTAGATTCCCCGTTGTTGTCCTTGTCCCTCACCAGGCGGTAGCTGGATGCGAATTCCGAGCCCATGAACGCCTCGTCGTGCGTGATGACGAACGTCTGGCGGACGATTTGCGGCACTTTGAGTTCGAGCGCAGATGAGAGGAGCCCGACCGCGGCCGAGTCCAGGTTGTGCGTGGGCTCGTCCAGGATCAGCCAGCCGAGTTTCGGCGTCAGGACAATAGCCAATGCGACACGGAGGGCCAGCGCCGCGCATGCCCGCTCGCCGCCGCTCGCGACCGTCTCGAGCGCCTTCCATTCCCCGCCCCCGTCGTCCAGCTCGAACACGTAGTCCTTGTCGCTAACGCCGAGGCGGAGCGCGCGGTAGTTGCGGTATGGATAGAACACCGGCCAGACCTCGTTCATGGCCGCGTTGATGGCATCGGTCAGGATGTGGCGCATGGAAACCTGGGCTTCAAGGAGGGCGTTCTTGTAAATCGACAGCTGCTCTTCCAGGAGCGAGAGGGCGGATATCGCGGATTCCATCGAACGGAGGGATTCCAGCTCGGAACGGATGCGCCCGAGCAGTTCTTGCGCGGTTTTCAGCTGCATTTCCGCTTCTTTCCTCGCGGATTGGGCCCGTTCCGTTTCGATGCGCGAGCGCTCGGCTGTTGTACGAAGCGCTTCGAACGTTTTTTCGTCGAAATCCAGCCCGGCCACGGCGTCCGCCGTTTCCTTGAGCCTCCGCGAGACGCCTTCGGCCTCGGCCTTCTTGGCGAGCAGGGATTTGAACTCGCTTGCCTCGATGCGGAGCTTTTCGATGGATGCGGAAAGGGGGTCGGCCCGCGCCTGAAGCCCCTTTCGCTCCTGCGCCGCTTTCTCAAGCTCGGATTCGAGGGCCTTCTTCCTCCCAGTAAGCTCGTCCACAGATGCGGCGTCATTCCGGAGGGCCTCGGACCGCTCGTCAATCAGGGAAATCTTCCTGATGCGTGCGAGCAGCTCCTCGCCCCGCTTCCTCGCCTTCGGGATTTGCGCCGATAACTCGCCCAAGCGGGGCTTTCTCGCCCCCAGCAGGCGCTCTTTCTCGGCCTTCACGTGGCTGATGCCCTCGTCGTTCAGTTTTGAGGCGCAGAGGGGGCAGGTTGAGAGCCCAGGGTGCAGGCGGGCGAGCGATTCGCTGATTTCCGCAATCTCCCGCTCGATGGATTTCCGCTCGGAATCCAGCGCGAGCGCAGTCTGCTCGGCTTCCTTCTGCAGGGATACGAGGGAATCAAGCGAATCCGCGCCGGCGCCGCCAAGGAGCGCTTTGCGTTCTTCCAGCGCTGATGAAAGCCTGGTTTTCGAATCCGATGCCTGCTTCAGGCGCGCCTCCAGCGAGCCGCTCTCCTTCGACAACGATGAATGCTTCGCATCAGCGGTTTTCTGCCTTTCCGCAAGAACGGCGCGCTCTTCGAGAAGGGCTTTCATTCGCGCGTTGATTGCCGCCTCCCCCGCCGAATCCACGCTTTTGCCTTCAAGGGCGCGCGAGAGCGTCTCGAGCTGGGCCTGCAGGCGGATGGCATCCTTTGAAAGGCGCTCGTGCTGCTCCCGGTTCTTCCTCATGAGCTCGAACGACGCGAGAGTGGCGGCGGAGTCGCGCGAGTGTTTCTCGAGTGCTTCGGAGGTTTTTTTCAGGAGCGATTCGGCAGATTCCTTCTCCGCCAGGCGCTTTTTCTCTTCCTCCGCAAGCACACCCATCTTCTCCCTGCTGAACTGCCCCTCGAGGGCCTGCCTCTTGCTCCTGGTCCGGTTGATTACCGTTATCGAGTTCGCGCGGGCTGACTCGAACCTGTCCAGGCCAAGCAGGGCGTCCATCTCCTCCTTGCGCCCTCCCGGGTCCAGGGTGAGGAAATAGTCGATGCTGTTCTGCTCCGAGTAGACCGCGCGGGTGAAAAGGCCGTAGTCCATGCCGGTCAGGGATGCGATGAAGGATGCGACCGCCACCGGCCCGTGCTCGATGAGCGCATTGTTGCGGAAAATCTCCGCGGACGTGCTGACGCCCTTCTTCGAGCGCTCGATTGTCCGCTCGATGCGGTATGACGCGCCTTCCCAAACGAATTCAAGGACGACGCGAGCCTTTTGCTCATTGAGGCGGATAATGTTCTCCAACTTGAGCTTCCTCCTTTCGAGGGCCGGGAAGGTGCCGAAAAACGAGAACGATATCGCCTCCATGACGCTGGACTTGCCCGCGCCCATGATTCCGACGAGCAGGTTCGTGCCCTCCCGGAACTCGAAAAACGTGTCGGCGTGCGAGCGCCAGCAGACAAGGCGGACGGATTTTATCATCGCAGGAATGGTTGCATGGAACAGATTTTAATCTGCGGCGGGTTTCCTGCACCCGATTGCGCCACGGAGCGGGAAGGCCAGGTCGCTTGGGGCGCTGCCTGGGGGTGCTGCTTAAGGCGCTCTCTGGGGCGGATTGGCGTCTTTCCGCCGGATTACCGAACGTATGAATAGCAGGACGAGGATGACGAACCCGCCGTAGTCGAATAATGGTATCAGGAAGCAGCAGTAGATGAGGTAGCCGCCCGCGCCGAGCAGGGCTGCGAGCATCTCGCCGGAGTTGTGCATCGCATGGAACAATGCGGCCACCGGGACGCCTATCAGGAAGGCGAGGCCCGGGGCCCTGAACTTCCGCTCGATGGCGTAGCCTATCACCGCGCCGGTGATGGCGGTGTAGAAGCCGTGGTTGGCCGAGAAGAATATCGAGCGCATCAGGAACAGCACGAACCAGCCGAGGATGTCGGAACCCATAGGGTTCCCGAGGAGGTAAATCCAGTTCTCGATGAACGAGAAGCCCATGCCGATGGCGAACCCGAACAGGATGCCGTCTTCGACCGAGTCGAATTCGTGGTGCTCCGAAAGGAGCGTCAGCCCGGAGCCCTTGTAGGACTCTTCGGCGAGCGGGGCGACGATGAAGGAGCCCAGGAAGCCGAGCCCGAACGCCGCAAGGAGGATGCCTGCGACCGTGTTTAGGCCGATTGCCATCAGCGCAGAAAGCATGCCGAATAGGAACAGCGTCATGAGGATGCGGAGCGGCTCGCGCTCGCGGTAGTCGGCGTACCACCAGACGGCGCACCAGAGGAGCGGGACTATCAGCGCCATCAGGCCGGAGAACGTGAAGGCTATCAAGGCCGGGGCGGATTTCCAAATCTCCGCCGAGACAGCCATATAGATGAGGATGAACGCTATCCCGAGAAGCTCGAACGCCCAGAAGTAGGGCGAAAGCAGGAATGCGTGGAATTTCTGCATCAGCGTCTTCCCGTATGTGAATGGGGAGAGCAGTGCGCCGAGCGAGTACTCGCCTGGCGCAGACGTCTTGTGGCTCGTCTTCAGGGCGGTGCCGAGGACCAGGAGCGACACCGGAAGGAGAACGAGCATGTACGAAAGCACGACGACAATCCCCATGGCGAAGGAGAAGCCCATGAAGCCCGTTTCGTAGGATTTCCAGTCCGCCCCGACGAGAACCGGCCCTGCGGCGTATTCGGTCTCGTCGCGCGTCAGGATTGCGAACAGCTTGTAGTCCGCCCCGGGCAGGTAGTCGTACGGGAGCGGCACGGTGCAGTTCAGGGAGCTCGCCCCAATTGCATCCTCCGGCTCCTCGAAGCCTTCGAAGCAGTCGGCCGAGCCCAGCATCTTGCCGTCAAGGTAGACGTCGATGAAGAGCAGGTCGGTGTCGCGGAGCGGCGGCGTATCGACCGTCACGTTGAGGAGGAACGGCGAGTCGTTCGGCATCACCTGCGCGTCCTGCGGGGGAACCGACAGCCCGCCAAGGTGCGGCATGCCAAGGTTTTCGGTATCGGCCGTGTCGTCCGGAAAAAGCCCGGGCAGGAAGAGGGTCGCCATGCTGAACAGGATGCCGATGAAGGCGGCAAGCATCAGGAGGGCTATGAAGGCGCGGTTGAGGACTTTGAGCATCGGATTGTGTTTGCCACGCTGGCAATAAAAAAACGGCGGTCGGGCGAGGGGGGCGGGAAGCGGGCCTGGAAGGCGTCGTCCTTGACTGATTGCCCGCGGGAACCTTCAGGAAGCCGGGTAAAGCTCGCAGAGCTTGCGTACCTCCCTGAGCTTGCCATGGGCGGTTTCCAGGCGGGACATCGCCTTCACGAACGAGCTTCCGGCATACGCCTTCCCCGCATAAAGGCGCTTCAGGTGGTTCGCGTACGCAGCATTTATGCGCTCCCGCATGTGGATTTCATTCTGCCTCATCGAAGCGACGGTCGATTGGGATATCGACGGGAAGTCCGTCTTGAGGAGCGATATGTCCTCCTTCAGGCGCATGTGCATGTCGCCGATTTCCGCAAGCGCCTCGCCGGACACCGGAATCCCGCGCGATGCGGCCGAGTTCGCGATGTAGCCCGTAGCGGCGGCGAGGTCGGCGAGCTGCTCAAGCGCGTTCGACATGCGGACGATGAGCACTGTGCGCGACGCCTCCTTCTGGCTGAGCTTCCTCTTCGAGAGCTCGATTATCGCCTTTTCTATGCGGTCGTCCAGGTAATCGTTCAGGGCTTCGCGCTTCAGCAGGCGCTGGAATGCTCCCTTGCCCATGGACGGGAACAGGGCCGCGGATTCGTCGAGCGCGGCTTCGGTCTTCGAAAGCAGGTTCCTAAGCTCCCCTTCTATTCGCGAGAACGCCGCCTCGTTCTCGTCCGGAAGCATTTCGTCGAGCGATTCGGTCTGGAACAGGATTTCCTCCTCCCTGCCGGGGACAAGGCGCTCCACCAGCCGCGTGAAGGGGCGGAGGACGAGCAGGAAGGCGCATGTCGTTATGACGTTGAAGAGCGTGTGGGCGTTGGCCGCCTGCTGGGCGTTTGTTCCGCCGAAATCCATTATCATCGCCGTGAACGGGTGGAGGAACGGCAGGATTATCAGCACGCCCCCTATGTTGAAGAGCAGTTGCGCGGCCGCTGCCCGCCTTGCGAAGAGGCCCATGTTGAATGATGCGAAAAGCGGGGTGAGGGTGCCGATGTTTGAGCCGAGGATGAGCGGTATCGCCTGCCCTATCCCCAGGACCCCGTTTCCTGCAAAGGACGACGACCAAGCCGGTGAAGACCGAGCTCGACTGGAACAGGTTCGTCAGGATGAACCCGAGAAGGATGGCGAGCGGGATGCTGTCGAGGTTCGCAAGGTAGGACATCACGCCCAAATCGTCCCGGAGAGGGGCGGCGGCGTCGGATACCATGCTTATCCCGAAGAAGACCAGCCCGAAGAAGAACAGGGGCTTGCCGAGGAACGCGAAGCGACCCCCGAAAATGCCGAGCAGGAAGCCGAGCGGTATGAAGACCGGGCCGAGGGCCGTGAATTTTATCGCGACCAGTTGCGCGGTGATTGTGGTGCCGATTCCAGCGCCGAGGATGACGCCAAGGCTCTGCACGAAGGACATCAGGCCCGAGTCGACCAGGCCGAGGGCTATCACGGTCACGGCGGTGCTGGACTGGGTGAACGCGGTGACGACGCACCCGAGGAGGACGGCGCGGGGCGTGCTTTTCGTGGCCTTCTTGAGGAACGCGCGGAAGTTCTCACCAGCCACCTTCTGTATTTCCCTGCTGAACTGCTCCATGCCGTAGAGGAACAGTATGAGGCCGGATGCGGCCGCCAGCAGTATGCTCCAGTCAAGCATGGGTATCAGCAAATCCTATCCCATATGAGGTTAAATATCATTGTTGCGATAAACATTCTGGATGATGACTACGGTGATCACTGAGCTGTGTCCCTAAGCTTGCGCCCGTCCTGCGCGTCCGCGCAGAATGGTGCCAGGGAGCAATCCCGGCCACGGACAACCGCGATGAAGATTGACGTGCGGTCTGACTACATAAAATAACACTGATAGAAACATTTATCAATTGTTTCCGGCAATATGGAAAGCATGCAGCGGTATCTCCAGCACGTCCATCAATCGAGGATTAGGCTCGAAAAATGCGTGGGGAAGCTGTCGGCGCACGATACCCGCGTCTATGCAAGGGGGACGGTATTGCCGGATTGCTCGTTAGAAGAGCTGTGCAAAAATCCCCCAGTGAATGAGCATAAGCTCATACCTTTTTTCAGGGGAAGCCTGGGATTCCTCAAGCCCGGCGTCTCGGCCGTGCTTCTTGACGCGTCGCTTCGGAAGTCGGTTTCTTATTCGATTCGGCATCTGCATGATTCCCTGGAGGGCGGCGGATTGCATGGCCGCAGCGATGATTTCGTCAAATGGCTCGCATCGGAACCTGACATCGGACATGCTCCGGTGCTGGCTCTTTTCCTGTTCCACGTCCAGTTTCCCGGAACCCGTCCTGACTGCTTGGGCTCGGAAAAGGAAGGATGGAAATCCAGGGTGGCTTTAGTCGGGAACGAGATAGCGTCCACGATGGATGAGGCCAGGATGCCGGGATGGCAGGCTAAAATGATGTTCAACAGCGCCGAACAATATGCCGTTTCCATCACGTGGCCGATGCTCTTGAATTCGGCCAGGCTGGCGGTCCGGAAGGACTTGGTAGAAGAAACCGAGGACTTCGTGTTGGGGCCGACACACCTCCGGGCCATTGATGGCGAGGGGAATCTGGATGTTTTACGACCTTATAGCGGGGATTCAAGGCCGCTAATCGAGGGCTTCAAGGTCAAAGCCGTGAAACAGGACCCGAAGTGGGCCAGAAGGCGGCATTGCCATGCATATCGCTTTTGCGTCGAAATCGAGATGGACATGATGGAGCAGATGCTATCGGCGTTGGAAAATCAGGAACCGAGGATTGCCTAAATGGGAATGCGGTGGGCTCGAATGCCCGGTCGATGCGCGCAGGCCTTCGCATTATCATGCCAACGTGCGGTCTGACAACATTAATGACCACTAAAACAAACATTTATAATAACAATGAGACAAATGATAAATTATGGGCATGATAAGGCAGATGTTCCGAAATTCATGTTTTGACAGATACAGGGTGACCGAAAAGGACGTGGTTGCCCATATGAGTACGGACTGGAAACGAGTTGGAGATATCGTCAAAGAGGTTGTAATAGCCAAGGAAAGCGAGAAACGACCAGCGGCTCTTTTTGTCGCAAATGCATATGTACGGTTGCGGATGCTGGCCGAAGACGGCAAAGTGGAGCGCCGGATAGATACGGCTGAGTATAGGCTGGTTGCCCAGTCGTCAAAACGTGCAGGGGGGCTCCCTGCGCCGCAGGTGGAGGGCCTTATGAAAGGCCCTTCCGAATCTTAAATTAAATGCGAAATGAGCGCAAACACTCGCATTCTCCCGCAATCGTGCGATCTTACAATAGAATAATCGTCCCGTGCGCTTGGAATCACTCCTCCCAGATGAACAGCTTGTCGATTGTCGTCTTCAGCTCTTTCGCCAGCGCGTGGGCGAGGAGTATGGAGCAGTTATAGCCGCCTTTTTCTATCAGGACTATCGTTTCCCTGCGCACGCCGACCTTTTTTGCAAGCCCTTCCTGCGTAAGGCCGAACTTCTCCCTCAGCTCCCTGATTCTTGTCCTCAAGCCGAACACCTAATCTACGTTGCCTTTTTTCTTGAACCACATCGCAAGGATGATGAACGTGAGCGAAGGCACGACAATCATCGCCTCGAATGCATACCTGAACTCCAGCTCCTGAAGATTAAAGGCTTCCACCATGAAAAAGTCGGCGGCCATTATGCCGATGGCGAGCCACAGGCCGGTGAGGAATGCGTAGTAGCCAGCTTTCCAGGTGGCCTTCCGGGATAATTCATCCTCCAGAGGAAGCCCGGTTTTCATCGAGGCCACCTTTTCGGACGCCGCGACGATTGCGACCAAGGCGACTGCCATGGCGATGGCGGCCGAGGCCACCAGCCAGATGGAATCGCCAGGCATGGCGAAAAACAGCGAAAACCCGGCCATCAGCAGGGCCAAGACGAATACCCTTACGAACAGGTTCAGGCGTTTGGACATCATGGCATCACATGTTAGTTTTATCTAACATGTTATATATAACTAACATAAGAATATATATCTTCCTCTTGGGCGGAAAGTGCCTGCCCCGCCAATGCTCTTCCCGTTCCGCCCCCTCTTAGGACTTCATGCGCTCGAAGGCCAGCACGCCCGCGATGTTCGCCACGATTATGAACACGATGAACGCGGCCATGTCCAGGTTCGGGTCCAGATACTGGGCGCCTCCGAGTGCGCCGCGGAGCAAATCCACGATATACGTGACGGGATTGATGGACGCGATGATGCCAAGGGGGCCCGTCAGGTTGCTTATCGGGAACAGCGCGCCGGAAAGGAAGAACATCGGGAAAAGGACGAGGCTGCCGAGCAGCTGGAAGCCTTCGGGCGACTCCATGTAGCTCCCTACGATGAGCCCGAGAGCGGTAAGCCCGGCGGATGCAAGGGCGACCAGCCCGATGACCGTAAGAAGGGCTTCCGGCGGGTATTGCATGCCAATCAGGTGGCCGACCACGAGGACGACGACGGATTCTATGACGGCGATTGTGACTCCGCCCAGCACTTTCCCCAGGAAAATGGACGAGCGGCTTAGCGGCGAAACAAGGACTGCTTTCAGCACGTCTATTTTCCGGTCCCATACCAGGTACGCGCCGTAGAACAGGGACGAGAACAGGAAAGTCTGGACGAGCACGCCGCCGAAAATGAACTGCTGGTAGCTTTCGTTCCCGATGCTCACGCTCCCGCCAATCCCGGCCCCGAAGATGACCAGCCAGATTATCGGGCTCACAATCGCGGATATGATCCTGGGGGGCTCCCGGAAGAAGACTATCGTCTCCCTCCACCATACGGCGTACGCCCCCTTTAGCGCGCTCGGATGCGCCATCCGCGTGTCGTCTGTCATTGCTTGTTCACGCTCTGCTGGACAATCTTGTCGAACCATCCGCCTTCGGCCTGCTCCAGCTCGCGGCCGGTGAATTTTATGAATACGTCGTTGAGGGTCGGGCTGCGGACTTCCACGCACTCGACCTTCCCTATTTTCGCGAGGAGTTCCTGGAGGTTGGCGGCCGCGTCGTTCACCGTAATCAGGAGCTTGCCGTCCTTCTTCTCCACGCCCTTGACGAATTTCAGCTTCCCAAGCAATTTCTCGTCAGGAAGCGGCGACGATGTGATGGTGACGAGGTCCCCTCCGACCCTGGCCTTGAGCGCGTCCGGGCTGTCCACGTCCACGGCCTTGCCATGGTCTATGATGCAAATCCGGTCGGCCAGCTCGTCCGCCTCTTCCATGTAGTGCGTGGTGAGCAGGATTGTCATGTTCAATTCGGTGACGAGCCGCTTTACATACCCCCACATAGTCTCCCGCCCGCGCGGGTCCAGCCCGAGCGTGGGCTCGTCGAGGAAAAGGACCTTCGGTTCGTGGAGGAGGCCGCGCGCGATTTCCAGGCGCCTGCGCATCCCGCCGGAATAGGTCTTCACGAGGTCGTTCCTGCGGTCCGAGAGCTCGACCAGCGCCAGGGCGTCGTCGATTCTCTTCTCAACCGTGCCGCCCTGTAGGCCGTAAATCATGGAATGAAGCTTGAGGTTCTCGTAGCCGCTGAGCAATTCGTCGCTGCTGGGCTCCTGGAAAACGATTCCTATGCTCTCCCGCACCTTTGACGGCGACTTGGTTATGTCGAATCCGTTCACGGTCGCGCGCCCCGAGCTCGGCTGAAGGAGCGTGGAGAGCATCTTGATTGTCGTCGTCTTGCCGGCCCCGTTCGGGCCGAGCAGCCCGAATACCTCGCCTTCCTCTATCTTGAGGCTGAGGTTGTCGACGGCATGGATTTTGCCGAAGTGCTTGGTCAATTTCGAGGTTTCGATGACTGCCATCGCTCCTTTCAGGCAAATCCGGGTATTTATAGCTTTAGGAGAAAGCCGGAGGGCGGGGTTCAGGGCTCGCTTTCCCGCCGAATCTTCGCCATCGAGCACGCCGGGGGCGCTGCTGCCGAGGGCAGCCTTTCATAAACGATTACCATCGCCATCCACACTGCCACCAGCGCGATTGCCATGGGAATCCCGACCGATACGATTTCCCCCAGCATGACGGCCGTGTCCGCCGGGTTCATCATCGCGGTAAGGAACGGCGGGTAGGGCACCAGCTCGCCGCTCGCGACATGGTCGATGCCGAGGACGACCGTAGAGCCGAGGATGAGCGTGTTGAGCCATCCGACATGCCATTTTTCCGGGATGCGTTTCCTGAAAACGAACGTGACAATCCCGAGTGCCGCGGGAGCCGCAAAACATGCCATACGATTCACCATTGGATTTTCCAGATGATGAATCCAATCATGCAAAACCGGATTTATAATTCCCAATGATGCGCCCGGACCGGCACCCGCCCGGGGCGAATCGTTTATCAAGGTAGGCTGGAAAGGGGTTGGCGGAACGGTGATGCGGTGATGAGTGCCATAAGGTGTTTTGCATTAGGTTTCGTCATACTTGCGTTTCTCACGGCGGCGTACGCCTATCCGAACATGCCTGACCGGATGGCGACGCACTGGGGAATGAGCGGGGACGCGGACGGGTTCTCATCACGCGACATCGGCGTGTTCCTCATGCCGCTCCTGACGCTCGCCATTTTCGGGATATTCGCCGTCCTGCCCGAACTTGACCCGCTGAAGCGGAATTATCCGTCCTTCATGAGGGAGTACGACACGTTCGCCGCTTTGATTGTCATTTTCCTCTATTACGTGTACGCGCTTACGCTCATATACAACCTCGGCGTCCAATTCGAGCTGGCGCGGTTCCTCGCCCCGGCCCTCGGCATAATAATCTTCTACACGGGCGTGCTCCTCAAGAAGGCGAAGCAGAACTGGTTCGTGGGCATAAGGACCCCCTGGACGCTCTCCAGCGAAGGCGTCTGGGAACGCACGCACAGCGTAACGGGCAACATCTTCCAGGCCGCCGGAGTGGTCGCATTCATCGGCGCGGTGGTTCCAGCCGCACTCATAGCCTCGGTGGCGGTGCTGATTGGCGCGGCGGTGTTCGGCTTCGTATATTCGTATATGGAATTCCGGAAGGAGAAGGCCGCCCAGCCGGACGCGGCGGAAGGAAGGCGTCGAAGCGCGCTCCCAAGGCTGCAAAGGAGGGATGAGGGCGGCATGGAAACCGTGGCGGTCGTAGCCGGGATTATCCGCAAGGGCAAGAAGTTCCTGCTCGCCCAGCGCAGGGACGACTGCAAGAGGGAAGCGGGGAAATGGGAGTTCCCTGGCGGAAAGATAGAGCCCGGCGAAACGCCCGAGGCCGCGCTCCGGCGCGAAATCATGGAGGAGCTCGGCGTGAGGATTGACGTGAAGGAAGAGTTCTGCAAAAGCACCGCCGCAAGCAAGGGCATGCGGATAATGATGAGGGCGTTCCTTGCGGATTGGGCCGGAGGCGAGCCGAAGGCAATCGAGTGCAAGGATTTCAGGTGGGCGGACATCGGCGAGCTTGACGTGCTCGATTGGGCGTCCGCGGACATCCCGGTCGTGAAAAAACTGCTCGCCCATGCGATGGGGAGAAGCCGCCCATGAAGGTTTTCGAGGGGATATCAAAGAATGTGTTCGTTCTCGGCGTCGTCAGCTTCCTGACCGACGTCTCGAGCGAGATGGTCTTTCCGATAATCCCGCTGTTCCTTACGAGTATCCTCGGGGCCGGAAAGGAGATAGTGGGCCTCATCGAGGGCGTGGCGGACAGCATCGCGAGCCTCATGGACATTTTTTTCGGCTATTGGTCGGACCGCTCCGGAAGGAGGAAGGACTTCGTTATCGCCGGATACGGGCTCTCGTCCCTGCTCAAGATCGGGCTGGTTTTCGCGAGCGCATGGCAGCACATACTAATCATCCGCGGCTCCGAGAGGATAGGCAAGAGCCTCCGGACTTCCCCGCGCGACGCTATAATCGCCTCGTCCACTACTGAAAAGAACCGGGGGAAGGCATTCGGCCTCCACCGCGCGATGGATACGCTGGGGGCGCTCGTCGGCCCGGTGGTCGCGTTCGGCGTCTTCACATTATACGGCGAGAACGAGCCCGCGTTCAGGATGCTGTTCATGATTGCGCTGGTGCCGGCGTTCCTTGCGGTATTGGCGATTGCGCTTTTTGTGAGGGAGCCGAAAGGAGCCGCGAAATCCATCGAAAAGAAACCCGGTTCTGGGAGTCGCTCCGGATGCTCGATTCGAAATATAAGAGATTCCTGGGGATCTCGTGCCTGTTCTCGCTGGCATACTTCAGCTACGCGCTCCTGATTGTCCGGGCCGGGGACATCGGCCTCGGGGTGCAGGACGCGCTTGTGGCATATCTCACTTTCAACGGCGTTTATTTCCTCACATCCATGCCGATAGGCGGGCTGTCCGACCGGGTGGGGAGGAAACCCGTGATTGCGTTCGCATTCGTGCTCTACGCCCTGATTTGCGTGGGTTTCATAATCGCCACCGAGCTCTGGCAGGTGGTGGCGCTCTTCGCGCTTTACGGCGTGTTCGTGGCCGCGGACGAATCCGTGAACAAGGCGTACATCTCCGACATAACGAGCGACAGGACGCGGGGGATGGCGCTTGGCGCGTACAGCAGCGCGGTCGGCGCAGCCTATCTGCCGGCGAACGCGCTTTTCGGCATCATCTGGGCGGCGTTCGGGGCAACTGCCGCGTTCGGGGCGGCGGCTGCCGTTGCGGTGTCGGCAGGGCTGCTGATGCTTGCGCAGAAATAGCTATTTGAGGATTTTCCCGGTTTCCATGTACCAGAGGTAGAGGTCCAGCTCCCCTTGGGTGATTTTCGAGCGGGATGCGATTTCGCCGAGCGTGCGCTCGATTTCGAGATACCTCCCCCGGCCCAGCGATTTCGACTTCGGCCTCTTGATGAGCTTGTGCCTCGAGAGCAGGTCGATTATGTGGAAGTCGATTATCGCGACTTTGTCGATGCCGACATTCCTCAAGAAATGGCTGGACTCCTTGTACCCGAGCCCGGTGATGTTGTCGGCGAGCCACTCGCGGGCGGCCTCCGGCGGGAACGCGGCCAGGACCGACCTGAGCATGTGGCGATGCATCCGCGCCCGGCAGATGTATTTCGCCCGCGCATTGGGAAAGCGGTAGCCCAGGCTTTTCAGCTTCTTCGCGAGCGCCTTCTCAGGAAGGCTGAGGAACCCGTCCCCTATGGCCTCCTGCACCCGCATCCCGCCTTCGGCCGAATAGTTGGCGGTCAGCAGGCAGAAGCACAGTTCCTTGAACAGTTCGCCGGATTGCTGCATGCCCCTGGCCTTGAATTCGGCCATGCGCATCGCCACCCGGAAACCCGCCTCGCCCCCTTTCAACGAGCCTATCCTGCGAAGCAACCCCCTCATAGTGGGGATATATGCCGCGCGGATTTAATAAAAGTTGAGGAGATAGCGGTGCATGGCGGGAATCTTCCGGGAAACGGCCCTCACGGTTGCGTCGGGCAGGGTTGAATGGAGCCCCTCGATGGCGGACCTGAGGGAGATGGCCCGCCCTGACGAGCGGACGACGGAATACGGAAGCGCGAGCTACATCAGCGCGGTCCGCTCGAGGAGCGCGAAATTCACGGAAATCGTCTTCGAGCCATCATTGGAGCACCGGGAAACCCTCGCCGGTGTCGCTGCGTTCCTGAAAGGCAGGGAACTCGTTTCCATCGACAGGATCATGTGCCGGAGGCCGGGCTACCGGACGAGAATCAGGCTTTTCGTCACGAAAAAGCATGCCCGGCTCGCGTACATGTGGGGAAGGATGCTTTTCGAGCCGCCGGGGGGGCGCAAGGGGGGCGAAAAAGGCGGCAGGCCCAAGGCGGATGCGGATTTCACAATCATCGATGTCCCGGAATGGCCGGAGAGGAAAATCCTCGTTGACCCGGAAACGTTCACGACGCTCATCCTCGGCTCGGATTACTGCGGCGAGGTGAAGAAGGCGGGCCTCCGCATGATGATGTATGCGCACAAGAAGGGGCGCGGGGGGCTCGGCCTGCACGCAGGCTCGAAGGTGCTCCGCGTGCGGGACTCCTCAAGCGGGAGGCTCGTGGAGAAGGGCATGCTGCTATTCGGCCTGAGCGCGACCGGAAAGACCACGCTGACCTGCCACCACCACTGGCTCGACGGCAAGGCAGGCGAGCTCGTCCGCATAAGGCAGGATGATGTCGTCCTGCTGAACAGGGACGGCTCGGCGGCCGGCACCGAGGACAATTTCTACATCAAGACCGACGGGCTCGAGCCGGATTCCCAGCCGCTGCTGTATACGGGGGCCATTTCGGAAAACGCGATACTGGAGAACGTCAAGGTCGATGACAGCGGAAAAATCGACTTCTTCGACTCCAGCATCACATCCAACGGCCGGGGCGTCGTAATACGGAGCGAGCTCGACTTCACGGACGATTCCATAGACCTCAGGAGGGTGGACATGGTAGTGTTCATCACAAGGAGGAAGACCATCGTGCCCGCCGATAGCGAAGCTCACGCCGGAGCAGGCCGCGGCGTTCTTCATGCTCGGGGAGTCCGTGGAATCCTCGGCAGGCGACCCGGCCAAGGCGGGGAAGCCTTTGCGCGTCGTCGGGACGAACCCGTTCATCATAGGCCCGCTGGAGGAAGAGGGGAACCGGTTCCTTGAAATCCTGAGGAAGAACCCGCATATCGAATGCTTCCTTCTCGACACGGGCAGGTTCGGGGCGCACCCCGGTTCAGATGAAGGCGTCAAGATAACCGTTTATGATTCCGCGAGGCTGCTGGCCGATGCCGCAAGGGGCTCGATAAAATGGAAAACAGACCCGGACTGGGGATACCAGGTGGCGGCCGAGGTCAACGACGTGGACATGAAGCACTTCGACCCGAGGTCGTTCTACAGCGAGGAGGAGTACCGCGAATTGACCGCCGAACTGAAAGAGGAGAGGCGCGCGTGGCTGCGCGGGTTTCGGGGATTGAATAAGGATATTCTCGGGGCGATTTAAGGTTGCGGGCCATTCGCGGCCCCCCATCCCCAGCGCGCCAGCCAGCGCCCGATTACCTGCCTTTCCAGATGCGGTCCGGCACCTTCTTCTTGTAATTTACGTACCGGGCATGCGCGAAGAGCAGGTCCCCGACGCGGTTCATGTAGGTGATGATGTCCGGGTTCACCGGCTCCTTCTGCGAGAGGGCTATCACGTCCCTTTCCGAGCGCCTGCAGACCGTGCGCGCAAGGTGCAACAGGGCGGCGGTCTTGCTCCCTCCGGGGATGATGAAGTGCTTGAGCGGAGGCAGGTCTGCCCAGATGGCGTCTATCTCGGCCTCCAAATCCGCGGTGCGGGAACTCGGAATCGGGCGCGCCTTGGTCCCTTTGGTCGCAAGCTCCGCGCCTATCATGAACAGGTCCTTCTGGATGCTGGACAGCGATTCGCGGAGCGGGGCCGAGTCCGAGAATGCGATGATGAGGCCGAGCGCGGCGTTCAGCTCGTCCACGGAGCCGTAAGCCTGGACCCTGGGGCTGTTTTTCGGCACGACCGCCCCCCCAATCAGCGAGGTGTTCCCCTTGTCGCCGAATTTCGTGTAAATCTTCATGCCATCATTTCCAGATTGTAATATAAAAACTTGCATGGCATTTACACAAAAAAACACGTTCGCAAAAAAAATGGTGTGGTCATGAAGGCACCCGATTATTCGACTCATAAGAAGGTAGGGCCGCTACAGGCCCTGGCTTTCCGGAGCGCGGCCCGCTACGAGCCGGCGCTGGAAGGGCTCACGCGCGCATTCGTTTCCAGGGACTTCATCGCCGAGAGGGAGCATGCCGGGCACGGGGTGGACGAGCTCGTCCGCTCTGCGCTGAAAAGGTTCGACGGGGGGACGGGCGCCAAGAAGATGTGGAACTACACCAAGGCCCACTCCATAGAGGTCGCCAGGTTCTCCTATGTGATGGCCAGGGAGTCGCAGGGGCAGGGGCCCGCGGGCATGAGCGGCCTGGACCCGGAACTCGCTTTCGACGGCGGGCTGGTCCATGACGTGGGAAAGACGTTCATACCGATTGCCATACTGGTCAAGGAGCTCGGCGTCGATTTCGGGCTCTTCACCGCATTCAAGGACGCGCCGCTCTGCCCGGCCGAACGCAGGATAATGCGCGAGGAGCACGTCGCCATCGGGACGAGGTTCGTCAGGCTTTTCGGCGGCGGGCCGCACATACGCATGATGCTGGACATGGTCGGCCTCCACCACGTGATGTACAACGGCTTGGACAGCGGCGTGCCAAGCTACCCGTCGCTGATTTGCGGAAGGGATTTGCCGCCCCATGCGAGGATAATCAAGGTCGCGGACTTCCTTTCCGCTGTGATGCCCAGGCATTACCGGCTTAACGGCCATATTTCATCCCTCGACCACGCCGTCGCCTACGCCATCACCGCGGCGGAAACCGAGCTGGACCCGGTCTCGCTGAGGTGCTTCATTACCGGGACCTACGATATCGGCCCCGCGCGCGCGGAAGCGATGATAAGCCGGCTGAAGCATCCCGACGGCCAGCACGGCGTCTCCAGCATCTGCGGCGCAAGGGAATACGCCAAGGGCGTCGTCCGGGAGGACCATGAATTCAAGGAGATGATTTTGAGGCCGAACCTCGAGAAGGTGCGGAAATACGAAAGGGAGATGGGGGAGTTCGCGCGCGCGTATTCCCTGCCGCCGGATTGCCTCCGGTCAACTTAATAAATGTGAACGGAATACGCTACCCATGACGCTGATAGACGACTTCGTGCTTCTTGAAAAGCACGGGTTCAGGCTGCTCCCATACAGGCTCGCCAAGGACGAGGGGGAGGCGGTGAAGGCCGCAAAGGCGATAGGATACCCGGTCGCCCTCAAGATTGTCTCGCCTGAAATCGAGCACAAGACCGATGTCGGCGGCGTCAAGGTCAACATCAAGAACGAGGACGTCCTCCGGCTCACGTTCAGGGAAATCGTGCAGAGCGCCAAGGGCAAGAAGGTCGAGGGCGTGCTCGTCCAGGCGATGGCCAGGAAAGGCGTGGAGCTGATTATCGGCGGGAAGAAGGACCCGCAGTTCGGCCACATGGTCGTCCTGGGCCTCGGCGGGATATACGTCGAGATATTCCGCGACATAAGCGCGAGGATATGCCCGCTGACCGTCGCGGACGTCGACGAGATGGTCTCGGAGCTGAAGGTGCACCCGCTTCTCGAGGGCGCGCGGGGAAAGAAGCCCATCAACAAGAAATCGCTCGAGCAATTGGTGCTCAGGGTGTGCGCCTTCATGCAGGAGGAGGACCTGAAGGAGATGGACCTCAACCCGGTCGTCTTCGACGAGAAGGGCTGCGACATAGTCGACGCGAGATTCAGCAGGTAATGATTATGAGAAAAATTGTCCAGAACCTGAAACCGGTGTTCAGCCCGCACTCAGTGGCGATTGTCGGCGCGTCCGAAACGCCGAACAAGATAGGCAACGTGCTTCTCCGGAATTTCCTCGATACGAAATTCCCGGGAAAAATCTACCCGGTGAATCCGAAATACGCCGAGCTGGTCGGGCTCAAGTGCTACCCGAAGGTCAGCGAAATCCCCGGAAAGGTGGACTGCGTCATCATCGCGACGCCAGCGGAATCGGTCCCGGACATCGTCGAGGACTGCGCGAGGAAGAAGGCGGGGGGAGTCATCATCCTCAGCGGCGGCTTCGAGGAGGTCAAGAGGTTCGACCTCGCGGAGAGGATAAAGAAGATTGCGGAGGAGAGCGAGATGCCCGTGATAGGCCCCAACTGCCTCGGCGTCTTCAACCCCTACACCAAGGTGGACAGCATATTCCTCCCGATGTACAAGCTCGAGCGCCCGAAGGCGGGCGGGATAGCGTTCATCACCCAGAGCGGCGCGGTCGGCTCGACCGTGCTCGACCTCGCGGCGTACTACGGCCTTGGCGTCTCGAAGTTCATATCATACGGCAACAGCACTGTTTTGGACGAGGCGGATTACCTCGAGTACCTCATGAACGACAAGGAGACCGAAATCATCATCCTCTACATAGAGGGCGCCAAGGACGGCAGGAAGCTCCTTGAGGCGATGAAGAAAGTGAACAAGGTGAAGCCGATAATCGCCCTGAAGGCCGGCCGCGGGGCCGGCGGGCAGGCGGCGGCGCGCTCGCACACGGGCAACATCGCCGGAAGCTACCTCGCATACCAGGCCGCGTTCAAGCAGGCCAAGGTGACCGAAGCCGAGGGCATAACGGAAGTGTTCGATTTCGTCAAGATTTTCCACCAGCCCAAGCCGAAGGGGAACAGGGTGGCGGTGATAACGAACGGCGGCGGGGTCGGCGTGCTGACTGCCGACTGCATAGAGAACGAGGGGCTGGCGCTTGCTGCGTTCAGCGAGGAAACAAAAGCGGTCATCGCAAAAATACTGCCCTCATACGGCAATGTCGCAAACCCGCTCGACCTCGTCGCGGACGCGGGCGTGGAGGCATATGGAAAGGCGATAGATGCCATGATGGCCGACCCGGGCATCGATGCGCTCCTGATTATAGTCCTCACCCAGACGCCCCCCATAGACGAGCGCATTGTGCATGTCCTGACCAAGGCTTCGGATGCGAGGCGCAAGCCGATTGCAACGATATCCATCGGCGGGACGTACACGGAAGCGTATAGGAAAATGCTGGAAAGCAAGGGAGTCCCGAGCTACAATTCCCCGAACGCCGCGGTGAAGGCCATGGGGAAGCTGATTTTGTATGCGAAGTACTGGGACCAGCTGAAGAAGTGAACGCGAGTTCGGATAAGGCGCGTTATGGAAAGATAGTTGAATATTAGCGCCACCGATAGCGCCTTTTAACCCGGCCTTACCTCGGCACACCCATAGGGAGGGGGAGGGGTGCAGTTCCACTAATAACTGAGTGTTGTATGTTTATGAAGATATGTAACTATAGATACATAGAACGAAGGGAAAGCGACATAGCTTTTCCTTCGGATTACGCCTTGCGTTTCACCAAAGCGCTGGCTATGGAGTTGGTTGCCTTATGTTCGTCCTTTACATCTACGACCTGAAAGCCAAGAACAAGAAGTCCTTCAACAGGACCAAGCGCCTGTTCTACTACCATCTCAACAGGCTGCCCCTGAAGCGGGACGTCTGGAAGACCAAATCCGCCTTCGCTGTGGATACAAGGCTGGAAAAGGCCCTGGACATGTTCTTCAAGAGGTTCGGCAAGTCGGTCATTGTCTACAAGGCCTATGTGGACTCCATCGAACTTCTGGACCAGTAGGGGTGCGATGAGCTGCCTGTCATACGATTAGTGGAAGAAAGGGGTGTCCCTATACCCTCATCTCGCAGATATATACGTCGAAGCCAAGGCCCATCTTGTCAAGGAGGCCCCTGTCGATCTTCCCGAATATTCCGATATCCCTGCCGCCCGACACAACCGAGCATGAAATCTCGGAGTCGAATATCTGCATCTGCTTTTTCTCGAGGCGCAAATCGATTCCCTTCTCATAGCAAAGCGTCTGCAGGACCCCCCTTGCATCGGCGAAGTCGATTTTCTTGTCCATGAGGCCGAAAACCAGCCTGTTGGCGCTCGCATTGCCGTCGCGGACCAGGCCGATTTCGTAGAACCTCTGCGGAAGCCCCTTCATCTTGTTTATCCTGAACGTCTCGAGCATGTCGAGCACGAGCGTCGGGCGGACCACGGTGTAATCCACGGTGCCGGGATTCGATATCTCGATTACGCCCTCGGCCTTCCCTATCTGGGCCAGCTTCTCCTTGTTCGTGAGTATGAATGTCTTGGCCTCCATGAAGCCCATGCCGCGCATTATCCGGTCGGGCGAATCATGGGTGGTGATGGTGCTTCCAGGCGAGAAGAAGTCCGGGATGGAGGTCTTGAAGTTGTTGTATCCATAGGCGATTGCGATGTCCTCGACGATGTCGACCAGCCCCATCACGTCGGCCCGGTACGGCGGAACGTCCACCTTCCCTTTGGCGTACGAGTACCCCATCCTCGCCAACAGCGCCCCCGCGCGCTTCTCGTCGAGGGTTATGCCGAGCAGCTTGTTCACCTTCTTCAGGTCGAGGCTCATTTTCTTCGTGCGGAGGTCCGGGGAGGCGAACTTTTCCTTCCCATACTCCATTCCGACCTCGAGCACGTTCCCTCCCATGTCTGCGAACGTGCAGGCGAGAATGTTCAGCGCGGCCTTGCAGGCGTGCATGTCGGTGCCGGAGACCTCGATGAACAGGTCCTTCGTATCCACGTCCACCTTTCCTGTCTCGGCCGAGTTGACTATCGGGATGAGCGCCATTACCTTGTTCGTCGCATCGACGAAGACGGGATACCTCTCATGCCCCTTGATTAGGTGGCCGTACTGCTGGCCTTTCTTGTGGTTCTTCAGGATTTCGTCTGCGCCCATCTCCTTGTCGCCGCCGAGCGGGACGTACCTGATGTCCTCCGGCTTCATCGTGGTGTACTTTATCGGGAACTTTATCGCGTCGAGGGGGTACAGCCCCAGCCCGAACCTCTTGACCCTGCGCCCGAGCGTCGCGAGAAGCTTTTCCTGCAGGAGCACCATGTCGCGTATCCTTTCGTCGTTCAGCTTCAGGCCGGTGACGACAGCGCATGCCGTGAAGGGCCTGATTTTCGCGACCGAGCGTCCACGATGACCCTGTAACCGGACTTTTTCGTCCTGTATTCCGGCGATTCGTTGAACAGGTAGGCCCTGAGCGCCCTTGCTAGCCCCTCCATGGAATACCAGTCCGGGCGGTTCGGCGTCAGCTCGCATATGATTTTGTCGACTTCGGCCTCGTATTCGGATGGCGCGCCCAGGTCGCTGAGCGCGGCCACCATCTTCTCGCGCGGGATGTCGACCATCTTCTTCATGTCCTTATAGGAGAATTCAACAACAACCATGCCATTCACTTCTTTGATTCAGAGCGTCTTACCCTCTCCGCCAGCCTCCCCACGTAATCGCTATTGTATTTTCCCGTAAGGCACGACGAGCATATAGGAAGGCCTATCGATTCCCTGAGGCCCCCGAGCGAGATGTATGCGAGGCTGTCCGCCCCAAGGTACTGCCTTATCTCGCCGGTTGTTTTTTTATTTGCTATCAATTCGCCATAGCTCGACATGTCGACCCCGTAGAAGCACGGGGCGATCAGCGGCGGGCACGTAATCCTCAGGTGGACCTCCTTCGCACCTGCATGCCTCGTCAGCGCGACAATCTCCTTGAGGGTGGTCCCCCGCACGATGCTGTCGTCGATAAGGACCACGGACTTGCCGCAAACCAGCTCCCTCACCGGGTTGAGCTTCAGCGTCACCGCGTCCGCCCGCTTTTCCTGGGATGGCATGATGAACGTCCGGCCGATATACCTGTTCTTTATCAGGCCCTCCTCGCAGGGGATGCCGAGCGCAGCCGCATAGCTCGCGGCGGCGGTGCGCGACGTGTCCGGCACAGGCACGACCAGGTCCGCCTTCGCCGGGGCTTCCCGCGCAAGCGTCCTGCCGAGCCTCGTCCTCACGGCGTATACGCCGTCCCCGTCCATATAGGAATCCGGCCTGGAGAAATACACGAACTCGAACATGCAGTGCCTCGCATCCTCGCTCGCGATTTGCGTGCGCCTGACCCTGCCGCCCTCTATGATTGCCAGCTCGCCGCCCCTCAGGTCGCCCTTGTACGGTATCCCGTTGATGTCCAAGGCCACGGATTCCGAGGCGAAACAGACGAACTCCTCGTTCTCGCCGTAAACAAGCGGCCGGAGCGCAAGCGGGTCCCTGAACACCGCGAGCTTCCCGTTCACTATGGAAGCGACCGAATACGCCCCTTCGAGCCGCTTCATCATCCCCCCTACCGCATCTTCGATGGAGGGCGCCTTGTCGAGCATGAACGCCATGACCTCGGAATCCACCGAGCTCATGAATTCGAACCCCTCTTTTTCGAGCCCGGAGCGCAAGTCAGGGTAGTTGGCCAGGTGCCCGTTGTGGGCTACGGCGCAGCCCCGGAACACCATCGGCTGGACGTCGCAAAGCCTGCATTCGCCGTACGTCGGGTACCTCGTATGCCCTATGCCGATGCGCCCGCTGACGCGCAGGTCGTTGCCCTGGAACACGTCGGCCACGAGCCCGATTCCCCGCCTGGCCTCGATTCCCTTCCCGTCGTAGACTGCGAGCCCGGCCGCATCCTGCCCGCGGTGCTGGAGGGCCATAAGGGCGCGGTATATGTACGGCGCGACGTCCTTCCCCTTCTTGGAATAGATGGCGACAATGCCGCACTCCTCGTGAGGCTCGTCAGGATAAGGGCTGGGGACATTGCGGGTGATTACTCCCATGCCACTACAATGGATGCTTCGCTTTTAATGTTTTCTAGACAATATCGGTGCAGGTCATACTTATGAGACGGGTAGCAATCATAGGCGCAGGCATGACTCCTTTCGGGGAGCATTGGGAGCAGGGCTTCCGGGACCTTGTCGTCCAGGCTGGCATAAAGGCCATCAGCGATGCCGGCATAGCGGGAGAGAAAATCGACGCCGGCTTTGTCGGGACCATGGCTTCGGGGCGCCTCATCGGGCAGGAGCACATAGGCGGGCTGATTGCGGATTATATGGGCCTCAACCCCATCCCCATCACCCGCGTCGAAGGCGCATGCGCATCGGGCGGCCTCGCGCTCCGCCAGGGATTCATGGCCGTCGCAAGCGGCATGCATGACATAGTCGTCGTGGGTGGCGTGGAGAAGATGACCGACCTGGGCGTGAACACGGTCAGCGACATCCTCGGGGGCGCGGGCGACCAGGAATGGGAGCTGTTCCTCGGGGCGACGTTCCCGGCGATATATGCGCTCATGGCGCGGCGGCACATGGCCGACTACGGCACGACCGAGGAGATGATGGCGGCCGTTGCGGTGAAGAACCACCGCCATGGCGCCAAGAACAAGTACGCGCAGTTCCAGAGCGAGATAACGATTGACACGGTGATGAAGTCGAAGATGGTCGCCGACCCGCTCAAGGTCTTCGACTGCTCGCCGATAACCGACGGCGCCGCGGGCGTGGTCCTCGCCCCGTTCGACATCGCCAGCAGCTTCGTGAAGAAGCCGGTGGAAATCATCGCGTGCTCCCAGGCGAGCGACGCGATTGCGTTGCACTCGCGCGACAGCCTCACCGGCCTCAAGGCGACGCAGGTCGCCGGAAAGAAGGCGTTCGAGATGGCCAAGCTCACCCCGAAGGACATCGATTTCGCGGAGATACACGACTGCTTCACGATTGCGGAAATCATGGCCATAGAGGACCTCGGGTTCTTCAAGAAGGGCCAGGGCGGCCCGGCGACGCTCGAAGGCAGGACCGCAATCGGCGGGGAAATCCCGGTAAACACGTCCGGAGGCCTGAAGGCGTGCGGGCACCCGGTCGGCGCGACCGGCGTCAAGCAGGCCGTCGAATGCGTCTGGCAGCTGCGCGGCGAGGCCGAGGGCCGCCAGGTCAAGGATGCGCATATCGGCATGAGCCATAATGTCGGCGGCAGCGGTGCAACTGCCGTCGTCCACATATACAAGGGCACCTAGCGTGTTCTGATGGGCGTTTCGGGATTTGTCTACGGCAAGTTCTTTTCAGGGGAGCAGATGCCGGCGGGCCATTGCCTGGAAGACGTCACGCCCGGCAAAGATTCAGCGGCAGGAGCCAAGCAGGGAAGCCTAGCGCGCCTGCGGCTGGAAGCGAATCACCGGCTCCTCTGCCTCCGCAACAGTGAAGGCGCGGAAGTCCGGTTCTGGCTGGGCTTTGGGGGCTCGTGCGGAAGCGGCAGCTCCAAGCGCGCCCTTCCAGATGATTCGTCTTACATCTATGGCCTCTCGGCAGGGGAGGGCTGGCCGGATGCCGTTTTCAGCCCGGATACAATCAACCCGCTGCTCGCAGGCCTGCAGGAACTCCAGGATACGGAAGCAGGCGGCAGGATTGTCATCTGCTCTGCCGCCCCGATTCCGAAAAAGGAGCTTGCGGCATGCGGCCTCCACCTGATTGCCACTTACGATTCTCTTGCGCCCCGCCTGGTTTCCAGCCCGGTGGCCCGGCCCCGGAGCCTTAGTGAAAAGGCCGTTGACGCCCTCCGCGCCCGCGCACCCCTGTTCACGGCGATGGCGAGCGGGCTGCTATCAGGCTCGCATTTCCGGAAATACCTCATCGAGGGAAAGCTGGCCGGGCGGCCGCTCCGGATAGCGTTCAACGGCCCGAAAGGCATGGCCGGCTTCTATTCGGGCGTCATCTTCAGCCAGACACAGAGCACCATCAGGCCGATGCTTTTAGGAGTGCCTGCAGGCAACCCGATAGACATAGAGGCCAGCTGGTTCGCAAGGAGATCGGGGAAAAAACCCCACGGGACCGTGCTCCCGTCGTTCTGCCGCTCGGTCCTAAGCCTCGGCGGGTCGTTCGACGGCTATCTCCGGTCGCTCCCGAAAAGCGCCACGAGCGACATAAAGAAAATCGGGGCGAACGGCTTTACGCCATCGATATCGAGGGATTTCCTGGACTTCCTGATATTCTACCATTCCATGTACCTGCCCATGCTCGGCGCGAGGCACCGCGAGCATTCCTTTTACCTGAGCTTCCCCGAAGTCGCGCATTTCTTCAACAACGGCTTCATCCTCTTCGTCAAGCGGGGGGGATGCCCGGTCGCCGGGATGATTTCAGTCGAGCACGGCGGCGTCCTATGGGGCAAAATCCTGGGGGTCGCGGCCGGCTCGGCCGCCCATACCCAGGCTGGCGCCAATTCTGCGGTCGTCTACAACATGATAAAATACGCCTATTCAAGGCGCCTTGCAACGGTGGACCTGGGCTACTCGAGCCCTTTCGGCAGCGACGGGGTCCTGAAGTTCAAATCGAAGTGGGGCGCCCGGCACGTCGCGGACAGGATGAGCGACTACCTCTGCCTGGATTTTCGGAACGATGAGACCAAGCAGGCGTTCTTTTCCGCCATGTCCCCCCTGCTGCTCGAGTCGCTCGAGCCCTACGACCCGCCCGACGTCAGTACCTGAGCTTCACGAACGCAAGGCCGGCGAAAAGCAGGATGAAGCCTGCCGATGAGCCCGGGCACGAGGTCTCTATCTCCCCGCACTTCACGGCGGCGTTTTTCACGCACTGGTCGGCCGCGGCATAGCATATCGCATTGGAGCCTTCCTGGCAGTCCGTCTTGTCATTCCCGCTGGAATACTGCGCGGTGCAGGAGCGCAGCTCCTCGGCGCACGAATCGACCGCAGGGCATTTCCCCTCGGCGTACTTGGCCGCCATTATCGGGTAGCTCACGCTCACGCATGTTGTTCCGGACGACTGGTAGCCGCTTTTGCAGGACTGGTCCACCTTGCCGTTCTCATCGAACGCGCAGGACGCGCACGTCTTGCTGTACGCGTCCGCGGCGCATCCGGCGAAAACGGCTCCGGAGAGCATGACTAGGATTCCGACCGACAACAAAATGAACTTCATGAACCGATTCCTTGCGCGCGGATTATAATGGTTGCAGTTGTGCCGGTTGCGCCGGGCTCGCGCTGGAGGCGGGAATGGGTGGCAAAGGGAAAGCTGGAAAAGTTGAAAATGGCAAAAAAGAAACTCAGTTCCTGACTTTCGCCACCATGACCTCTTTGGCCGCGGTGCCGATCATCCTGACATGGGGCTTGCCGTCGCTCGCCCTGTTATACAGGACGCCATGCCACTCCTTCAGGCCGAACTTCTGGTCCAGAAGCGCGACGACTCTCTCGGAATCGAACGGCTTGCACGAGTACAGGTCGAAGTAGATTTCGTTCGTGCCGTCCTTGTGGTTGAAAAAGTGGAGCGAGCAGTGGCTGGTGGTAATCATCTGCACGAAGCTTTGGCCGGGGAAATCAAGGTCCTCGGCGTCGGCCCAGTTTATCGGGCCAAGGGGCTTCATGTGTATTTCCTTAAGCAGCCTGTCCACAAAACGCTTCGCATCGTCCTTCGGCAGCGCCTTAAAAGATGGATCGATCTTCGCGTTTACCGTAATATGTATGTGGTCCAATTTCATTTTTCATCCTTGCTACCATTCTATTGTGATTAACTTTTTAAACATATTCCCGTTTTTCAAGAATTTTTTTATTCTCCGCGCGTTTTTTCGCGCCCTTTGCCCGCTTTGAAAAAATCAGCGTTGGATACCGATTATGCGGGAAAGTTATTAAAAACCTATTCCCCCACTTATTCCAACTCAACCTGCGAGTGCGCCGCGCGGCAGCCCTTGCCCGCCGCCTCGCCCTCCTCAAGTTCTTTTCGAGCCCAGGCCCCACTTCTTCCTGATGTCCATCTCGATGCTCGTGAAGAACAGGCGCTCTATCAGGAAACCTATGCTCATGATGACCAGCATGACCGCCACGACCTGGTTGATGTCGTTCAGCTCGCGCCCGACCTGGAGCAGCTGGCCCAGGCCCGCGCTGACGTATATCAGCTCGCCCGCCATCAGGGACCTCCATGCGAACGACCAGCCCTGCCGCACGCCCGCGACCATCGTCGGCAGGGCGGCCGGGAAAACGACCTCGTAATATAAGGCCGGCCCCTTTGCGCCCATCGACCTCGCCGCGTTGATGAATATCGGCGGGACGTTCGAAATGCCCGAGCTGATTGCCATCGTGATGGAGCCGACAGCCCCGGCCACGACGACGAACAGGATGGCCTTGTCGCTCAGGCCGAACCAGAGGACGGCCAGGGGGAGCCAGCAGATGCTAGGCAAGGTCTGCACGCCGAGCACCACGGTCCCGAGCGTGCGCTCGAGATGCCTGCTCTGCGAAATCATGAGGCCGAGGACGATGCCGATGGCGAGCGCGATGCCGAAGCCCAGCGCCATGCGCTTCAGGCTCGCTATCGTGCCATGGAGGAAGCTCTCGTCGTCTATCCCGTGGACGAGCGCGGAGAACACCCCGGTGGGCGAGGGGAATACGTAGTCCGGCCAGATGCCCGCCGCTGCAACGACATGCCACAGCAGGATGGCCCCCAGCAAGAAGACCAGGAATGTCAAGCTACTCTCTCCCATCATGCAGTGCCTCCTTCATGTACCTCTCGAACTCTACCTTGAGCTCGGAAAGGATTCTCGACGCTATCGCCGCCAGCTTCGGGACTCCCCTCGACTCGCGGGGCCTTGGGTAATCGACCAGGAACTCCTTCTTGACCTTCCCCGGCCGGTATGTGAGCAGGACCACCCTGTCGCCGAGGCATACCGCCTCGCTGACATTATGCGTCACGAAAACGATAGTCTGTCCGGTCTTCATCCAGATTTGCTGGAGCTCGAAATGGAACTGGTCGCGGCTCTGCGCGTCGAGGGCGGCGAACGGCTCGTCCATGAGCAGGACCTCGGGCTCCATCGCAAGCGCGCGTGCGAGCGCGACCCTCTGCTTCATCCCGCCGGAGAGCTCGTGGACGAACGAGTTCTCGAACCTCTCCAGGCTGACGAGCTTGAGGAACCTGAGCGCAAGGCGCCGCCTCTCCTTCGCATCCACCCCCTTCATCTTGAGGCCGAACTCGATGTTCTGCACGGCAGTCAGCCAGGGGAAAAGCGCGGACTCCTGGAACATGACCACGCGGTCCGGCCCGGGCCCGCGGACTTCGTTTCCGTCGAGGAGGACGCTCCCCTTGTCCGGCTTCTCGAGTCCGGCGATGATGTTGAGCAGAGTCGACTTCCCGCAGCCGCTCGGGCCCACCACGCAGAGGAACTCGCCTTCAAGGACGTCTATGTCTATTCCGTCGAGCGCGCTGAGCTTCCCGTCCTTCATCAGGAACTCCTTCGACACTCCCCGGATGGAAATCTTGGCGGCGCGGCCTTCCCGCGCTGCCTTTTCCGAAACCTTGGCAGTCATTCCACTTCCCCGAGCCCCTTTGCCCTCAATACCTCGTTAAGCGGGGCAAGATTATAAATTCCCGCAAGGTCCGGTTCCGTGTCGCCCAAAAAGCCCAGGGAGTATGCGCTTTGCGCGGATGATTCAAGCGAATCGCTTACCGGGTCGTACGTTATCTCGCACCTCGTGAACGCCTCGTCGAGCACTGAAATCGGCAGCGCCTTGGACGTCAGGTCCTCTATCTGGGCGTTCATGAGCGCCTTCGCATCGGCCGGGTGCGCGTTTATCCACTGCGTGAGCTCCACGTGCGATACGAGGAACTTTTTCACGAGGTCCGGGTGCTCCTCCATGAATTTTTTCCTGACTATTATATTGGCGGTGACGAACTTCCCGCCCGGCCAGAGCGTGCGCTCGTCGAGGTATATCCTCCCGCCTCCCTCCTGGACGAGCCTCGCTCCCCAGGGCTCCGGGACCCACGCCCCGTCGATCTCGCCCTTCTTGAACAGCGTGAGGATGTCCGGATTCGCGGTCGGTATGACTTCCACCTCCCCCTCCCCCGCGCCGATTGCCAGGCCGTTCTGCATGAGCCATGCCCGGAGCGCCACGTCCTGCGTGTTGCCGAGCTGCGGGCTCGCCACCCGCTTTCCGGCGAAATCCCCGGGCCGGGCGATGCCGGAGTCGTTGCGGACGACCAGGACCGCCCCCCCGCTCGCCGCGCCGGCTATGATGGAAAGCGCCTCGCCCTTCGATTTCACATAACCGTTTATCGTCGGGTTCGGCCCGATGTACGCTATGTCCAATTCATTTGCGAACATCGCCTCTATCACCGAAGGCCCTGCGTTGAACGGAATCATCTTCACCGACGCCTCAGGCGCGAGCGACTTCTCGAACGTCCCCTGCGCCCTGCCGACGAGGGCCTGGGCGTGGAGCATGTTCGGGAAATACCCTATCCTGACCTCGGTCTTGTTGCCCGGGCCGCCCTGAGGCCCGGGAACCGCCACCAGGACTATGCCGAGAACGACTACCGCCGCGACGGCGACAATAAGCCACTTGTTCATTCAAGCCCACCTTTCATTCACTCGCCTTTCTGGCCCGCCCGAGCAGGACCATGAGCGTGCCGTCTTTGAGCAGCACCCACCTGATCTTCTCGCCGTCTTTCAGGCGCAGGTATTTCACGATTTCGCCAGGCACGGTAGTGCGCCTCCGGGAGCCCCTGATGGTCAGGGCGGTCTCCTGGACGTGCACTATCTCGCCCAATTCGAGTTTCATGAACCAGTCTTCCAGCTTTGGGTTTTTATTTGTTATTGGTTTTCCACCAATAACCTACCAATGCCATCCGGGCCGGCCGCCGCATATCGCACGCGCCTTTTTTCGCAATCTTTATATATTCTTAGAGCGAACTCAAAGCCAGGGGGCGGAGCGGGCGGTCAACGGGGGCGCCTGATGAGGGTCGAAGGTCATCTTATGGAGGCAGAGGTCATACCAGCCATCCTTGTGAAAACCAGGGGCGAGCTTCTGCACCGCATCTCGCAGGTGCGCGGGCTGGTGAAGGAAATCCAGATTGACATCATGGATGGCGTCTTCGTCCCGAACAAGACCGTCGGGCTTGAAGAGCTCATGGACCTCCCCGACGCAGTGTACGAATTCCACTGGATGGTGGAGGACCCGGAAAAATGGATAGCGCGCGTGAAAGGCCCGCACATGCACCTGGTCCATGTGGAAACAATCCAGTCCGCCGGCTCGCTCGGAAAGGTTGATGCCGCAGTGAAGAAGTCCGGCGGGCGCCTGGGCTTTGCGCTGAACCCGGAAACCCCCGTCGAAAAGCTCCTCCCGTTCGTGCCGCAGGCAAAGCGGGTGCTTGTCATGACCGTGCGGCCGGGCTTTTCCGGCCAGAAATACATCTACGAGATGGAGCACAAGGTCCGGAAGCTAAGGTTGCTTTTCCCAAGCCTCGACATCGAGGTGGACGGAGGGGTGAACAACGAGACGGCAACTCATGCGTATTCGAGCGGGGCGAACCTGCTGGCGGCGGCGAGCGCGATTTTCGCCGCAAAGGACATAAAGGGCGCCATCGCGGACCTCAAAAAGCGCGCGATGGAAGGGTGTTCACATGAACGCTGATATGAAGAAGCTGGAACTGTCGGCCAATTCAATCCGGCAGGACGTAATCAGGATGCTGGTCGAGGCCAAAAGCGGGCACCCGGCCGGCTCGCTCGGCATGGCGGACATATTCGCCGCCCTGTACATGAATGTCATGCGCCACGACCCGGAGAAGCCGCAGTGGGATGTGCGCGACAGGCTCGTGCTGTCCAACGGCCACATCTGCCCGGTCCTTTACGCGGCCCTTGCAGAAGCCAGATACTTCGGAAAGGACAAGCTCCTGACGCTCAGGAAGCTCGGCTCGCCCCTGCAGGGCCACCCGCACCGCGGGGCGCTTCCGGGAATCGAGAACTCGTCGGGCCCGCTCGGCCAGGGCATCTCGCAGGCCGTCGGCATGGCGCTTGTCGGCAAAAGGGAGAAGAAGGACTGGCGCGTCTATGCGCTCCTCGGGGACGGCGAGCTCAACGAAGGCCAGGCCTGGGAGGCGTTCATGCTCGGCGCGAAATACTCGCTCGACAACCTCGTCGCGATAATCGACCGGAACAACATCCAGATAGACGGCACGAGCGACGACGTGCTCCCGCTCGAGCCCCTTTCCGAGAAATTCCAGTCGTTCGGCTGGAACGTGGTCGTGATAGACGGCAACAACATGAACGCGATACTGCACGGCTTCGGCCTCGCCTCGTCCTGCGAAGGCAAGCCCACGCGTCATCATCGCGAACACGGTGCCGGGCAAAGGGGTATCGTTCATGGAAGGCAAGTTCGGCTGGCATGGCAAAAGCCCGAACAAGGAGGAGGGCGAGCTCGCCCTCAAGGAGCTTATGGAAGCGAGAAAGAAACTGGAGGCGTTTTGAATGACTGACCAACACACCGCTGCGCTGGGCGCCGGCATGAGCCTCGTCCCCGACATCTTCGCGTCCGCAGTCCCGAAGAAGGCGAGCCGCGACGGCTTCGGGAAGGCGCTCGTTGAACTCGGGGAGAAAGACCCGGACGTCTGGGCGCTCACCGCCGACGTATCCGAGTCCACGCGCACCCACTGGTTCGCGGAGAAATTCCCCGCCCGCTTCGTGCAGGTCGGCGTCGCAGAGCAGAACCTGGCCGGAGTCGCGGCAGGGATTGCCGCGTGCGGGAAAAAGGCGTTCATCTCAGCGTTCGCGGCGTTCTCGCCCGGGCAGGAACTTCGACCAGATACGTGTCTCAATCTGCTACAGCAACCTCGACGTCAAAATCCACGCGTCGCATGCGGGCCTCAGTGTCGGGCCTGACGGCGCGTCGCACCAGATTCTGGAAGACGTCGCCATGATGCGCGCGCTCCCGAACATGACCGTGCTCGTCCCGTGCGACCTGGAGCAGGCGAAGAAGGCCACGCTCGCGGCCGCAAGGCTCGCAACGCCCGCATACATCCGCACCTCCCGCGAAAACACGCCGCTCTTCACCACTCCCCAAACCCCGTTCGAGATCGGCAAGGCGAACGTTTACCGCGACGGGAAGGACGTAGCCATATTCGCGTGCGGCCTCCAGGTCTTCGAGGCGCTGAAGGCGGCGGAAGAGCTGAAGAAGAAGGGAATCGACGCGGCCGTAATAGACATGCACTCCATCAAGCCGATCGACAAGGAAACCGTCGTCCTTTACGCAAAAAAATGCGGCGTCCTCGTTTCGGCCGAAGACCATCAAATAAACGGCGGACTCGGAAGCGCGATAGCTGAAATCGCTTTGCGAACCGCAATCCATCTCGGCCATCGCCCGTTCCGTTCCGCTCGTGCGGGTGGGGATGAAGGACAGGTTCGGCGAGTCGGGCAACTGCGCAGAGCTCTATAAGAAATACGGGCTCGATGCCGCGGGAATCGAGAAGGCGGCCGAGGATGCGCTCAAGTCGAAGAGCCCGAAGAACTGATGGCGGCCCGCTTCAGCCGCCCGCAGGCCCCTCGGCCTTAGGCCCGGCATCCCTGAAAACAAGCTCCGGGAACTCCTCAAGGAACCTCGCGACCTTACGGTCCACCGCCGCGGCAGCAGTCAAATCCTTCCTGAACCGTTCCGCCTCCTGTGGCGTGGGCGCCCTGATGCTGTAATCGTCCTCTATGAGCTCCAGCTCCCCTTTCTTCCTGGCGAAAAATACCCTGCTCCTCCTGTAGCACTTGCCTATGCCGGTTGCCGTCACGTCCGGCGCTGCCTCATGATACCTGGCGCGCGTGCTTGCCTTCTTCCCGCTATTCATGATTGACTATCTACTAAAACATTATTAATTGGTTTCGCCGCGTCCGGCCACCCCCGAAGGCCGTCCGCAAGATTACTAAAATCTTCCCCACCTCAATCAATCGTGAGGCGCATCATATGAAATTCTTCATCGACACGGCGGATGTGGAAGCTATCAGGAAGGCGGTCGAATTAGGCATGTGCGACGGCGTTACGACGAACCCCACGCTCATCATGAAGTCCGGCAAGGACCAGAAGACCGTCATCAAGGAAATCGCGAAAATCGTCAAGGGCCCAATCAGCGTGGAAGGCATCGCCGACGACGCGCAGGGCATGATAAAGGAGGCCGAGGAGTTCGCGAAATGGGGCCCGAACATCGTCGTGAAGCTCCCGATGACCAAGGAAGGCCTGAAGGCCGTCCGCTACCTGGCATCCAAGGAAATCGATACCAACGTCACGCTCGTGTTCTCGGCATCGCAGGCCCTTCTTGCGGCCAAGGCCGGGGCGACCTACGTTTCGCCCTTTGTCGGCAGGCTGGATGACATCTCGGAAGACGGAATGAAGCTGATAGCCGACATCCTCGACATCTACGGCGCATACGAATTCAAGACCGAAGTCATAGTCGCATCAGTCCGCCACCCGATGCACGTCGTCGATTCGGCGAGGATGGGCGCGCACGTCGCGACGATGCCGGCAGACGTGTTCGAGAAGATGTTCCGGCACCCGCTCACGGACAAGGGCATCGCGCAGTTCAAGGAGGATTACGCGAAAACGAAGAAATAGCAGGTTTTTATTCACTTTATCCCATCTATCATCCGAAGAGGCATGCAGAGGTCGTCATATGAAAGAGTCAATCCCGCTCACATGGAGAAGGATTCCGGAGAGATACCGGATGCTCGGCGTCAAATGCGAGACGTGCAAAACCGCCTATTTCCCGAAAAGGGCGATTTGCCCCAAATGCAGGCGCAAGGGAAAGCTCGCTGAAATCCAGTTCGCAGGGAAAGGCAAGGTCTTCTCATACACCGAGGTCACGTCCCCCCCGGAAGGGTTCGAGGACCAGGTGCCCTACATCCTGGCGGTAATCGAGCTCGACGAGGGCGCGAGGCTGACCGGACAGATTGTTGATGCCCATAAGGACGACATCAAAATCGGCTCCAGGGTGGACCGCGTCTTCCGCGTCATCCAGCGCGACGACCCGGAGGGGCTCATCCACTACGGGTTCAAGTTCAAGCTGGTGTAAACCGGCATTCCGTTCCTTTGTCTTTCGTGAGTTTCCGGGGTGCGTTCAACGCCTGGGAAGGTATCGTTATGGTGGAAATCCTGATGCTCGTGTTCCCTGCGGTGCTGACGCTGGCCGGGGGCTACCTCCTTTACCGGGGCGCGATGCGGAAATCCGGCAAGAAGGTCACCATATCCGGCCCCCTCTCGTCGGGCGGCCAGCTCCAAAGCCACATCACCGCCCAAGGGTGCGCATACTCGAAAGTGGTAGTTGAATACTACCAGCGCGGGGCGAACCCGTGGAAGGAAATCTATTCGTTCGAGTCGAAGGTGCCCTTCAAGGTTGACGGGAAGGCCGTGGACCCGGCCCACGCCTCGTTCCATCTCCCGCCCCCAAAAAGATACGAGGGATACATCCGCCCGAATCCCGGCCTCTTCGACATGCTCGGGCCGGCCATGCGCCAGGTCCGGGGCATCGCGGATATCACGAGCGAAATCAGCCCGGGAGAGATTCTCGACGAGCGCGTCCTCCGGACGGTGCTGGCGCTTCCAGGGGCGAAGGAAAGGATGAAGAACTACATGCACGGGGCCATCCGCGTGACCGAATACTGCCTGCCGCTCGGAACCAGCGTCAATGTGGCGGTCGACCCGCTCGCCCCGCAAGTCGGCGCAGGCTCCAGTATCTCCGGGACGCTTGAATACCCTCTCGTGATAGGCGTTCATGACGCCGGCGTGGTCATGGATGAAAAGGCTCTTGCGAGCATCGGCCTGGGCGCGTTCCTCATCCTGCTTGCTTTGGCGGTTCTGGCGCTGATGCTTTTCTAGCGGTTCTCAGCCATTCCAGGTTGCGCGAAAGCCTCTGCTTCAGCGCCTCCTCGATTGAAAGCCACCGGAAGCCGGAAAACCCCGGCGCAGGCTTCGCCCGCCTTTCCCTCGCCGTGACCCTGAACGCGAGGACCGGGACGAGGAACCTTCTTTTCCGCGAGCCTGAATTGAACCTGCCCTCAAGCTCCACTTCATGCACCTGGCAGTCCGCTATGCCGGTGAGCCTCCCGAAGGATTCCTTGATTTCCGCGAACGGGCTCCTTCCGGACGGCACGAGCACGCAGGGCATCTCGATGCGCTCGGCTCCGCTCGCATCAGCGCGCACCAAAAACAGCACCCTCCCCCCATCCTCGAGCATCCCGCAGGCGAGCGCCTTGGGTATCGGAGTCCCGGTCGGGACGCGCCGCCTGCCCACTTAATCCACCCTCATGATGGGCTCGGAAAGCCATTTCCCTTTCGGGGCATGCCTCTTCAGTTTCGCGTCCTCTATCGCCAGCCACTCGAACCCGGAATATGCCCCCGAAGGCTCGGGTGCGATTTCGCCCTCATCGATGGGAGTCATCCTGAAAACCAGGCATGGGATGTGCGCGCCTTCGTATTCATGCCTGCTCTCGAGGACCACCTGGCCGGCGTCCGCCTTGATGCCGGTCTGCTTCTTGAACGCCTCGGCGAGCTGCGATATCGGGTCCGCGCTCAGTATGCCGTACACCGAGGGCATCTCTATCCCCTCGCCCCCGGCCTCCTTCCTCTTGAGGAAGAGCGCCTTGCCTTCCAGTTCAAGCATGCCGCAAATGAGCGCTTTCGGCCTTTCAACAGTCATGTAAACATCCCCCGCCAACCTGCCCGCTACCCGCCTGTCCTCCCCCCGGCCTTGGCCGCTGATTCATCTTATCTCTTGACGCTCATCGCTATCCCGTCCTTAATCGGGATTATCACCGATTCGACGTCCTTGTTGCCCTTCAGCATCTTCCGGAACGACTTGACATCCTTGGTGTCCCACAGGACGTTGTCCGTGAGGATTATGCCGTTTTTGCGGAGCATGCACACGCAGCCTTCGAACACTTCGTTGTATTCGTCCTTCTCTATGTCGAGCATGATGAGGTCGAATTTCCTTCCCTTCCCGCAGAGGCTTTTGACCGCGTCCCTCGCATCCGAATTGAGTACCCGGACGTTCGTGACGCCCGCGCTCCTGAAGCTGCCTTCCGCCTCCCTGGCGAAACCTGCGTCCCTCTCGACAGTGAGCACCCTTCCTCCGGCCCCCACCGCCTTCGAGAAAAGCAGGCCGGAATACCCTATCAAAGTGCCGAGCTCGAGCACATCCCTGGCCTTGCACGATTTGGCGACCAGGTAATAGAATTCCCCCTTTCTCCGGGCCCACGATGGGAAGGAACCGGCCGCCCGAGCGGACCATGCGCTCCAGCCTTCTCAGCGTCTTGTCTATCCTGCCGTCCCTGCCGCTATTCATAGAGCCGCCCCCACATCTCGGCCGCGAGCTTCCCGGTCTTCATGAAACGCGGAATCTCCTTCTCCGCCTTCTTGCGCCTCTCGCGGTGCTCCTTGAGGAAAGCATTGATGCGCTCGATAAGGATGCCTTTCATCTCGCCGGTCAGGAGCTTGCCGGAGCGGTAGTCGTCGTGTATTTGCTTGAGCCGCGAGTCGTCGGGCTCGAACAGTATCGACAGCCATTGGTAGGGGACGTCTATGTCCGGGTTGCCGCCCCTGATTCTGTGCTCCTCTACTGTCGGCTGCCCGCCCGAAAACGCATACTTGTTTATCTTGTTCTTCACCGCCTTCTCGTCGTCGGTGAGCAGAATCGCCGTCTCAGCGCCCGCGCTCGAGCTCATCTTGCCTGAAATGCCCTGCAGCGGGGGGAGGAACTTGCAGTGCACGGCCGATGTCTTGTGGTATCCGAGCGATTCGGCTATGTCGCGCTGGATTCTCCAGTAGGGGTCCTGGTCTATGGCCGCGGGAATCAGGCACCTTTTCTTCTCGAAGAACGTCGGCACGACCTGGTATGCGGGGTAGAACTGCATGCCGATGTTGGTCGAGTCGTCGAACCCGAACACGGCCTTCGCGGTCGAGCCGGTGATTTTCCTCGCGGTCTTCATGAGGAGCGGGTAGACGTTCCGGACGTATTCGCTGTCCTTGAAGATGAACGTGCGCTCGGGGTCGAACCCCACCGCGGCGATGTCGAGTATGTTGTCGTCCGCGTTCTTCTGGATGTCCGACCACTCGTATTCGCGCTTGTGGAGGAACTTCTCGTCGTCCGTTATCTCGATGTAAAGGTTGCACTTGAACCTGTCCTGGAGCCATTTCGTGAAAATCAGCGGGACGAGGTGGCCTATGTGCATGGCCTTGCTCGGCCCGCGGCCGGTGTAGAGGAAGAAGCCCTTCCCCTTCTCGTAATCGTCGAGCACCGGGCCCAGATCCCTGTGCGAGAAGAAGAAGTCCCTTCTCAGCATGTGGTGGGGCTCGTCGCCCCCGGAAAGCCTTATCAGCTTCTCGCGGAGCGCCGTGTCCAACCTGCTCGTCCCGAACTGCTTGATTAGTTTGTCGTAGTCGATTTCCCCGCTTACCTCCCACGGGGTGACCTTGTAACCATCCATATGAACATGAACGGCAATAACGGATTTAACCCTGCCTTTCCCCCTCCTGCCCCCGCTATACTCCCGTGCATCCCCGCGCACTGCCCATCCGATGCGCCTCACTAGGCGACTGCGAGCCCGATGATGAACGACGCCCAGTTGCACAAAACGCTCGATAGGAGCGCATCCTTCATCTTCATGCCCTTGAACGCGATGGCATAGAATCCCGCCTCCGCTAAGGCGGCGAACGCCTCGGCAAGCGCGGTCTGCGGCCCCCATGAGAGGCCGAGGGCCGGAAAAACGAACCAGACGAACGGCAGCGTGAGCGAGCTGGCGAGGACGGCATTGCGGGCGATGAGGGCGGCGCCATAATCCCTGCGGAGGAGAAGGAAGAGCGCCACGGCCTCGATTGAAACCGTGAGCGCGTATGCGGAAATGAAATCCATCTGCCCAATCCCCGCGTTTGGCTCCGTGCCTGAGCCTGCGCATTCACATTTTCATCTGCGCGAATATGCCAGCGCCGATGCCGCTACCGCGGCCAGGATGAACCCGGTGAGGTTGCACGAGCTCTGGACGTTTCCGGACACCTGCCCGGTGGGCGCGTCTATCGTGATGTCATACTTGTCATAGCTCTTGTTCGAGCCGACCGCCTCGGACCGCACCTGCTTTCCGCCGTATTCGTATGTGAGGTAGCCCTCAGGGAATCCGAAGCAGGGGTTGAACTTGTAGTACCAGCTCCCGTCGTTGGTGCAGACGCCTGCATTGCACGGAAGGTCGACCGGGTAAGGGTTCACCGAGCCGGGCTCGGCGCTTTCTACATTCATGCAGTGGTATGTCACCTGCGAGACCGATGCTGCAGGCGCGCCGCCGTCCATGAGGTGCAATACGACCTTCGGGGGCGCCGGGGCAGGGCCTACGTCCGCGAACGAAAGCGGGACGGCCAATATCGCAATCAGGAACACAAGACGATTCAACGATGCCATGCAGTAGCATCCCCTATGCAATTAAAACCGCTTGCGGTTTGCTTCGGCGCAGGCCCCCTCGCCCGGAAGCCATCCGTTCAGATGTAGTTCGTGATGTCGCGCCTGTTGAAGACGATATACGCGAGGATGATCGCGAGGAGCACGAAATACGAGAGCAGGGCCGCGATGTCCACGGCCGGGTCGCCGTTCGTTATGAGCACGACCTTGAATATGCTCGTCACATGCGCAAGCGGCAGCAGCTGCTGGAGCACCTGCGTGTACGCGGGCAGCAAATCCGGCGAGAAGATGATGTTCCCCAGGAAGAGCATCGGAATCGCGAGCAGGAGGCAGCTCTGTATGGCCGCGGACTCGCTTCGCGCGTAGAATCCGACTATGATGCCTATCGAAGTCAGGACGAGCGAGGAAATCGCGGTCCCCCACAGCAGCATGAGGAAATTGTCCGGGGCGTTCACGCCGAAAAACAGCACGGCCACCAGCAGGATGACCGCAATCTGCCCGAAAGACAGCATGACCAGCGTCACAATCTTACCGAGGACGAGATTCATGAGCGCATCCGGCGCAAGGAGCGCGCGGACGATGGTCTTCCTGGTCTTCTCGCGGACTATGCCTATCGAGCCGAACAGGAAGCACGAGAACAGGAGCGACACCGCAATCACCTGCGGCATTATGAAGTCGACGAAGCTCGGCTTTTCGTACTGGCTCTCGACCGTCACCGAAAGCGGGGCGGCGATGGTGTCAGGGTCCTTCCCGGTCTGGGCGGCCACGGTGGATTGCAGCGTGCCTATCAGGGCGTCGACCGATGCGGTCTGCGCAATCGCGTCGTCCAGCGTCCCGTCGATCTCGTTGGTCGTGGACTTAATCTCGCCAAGGAGAGCCTTGAGCTCGGCCACCTCGGCCCTGGCCGTTTCGAAGGACGAATCCAGCCTGGTCAGCTTCAGCATGGCGCCATCCAGCGCGGCCGCGAGCTCCGCCGTCCTGTCCGGGCCCGCCTTCGCGCTTTCCACCTCTTCGGAATAGTCCTCGAGGGCTTGTGCGAACGAATCGAGCGTGTCATTCAGGGATTCCAGGTCGGAAATCTCCGCCTGCGCGTCAACCATCTGGCTTTGCGAGGTGCTCCTCAGCGACTGGAGGCTGGCGATGTTGAAATCGAGCGCGGCAATGACGGTCGGGTCCGAGCTTCCCGCCTTTATCGCCTCTAACCCTGCAATCGACGCGCCGAGCGCCGCAATCGTGCCGTTCAGCTGCGTCACCTGCGCCTTGAGCTTGCCGTGCGTGCTTTGCACGGTGGTTTGCGACTGGTTGAGCGCATCGCTCGCGTTGATTAGGAACGCGCCCGTCTTGTTGAGCATGGCGTCGTTGTCCGCGGAGATGTTGGCGAGGTCGGCCTTCTGCGCCTCGAGCTGTGCTTTCAGCGATGCGACGCTGTCCGATGCGTTTTCGAGGGACGATTCGAGCGAATCGATGCCGATGCCGCCCATCCCCGTGCGGAGCTGCACCAGCGAGGCCTTGGTCTGGTTCATCTTCGCCTTAGTCTGCGCCAATCCCTCGCCAAGCTGCGCGGCCGAGCCGTTAAGCAGGATGAGGTCGTCCCATGCGGATGTGACGTAGCTTTTCGTTATGTCGCGCGAGGAGGCCTCGATGACCGACGACAATGCGGCGAGGACCGACTGCTCGAGCGCGATGTCGGAATTGTCGACGATGATGCGGACCGCCGAGCCGTTGCCCCGCCCGAGCGATTCCTCGAAGTCCTGCGGCACCACGATGACGGCCCGCAGCCTGCCGTTCCTGAACGAGGTCATGGCGTCCTCCTCGCTGTTGAAGCTCTGGAGCTTGAACGCCGCCGACTCGTTCAGGCCTGCAAAAAGCGGGCTCGCGCTGATGTTCTCTGGCCCGGAGAGGCCTATCGGGAGGCCGTTTATCTCCATCGAGCGGAACGAGCTTCCCATGAAGACCATGACGAATACCGGGAACGCGAGCAGGACGAGGAGCATCGTGCGGTCGTGCACGACCTCGAGGACCTCCTTCTTGATTGCGGAAAGGGCCTTCATTGGACCACCGGCCGGACGAGGTACGCGAACACGTCCTCCATCTGCTTGAGCTTGTATTTCTGCTTCAATTCCCCGGGGGTGCCGCTGTCGACTATCCTCCCGGCGAACATGATTGCGACGCGCCGGCAGAGGCGCTCTATCTCCTCCATGTAATGCGAGGTTATGATTATCGTCTTCTTCGACGCATGGAGCTCCTCTATGACCGCCCAGATTTCCCGGCGGACAACGGGGTCCAGCCCCACGCTCGGCTCGTCCAGGAACACGATTTTCGGGTCGTGCACGAGCGAGCAGGCGATGTTGAGCCTCTTCTTCATGCCGCCGGAAAGCTTGGACGCGAGCACGTCGCTTTTTTCCGTGAGCTTCATCTGCGAAAGCAGCTTCTTCACGCGCTCGCGCGAGTCCGTTGCCGGAAACGCCGAACTGCGACGCGAAATACTCCATGTTCTCCCTTACGGTCAGCGTCTCGTAGAACGAGTCCTCCTGCGTCACGAAGCCGATTTCCGGCCTCGATTTGCGGAACTCCTTCACCGTCTTCCCGAGGATGGTTATGGAGCCCGACGACGGGGCCAGGAGCCCGGACAGCATGTTGAACGTGGTCGTCTTTCCCGAGCCGTTCGCCCCCAGCAGGCCGAACACCTCGCCCTCCTCTACCGAAAACGAGATGCGGTCCACGATAATCTTGTCGTTGATGACCTTCGCAAGCTCCGCCACCTGCACCGCTGATGCCATGCAAGCCCTTCCACATCCGTTATTTTTAAACCGCGCAGGAGAATCGGCAGGTATGGGCGCGCGCGACATGGTGAAGGCGGACGCATTCCTGAGGGATTTCGTCTCCCAGCTCGAGTCGCGCGTCCCGCAGAAGGTCGATTACATCCTGCTCGGGGGCAGCGCGGCCCGTGGCGATTTCCAGATAGGCAGCAGCGACATGGACCTCATCGTGGTCGTGAAGAAGGACGCCGACGTGCAGGCGGTGAAGGACGCCGCGTTCGCGCTTTTCCACGAGCTCGACAGGAAGCACGGGATGATGCTCAGGGAGGCGCAGGACCGGAAAAACGCCGAGCGAATCATTGGTGCGGGCCAGGTCGGTCCGCGCAGACCGCAAGGCTCGCAAGGCGTATCGGGGCAGGTTTCCGGGCAGGATTATCCCCCCTTCATGGTCGTAGGCCCCTCGACCCCGAAAAACGATGCCAGCGACTTTTTTTCCAGCCTGGACTGGGTGCACGGCTTCTCCAAATCGCTCCGCAGCAGCGGCCGGATGTCGATGAAGGCCATATACGGGAAACCGCCGCAAAAACAGGGCGCGGCGAAGGTTCCAGTCGTGGAAAATCCCGGCATCGTCACATACGACCTGCTCTCCGCCGTAGCGATGATTCCGCTTTCGCTCATCTCCCCGTCCCGCGCATTCCGCCGCTCGCTCCGCGCGGTTTTCTTCTCATTCGAGGGCGACATCATCCGGGGAATCCCCCTGCCGCTGTTCGCCCGCGAAGCGGTCTATATGAAGCGGCACATCCTGCAAGCCGGCCCCGCAGTCAGCTATCCGGAGAAGGTCCTTTTCTGCCTCGCGGCGCCAATCCATATCCTCGCGCACAATATCGTCAGGCATATGCGCCCCGAGGGAAAGCCGGGCGCGGGCAAAAACTGATTAAGGCAGAAGGTGTATGCTCCATCATGCCCAAGGGAGATGAAGCCGCGCTGGATGCGTTCCTCAAGGACTTCGTCCGGCTAATCACTGGCGAATTTCCCGGCAGAATCGACTGCATCCTCCTTTCCGGCAGCGCGGCCCGCGGCGATTTCACAATCGGGGAAAGCGACATCGACATGCACATCATCCTCAAGGACGAGCGTGACGTCAGCGCTGTGGAGCGCTCGGCTTCGATATCTGTTCTGGGAGCAGAACCGCAGGCACAATCTCAAGCTCGTCCGCTCGTACGGGAGAAAGCTCGCGGACGGGTTTTCGTTCCTGGCTGGCGGGGCCGGGTTAGCCGCGCGGCCATTCTACGTCATGGGGCCGGTTGGATGGCGGCGCAAGCTGAAGCCCGCCCTCTCGCTTACCTCCCTCCTCGGCCTCGAGCAGCAGCTGCTGCGCGGCCGCATCAGGAACGGGAAGGTGCTTTTCGGCAGGAACCTGCTTGCCGACCCGCAAATCATCAGGGCCGCGAACCAGCGCAGCCGCTTCACCTACGACTTCCTCGTCACCCTGCTCATCCAGCCGCTTTTCGTCCTGGCCCCGGACCGCGTCCTGCACCGGTGCGCGAAGGGCGTCCTCTTCACGTTCGACGACAAGTATGATGAAATCCGTGCGCTCGCGGAAGGGGGGGCCTCCCCGCCTGGCGCGGGCCCGGAAATGCTGTTCGCTGCGCGGGCATTCAGGCTCAAGACCGGTTTCGCCGGCGAATCCGCGAAAATGAGCCTGCCCGGCAAGTTCTGGTTCTGCATCCGCACGCCGCCATGCATACTCGGGCATACGCTGGAAAACAGCCGCAGGCGCAAAGATTGGCCAAAACGGCAGATGACGATATAAATCTTTCCAGCGCAATATAATTACAATGAGGAAAGGTGGGAAATCTGCAGGTTGACTACAAGTATGCGGAGAACTCGATAAGCCGGGGCTCCAAGACGTTCCATTTCGCATCGAGGTTCATGGGCCGCGAGAGGAGGAACGCGTTCTACGCGATTTACGCGTTCTGCAGGCACACCGACGACCTCGTCGACGACAACGAGGGCAACCCGAGAATCCAGAGGCTCCTCATCCGCGACTGGAAGAGGAGGTTCCTCGAGGCCTACGAAACCGGCCATTCATCCGACCCGGTCCTCAACCCGTTCGTCCATATCATGAAGAAATACGAAATCCCGCTCCGATACCCGCTCGAGCTCATAAAGGGCGTGAGCATGGACATCTCGAAAAAGGAATACGGCACCTTCACGGAACTGCGCCGCTACTGCTTCCGCGTGGCCTCCGTCGTGGGGCTCATGCTGATGAGAATCTTCGGCATCGAGAACGCGAAGCGCTCCAAGCGCTGCGCAGTCAGCCTCGGCATAGCCATGCAGCTGACGAACATACTCCGCGACGTGGGCGAGGATGCCCGCATGGGCCGCGTGTATTTCCCGAAGGACGAGCTCGCGAAGTTCGGCCTCACAATCGGGGACATACTCTCGCTCCGGAAGAAGGAGGGCCTGATGGACTTCCTCAAGTTCCAGGTCGAGCGCGCCCGCAGGTACTACCGCGAGGCGATGAGCTGCATCGGGACGATCCACAACGAGGTCCGCATGGTGATAGCCCTCGCCTCGACGCTCTACCGCGAGATCCTCAGCGTGATAGAGGAGAACCACTACGAGGTTTTCGGCAAGCGCGCCTATGTCAACACGATGCGGAAAATCACGCTCTACCTGCGCCTTGTCTTCATAGGCTATCCGCAGCCCCTCCCCAACGGAGGATGAAATGTTCGACACCCCGCTGCTTCTTTCCCAGATGAAGCGCAACCAGTGGCTCAGCGAAGGCGCCCTGCGCAGGATTTCCGAAAAGAAGCTCCTATCCCTCATCGCGCACGCGCGCGCAACGGTCCCGTTCTACAGGAAAAGCCTGGACGGATTCGATGTCCGCTCCATGGAGGATTTGCAGTCCCTGCCCATCCTGTCCAAGACGGTGGTGCGCGACAGCGCCGAGCTATTCGTAAGCTCGGCATTCAACAGGCGCTCCCTGCAGGCGACATACACGTCAGGCTCGACCGGCATCCAGGTCCCGCTGTTCTATTCGCGCGCGGAATCCGCATACGGCGTCGCGTTCGAGACGCACCACCTCACCGAATGCGGGGCCGGCCTCTTCGATTTGCAGGTCCGGATAGCGCATTACGAGTCCCGCCCGAACCTCCTCCAGCGCCTGGGGGTGTTCCGTTGCCGCTACCTGGACGTCCGCGCGGACGAAACCGAAACCCTGCTCCGCCTCGCCTCGCTCCGGCCCGGCATCCTGATCTCCTACCCGTCCATCCTGCTCCCGCTGGCCCGCATCAATTCCTCGGAAGGCCTGAATCTCCAGCTGAAGCTCGCGCTCTCGGGCGGCGAAACGCTCGCGCCGGCGGTCCGCAAGGAGATATCCTCGTCGTTCGGCTGCCCGGTCTTCGACCGCTACGGCTCGATGGAGAGCTCGTGGGCGGCGTGGGAGTGCAGGGAAGGCAGCCTGCACATCCAGGAGGACATGGTGGCGGTGGAGATTGTCGGCGAGGACGGGAAAGGCGTGCCTGGCGGAAAGACGGGCACGATTGTCGTCACCCCTCTCTGGAGGCGGGCGATGCCGTTCATCAGGTACAGCCTGGGCGACAGCGGCTCCTTCGGCCCGCCGTGCAAATGCGGGCGGGGGCTCCGGACGCTCCGCGTGGCCCGCGGGCGGCAGGACGACATCCTCGTGCTCCCGAGCGGGAAAATCCGCTCGGCGCGCTCGATAAACCTCATGGACGATATCCCCGGCATGCTTTCATACCAGATAATCCAGGAGAATCCCTCGCTCTTCGTTTTCCGCTACGTCCCGTCCGGGGGCATCGGGGCAAAAGGACGCAAGGAAGTCGAATCGAGAATCCGGGCCGGGTGCCTGGGCGAGGAAATCCGCGTGGAATTCGAGGAGGTCCCCTCTATTGCCCGCGGAAGGACCGGAAAAATCCAGACCGTCATGTCGAAAGTCAGGGCGGATGCGGGAAGCGGGGAGTGAATGGCGTGGCCGGGCTGATAATCCGAAGATACCGCGAAGGGGACGGGCCGCAGGCCGTAGGCGTCTTCCGCGACGCGAGCAGCACGCTCCGAAAAAGCAGGGGCGGGACGCATCCGGACAACGAGGTGGACCTGCTGCTGGCCAGGGACGGCAAAAGCCTCCTCAAGCTGCTGCTCCACGGCTCGATAGTGTTCGTAGCCGAGGTGGAAGGGACCGAGGAGCTTGCGGGAATCGGCGCGCTCACGGACAACCTGCCGGCGCGAATAATCAATTCCACATACAGCCGGAACCATTACGTCAGGGAGGCGTTCCAGCACGGCAAGGCCGGGTTCAGCATCGGCCGCCCGCTCCGCGAGGCGACGATCGGCGAGGCCAAGAGGCTCGGCTACCGGAAGATGTACGGATTCTCCACCCCCGAAGCGGTCGGCTTCCACAAGAAGTTCGGCGCCGTCTTCTACCCCCGGCATAACGCGAAGCTCTTCGGGACCGTGACCGTGCAATACTACGAGATTGAACTGAGGAAAAGCTTGTGGAACAGCCTGCACATCGAGCCATACGTGCACCGGCTCGGCCGGATATACGGCTATATCCTCAATTTCTTCCGCGGGCCGGGCAAGCCTGCCGCCAGCGCTTGAAGCGCCGGCTGATTGCGCCGCTTCGTCATATGTCGATTCAACCAGCGTCGGCAACATAGGTTTAAATTCACCTCATTGCTGCTAACAGTCATGCGCATTGTCCTCAAGCTAGGCAGCTCCCTGCTTAATGGCGGGAGCGGCGTCAACACGATATTCATCGACCAGCTTGCGAGCCAGATTCTGAGCATGCAGGAGCACGAGTTCGCCATAGTCACCTCTGGAGCCATTTCCACCGGCATGAAGAAGCTCGGCCTGAACGAGAAGCCCAAGGACGTGGCCATGCTCCAGGCGCTGGCCGCGATAGGCCAGAGCGACCTGATGCACGCGTACGAGAACGCGTTCGAGGAACGCAGGACGCTCGCGCAGGTCCTGCTCACGAACGCGGACTTCTCCAACCGGATGAAATACCTCAACATCCGCAACACCCTGAACACGCTGATGGCGCACAAGGCCGTGCCGATAATCAACGAGAACGACACGGTCACCGTGCTCGACATCAAGAAGTCCGCCTTCGGGGACAACGACGCGCTGGCCGCGCATGTCGCCGTGGCGATAGACGCCGATTTGCTCCTGATTTTCACGGACGTCGACGGCCTGTTCGACAGGAACCCCAAAGAGGACGGGGCGAAGCTAATCCGGGAAGTGAAAATCGTCACCGACGACACGCTGGGGATGTGCTCGGGCGCCAATGCGCTGGGCAGGGGCGGGATGGCGGCAAAGCTGCGCGCGGCCAAAATCGCGTCCGAAGCCTCGGTGAAGGTCATAGTCGCGAACGGGACGAAGAACGGCTCGCTGGCCACGGCGATAAGCGGGGAATCCGGCACCGTGTTCCTGCCCGCGGACAAGCCCCGGCTCAGCGAGGGCAAGCACTGGCTCGCGTTCGCATCCGAGCCCAAGGGGCGCATCACGGTCAGCGAACAGGCGATGTCCTGCGCAATCGGCAAGAGCTGCGGAATAATACCCCAGCATGTCCTGTCGGTCAGCGGGAATTTCGACAAGGGGGACGTCGTCGAGATAGCCGGCGATGACGGCCGCGTCCTCTGCAAGGGAATAACGAACTACTTCTCGCACGAGCTCGAGCGCATCAGGGGCAAGGACATCGAATCCATCTGCCGCGAGCTCGGCTTCGTCTATACCGAGGTCGTCGGAAGCTCGGACATGGCCGTAGTGGTATGAACGGTTCGCAGTGATATGAACGGGTTGCAGCGAGATGAACGGCTGATTGGGTGGATATCGATGGATGTTGAAAAATACGTTTACGGCCTCCTGGACGATGCGAAGGCCGCGGGCCTGAAGCTCGCGTCCATGGGCGCGGAAGGACGGGTGGCGCTCCTCATGCGCATGGCGGATGGGTTGGACAAGGGCTCGGAGGCCATCGTCCGCGCGAACGCCCTGGACGTGGATGCGGCAAAAGCCAAAATGACGAAAAGCGAGCTCGACCGGCTCATGCTCACCCCGCAGCGCGTCAAGGCAATCGCTTCGGACGTGCGCGCAGTCGCCGCACTCCCGGACCCCCTTGGGAAGGAGGAAAGCTGGACCGTTCCCAGCGGCCTCCGCATCCGGAAGGTCCGCGTGCCGTTCGGCGTCATCGGCGTCGTCTATGAGAACCGCCCGAACGTGACAATCGACATCGCAACGCTCTGCATAAAAAGCGGCAACGCCTGCATCCTGCGCGGGAGCGCAAGCGCGCTGAACTCCAACCGCGCCCTCGTAGCGGCAATCGCGCCGGCGCTCGTTGAGGCCGGTCTCCGGGGCGCAGCCGCGCTCGTAGACACGCCTGACCGGGCCGCAGTCGACATCATGATGAAGGCCCGGGGCCGCCTGGACTTGCTCATCCCGCGCGGCGGGGCCGGCCTCATCAAGCACACCGTGGAGAACTCGCGCGTCCCTGTCATCGAGACCGGCACGGGCAACTGCCACGTCTATGTGGACGATGGCGCGGATTTGGAGATGGCGAAGCGGATTGTCATCAACGCCAAGACGCAGAGGCCTAGCGTGTGCAACGCCGAGGAGAAGCTGCTGGTGCATAGGGGCGTGGCAAGCGCGTTCATCCCCGGAATGGCCGCCGCGCTCAGGGAGAAGGGCGTCGAAATCCGGGGATGCCCGGAGACGCAAAAACTCGTCCCCTACGCGAAGCCAGCGGCTGAAGAGGACTGGCCGAAGGAATACCTCGACCTCATCATCGCGATAAAGGTCGTGGCGGACGTGGAAGAGGCAATCGTCCATATAAACAAATACAATTCGAAGCACACCGAGGCGATAGTCACCCGGAACGAACAAAACGCGAGGCTCTTCACCCAAAACATCGATGCCGCCGCGGTCATGGTGAACGCCTCGACGCGCTTCACCGACGGCGGTCAGTTCGGGTTCGGCGCGGAGGTGGGCATCTCAACGCAGAAGCTCCACGCGAGGGGCCCGATGGGCCTGCACGAGCTTACGACCTACAAGTACATTGTCGAGGGGACGGGCCAGGTCCGGGAATGATTCCGCCGGGCAATCAGCCGAATCCTTCATCTTTATTAGCGGTTGGCAAGACATGCATTACCAGTACGAGGGGTTTCCATGAGAATCGCAATCGTAGGCATCGGACGGCTTGGGAGCGTATTCGCGCGCGTGCTTTCGAAGAGCCACGAGCTCCTGCTTGTGGACCGCGATTTCAAGAACGCGGCGACTATCGCATCCGAGCTCGGGGCCCTGCCGGTCAAGGACCTTTCCATGGTCAAGACCGCGGACATGATAATAATCGCCGTGAAGCCGGCCCACGTCGAGGAAGTGGTCAGGCAGCTTGTGGGCGCGCCGCTCATCGTATCGTGCGCCGCCGGAGTGCCGATAGGAAAGCTCGAATCATGGGGCGCGGAGAACGTCATCCGCGTGATGCCGAACATATGCGCGGAGGTGGAATCCGCGGTCATCGCATACTCACTGCATCCTGAGGTCGAGAGGAAGGAGAAGGTCTTCCTGACCGCGTTCTCGTCGCTCGGGCTCTGCATCAAGACCGACGAGTCCCATCTCGACCCGATCACGGCGGCATCCGGCTCGGGGCCGGCATTCGTGGCTTTTTTCGCAGAGGCGATGATTGAGGAGGCCGTAAAAAGCGGGCTCACCCGCGAGACCGCCGAGAAATGCGTGGCCCAGACGTTCCTCGGGACCGGGAAGCTCATGAGGAGCGGATGGAGCACGAAAAAAATCATCGAGACGGTCGCGAGCCCGGGCGGGACCACGGAGGCGGGTCTGAAGATGCTGGAGCAGAAGGGCGCGGACAAGGCGATACACGAGGCAGTCCGATTCGCGACACAGAAGGCGCGCGAGCTCGGCAAATGACGGTGTGCCATGCACGCCCCTGAAATGAAACGCGCGGTTGTCATATGGGCCTGAAAAACCTGCTGGATGCCGGCCTGATTATAGCGCTCATGAAGCGCAACCAGTGGAAGGGCCGCGAAGAGCTCGAATCCATCCAGGAAAGCAGGCTGCTCAACGTGCTCTCGCGCGCGAGGGAGGACGTCCCGCATTTCCGCAAGGCGTTCCGCTCAGTGAAGGTGCGCAGTCTCGAAGACCTCGCCAGCCTGCCGATTATGGAAAAAGACGAAATCAATGCCAGCCCCTCTTCGTTCATCAACCGCAGGTGCGATGCAGGAAGCCTGCACAAGATGAGCACCGGCGGCACGACGGGCGTGCCGATGATGATATATTTCGACGAGTCCGAGGGCGTCTTCGGCTCCGCGCTGCGCTACCACGTCCTGACCGAGTGCGGCTTCGGCCCGTCCGACCGCCTGGCGGCGCTCACGCATTCGAAGTTCGTGACCACCCGAATCCAGCGCTTCATCTACCGCGTCAGCGCGATTGCGCCGTCCGAGCGCCCGGAAAAGATGCTATCCGCGCTGAAAGCCCTGCGCCCCAGCATGCTGTTCGCCTACCCCTCAATCCTCGCAATCCTCGCAGGCATCAACAGGGAAACGGATTCGCCGCTCCGATTCCCGAAAGCGGTATCCTCATCCGAGATGCTGGGCGGCAGGGCGCGGAAGCTGATTTCAGAATCCTTCGGGTGCGGAATCCGCAACTACTACGGCTCGAACGAGTCGTGGGCCCTCGCATGGGAATGCGAGCGCGGGAACATGCATGTGAACTCGGACTCGGTCATACTCGAAGTCGTGGGCAGGGACGGGCGAGCGGTCCGCGAAGGCGAAAAGGGCGAAGTCCTGATTACCTCCCTCTGGAGGCATTCCATGCCGTTCATCCGCTACCGCCTCGGCGACATCGCAACGCTCGGCGGAAAATGCGCCTGCGGGCGCGGCCTCCATGTCATCCGGTCGCTGGAGGGGCGCAGCGTCCAGATGATAACGCTTCCAAGCGGAAAAGGGGCCGCTTGGTCCCAAGTCGCCCTGCAGCTGAGCTGCATCGGCGGCCTGCTCGGCTACCAGGTCATACAGGAAAGCCTGGAGAAGCTGCATGTGCTGGCAATTCCGGATGCGGGGCGGCCATGCGGCAAAGACGAGATAATCCGTCTGTTCAATGACGTCCTCCCCGAGCGGATGGACGTCGAAGTGGAATTCGTGGGGGACATCCCGCGCCCGGCCTCGGGCAAGATGAGGGAGTTCGTGTCGAAGCTCCGGCCGCAGGCGCCGCAGTCATGACCTTGTGCATCGCACATATCCGAGCGTAGCCGGCAGGCATAGCTCGCAAGCGCCGCAGTTATGGCCCGCAGGCATGCATATGTATAACTATTTATCCGCTTCCGCTGAATCCACATCATGGCGTTGGGAGACCCCGTGCGCGTGGCCTTGAAACTGGCCGAGCTGCGCATAAACCAGTGGAAAAGCCGCGAAGAGCTCGAGTCCATACAGGAGGAGAGGCTGGGCCTCCTGCTCGCCCACGCGCGGAAGCATGTGCCGCACTACCGGAAATGCCTGAACGGCATCGCGTTCGAAGGCCTGGGGAGCCTGCAGTCGCTTCCGATACTGAAAAAGGCGGACATACGCGCGGACTGCCCATCGTTCATCAGCGACTCCTGCGGCCGGGATTCGCTCAGGAAATACCGCACCACCGGGACGACCGGCGAGGCCCTAGAGCATTTCATGGACCATTCCGACGGGATGATTGGCGCCGCCCTGCGCCAGCACAGCTTCATGCAGTGCGGCTTCTCGCCGCGCGACCTGCTCGCGAACATGGCGTACAGCCGGATGCCGAAATTCCCGCTGCAGCCCCTGCTCTTCCGCGTAAGGGACGTCCTCCCTTCTCCGGACATCGGAAAAAACTTCCTGGCCCTGAAATCGGCTTCGCCGGACGTCATCTACGCCTACCCGTCCGTGATGGCGCTGATGGCAGAGCAGAACATGAGGTCAGGTTCGCGGCTGAGGATAACGAAGGCCATCTCGGTATCAGAAATCCTGCGGGAGCACGCAAGGAAGGCGATTGAGGAATCCTTCGGCGCGAGCATCAGGAACTACTACGCGGCGAGCGAGTGCTGGGCCATCGCCTGGGAATGCGAAAAAGGGAGCCTGCATGTAAATTCCGACAATGTCATCGTTGAGGCGGTCGACGCGCAGGGCAGGCTTGCGGGGGCAGGGGAGAGCGGCAGGCTCCTGGTGACGCCGCTCTGGCGCCATTCCATGCCCTTCATTCGCTATGAAATCGGCGACTGCGGCACGCTCGGCGCGGGATGCAGGTGCGGCCGCGGCCTGCATGTCATCAATTCCCTGGACGGGCGGACGTCCGACTTCATACTCCTCCCGAGCGGCAGGCGCTTCCCGTGGATTTTCGTCGAGATTCCGATTAACTCTTCCGACCGCCTCATATCCTACCATGCGGTGCAGGAGAAGGACGGCTCGCTTCATGTGATAATCGTGCCGGTCCCGGGCAACCCTTCCGGGGCCGAGGGGCGGGTGCGGGACGGAATCCTCGCCGCGCTTCCGGAAAAAATCCCGGTGTTCGTGGAGGCGGTAGGGGAAATCCCGCACGGGACGCGGGGGAAGGCGCGGGACTTCATATCCCGCATCGACCCCTCCCCGTGACTTTCCCGCGGCTTATGCCGCCAATCGCTCCGCTCGTCGCACTGCCATCCCCATTTCCAGCCCGCCGCCTCGGTTTTTTATTTTTGAGCCTCCAATATCATTCCTGGTCGACATGGACGAAACGGAAGGAGGGCTGTACCACCTGGAGGGGAGCTCCGAGTTGCCGATAGGCAGGAAGCTCATCATCAACGCCGCACTCACGGGCAATTTCTCGTCCAAGGCCGCCAATCCGAACGTCCCCTGCACGCCTGATGAAATCGCCTCCGATGCGGGAAAGTGCTACGCGGCGGGAGCGTCATTCTTCCACATCCACGCCCGGGAGGATGACGGGAAGCCCTCCTGCAGGAAGGAGCTTTACGTGGAAATCATCTCGAAGGTAAGGAAGGCCTGCCCGGACGGCATCATCTGCGTGACGACAAGCGGCCGCGTATTCAAGACATTCGAGCAGCGCTCCTCCGTCCTCGACCTCGAAGGCGACGCGAAGCCCGATTTCGCAAGCCTCTCGATGGGCTCGATGAACTTTCCCACGGAGCCGAGCATCAATTCTCCGCAGCATGATTGAAAGCCTCGCAAAGCGCATGGCCGAGAAGGAAATCCGCCCCGAGCTCGAGATTTTCGAGACCGGCATGATAAACTATGCGGCTTACCTCGCGAGGAAGTCCTTCTTCAGGCAGCCGCTCTATATGAACCTGTTCTTCGGCCTTCTCGGCACGATGCCCGGCCGTTTCGTGGACATCGTCCACCAGGTGAACAGCATCCCGGCAGGCTCAGTCTGGGGCGCGGCAGGCGGCGGGAAGTTCCAGCTGCCAATCAACACGTCCGCGATGGTGATGGGCGGGCATGTGCGTGTCGGGCTGGAGGACAACCTGTATTACGATTACGGCAAGACGGTCCCGGCCACGAACGAGATGCTGGTCAAGCGCATCGCACGAATCGCCGGGGAGCTCGGCCGCCCGGTAGCAACGCCATCCGAAGCAAGGATGATTCTCGGCCTCGGCGGCCGTTGAACCGGGTTTTTGGTGCGGGCATGGGGATGTTCGGGGGTGCGCGTTATCTTGCCGGATTCGCTTTGGAGCAGTGGAAAAGCCCCGACGAAATCCTGAGCATGCAGGAGAAGCGCCTGGCAAAGGCGCTAGAAGATGCCTCGGGCGTTTCATTCTATAAGGAAATGCTGGGGGAAAGCGGTTTTCGCACCGGCACCGGGCACGACGACGCTTTCTCGGTTTTGGAATCCCTCGCTACCACCTCTAAGGAGCAGATACAGTCGAATCCCGGCGCTTTCAGCCCCGGCGGGGGCGGGATTGCCGGGGACGGCGCAGTCATCTCCCGCGAAACCACCGGCTCGACCGGAAAGCCGCTCACCGTCCGCATGGACAGGAATGCCTCTACAATCCGCACCGCGCTGATGCTGCTGAATTCCCTGTCAATCGGTCTGACGCCATTCAGCCGGACGGCGGCCCTGCATTTCCACGACGGCACGAAACGGCGGGACTCGGGGCGGATGTACGGCGTCCTTCCGTGGTTCTCCCTCGATATCCTTGAAGACGAGCGGAAGAACCTGGAAACCATGCGCAGGAAAGGGGCGGACTCGCTCGGATACTATCCATCGGCGATGACGCTGCTTGCGCAGGCGAACCTGGACAGCGCAAGGCCGGTGCGCCTGAAGCAGGTCATATCGGGGGCCGAGATGCTGACGCCGGGCTGGCGCAGCCTTCTTGAGGAGTCGTTCTCGTGCCCGGTCTTCAACAAGTACGGCTCATGGGAGTTCGGCCCGATCGCATGGGAGTGCCCGGAAGGGCACGGCATGCACGTGAACACCGGCTCGTTCCATATGGAGATACTCGACGGGGGGAACCGCCCGCTCCGCCAGGGGACCGGGAGGGTGGTGATGACCTCGCTCTGCAACAGCGCCATGCCCCTCATCAGGTACGAGATGGGGGATCTTGCCAGCTGGGGCGGGCGTTGCCCGTGCGGGCGCGGCCTCCCTGTGCTCAAATCGCTCGAAGGGCGGGCGGATGACATGGTCGTCCTGCCGAGCGGCCGGATGCGCTCGCCGCTTTCGGTCCGTTTCACGGATTTGGAATGCGTCGTGAAAGGAATCCGCACCTACCAGCTGATTCAGGAGAAGGAGGACCTTTTCCTTTTCCGCTATGTCGCATCAGCGGCGGGCTTCAAGGATTCGTCCAGGAGGGACATCGAGCGCCGCATAGCCATCGCATGCCTCAATGAACCCGTCCGCGTTGAGTTCGAGCAGGCCGATGAAATCAAGCGGAACCGGAGGGGAAAGCTCGACCGGCTGGTATCGAAGGTGTCCCGGCGGCGGGCAATCAGCGGCGGGGGCCGGCCTTCATGACGATTATCATCCGCGATTATGCGCCCGGGGACTATCGCGAGGTCGCGCAGGTGATTCAGGGACGGGTTCTCGACACTGAGGGCGAGCCGCGGCGGCCAGCATCCGGACGATGAACTTGACCGGTGGCTCGCCCAGGACGATAAGGCGATAATCGGCTATATCCTCAAGGATTCCATCGTAATCGTCGCAGAAAACCAGGAGACCGGGGAAATCGCGGGCGTGGGCGCGTATAACGACCGCCTCGCAGACCGTCTCCTTGGGAGCACGTACCTGAAAGGGCTGTATGTCCGGGAAAAATACCAGCGGGGCAAATCCGGAATCCATGTCGGGACCATGCTGAGGGACGAGCGCATAAGGCGGGCGCGTCTGCGGGGGTTCAGGAAGATATACGCGTTTTCCGGCCCGGAGGCGATAAGATTCCATGAGAAAGGAGGGGCGAAATTCTATCCTTCCCACGACATGGCTTACATGCATAAAAAGGTCCGCGTCCGATATTTCGAAATCGTTCTGAGGAAGAGCCCCCTCAACTCGCTGCGCTTCGAGCCGTATCTCCACAAGTCGATGCTCAGGCTCTCCTATTTCAAGAATGTCGTCCTGGGACTATTCCGCGTCCCGAAGCCTGAACTTTAGGAGGGCCGCGATTTTCCCGAGCCCCTTGAGCTTCATGCCGGCATCGCCTTCTGAGGAGAATATCACTATCTCGGCCTTCGCCGCATCCGCCTGCTCCACGACCGCTTCGGCCTGCTTGTCGGTGCGGATATAATCGTCCAGGACTATGAGCTTCTTCACCGCGTACGCTTCGACGGACTTCCTCACCTCGGCAATCCCGTACGCCGCCCTTCCGGTGTCCTTGTGCACCTCAATCAGGAGCTCCTCGATGAGCTTCATCTCCTTCTCGAACCGCTCCTCGCCCATGATTTTCTCGATGACGCCCCGGTTGAACAATTCGTTCACCCCGCTGCGCTCGGCGTAGCTGACATTGTCGAACACGATCCGCCTGAGGAGCTCGGGCTTGCGCTTCTCGATGAACTTCTTCAGGTTCTCCTTGGCGAATCCCGGCCCGGCCACCACGTATTTTTCCGGATGGCGCTCGATTTCCGCAGTTATGTTGCCGAAATACTCGCCCTCGGACTTCTCGTAATTCTCGCTCTTCTTGCTCCCGGAACTGTAGAATTCGGCGCCATACTCCACCCCGAACACCCTCAGCATAGCGGTGAGAGCCTTCTCCTCGTCCATCACGATTATCCGGATGCGCGGCCTCTTGGATTCCTTCTCGGCATCCTGGAGCCTTTTCACCTCGTGGTTCTTCCACTGCTTGGTGATTTTTATCCGTCCCCCTTCCTCGACGTCGATAGTGTGGTATTTCCCGAGCTGGATGTACTCCTCGGGCTCGCCCCATATGATGGGGCCGAGGATGCGCAGGCGGTTAGACGTCTTCGAGAACTCGACGCGCTCGGTCTTCACGCGTATCTTCACCGACTTCTTCTCCTCCTTGTTCCCGACCTTGTACGTGCGCAGGCTGTGGGCCTCGACCTCGTCCCCGGGGGCGAGCACCTTGTCGAGATGCCACATGTCGTCGAGCGTATCGACCTGGAGCTTGAGCTCCCCGGTCTTCCTGTCGAAATGCACGATCCTCATCGGTTTCCCTCTTCCTGCCCAACAATTATATCTTTTGGCTTAAATATCGCCTTATGGCAGTGTCGAAAAGCAGGCGGCATCGGGCATCGAAGAAAAACGGGCAGAAATCACCTCGATCGGTTTCCGGCACAAGAGTCAAAATCAAATCCCCTGGCGCCGCCCCCCGCGCCCTGCCACCCGCCCCTCCGCCTTCCGTTTCACCTGTACGAGCCACGCCACAGCCGGTTCCGCCCGCCCAACCCCCCTCGCCGCCTTTAACCCCGAAAAGCACGAACATGTGCCTGGGCTGCAACGCCTTCTGCTGCGGCTTGCGTGTAGACCTGACGCTCTTCGACATAGTCCGCATATTCCACTTGGAAGGGAGGCCTATGGAGGAATTCATAGCCCTGGTCCCTGCGGCAGAAAACGACTGTTTCGCCATCAGGCTGAACGGCGGGCTTTTCAAGCTGGCGCTCAGGCATGAAAACGGCCGATGCTGTTTCACCGGGGCCGGAGCGCTGAAATGCGCAATCGAGAAGGCCAAGCCTGCCATATGCCTGGGCTATCCGTTTTCCCTGAGAGACGGTATTCCGTATCTGCGGGAGGATGCCATATGCCCCTTCAACAACATATTGAAAGCCGACCGCGCGAAGATGTCAGCGGAAGCGCTTGAGGCCATGTTTTACGAGTCGCGGCGCTACCAGAAAGCCGTAAGCATGTGGAACAGCTCCACGAAAGGGGACGAGGCGCTCGGTTATTTCCTGAAATTCGCCTCGAACGACATCGAGGCCGACAGCTCCAGGGTCGGCGTCCTGAAAAAAAGCCTCGGCCGCATCATGCTCAGGATGGGCCTGCGCTGAACGAGGAGATTATCCCCCCGAGCGTCCTGTTTATGTTGAACCTGTCCGTGATTACCGTGCCGTTCACGAGGGCCTGCGGAACCATCCTCTGGCTCTGGTTCAAGCCGGTCTGGTTGGCGAAATCCTGGTAGGCGTATGTGCCGTTCTGGCTCGTGATGTCGTATTTCCTCCATTCGACCTCGGGGTGGTCCGATTCGAGCCTCTCGACTTCGGGCGCCAGCGCCTTGCATGCCGAGCAGTACGGGGCATAGAAATAATAGACGATTAGGGCGCCGCTCCCGTTCGTGATTTCCGAGAAATCGAATTCGGGCCTTTTGAAAAATTCCGTATCGGTGTTGACCACGTCGCTGACATTGCGCGTGAACGAGAGGTTCGACGTGTCGGGAAGGGGCGACGGTTCAGATTCGGGGGGCGCGGATTCATTGGCCTGCGCCTGCGGCTCCGGGTTCTGCGGCCCCGTTGCGCCAGAGCCCGCGGCATCCTGCCTGTTAGTGCAGCCCAGCATCGCCGCGGTGATGATTACGAATAGGATGGAAATCGCAATGGCCGCTCTCATGTTTTTCTTATCTCCGGGCAGGGTTTAAACGCTTTGCACGGCCATTTGGACCCACCGGATTCGATGCCCACATTATTTTCCTGGAATATTGTGCCTGCGCCATTATCCTATCCGGAAAAATATTAATACCGCCAAAAACCCCCCTCTCAACAGGGATCATATGTGCAAGTTTTCAATATTCCTGGCCCTGGCGCTCCTCGTACCGATATCTATGGCGGAATTCTCCCGCCCGTGGGAAGACGAATCCTGGGTCGAGGCAAACCCTAACATCTGGACATTCGGGAAGGCGTACTGGTGGAACCTGGGGGAATTCCAAAAGACGCTGGACAGCGCGGATTATCCGGCCGCTTCCCGGATTCCTATAGAGGAGCCCGGAGCCAGCTACCTGTCCGAGGCCAAAGAGTACTCGGATGAAGCGGGCATTAACATGGGCCGCTGCCATGCGGACCTTTTACTGGCGCTTGGTTTCCTCCCGGCATTCCCTTCCGTGGCATTCATGGCAATATTCTCAGACTCATCCGCCTGCATGACGTATTCATCCGACTGGAGACGTTCAGTCGATTCGGATTTGCTCGCCGTCGAAGACAGCATCGATGCATCTGAAAAAGCAGTGGCTGAAGCAAGGGTGGATTATGAACGCATGGAATACCTCGGCCTTTGCAGCGACGATTACACGGGCCCCGGAAGCGAAAACTGTTCTGTCATGGAAAGCGCATTCCAAAGCGTCGATGGGGGTGTCGCCGAAGGCGATTACGGGAAATTCGCGCTGGTTCAGCAATACTCCGGCGAGCTCGAAGCCGGACTGTCAAAAGATACACCTGATTTGGGGAAGTCCCCGGTGATTCTGGGCCTTGTATGGGGGGACGAGGGGGTCGTCAAATCATTCAGGAACCTCGGTTCATCGGCCCAATCCGCATCCCTGCTCGCGGAAAAATACCGTTCCGAAACGGCATCCGAAGCGGCGATTAGAAAAACGCTCGCAGAGTCGCGGATGAAAGCCCTTGAAGCCGAAGAAGCCCGCAAAATCTCCCGCGGGCCATCCGGATTCGATTCCGGTAGTGCCGGCTCCATCTCCGAACGGTATTCCGGCCTGATTGGGGAAAAGAGCCGGCTTGACGCACTGCTTTCGGAATCCAGGCTCCAGTACTCCCGAACCACGGAACCCGGGTATCTGGCGAAATCGGTTTCCCTGGCGGAATCGTCCGGGGAGGGGTTCAGTGATATGGCCGATGGGGCGGAATCCCTGTTATCCGACGCCCGCGATACCGTGGACGAACAGCAGGAGGAAGCGCTATCTGAGATAGCCGCTACAGAGCGGGCGTTCAAATCCGCACCGCCCGGCGATGAAGCCGCGAATTTGCTCGATGATGCGAAAGCCAGCTTTCAATCCGCGGAATCCGCGCGGACTCTTGGCTCGGGATTCGAGCGTTACCTGAAGGCGGCCTCCCTGGCGCGGGCAGCGCGCAATGCCGAATCTTACGCTTCAGAAAATAGCGCCGTGGCACCTGCCGCGTCGTTGAAATCGTTGATTGAAAGAGCGGAAAAAGACGAGATAAACGTAGTTAGCGAAAAGGAGAACCTCGGATTGCTGGCCATGCTTCCGCCGTCGGAGGTTGCCGGCGCGGTGCAATCCTCGGTTGACGGCATCGTAGCCAAAGCGCGCGCAAAATATGAAAGCCGCCTTCTGGAACGGAGATTGCTGATATCAGATAAAATCTCCCTGGCCGGGCCGGCCGCTGCGGACCTTAATACGGACCTGGCCAGGTGTGAAGAAGGCCTGGTTGTTGATGGCGTCCTCGTTCTCCCGGATTCAATCGGCAGCCTGAAACAGCTCGATTCGGATTATGCCAACCTGGAAGCCGTGCTGGAGGAATACGCCTCCGATACCGTTGGCAACGCCATGTCGGTATCCGCCAATCCGTTCGTCCCATTAGCCAGACTGGACGAGCCGTCGGATATGCTCCTCGACGTCGTCATGGCAAATCCGCGGCCCTACAATGCATCTCACGTCAATGCCCAGATACGGATGGACGAGCCATTCGATTTTCTCTTCAGCGACATCGTGCGGGGCCAGGAGGGGGTGGAAAGCATCCGCTCCCTGGAAGGGGGGAAAACGATATCGGTTATACTCTCCTCAGTAGCCCCTTACGAGACCAAACGCATCACTTTCGTGAAAAAAAGCATAATCGCGCATTCGCTAAAGCGGACGGTTCACGCCGAAGGGTTGGGCAACGGCAGGGCAAGGGTGCAGGAGCAGGTTGATTTTACCCTGGAGTGCAGCGCATCCGGGCTAAGCATCCCTGCAGGCATGGAGCTGGCCATGCTTGACGGAGCCGCATCTGAAGGGACGATATCCCCCGGAAAGCACAGCCTCGCCTCGGACCGGATCATGGAGGATGCATACGCGGAGAACGTGGAAAACATCAAGGCATACCGCATCGGCACGAACGCACGCGTGGAATACGACATCCGGCTGATGCCTGCAATCGATATGGACGGCGCAAGGGTGTATATCACAAGCATAAACGACTCCAGGATTTCATCGTTCGACGTCACAAGCGCCACCGGAGAATCCGTGAAAGAAAAGGCCCGGATATCCGATACCGGATATTCCGTGCTCGTATCAGGGTTGAGAAAAAACCAGGAAGTGGTGCTCAAAGCCCATTACCAGGTTGAAGACACGGAATCATTCGTGAAAGAAAGGCTGTCGTCAATCGAAGGCCTGGACCTCGGGCCCTCGGCAAATGATATGGTGCAGCAGGCGAAATCCCAGGCCGCGATGGGCAACGCAACCGAAGCGCTGGCATTGATAGAGCGGGCGGTATCCACGGCTAAGGAAGAGGAAAAAGCCAAATCCAAGCTGCAATCCCAATGCGATTCAGTAGAAAAAACGCTTCGCGGGGAGCTTGCCGATGTCCAATCGGCTTTGGAGGGCGTGAATTCTACATCGCCTTTCATGCTAAAACTCGTTTCCAGGAAAAACGAGCTTGAGAGGGCACTTGCCGAATCCAATGCAAGCGACCTGTCCGGCAGGATGGAAACTCTTCAGAAAATCGACGGGAAGTGGCTCGAAAAAGAAATTGCGTCCCTGAAGAAGGACCTTTTTTCGCGGTATAACGGCATCCGTGAGCGCTTCTATGCCTCGGGCAACACCACAACGCCCGTCGAATTCCTTTCTTTCGAAGATTCATACCGCCGGCTCGAAACAGGGGCACGCCTTGAATACGGTGTCGATGCAATCCAACAGCTCGATTCTGCCGAACGCGTCGTGAACGGGCAGGAAGCGTCATCAGAAACGAAAAAATCGGGCATGCGCGCCCTTTTCGACGGCATCAAAAGGGACACCCTCGATTCGCTCGAGCGCTATTTGCGCCAAGCCTCCGCAGCAAAGGGGACGGATTACAGCAGCCTGTTCGTAGAGAGCGAGAAGAAAGTGAATTCACTGGCCGCAGAAGCCGAAGATTCGATAGACTCCGACCCCAGGATTTTCCAGTCGAGGCTGGGTGAACTCAACAGAAGCCGCATAAGGATGGAATCCGCGCTGGAATCCCTGAAAAATGAAAGCGAAGCTCGCATGTCCATGCTCGAATCGATTATCGCTTCCCGGAATATCGTCCAGGAGAAAAAAGCTGAACTCGGGGCCAAGCTGGATTCCATCCGAAAAATGGCCGAAGCCGGGGACTACGTCAATGCTTTGCGGGCACAAAGCGCCCTGACAAAAGAGCTGGACTCGATTGAAGAGCCTGAAGGCAGCGGGTTGCTGATACTCAGCGTCACCGGCATCGCCTTGCTTGCAGGAATCGGAATCTATATGGTGAGAAATCCGAAAGAGAAGAAGGAACCGAGGCGGCTCACTTCTTTTTCTGCTCCGGGCCTTCAGACGTTATCGAAGCAGAACCAGAAGTCCGTACAAGGACCGCAGGGTCGTTCGTCTCGAAGCTCGCCGTCGCCCGGCCGTCCCCAGTCGCCTGAACGGCCAGATGCCACACAGGCAGGCCGCTGAGCTGGGACGTTTCGCCCTCGGAAGTCCCGTCGAAATTGTACCTGACCGTGACAAGGACGACCTGCGTCCTTTCGGTCGGCGCGGCGGTGGCAATCCTTTCGGTCTCGTAAACGAAAGCCACGCCCCTCTCGTCAATCTGCGCGACTTCGAGCCGCCCAACTTCCATGACGACCGCCCTGCCGGCCCTCACCGACATGACTTCATCGCCGAAAGACACGGTTACGCTGTATTGCCTGGCCTCGCCGGGGGTTTCCGGATGCGGAATCACCAGTCTTTCCGATATGCATGAATAGAAGCCGTCTTCGTTGCCGGCGTTGCCTTCCCGGCAGGAGGTCGCTATGCTCTCGATGATGCAGTTCTGCACCCTGGTCCTCTGCGTCCTCTGGCACCTCTCCGTGGGGGTTTCCACCCTTGCCGGAGCGGCGGAAGCCGAAGCGGCCGGCCTTGCGGCCTGCGTTGTCGCCTGCGTCGTGGCGCAGCCGTAGAGCGCGCCTGCGACCATGCCTGAAAAAGCGAGATTCCTCGCAGTCGTCCTGAGCGTCATACGTCAGTATGTGTTTAATACTGTTTAAAACACTTTCTAACACCACAAAAAAGGAAGTAAAAAGGGATAATCATTGAAAGGTCACTTCTTCGTGACCTTCTCCTCCTTCAGGATGAATTTCGCCATCAGGAAGATTACGAACGCGATGATGACGAAGTTGATGAGCGAAGCGAGGAACGCGCCGAGAAGGAGCTTGAACGGGCCCACATCTACCGCGGTTATCTGCCAGTCTCCGGCCGGCATCAGCGGGGCGATGAGCGGCATGATTATGTTGCTGACGAGCGACTTGACCAAATCCGTTGCCGCGGCGCCCATGATGAACGCGATTGCCAGCCCAATAACCTTGTATTCAGTTCAGAAACTCCTTGAATTCGCTGATAATGCCCATAGGGACACCGCTATCGTCCTCTTCTGCGAACGTAATAAGGCTATTGGTAGCGGTTGATGTGGGTGTACAGGTCGGCGGCGGTCTTGATTCCCATAAAGAGCACAAGCACGGCCATCTTAATGACCCAATCCGCCGCAACGAGCCCTGGCCCGGACCATATAAGCTCGGCGACAGCCTCAAGGATTCCAAGAGGAATCATGAGGAAGCCCGAGAAGATAATCGTCAGGTGCATCGGTATGATGCGCGGATACGGGGCGTTCATCACCCGCGTCACGTTTTCCTGCGTAATGACCAGACCCGCCGGGTTGCCGAGCACGTTCTTCCAGAAGGAGTATCCATGGCTCAGCGCGAGGATTGCGGCGGTTATTCCCATGCCTGCATAATCGGGATTCTGGATGTTGAACCACGGCATCACGGACAGGAAAAGTGCGTACGCCCCGTGGAACATGCCGTAATGGATGCAGAAGAAAATCGCGTATCCGTATGCTCCTGCGGGCGAGCCGGCCTTCCCGGTTTTTTTCTCACCGGCTTTGAAGTGCAACCCCATCGTGATGAACGTGAGGACCGTGTAAACGCCGATGACCACGCTTTCGAGCCAGTACACCCATATCATTTCAGCCGGGTCGAGACCGAAAAAGATTGCGACTATTATCGTGAGGGCGTTGCTGGCCAGGAGCATCTGGGCCGAAGGAGGGAGCCGCTGCCATCTGAATCCCCCGATGTCCCCTGCTATGGTATCCCAGTTCACGCTGGGAAAAGGATGGAAAGAAAATTAAAAACGATGATACGGCGCCAAGCTATCATTCAGCCCAAATCGCGCGCGAACGCCTCGACAGACTTGACGAACGTTTCCGTCTCCTCAGAGTTCGTCAGCCCGGTCACGCGAATCAGGCCGGGGTGCTGCGACCACCGCTTTTCAGGCAGGAAGGACTGGCCGGGGACGCAGTTCACGACCGGCACTCCCGGCGTGTCCAGGGCGAATTCGCCGAATGCGACGGCCTGGTTGAACCCGCTGCCATAGCGCTCGCTCAGCCTCGTGAACCCGAAAAGCAGGTAGAACGACGAGAGCGTGTCGGGCTCGATGCCCCCGTTCCTCCCCGCATGGTCGTAGTATTTCGCCAGGTAGACGCCTTTCAATCCGCTGAGGGCCTCAGCGACGCGCACAAGGTTCGCATTCACGAGCTCGCGCCTCCTGTTGAAGAACGCGACCGTTTCCTCCATGAGCGCGGGGTCGGCCTCCAGCTTCTCGAAGAAATTGTTGTATGCCATCTGGAGCGGAAGTCCGACGACGCCGAGCGTGGGCAGGAGCTTGTTCTCTATGGCCTTGAAATAATCCGCCCGGTGGTCCGGGAAGAAGTCCTCTGGCCAGTAGATGGCCAGCTTCCCCAGCCTCCACCCGCACGTCCCGTATCCCTTCGAAGAAGTGTCAAGGACGGCGATTGGCGCCCTGACCTTGTGCTCAATCGCGATTTGGATGGGGTCGAGCGGCTTCCCGTCCCTCCTGAACGCTTCATAGGCGACATCCACAATCGCCAGGATGGGCCTCCCAGCCTTCAGGCCTGCATCCCCGACCATGTTCATGTGCTCGAGGATATCCGCCTGCGTCATCGCGGCCCCGACCGGATTCCCTATCGGGGTGAAAACGACCGCCTGCACCTGGTGGTCGGTCCGGTGGTCGCCGGACAGTATGCGCCTCAGGCTCTCCCCGTCCGGCCTCCCGTCGTCGCGGCACTCGTAGCTTTCTATGTGCGCGCCGCGGTAGTAGGCCGCGCCAAGGTGGATTATGTACGTCCAGTCATGGACGACCGCAGTGTCCTCGGGTGCAAGTATCGCGGGGCCCATGGCGAGCTCTGCGGCATAGCTTCCGCCTGCGGTCACGTACACGCGCACGTCCTTGTACTTCTCAGGGTCGTTTTGCGCGCTTCTCGGGTTCGAGAAATTCATCCTTTTCAGCCTTTCAAGGAGCGGCGGGTAGCCGAACGAATTCGTATAGCCCGCGCTTTCCCTGACGATTGCCTCGTCCTCGGCGGCAAGCTGGGCCTTGCAGTCTATCACCCTCCTGTTCGGGGGGTAGTCGCTATACGCGCTCGGATTGCCGAGCGACATGCCGAGAATCTCCTTGGAGCCGTTTCCGGCAAGACCGCGCTTCTTCACTTCCCTCCAGACGCCCTCGGGCCCGAACTTGCCCCTGAACCTGCGGAATTCGGCGGCGCCCATCGAGTTCTCCAAGATGGCGAGGTTCCTTTCCGTCGCCTTGCGCAGGACGTCCTCGAGGCCGGTCCTTCTAAGCGTGGTCAGCCCCATCCTCCCGTATGTCCTCGACGCGTGGTTCCTGAATCTCTCCGTCTTGAAATGCTCCCCGTTTCCCATATGGCTTCGCCTCCCAATCAAGATTCAATGTGATAATTAGGCAACCAACTTGGGTGGAAGCTTTTTATGCCCTCCTGCGTTTTTGGAGGCGATTGTCGTAATTCGTAATGGAATTGGGGAAGATGGGAACTAAGAAAATACGAGATAAATCAGCGAAATCAAAAAAAAAGCAAAAGAAAAAATTATTTCGAAAATCGAAAAATAAATAAGGAAAAAAAGGCAAAGGAAAAAATCTCAGTCCGTGAGCCCGCCCGGCGTCACCCTGAAGACGGCCTCGCCTTCGGGCATGTTCGGGGAGTCAACGAGCCTCGCAATCCTCTTGTCGTCCTTGCTCTTCCTCACATAGAGGCGGTAGGTCGACATGTGCGCGAGCACGTGGCCGCCGATAGGCGTGGTGGGGTCGCCGAAAAGGATTCCCGGGTTGTCCATGACCTGGTTGGTCACGTAGACCGCGAGGTTGTACTTCTCGGCCAGCTTCTGGAGCATATGGACATGCTTGTTCAATTTCTGCTGCCTCTCGCTCAGAGCCCCTCGTCCGATATAGTCCGACCTGAAATGCGAGGTGAGGGAGTCAATGACGATGAGCTTGATGTTGTTCTTCTCTATCGTCTCCTCGGATTTCTCGAGCAGGATTATCTGGTGGTCGCTGTTTTCAGCCCTTGCGACATGGATGCCCTTCAGCACTGCCTGCGGGTCCATGCCCTGCGCCTCTGCCAGCTGCGCTATCCTGTCCGGCCTGAAGGTGGCTTCAGAATCAACGAAAAGAACGCTTCCCCCGAGTCCGCCCTGCTCCACCGGCCTCTGGACGTTCACGACGAGCTGGAACCCGAGCTGGCTCTTTCCGCTCGAGAACTTCCCGTACATCTCGGTTATCGCCATGGTCTCGACGCCGCCCCCCAGGAGGTCATCAAGCGCCTGCGAGCCGGTCTTGATTCTCACGATATTTTTGCGCCTCTCATAGACGACATCGGCAGTCTCGAAGCCTATCTCCACCATGCTCTTTGCGGCCTCAATCGCCTTCTTGGCCGATTCGACGCCCATCCCGCCGGCTTCCGCCAATTCGTGCGGATTCGCGGTGGCTAGCGCGGCAAACTCGCCCAATCCCGCGGCCCGAAGCTTCTCAGCCGTCACTTCGCCTATCCCCGGAAGGTCTTCCAGGTCCTTGTAATACTTCTTTTTCTTGTCCTTCTCCTTGTCTTCTGCCATATATATCGCCTGCCCAACTTCTCATTCTTCTGTCTTCTTTTTCCTCATGCATTTCGGAACGCCGATGCGGACTCCGGCCTGCTCCTGCTCGCATCGGCAGCCGTCCATTTCATCAAGCGCGAATCCCCGCCCTGCTCCAAGAAAATCATTTCCTGTCATTGGGGAAGACCAGCAGCTTCAGCTGCCCTATCCGGAGCGTGTAGAACACGTTCCCGTTCTTGGAGACGTTCTTCCACATGCCCCCCACGTTCGCGTAAACTACATTCCCGTCCTTGTCGCGGTCGGTCTGCACCACGCGCAAATCCGGCCTGTTGGCGCCCGAGCCGCTGGCTCCCGGCGCACTGCCCCCCGCACCGGGCGACCCGCCCCCCGGTTCGGGTTTCGGTTCGGACGTAATCTCCTCAAACCCCTCATCATCCAATTTGACTTCAGTGTCTTTCATTTTTCCACCCATGAGTATATACTACAATTATACGTATATACTAATGGGATTATGGGATTGGTTGTATATAAACCTCGCCCGACACCTCATTTCCGCGGTTCTCTATTCAGAATAAGGGATGGCTGAAGCTGGGGGATTAGACAAAATCGAGTCCAGGCACGCCCGAATCATACCGGCTTCAGCAGGTTCGAGGACTGCTCGGTGATGAAGCTCGCCGCGCCGGTTATCGCCATCACGATGATGCCGCCGACGACCATGCCGATGCCTATGGTCTGCCATTTGCCGCGCGTCTCGCCGGGCTGCGTCTGGGCGAGGCCGTATGTGATGCCGCCCGCGGTCACGAGGATAATCGCTATTGTCGGGGCGAGGGCCGAAAGCAATGAGGCTATGTTCGATGCCGCGACTTCAAGACCAGTTGCCATCGTAAAAAATAGGCTGAAACATCTTTATATATCTTTCTTAGTTCCGGCGATGTTTACGCCTAGGCCTTGCCGAGCTTCCTGGCAAAGTCCACAAGCCTGTTCGAATAGCCGAATTCGTTGTCATACCAGGCCGAGACCTTCACGAGGCGCCCCTTGGACTTGGTCAGCTTCGCGTCGATGAGCGCCGAAAGCGGCAGGCCCACGATGTCCTGCGAGACGATTTCGTCCTCGGTGTATCCCAGGATGCCCTTGAGCTCTTCGCCGGATGCGCGCCTGAGCTCTGAATTGATTTCGTCCTTCGTCGCATCCCTTTTCAGCAATAGCGTCATGTCGTTCATCGAGCCGCAGGCAACAGGCACGCGGAACGCAACTCCGTCCAGCCTCCCCGCAAGGCCCGGAAGCACCTCTCCTATGGCCTTTGCCGCCCCGGTGCTCGTCGGGATGATGTTCATCGCGCCAGCGCGCGCCCTCCGCAGGTCGCTGTGGCTGCCGTCCACCAGGTTCTGGTCGTTCGTGTAGGCGTGCACGGTGCTCAGGAATCCGTTCTCTATCCCGAACTTCTCGTCCATGACTTTCAGGACCGGGGCGAGGCAGTTCGTCGTGCAGGAAGCGAGCGAGAAGATGCTCATCCCCTTGTTCACGATGTGGTCGTTGACGCCCGGGACAACCGTCGCGTCGACCTCCTTCGCGTCTTTCGCGGGGGCGGAGATGATGACCATCCTCGCGCCCGCCTTGATGTGCTTCTCGGCATCCGCTTTCGAGCGGAACACGCCGGTGCTTTCGAGCACGAGGTCCACGCCGAGCTCCTTCCACGGGAGCTTCAGCGGGTCGGTCTCGGTTATCCATTTGATGGGATACCCGTTGATTATGAGGTTGCCGTCCTTGGCCTCGGCCTTGCCGTCGAAGCGGCCATAGACGGAATCGTATTTGAAGAGGTGGGCGTGCAATTCGACAGGGCTCCGCGTGTTTATCGCGACGACTTCGAAGTCCTTTCCGAGCGCGCCCTGCTTTATCGCAGCCCTCAAGAACGACTTCCCAATCCTGCCGAAACCGCTGACCGCTATCTTCATTCTCCCACCTACAAGTAGATGAAGCATATACGGAAGGATGTGCTATTAATCCTTTCTCCCGCCAGCTGAAGCCGCCGCAGAGGCCTCCCGGATTATCTCGTTCACGACCTCCTTCACGAAGCCATCCTTCGCGCGGACCGCGCCCGCCTTCACATGCCCGCCCCCGCCGTCCACGAAGTCGGCCATGCTCTTCTTCACGCGCTCTGCCAAGTCGTTGGCGCTGAGTCCGAGCGAAGCCGCGCTTTCGGTGAGCCGGAGGATTATCGAGCGCTCGGTGTAGCCGATGCAGAGGATTGGCTTGTCTGGGGAATCCGCCCTCATAATGTCGTAGACGCGCGTCGTTATCTTGCTCGATGGCGGCCATTCGCCCTTGACCACGATGCCTTCGAGCGGGAACGTGATTATGGTGAGCGGACCGGCCTCGCTTGTTTTCATCTTCGACATCGCCTTGGCCGCGGCATCGCGGATGGAGTCGTCGGCCTGCTGGGCGATTGACGAGAACAGCTCGTCCTTCTCCATCACCTTCTTGTAGAAGTCGAGGTTGTTGCCGAACGAGACGTGCGAGGCGAGGAAATCGAGGACCATCGCCTTCTTGGCGTCTTCCGGGCCGTTGGGGATTATGTCGCTCTTGTCGCCGGAGCATGCGACCTTCGCCAGCTCCTCCGCCTTCGCCAAATCCAGCCCGCAGACTGCCGCAACCTCGCAGGCGAGATAGCCCGCCGTGTATTTCGAGGCGTTGTCCGAAACCGAGAAAGGGTTCACGATGCGGGCGTCGTCCTTCCTTGAGAACGGGTGGTGGTCGATGATTATGCAGTCTATTCCGCCTGCTCTCAATAGCTCCAGCCCCTCCGCGCAGCCGTCCGCCGAGCCGAAATCCAGCAGCACAATCAGCGGCCTGCTCTCCTGCCCGATTGCCTGGATGTCCCTCAGCGCGTCCTTGACGGTGTAAATGGCCGAGTTCTGCTGGAATGCCTTGCACGGCAGGACGGACGTGATTGCGAAAGCGCCGCAGATGCCGTCCGCGTCCCCGTGGAACCTGAGCATGACCGAGCGCCCAAGCTTTTTTGCGATGATGAGCTCGAGCGCGGCGCTGCCGAGCGCGGGCCACATCTTCCTCATAGCCTCGTCCTTGACGAGCGCCGGCTCCTGCGGGATGGTTGCGCCCTCGCGGATGTTCGATCGGACCTTTTCGAGGACACGCAGTTCCTTCTCCCCGGCAAGCGCCTCCGCCTTTTCAGCCCTCAGGCCGCCTACGGCCATCTCGCCTTCGAGCGCCACGCAGGAACCCATCCCCAGCACGGCGTCCGTGAAAAAGGCGTATTCGCCCTTCCCGTCGGTGAGGACGTAGTCCCGCTTGCCCCGGTAGTAGCGTATCCTGCTCACGACGCCTTCGAGCGAAATCATGCCTTCACCCTCACCCGGGCGCCGTCCTTCTTCCCGAACTCGGCCTTCGCGTCGAATGGGAATATCATCTCAAGTATCTCCTGCCCATGATGCGTGCGGAGCGGGACGATTATCGCGCCATCCCTGCCCTCCACCCTGCACCTGTATGCATAGAGCTCGCCGTATGTCCTGTCCCTGTCCTTGAACCCGCTGATGATGATAGGCTCGTTCTCAATCAGGCTCTGCCTCTTCCACCGCTCGTCTTCATCGAGCCTGATGTTGAGCGTTCCGGGAAACGGGTCGAAGCCGAGGCGCTCGCGTATCTGCTTCCTGTACCCCCCGAGGGACATGTAGAAGCTGCCTTCCCCTAGGCCGCGGACGATGATGCCGCTGAGCTCCAGCTTCCCTCCCTCGAAAACGGCTTTCAGGGATGAGTAGAGGCCTGCAAGCTCCTGATGCCCCTTTGCGGTGAGCATGATGCCGTCCTTATTGCGCACGAGCATGCCCGCTCCGGCAAGCGCACTGATTCTCCTGGATGCGTTCTGCTGGGACATGCCTGCAAGGGCGCCAATCTCCGCCGTCGTGAGCCTGCAGGGTTTCGCATGCGCCCCCTTCCGCAGGAGCAGAATCAGCATCTCGTCCATATGATTTTTTATATGGCGGCCAACATATAAAATTGCATGGAATCCTACAAGGGCTTTTCCCTTGAAGTGCCGGATGACGTCTACCCGCCGTCCGACGACTCGTTCCTTCTCGCCGACGCCGCGGCATTCCTGCGGGGCAACGTCCTTGAAATAGGGTGCGGGAGCGGGCTGGCCTCATTGTCATGCGCAAAAGCCCACCCGGACACCCTCGTGCTCGGGGTGGACATCAACCCGTCCGCGGTCAGGGCCGCCAAGCAGAACGCGGACCGGAACCGCATCCCGAACGCGCTGTTCACGGAAAGCGACCTTTTCTCGAAAGTCGGAGTCCAGCGCTTCGACGCAATCCTGTTCAATCCCCCGTACCTTCCCACGGCGGACGATGAAACCGTTAAAGGGCCGCTGAACCACGCGTTCGACGGCGGGGCCGACGGCCGCAAGGTGCTCGACCGCTTCCTCGGTGAATTCGACCCGTACCTGAAGCCCGGCGGCATCCTGCTCCTCATCCAAAGCAGCCTGAACGGAGTGGAAAAGACGCAGTCCCGCCTGGAGGGGATGGGCTACAAGGTCAGGATGATGGACAGCGAAAACTTCTTCTTTGAGAGCATATTCCTGCTGAAAGCCGAGAAACCGCAGGTTTAAATCCGCCTTCAATCACAATATGTTCCGGAATGATGACGTGAACAACCTCTGAGGACCGGGCCAAACGGCTTCCTACGCCGTCCGTGTTCATATGATGATGTCAACAGCGTCTGACCGAACTTTTTCTCCTTATCAACCCCTGTCAAAACTTCACTAAACATCCTGTCCGGTTTGACTCCGTCTTTTGTGAGACCTCAGGTGGGGCAAAGCCTGGGCCACGCTAGAGAAGCCTAGGTAGGCCCGGCCATCCTGTCCGGTTTGACTCCGTCCTTTGTGAAACCTCAGGCATACCACCGCAGGCATTTGGGAAATATAATTTTTATATCAAAACACCCCGAAAAGCCTCTCGAAGAACTGCAAAAAACAGCCAAAGCCATGCTTTCCGACCACATTATGAAGCTTTTTATAACCTACAGGGCATATCATCGTCATGGCATGCTACAAGCTGAACAACCTGACGGCGAGGCAGAAGGCCGACATGGGCTATGTTGCGAAAGCCTGGGCTAAAAGCGGGCAGACGACGAAGGTGCTCGAAGACGGGTTGCGGCTGCTCTCATCGGACAAGCGCCCGACCGCAGATGAAATCGCCCGGAGGGAGGACCCCTTCATGGCCGTCACATGCAAATACGGCAAAGGACAGCGCGACATGCTGACGCTTTCAAAGGAGGACGCGGCAATCATGCTCGATGCGGTCGTATCGCTCCGCAGCGCCGCCCCGAACGAAGCGCGTGCGAAGAAGATGATCGGCCTTGCAGCCGGCGTCCTTTTCGACGGCATGGCGATTCCGAAAACAATCACCGACCCATCGTGGGAACCGGTCCTCAGGCTCATCCGCGAAGTCGCGCCTTCAGCCGGCCAGAGCCAGATGTTCTAGCCCGGACGTACGCTCTGTTTTAAACCTTATTTCGCAAATGCAATGTATGGCAGACAGGTCAGAAGCGATTATCGCCGAGCTCATGGGCATCGGCATCACCGAGCACGATGCCCTCGTCATCGCAGACTGCATAGTCACCCGCAAGTCCTGCTCCTGGGTCAACACCGACCCCATCGACGACAAGATGCTCGCCGACCTGAACACCCTCATCAAGAACAACAACTACGGCATCAGCGTGAAGGTCGACGCCGTCCCGACAAGGAGCAAGTTCATCTGGGACGTTAAGGTTTTGCGTTAGTCTTCTCATTCTAAAGCCAACCGTGGCTTCTCATGTGTATTCTAAGTTCACGCGGACATCAATCAACCAAGGCCGCGTGGGCAGACCGACTAGGTGTTGAATATGAGGCCTTTCGCCTGCGACATGGTTCTTGTTGAAAATGGGAAAATCCTTCTGGTCCTGCGCGGCCGCGAGCCGTTCAAGGGGCAGTGGGCCACTCCGGGCGGCCGGATAGAGGAAGGCGAGACCGCAGAGGAGTGCGCGAAGCGCGAGATGAAGGAGGAGACCGGCCTCGACGTAGAAATCCTGGGGCTAACCGGCATCTATTCAGACCCGAAGCGCGACCCCAGGGGCATCATTGCCGCGGCCTATCTTGTGCGGAGGGTGGGCGGCTCCGTGAAAGGCGGCGACGATGCGGATGAGGCGGAATGGTTCGATTTGGGGAAGCTGCCGCCGCTATGCACCGACCACGGAAGAATCGTCGCCGATGCGCTCGCACAGCTGAACAATCTGAAATAGGATAGAAATAGAATGAAAAAAGATGCTGGACGGCCCTACTCTTCCTTCTCGAGGATTGCAAGGTCGCCGAGCGCGACGAGGTCCTCGTCGGCCCTCTGCAGCGCGGCTGCCTGCTTCCTCGCGGTTATGCGGAAGCCTTTCATGTCGTCGTAGAGCTTGCGGAGCTCGTCGCGGATGACCTTGAGCTCGACCTCTATCTTGCCGATTTCGGTCTCCCCGTCGAGTATGTCCTGCTCCACGTACTTGATTTTCCTTCTCGCGCGCTCGACCTCCTTCACCTTGTCGAGCTGCTCGTCTATCTTCTTAAGGTGCTTGATAAGCTCCTTCTCCATCTTCGGAGTGTAAGCGGCCGTGGCGATTTTGAACTCGAGAGCGCGCTTCTGCTTCCTGTACGGGGCGATCTGGACGTCTTTCGTCTGCTCCAGGAACGGCTCAAGGGCCTTCTGCTCGTACTTCTTGTACCTAATGCGGCGGTTGAGCTGCTTTATGCGCTCGATGAGCTCGGTCTTCTTCTTCTCGAGCTCTTCAATCTTGGTCTTCAGGGTCTCCTCGTCCGTCATATCATCACAGGAAACAAAATGAGCGTTTGGTAGTTTCCTTTTATGATAGGCATCATTTTAAAAATATCGGTGCGCCCGTTTTTGTAGGAATCAGTGATATTATGCAATTCTATGTCAAGGCCATCCTCTGGGCAGTCCTCGGGGTAATTATGGGTTTCGGGATATGGTTCGTTTTCCTGCAGGCCCCGTCCCCTGTGCCGCCGCAGATGCTCCAGAATACGCCCCCTCCGAACGACACGATGCCCCAGGTCCTCGAGACCGGGACCGTGAACCTCACGATGATAGAGGCGCCTGGCTGCGATGAATGCAACGCTGAGGGCATCCTTCTCGAGCAGACGAAGACGGTCCTCCTGAACTCCGGATTCCTCAAGGCTGGCGTCTCGAAGACAATCGGCATGGATACGCCTGAAGCGAAGGCGCTGATGTCAAGGTTCAGCATAACCGAGCTTCCCGTCGTCATAGTGGAAGGGGACGTCGGGCGCGACCCGGATTTCGTCGCGTCCTGGAAGGAGAACGTGGGGACGCAGGAAGGCGCGAACGCGCTCGTGACGCGCCTGGGCTATCCCCCGTATTACAATGTCACCACGGCGAAGGTCGTCGGCCTTGTGAAGGCGGTCGGAATCAAGGCCACGGGATGCACCGAATGCGGCGACCCGGAGATGTTCATGTCATCCCTCGAGGGCCCGACCGTCGGCATGGTATTCACGGAGAAGAGCGTTTATGACGACAACTCGAGCGAGGGGAGGGCGCTCATCGCCAGATACAACATCACGAAAATCCCGTCCCTTCTCCTGAGCGAAGACGGCGCATCGGCATACCCCGTCTACAGCCAGATAAAGATGCTGGGCACCGTGGAGGACGGGTGGTACATACTCCGCGACGTCGTCCCCCCCTACCTGGACCTGGCTGACAACAGGACGCTCCGCGGGCTGGTCTCGGCGAAATACCTGGTGAATTCCTCGTGCACGGAATGCTTCGACATCAACCTGCTTTCGGATTACATCTCGCAGTCCACCGGGCTCGTGGTCGCCGAGTCGCAGACGTACGAGGCAGATTCGACGGACGGGCGCGCGCTGATTGCGGAATACAACATCACGAGGATTCCGACGCTCATCTATTCCCCGGACGCGAGATACTACCCGTATTTCAGCGAGGTGTGGCTGAACCAGACGAGCACAATCGAGCCCGACGGGTGGTTCGTCTTCCGCGCGCACGACCTGCTGACCGGCATGGCCTACCAGAACATCAGCGCTTCCGGCTGACGCCCTTCCGGATGACATCCGCCTCAATCAGGATGTCCGGGCCTATTTTTTTTACTTTCATCGACTTCAGCACGGCCGCGTCCTTTACGTACGCGGCACCAACCCCGCCCACCACGCCCCTGGCCCCGCGCCCGCCGATGATTTTCGGAGCGACGAACAGGTAGAGCCTGTCGACGATTCCGGCTTTGATTGCGCTGGCGTTCAGTTCGCTTCCGCCTTCAATCAGGATTTTCCTGATGCCCATGGCGTTGAGTGCAATCACGAGCCTGCCCAGGTCGACATCGTCCTTTCCGCAGACGAATACGTGCGCCCCTGACTTCTGTATGGCGAGCGCCCTGGCCCTGTCCGCCTTCTCGCTCACGACGACGAGAGTCTTCCCGTCATTTCTCCTTGCGACCTTTGAATCCGGGCTGATGCGCAGGCGCCCGTCTATTATTATGCGGATGGGGTCGCGCCCCTTGCCGTGTGATGTCAGTTCCGGGTCGTCTATCCCGACTGTCCTTGCTCCGACCATCACTGCGTCGAATCCCGCCCTCATCCTGTGGACGAACGCCCTTGACTCCGGGCTGCTTATCCATTTGGAATCGCCCGTCCGCGTAGCGGTCTTCCCGTCCGCGCTCATCGCCATCTTGATTGCGACGAACGGTTTCTTCGAGATGAGGGCGATGTAGCGGCTGTTTATGGCTGCGGCTTCCTTCGGGTTTGCCGGCCCGCGCACCAACACGCCCGCGCGCGAAAGCGCATCCGCGCCTCTGACGAGCGGGTTCGGGTCCCTCATCGCATAGACGACCTCCGCTATCCCCTCCCGGATTATCGCATCCGTGCAAGGAGGGGTGCGCTTCGCGGCGTGCGAGCACGGCTCGAGCGTCACATATAACGTTGCGCCGGATGCCGCGTGAGGGTTTCCGGTTTTGCTCTTGGCGTCTTCAATCGCCTCGATTTCGGCATGGGCCTTTCCAGGGGCCCTGTGGTATCCGCTCCCTATAACCTTGCCGCCCTTCACCAGCACGGCCCCGACGCGGGGATTCGGATAAGGGTCAGCCTTCTTCGCAAGGCGAATAGCGAGCCTCATGTAATCGTCCATCAGTCCATTCTCCGAAACCAACTATTCTAAACTTTCCCTTTCCCAATCCATCCATGCGCCGCTACAAGGACGGGACATCGGTCTTCGACGTCATCCCAATCCTCGTCATCATCTTCCTCTCCGTCTTCGGGCTGCTCGCCCTGCTCTTCATGCCGCAGATAATCGGCTATGCGAAAACGCTAAGCCTGCCATCATTCGGCTGGCCCCCCGTTATCCCGAACCTTCCCGAGCCCCCAATCACGCAGAACCAGACGGGCGAACCGGCCATTCCCAAGGACATGCAGTTCTATTACAGCCTGAAAAACAAATCCTGCCAGACGCTGTCAAAGAATTTCCTGATATCGACGCACGACGAATCCGCCTGGAGTGCCAGCGGGCTCTCCGCTGACGAGGCGTCCGCGGCCGCGCTCATAATGGAAGGTTTCGCGTTCACCCAGGACACCCGCACCTACGTCCGGGGCGATGCGATGAAGAAGGTGCTCGTCACTCCCGAAGGCAACCACACGTCCATCTGGAAAGATGGGCGCCTATACCAGTGCAATCCCAACTGCACGATGCGCCTGCTCGGCGACGCCGGGTGGCAGGCGTACCTCGACGGCCTTGCGAAGATGCGCTCTGGGTGCGCGTATTTCGGGCGGACGGCGCTGCCCGCTTCGGTCAACCTCACGCGCCTGCTCTCCATCCAGAATACCGGGCGCGTTGAAAAGAACGATTCCCGCTGCGAGAATTTCCTGATATTCGGCAACAAGGCCTACGCGCAGTCGCTCCTCAACTCCAGCATGTTCATGGATGACGACCAGCGCGCGCTCCTCTGGTCGCTTGCCCACCAGGCCGGGCCCTTCGAGGAATGCCTGGACGACGGGAGCGGCATCATCGTATCCAGGAGCATCGCCCTGGACCTCGCGGGCGTATACCGGTTCGATTTCGCGGCCGGCGGATTCATGCGCGTCGACCAGCGGACCACGCTCACGTATTTCACGGACGACGTGCCCGAATCCTTCCTCGCGCTCCCGAAATGACCGGAATCATCCAGCCGGCCTAGGGATTCAGAGCAGGTGGTTCATCCTCTTCTTTTTCGTTTCCAGGTATTTCCTGCTGTACCTGTTCGGCTTGATGATTAGCGGGATGCGCTTTACGACGCGTATCCCCTCCCTCTTCAACACCGCAATCTTGTTCGGATTGTTGGTGAGCAGGGCGACCTCCTTGATTCCGAAGTATTTCAGTATGTCCGCGGCCAGCGTGAAATCGCGCATGTCCTCGCCGAACCCCAGGCTGATGTTCGCCTCTATGGTGTCCATCCCCTGGTCCTGGAGCGCGTACGCCTTGATTTTGTTCGCGAGGCCGATTCCCCGCCCCTCCTGGTCCAGGTAAATCAGTATGCCGCATTTCTTTTTCTCCAGGTATTTCATGGACGCTTCCAGCTGTTCCCTGCAGTCGCACCTTTCAGATGAAAGCGCGTCGCCCGTCAGGCACCGCGAATGGATGCGGGCCGGCAGCGCCCCGTGCGGCACATGCTCGCAGCGGACCAGGGCGAGGTGCTCCCCCCCGTCGCCGCCCCTGAACGCATGAATCCTGAATTTTCCATACCTGCTCGGGAAGAACGCCTCCCCGACATGTTCCACAGCCATTCCTTCACCCGCTCCCTTGCCTAAGCGTCTTCACGAGGTGCATTGCCGCCTTAGTCGCGCGCTCGGCATAACCGTCCGCCCGCTCCTGCGCCTTTTCCCATGTCACCTCATGGCCTATTATGCCGAGCGTCACGGGCTTCCTGAACTCGAGCGACAGGTCCCCGAGCCTCCGCGCCGTGTCCTTGGTGATTACCTCGTCGTGCGCCGTATCGCCTTTCACGACCGCGCCGAGCGTCACGACCGCATCGACGCTTTTATCCATGAGCAGTTTCTTGACGGCAAGCGGCATGTCGTAGACTCCGGGTACTTCCATCACGACCGTTTCCGCGCCGTCGCCCGCCGCGGCAGCCTCGGCCTTCGCCTTCATTTTCGATGTTATCTCGCCGTTGAAATTGCCGATCACGATGCCGAGCTTGAGCTTCCTGTCCCCAATTATCGGGCCTTCGCTCTCCTTGCCCTGCCGCAGGCCCTGCCCCGCGAATTTCACGAGCGCCTCGGGCTTCAGCACCAGCGCAATCGCGTTCTGCGCGTGCTTGCGGATGCGGTTCTCGCATATGGATTTGAACTCCTCTTCGCTCCATGCCTCGTTCTCGTGCACGAAGACCTCGATTATATGCTTGTTCGTGAGCAGCATCGCCTGCTGGATTCCCAGCGATGCCTCGTGGCCGCATTGCGTGTCTATCGGCGCGCCGCCGACCATGCCGAGCGCAAGTGCTATGTCGCATCCGGGCCCCGGCACAACGCCCGCCGCGCCCTGCATTTGAGTGCCGCGTTCGAGCATCCGTTTGCACTCGACGGGCAGGTCCTTGATGCCCGGAACCGTCCTTCGTTCAATTTCCATATTCGGCAGGTGCTTCCTTATCTCGTCGATAGCGATTGCGCCCATGTCCACCCGTGAAAATGTCGTGTCAACAATCCCGATTCTCATGAATCCCAACTCCCCGGCCGGCAATCATACCGTCCGCTTGCGGTTCGCCGCCTCGATTATCTCCTTGCCTTCGATGAACGCGAGCCCGTGCGCATCCGCATACCCCTTCGCCTCGGATTTCGGCAGCGCCTTCCCTTTCCCGAGCATCTCGCAAAGGACCATCATGCCGCTAATCCCGGCCATTCTCGCAAGCTCCAGCGAAAGCTCGGTGTGGCCGCGCCGGTTTCCGATGCCGCGCCCTATCAGCAGGAACACATGGCCAGGTGCATAGAATTCGGAGTGGAACGCCGCCCTGGCATCTTCCATCGTCATGTTGCCCATCGCGGCCAGCTTTTCCATGCTCCTGATTGTGAGCGAGCGGTCGTTGTCGGTGATGCCCGTGAAGACGTCCTTGTGGTTTACCTGGATTGAGAACGCGGGCTTGTCGCCGTATGCCGTCTTCTTGCATTCCATCGAGGACACCGGGAGCTTCGAGGCCGCGAGCATGTCCGCGTAGAACGGGAGCCCGAGCCGTTCCGCGATTGCGCCATCCAGCGCCAGGCAGATGAGCCCGCCGGCGTCCCTGCGCAGGGTTTCGACGTTTTCCGGTTTCGCGTTCCGGGCATGGATTACCAAGTCCGCCTCGCCTTCGCGTTCGTCGCCGTCGTAAATTATCGCCATTCCCCCGGCCTTGAGCGCGGCTACGGCCTTGTCCATTGAAGTCATAGAACCATTCCTGCTTTCCGTCTTCACCTATTTATTGGTAACTACCCGTTTTTTGGTAACCATTACACATAACATTTTAAATTTAAACACAGAATCATGGTAGAGGCTGGACATATGACGCTCGCAGGCTACCGCAAGGACCGACCGATGGTGCTGGGACAGCACACCCCTATTTCACTCGCCCGCGAAGGCGGCCTTTGGAAGAGGATACCATTCCTGAAAGACAACGACGGCATGCTCCCCCCGTATATGATTGTGGTGGGGGACCGCAGGCGCGTCCTTGCCGGGGTGATGCCTCTTGCCGACCATATCCTGCTTCATAAGGAGGTCACGCGGGCGGGCTGGGACGAAGAAGCGGTGTTCAAGAGCCGAATTAAACATGTGCTTTCGCGACTTAAGGAAATCAGGCTGATGGCGCAGGGAGCGGGGCTGTTCGTCGAACCAATGCAGTCCGGCCATCTCTGCCTTCGCTTCCAGAAGCCTTTCGACGCGTTTCCTGCCTCAGCCATCCTCCTTAGCCAGACCGAACCGTTAGTGCGCAGGTGGTACGAGGTGATGGAGCAGCTCACCTCAGAACTTGAGTGGCTGGCTGGGCCACAGCCCCACGCGGGAATTCTTTTCACCTGGCCGCCTCGAGGGCGCATTGACATCGCTCATCATGGACGCGACCTGGGCAGTCGGCGCGGACCTTGATATGCATGAGCGGATTGCCAGGCGGCTGCAGTACCTGTCCGATTATGTGACGGCGGATGCCGGCCGCGTGAACCTGGCAATCGGCGTCTTCGAATACAACGGCAAGCCGCTTCCCCTCACCATACTTGAAACGCAGATGGGCTGTTCCGCCCAGGACATAAATGCCTGGGAGGCGCTCGTGAATTCGCGCGAGGACGGCTACATGCTCGGAAGCACGGAAGTCCCGGGGCGCGGGCTGGCCGCTATACGCGCAGGCACATGCGGCGGCATTATCATCCCGGACGGGAAAGGCGGGCAGCTCGAGGAGCCCATCATAGAAATCGGCGATGTCGTGAACGCGACCTACAGCTTCGCGGACGGGGCGACGGTGCGCCAGAGGATGGGCGCATGGAGCAGCCTGAACCCGGAGGACATTTCCAGCTACCGGGCGGCAATCGGCGGGCGCATGACCACCGACGGCACCTGGCCCGTGGTTCGTTCCTCTCCTGAAGTCGTCGATGCCCTGTTCTCATCGAGCACCGGCCTCGGCCTGACATGCCACGAGGGCGGCAACTTCACCAAGGAATCGCTATACCTTGAAAGCGACGAGGAGCGCGTCAAGGACCTAAGGAGGAGATACGGCGCGCTTTCGACCGAGATGGAGCATTTCGGACTCGCGCACCTCACGGACGTGCTCACGCGCGCGGGCATCCAGGCGTCCAACGGCCTGATATCCACCGTGGTCGGGACGGTTCCCGGGGGCTCGTTTGCCGAACCTGGCAGCAAAGAGGAAGAGAAAGCCAACGAGAGCCAGGGGCGCATGCTCGAGTCCGCGATGCGCGCGCTCTGGAAGCTCGCCTACGGCCAATGACGGCGCGTGCTTGCCGCGCATTAGAGCGGCTTCTCGAACTGCGCGAGCGCGGCCTTCGTCTCCTTCTCCATCTTTTCCATCACTGATTTCGTCTTTTCATCCGCCCCAATCTTTTTCATGTCCTCCACGAACTCCAGGAATTCGCGGTAGTGCTTGAGCGGGTTCTTGCAGCGCGTCCCCCAGTCGAAGACCGCGCATTTCATCTCACGAGCGAGCTGCGGGCCGTATTCAGTGAGCACGCGCCCGCGCGCTTCGTCCGGCATCACCGCGTCGTCGTAAAGGAACCTCAAGTCCGTCCCGTCCGGCATCAGGTGCAAGAGCCCCTCGGCCACAATCAGGTAGACGTTCGCGTCCGGAAAATCCCGCTTGACCCGTTTCTCCACGTCCTTCATGAGCCGCGCTCCGTTCACCGAGCACGCGAGCGAGCATACGACGAGATTGTCCAGTTTGTAGCCTTTCGAATCGAGCGCGTCGAGGAGATGGTAGATGCCCTGCTGGAGCGTCGCCCCCGTGGCTATCGTGTCGCCTATCACGACCGTCGCGTTGTCGGGAAGGGATTCGAAGTTCTCATATGTCGCCACCGCGGTGAACGCGCCTTCGCTCCCCTCCACCCTCTGCCGCTTTATACCCAGGAAGCACTGCGGTATCGCCGCATCGAAGTTCTTCTTGAACCCGTGGTTCAGCTGGTAGTAAAGCCCCCCCGCAAGGAAAATCAGCTCGGTTATGTTGCCTTGCTTCTTTCCCTTAAGCGCGAGGCGGCCGGCCGCGTCCATGAATATCTCCGCGACTTTTTCCATCCTGTCCTGCAGTTCCTTCCCTGCGATGTGCGGCCTGAGCAATATTCCGCTTCCTTCATCCGAGCAGATGATATACGTCCTGTCCGGAAAATTGCTGTTTCCGGCCTTATACATCCGATAACCTTCCTTGTGGACAAGCTCCATAGAATCCCCAACTGCCTCCTGTCCTCTTCCTGCCAACATTTTTAAACACTTTTACCCAAAAATATAAATATTATGTCACATTCCTCCAAGCCCCCGCAGACCCTCAGGTCGAGGGATGTGGCATCCGCCGCCGCAGCGCCGCAAGGGCAAAAGGCCGCCCTACCGCAAGGCGCCGCATCGCGCGAAGCGGAATCCCCGCACCACAAGATTCCCGAGGCATTCGCCAAGGACCCCAAATGGAGCAGCATCCTCGAAGAATCGATATTCTTCGACCGCTTTGACGAGGAGTTCGCCGGCAAGACGCACATGGTGGGAGTGGACGAAGTAACTGCCGTCAAATCCAGCAGCCCGCTGTCCTGCATCGGCACCTCCACGCTCACCACCTGCATCGGCATCGCTGCCTACGACCCCGGCAATTGCGTCGGCTCGGTGGCGCACGTCAATCTCGCTTCGGAAACGCGGGATTTCGCGCACGTCGCGAAGATGATATCCAAGGCCATCGAGGTCGCGGGCATCATCGGCGGAAAAAAGTTCATCCTCTATTCGTTCAACGGCCGCAACGGCACCCGCGAGTGGAACGACGCGCTCGCAGGATTCCTCGAGGCCCAGGCCGGCGCGCTGATATCCTCCGGCATAGTGTCGAGGTTCGAGCAGCGGGAGGAGCATAATTTCGTCCTGGACACCAGGGACGGAAGCATCTTCACCGCCAAAGTCGAGCCAGGCTGACCTGCCGTCCCTAAACCTTCCGACCGCTCGCGTCCCGGTGCGACTTCCCGAATTCCGGAAACGAGAGCGCCTCGTCCGCGCTGAACACCGGCCCGTCGGTGCAGCAGAGCCTGCCGTCTATCGCGCACGAGCCGCACACGCCCACGCCGCATTTCATGTACCTCTCGACGCTCACTTCGCAGGGCACCTTGTGCTCCTTGCAGAGCTTCGCGACGGCCTCCATCATCCTCTCCGGGCCGCACGCGTACGCCGCGTCGATTTTCTTCCCCTCTATCAGCCTCGCGGCCTCAATCATCACATTCCCCTTCATGCCGCGCGTCCCGTCGTCGGTGGTCACGAAGACCTCCCTGCAGACCGTGAAAAGCTGCTTCTCCCAGACGATGTCCCTGGCCGTTCTCGCCCCGATGACCGCGAGCGCTTCTATGTTATTCTCGCGCGCGACTTTCGCGAGGAAGTACATCGGGACGACCCCGTAGCCCCCGCCTATCACCAGTATGCGCTTCAGCCTTTTCCGGAATCGAGAACGGCTTGCCGAGCGGCCCGCGGAACGAGAGCAGGTCGCCGGACTTGAGCTTGTGGAGCTCGCCGGAGACCTTCCCGACATTGGCCACGGATATGGTCAGCGGGTTCGAGTTCCCTATGCTCATCGGCTTCTCGCCGGAGCCTGGAACCCAGACCATCAGGAACTGGCCCGGAAGCGCCTGCGGCATGTCGCAGTCGGCCTCTATCGTCCTGACGCGGTAGTTCTCTTCGATGATTTTCCTGACCTTCGCGGTCCGGACCGGATTAGCAACCCCTGGTTTTCTCATGGACAACACCTGTGATTTCCTTCAGGCTTTTCACGCCGTTCCCTTCCATCCACGCCTTCATCTCCTTCGCTATCTCCCCGAAGGCCTTCGGCCCCCTATAATATACGGCCGAGCCGGCGGAGACCCATGTGGCGCCGGCCATCATCATCTCTATCGCGTCCTCGCCCGTTGTTGATCCCGCCGGTCCCGATAATCGGTATCTTCACGCTCCCGTAGATGTCGTGCACGGCGCGGACGATTATCGGCTTGATTGCCGGGCCGTGTGAGGCCCCCGACGCCGAAACCCAGGACCGGCTTGCGCCGCGCAAGGTCGATTTTCATCCCTGGCCCGAGCGAGTTCCCCATGTTTATCGCATCGGCCCCGGCATCCTCCGCCGCTTTCGCCGCCTTTCCTTCGCCGGGAATCGACGGCGACAGCTTGATGATGAGCGGAAGCGAGCACGCATCCTTTATCGCCTTCGTAATCGCGATGATGGATTCCGGAGTCCCCTGCCCGGCCATCGTCCCGTATCCGGGCGTGTGCGGGCATGAAATCGCGGCCTCGACCGCGCTGGCCCCCAGCGTTTTCCCTGCGGCTTCGACCTTCTCCGCAAGAAGCCCGAACTCGGACGCATCCTTCCCGACGATGCTGATGATTAGCGCCTCCTCCCGTGACCAGCCCCCGAATTCGGCGAGGCCGGATTCAATCCCGGGGTTCGGGTATCCCATGGCGTTCAGCATGCCGCATTCGGTCTCGACGATGTTCGGGCCGTCGTGGCCCTTGCGCGGCTCCAGTGTCAGCGATTTCGCTATCACGCCGCCGCAGCCATTGTCGCACGCCGCCTCGAGGCTGCCCTTCGTCATGCCGAGCACGCCGGAGGCGAGGAATACGGGGTTCTTTATCTTCTTCTTGAAAAATTGGTTCTGCAGGCTGGCCATGTTCTTACCTCCCCTTCGTTCGCGAAGAGGGAATAAAACCCTTGCGAAATTGCCTGCGGCGGTATTCCGTGGCGTTTTCCCACGACGGAGCGACTCGAACCTTTATAAATATTAGTCAAGATTGAAACGCATGAGAGGCGCAAACATTTTCGTAGCACTGCTCGTAGTGGGAATACTCATCTTCGGCTGCACAAGCCCGGCACCGCCGGCGAAGCCGAACCAGAGCGCGAACGCGACTGCGCCGACCGGAGGGCAGACAACGCCCCCGACCGAGACCGGCGGGACCTCGGGCGCATCCGGAGGCACCGGAACGACCGGAACCGGCACATCCGGGACCGGCTCGAGCGGCACGGGCGCATCGGGCACCGGAACAGGGACCGGAAGCACGGGCACATCCGGCGATGATTTGGCCGGGAAGGGCTATGAAGCGCTCGCCGCCATGGGCGTCCCCCTCCAGTGCGACATCACGACGACCTCGAACGGCACGACCATGAACATGCATGTCTATATGAAAGGCAGCGAGGAGGTCCGCAGCGAAACGACATTGGCAGGCACTGAAACGTGCACGCAGATGGTCACTATAATGAAGGGCAAGACAGTCTACATAGGCTGTGTCGAAGGCGACATCATGCAGGGCTGCAAATGGCTCCAGATGAGCGTCGAGCCGTCCGGGCAGGCGTCGCCGACGGCCGGGACCGCGTCCCCGCCGGATTATGCCGACGTGCCCCCGGCGGACATCAGCTGCACCCCATGGGTCTACGACGCCTCGAAGTTCGTGGTGTCCGGGAAGGCATGCAACCTCGACGACCTGATGAAGGGCTACGGGGACTACCAGCCACCGGACAACTAACGCTTATGGCGGGGAACCACCATTCCACCCACCCATCCCTCCTTCTGGTTGGTGGCCATCCCCCCATACTTTTCATGAATTATTTACCCCTCTTTATCACCCGCCCGGGCGCGAAGCATCGCAAAGCCTTATAATCCGCCCATCGGCGCCCCCCCGCAAGACGCTCTTTTATATTCTTTTCTTAGGTAATTGTATTTCACTTATTATTGAATGATTATCGAAGGTGGTTCTGATGTTCGATGACATCATCAAGGCTGCAAAGGAGGGTGGTGCGCAGCCGGCACAGCAAGCCGCTCCTGCGAGCGAGATGGACAATTCAGCCATCCGCATTTCCGTAATCGGCGTCGGCGGCGCAGGCTGCAACTGCGTGAACAGGCTCTACCAGAGCGGCCTGAAAAGCGCGCATACGTTCGCAATCAACACCGACGGCAAGCACCTGAACATGATAGGCGCGAACAAGAAGTTCCTGCTCGGCAAGACAATCACCCGCGGCCTCGGCGCAGGCGGCGACTTGAACGTCGCGAGGAAATGCGCCGACGTGGACCGCGACGCGCTGCGGAAGGAAATCGGCGAGAACGAGCTGGTGTTCCTTGTAGCGGGCATGGGCGGCGGGACCGGAAGCGGCGCATCCCCGGCAATAGCGCAGATTGCGCGCGAGCAGGGCGCCATCGTCGTCGCGATGGTCACATACCCATTCGCGCTCGAGCGCGTGCGCCTCAAGAAGGCGCAGGCCGCGCTCTCGGAGCTGGTGAAGGTCTGCGACACGGTCGTGGTCGTCGACAACAACCGCCTCGCTTCATACGTGCCGAACCTCCCCGTCAACAAGGCGTTCGAGCTTGCGGACTCCATCACGACGAGGGCGGTCACGGGCATATCGGACACCATCATGTTCCCGAGCCTCATCAACGTCGATTACGCGGACGTGAAGACGGTCATGCAGGGCGGGGGCCTCTCGATGATTTCGCTGGGCTCCGGAAACGGCCACGACAAGGTCGAAAACGTCGTGAAAGACACCCTCGAGCACCCGCTTCTGGACGTGAACTACGAGGGCGCGAAAGGCTGCCTCATCCACCTGGAGGGCGGGCCGGACCTCTCCCTCGGGGACGCCATCAAGGCGGGCGAGCTCCTCACGCAGAGCTTCGACGAGAGCGCGAACGTCAAGATGGGCGCGCGCATCAACCCCCAGCTGAAAGACGGAATCAGGATAACCGCGATAATCACCGGCGTCAAGTCCCCGTACATCCTGGGGAAGGCCGGCACGGACAGCGCCGCATCGCAAACATCCGGCGGAAGCGGCGGCGACCTGGAATACCTCTGAACGCTCAAGGCTGGCATTGGGAGATTGCATTGACCCATCCGGTAACGCATCAGGAAGCAGATTAGGAAACGGTTAAGGTGAAGACGTGTTTGTTGAATTCAATCCAGTTTTGTTCCTGGCATGGGTATTGATATCCGGGGTGATACCCGGCTCGATTCTGTCGTATTCGATTTTCAAGAAGGACCAATACCTGAACCTGGCCGAGAAGCTCCTGATAGGCTTCGCCATGGCCTTCGTCCTGCTTCCCCTCATCCCGTTCCTGATGTATTTCCTCGCAGGCGTGAAGTTCACATACGAGATAAGCCTGCTGTCGCTCGGCCTCATGTACCTGCTGGCGCTCATATTCTTCGTCAAGAACAAGGCATACGAGGGGATGCTCCCGAAGGAGATGAAGGTCGACGCATACAAGGATGCCGTCTTCCCGGCGCTCCTCGTCCTCATCCTCCTGCTGACGTACCTCGTCCGCATCAGCTCTTACAGCCCGATTTTCCAGGAGCTCGACCCCTACTACTACACCTACTCGGCCACCCAGCTCATCAGCGTGGGCGAGAACCCCATGTCGGATGCCACCTCGTGGTATCCCGAAGTGGAGGTCAACCACCGCTCGATACCGGCCATCGGCTACCTTGAGGCCGAATGGTATGCGCTCTACTCCGGCGGCGCGGCCTACGACAACATGCTGCTCGCCCTCGTGGCATCGATGTACCCGCCGATTGCCGCGGTCCTCGCGGTATTCTTCATCTATCTCCTCGTGACGGTCGCGTCCAAGAGGGAATGGGGGCTCGCCGCGGCGGGCATCGCCTCGTTCGTGCCGGTATTCATCTTCAAGCTCGCGGCCGGCGAGCAGGAGGTCCAGCCTTACGCGTTTTTCGCCCTGTTCTTCTTCTACTCGATGTACGTCCTCTCGTTGATACGGAAGGACATCCGCATGCCCACGGCCAAGGACCTGTCGATGGGCAAGGACATCGTTTATCCGGTGCTCGCAGGCCTCGCATTCGCCGCGCTCGCGCTCGGAAGCTCGTCGCAGATACTCGCAGTCGTCTCCCTCATAGTCTTCATCAGCGCGCAAGGCGTCCTTTACTTCCTGCGGGACAAGGACACGGACGGCCTCCGGCATATGCTTTTGTCCAATTCAATCATCTTCGTGATAGGGCCGCTCATTGCCAGCAGCATAATCAAGACGCTCTTCAGCTCGGGGACGGTGTCGCTGAGCATCGCAATCGCATTCGCACTCCCGCTCGCATTCGTCGCCGCGCTCTATGCGATAAAGAAATCCGTCCCGGACAGGACGACCGGCGCGGCCATACTCGCTGCCATCGTCATCCTCGGCCTCGCAATCTTCGTGGCGACGCCGCTTGGGGACTCGGTGAAGTCGCTCGCCAAGGCTGGCTTCGAGATAGCCAAGTATAACGCGCCATTGGACCGGACGATAGCCGAGCAGGGCGAGGCGCCCTCGTCTTTCGGCAGCCAGATGGGCTTCATAGCGTCCGACTATTACTTCCCGCAGTCCATAGATTCGATATCGAACCTCATCAACTTCGTCATGTCGGTCATGCTCGCCCCGTTCACCCTGATAGTCAACATGGTGCTCTCGGTGTTCGTGGGGCTGACGAACCTGCTGCTCGGCACCGACGTCTCGTTCGGGGACAAGGCGGTCAGCTTCATGCAGCTGTGGATTTTCCTGTTCTTCGTGGCCGCCTCATGGTCGGCGTTCAAGTTCGTGAAGAAGGAGGACGAGGGACTCTTCCTGTTCTTCCTCGCAATCATCCTGCCTGCCCTGGTCGTGGGCCTCATAAAGGCCAAATACACGATTTACTCGGGCGTGCTTTTGGCGGTCGCAATCGGATTCACGCTCGGCCAGATGGGGAGCCTGATAGAATACCTCGGAAAGGCGTTCAAGCAGCCTGAAATCGGGAAACTCGTGTACACGCTGCCCATCGTGCTTGCGGCAATCCTCATAACGCTGCAGTTCGTGCACCAGGGGTTCGCGCCGTCACTGATATGGGGCTCGGCGCAGACGCTCTACCAGAACGACCCGGCAGCGCTTGCGCCCAAGTTCCAGCAGATATGCGCGGCGACCAACGACAGCGAGGTCTGCGCCGCCGCGGCCGACCCCAAAGGATACGCCTCGCTGGGGACCAACAGCCAGTACAGCACCAAGCTGTGCATGCTTTCCCTTTACTCGAACTACACCTCCCTCTCGTACATGTATGACGGGAACCCGGCCAACGACTATCTCATCCCCACGTATGAGGCCACGGCCGCGTCGTTCCGCTGCCAGAGGCTTTCCGAATACTGGATCGACTCGATGGAGTGGATTATGAACAGCACCGAGCCCGGCGCGAGGGTGACCTCGTGGTGGGACTACGGTCACTGGATAAACTACTTCGGCGAGCGGAACGCGGTGGTCAGGAACGAGCACGCATCGCAGAAGATGATAGGCGACGTCGCGCACGGCTACCTGGACGCCACGCCCGACGAGCTCAGGGCCTGGATGAAGGAGCACGACAGCAAGTACGCGCTGTTCGACATAGAGCTCATATCCAGCGGGGGCTCGCTCGGCGGCAAGTACGGCGCGCTCAACTACCTCTCCTGCGCGAGGGACAACCTCACGTCCGTGGCAAGCTCGCCAGGCGAATCCGAATGCGAGGCCGAGCACCTCTGGGAGACCGTATTCGTGACCGGCAACCCCTGCACAATCTCCACGCTCACCGGTAAGACCGGCTTCACGGCATACAAGATGTACGCCGGCCAGGCCTATCTCCCGTATTACCCGAGCTTCTGCATGGCCCCGTCCGACCCGCAGGCCATAGCCTACTGCCGCGACTACATACACGCAATCCCCGCATACTGCGTCGGGAACGCGACGCTCGTGAACGGGCAGGGGACGTATGCGACCTATTACCTGAACGAGACCTACCCGAACGGCGACCTGAAGCTCAACAAGGCGATTCTCCAGCTGCCATCCGAGCTTCCGACAAGCACGCATTTCGGGGCCGCCACCGGGCTGACGCTCTTCTATACGAAGGACGCGGTATGGCTCGAAAACGGCATGGTGAAGAGCGGATACGAGGACCGGAAGGGCAAGTTCTACGACTCGGCGCTCTACCAGGCGGTATTCCTGGGCGAGGTCCCCGGCTTCAATCTCGTCTACGAGTCGCCCGGCGGAGCGGTCAAGATATACAAGATAGCGGAATGATGGCGGGCCTATCAGCCATACCGGCATGATTGGATATCCGGCCCCGCCTTCACCCCCACCCTCCGCCTCGCCGCGCGCGAATCCAGCCTCCCCCAGCCCCCGGGCTTGCTCATCGCCCAAACCTGGGAACCAGGACTATGGCGCTATTCGGGCACGCGGACGCCGCGCTGATTTAAAATCACTCCCACCGAATAACCCTGCGGGAGGAAAATGTACTCAAAGCGATTGCTGGACGAATTCAGGAAGACGGGCATCGATATCGGCGACCGGGTCAAGCTCGTTTGCTCCGGTGTGGAATTCGAGGGCCTTCTCATGCCGCGCCCGCTCTCGGGGGACATGGACATAGTGGTCCTCAAGCTCGACAGCGGCTACAACACCGGCCTCAGGGCCGACACGCTGGAGCTTGTCAGGAAAGCCCCGCCCAAACCCGCGCCGCCCCAGGACAAGGAGGACGAGACGCGCGCCCGGGGCGGAATCGCCATTCTCGGCTGCGGCGGAACGATAGCGTCGAAGATAGAATACAAGACCGGCGCGGTATACCCGTCAATCACCCCGCGCGAGCTGCGCATGGCGTTCCCCGCGCTCCAGAAATGGGACATCCATTCGCGGCAGATATTCTCGCTGTTCTCCGAGGACATGAACGCCACGCACTGGAGGCTGCTCGCAGACGCCATCGAGGACGAGATAAAGGACGGGAGCGAGGGCGTGGTGGTGATGCACGGCACCGACACCATGAACTACACCTCCTCTGCTATCAGCTACATGCTCCAGAACCTGCCCGTCCCGGTCGTGCTCGTCGGCTCGCAGAGGAGCTCGGACCGGCCGTCCAGCGAGAACGAGATGAACATGCTGAATGCGGTCTTCTCGGCCACGCAGGACCTCGGCGAGGTCGGCGTGTGCATGCACGCGACCACGAACGACGATTTCTGCCACCTGCACCGGGGAACGAGGGTGAGGAAGATGCACAGTTCGCGGCGGGACGCATTCCATTCGATAAACGCGCGCCCGCTTGCGGCCGTGGACTACCGGGCGAGGCGCTTCGAGCGCCTTTCAGACTGGATGCCGCGCCACAAGGGGGGCCTCGTCGCGAAAAAGGAGATGAACGACAACGTCGCCCTGATTTACGTCCACCCCAACATCAAGCCGTCGCTGATATCGAAGCTCGACGATTACGACGGCATCGTGCTCGTCGGAACCGGCCTCGGCCACACGCCGACGAACGCGTTCGATGACAAGAGCGTTAAGGGCATAATCAAGCCCATCCGCGAGCTGATATCGTCCGGGATTCCGATGGCCATGTCCAGCCAGTGCATATCCGGGAGGATTTGCATGCGCGTCTATTCCACCGGGAGGCTGCTCATGGACGCCGGCGTCATCGGCGACGGTGCGGACTGGACGCCCGAAGCGGCGTACGCGAAGATGTGCTGGGCGCTCGGCCAGACGAAGGACAGGAACGAGGTCGCGAGGCTGATGATGGAAAATATCGCCGGGGAGATAACCGAGCGCTCCGCTATAGAGGGATACTGATGAAAATCGGCATAGAAATACACCAGCGCCTTGACACGACCAAGCTTTTCTGCAACTGCCCGTCCGCCCTTCCGGACGGGGACGCGAAGCCCGAATCGGTGATTACGCGCAGGCTGCACCCGGTCATGAGCGAGCTCGGGGAGACAGACGAGGCGTCCCAGGCCGAATTCGCGAAGGACCGCTCTTTCGAATACCACACGTTCAGGAACAACTGCCTGGTCGAGACGGACGAGGAGCCCCCGGGGCTGCTGAGCCCGGAGGCGCTGAAGATAGGGCTGCAGATGGCCATGGAGCTGAACGCCACGCCGGTCAGCGAAGTGCACATAATGAGGAAGACGGTCATAGACGGCAGCAACACGTCGGGCTTCCAGCGGACGGCCATCGTCGCGGTGAACGGGCACCTGGACAGCTCGAAGGGCTCGATAGGAATCCCGATGATTGCGATAGAGGAGGAGAGCGCGGGCATCGTGTCCTCCTCCGAAGGCAAGGCGACATACAGCCTCGACCGCCTCGGAATACCCGCTTATCGAGATATCCACGACGCCCGACATCAAGGACGGGGCGCACCTCACGGAAGTCGCCGAGAAAATCGGGCTCATGCTGAGGGCGACCGGAAAGGTCGCACGTGGCCTCGGCACCATCCGGCAGGACGTCAACATCTCCACCGAAGGCGGGGCGCGCGTCGAGCTGAAAGGCGCGCAGGACCTGAAGATGCTTCCTCAGTACGTCGAGAACGAGGTCTCGCGCCAGCTGCTCCTCCTGAAGCTTTTGAACGAGCTGCGCGAGCGCAAGGCGCTCCCGGTGAAGGAGCACATGGTGGAGTTCAGCGACGTTTTCCGCTCAGCCAAACCCGGCCTGATATCCGGGGGAATCAAGAACGGCTCGGCCGTCCTGGGCCAGAAGCTCCCTGAGCACGAGGGCATCCTCGGGATGGAAATCCAGCCCGGCCGGCGCTACGGCACCGAGCTGAGCGACTATGCGAAAAAGGCCGGCGTGAAGGGGATAATCCACAGCGACGAGGACCTTGCCAAGTACGGCATTTCTGAAGCGGAGGAGCGGGCCGTGCGCGACGCCCTCGGGGCGTGGGAAAACGACTCGTTCGTCCTGATAGTGGCGCCTCTCGAGCAGGCGAAGAAGGCGATGGGCTTCGTCCTCGAGCGCGCTAACATGGATTACGTCCCGGGCGAGACGCGGAGGGCGAACCCGGACGGGACGTCGACGTTCATGCGGCCGCTTCCCGGGCGGGCCAGGCTGTATCCCGAGACCGACGTGCCCCCGATCCTGATTACGGGCGAGCTCATCGCGTCCGTGGAGCGGGCCGAATCGCTCGAAGACAAGAAGTCCCGGCTGGAAAAGCTGCTTAACAAGGAGATGGCCGGGCGCATGCTCAAATCGAGGCATCTCCACCTTTTCGAAAAGCTGGTCGAAGCAGGGACCGACCCGATGCTCGCGGCGACGACGCTGGAAGACACGGTCGTCTCGCTCCGGAGGGAAGGCTTCGAGTTCAGCGACCTGGAAAAGGCGCTGGCCGAGCTGTTCAGCGAATTCCAGAAAGGCACGTTCGTCAAGGCCGCAATCCCGGAGGTCCTCAAGGGGATGGCCAAGGGGGCCCGCGTGGACGCGGTGCTCAAGGTCTACCGGCTGCAGAAAATCTCCGGAAAGGATTTGGAGGCCATCGCGATGGAGATGGATTTCGACATGAAGGCGATAATGCAGAAATACCGCCTCCAGGTGGACGCCCAGGACGTCGCGGCGGTCATCAAGGAAGGGAAGAAGGAGCAGGGCAAGGACTTCATTTAAGCCCGAATACCCACAACTTTAACCTCCAGTTCCCGCCTTTTTGCTTTATTTATTGTGTTTTTATCACATTTTGCGCCCTGCTGTTTCGTTTTTCACGCCTATAGGCTAAATTTCGCTAATTATGTATAAATGTGTAAGATATATAAACCTTCGATGCGTAATACTATCACTATGCAAGGCGCCTCCCAATCCCATGCACCCCAGAAGATGGCATACCTCCACTTCGGGAGCCGCTTCCCGTTTCCCATCAACCCGATATTCTTCGGGCAGACCTTCGTGATGGGCGACCTCACGGCGGCATCGAGATACCACGATGGAAGGCGCAACATCGTCATGCTGCGCGACCTGAAGAAACCGCTTGCCGACTTCACCGGGAAGGATGCCATGGCCGAGCCCCTCATGGGGGAAAAGGCCCGCGAGCTGGCGAAGGCCAGGTTCAACACCGATGTCCGGGTCGGATACTCGAAGGATACGCTTGACGAGATGACCGGGATTGTCAGGGGCATGGCCGAAGAAGGATACCACAGCGCCCTCGTCTTCCATTTCCCGGTGAGCCCGGACACGCAGTACGCTTACGCGCTCCGCAGGTCGCTCGAGATGGCCGGCCTGCTCGACCATGCGTCCATACACTTCTACCTCCACACGAATGCGGACAGCCATTATCACAGGCCGTCCGACCCGCTTTTCTCGGTCTATCATGCGGCGATGGTCAGGGCATCCGACGGAATCATCGGCGTCAGCCAGGCCGTCCGCGACAATTTCGTGAAGCTCCGCGTGCAAGACGGCGGCGATGAGCTGGGGCTTGACCCGGAAAAGGCGTCGGTGGTCCGGAACGGCATCAACCCACACATCTATGTCACCAAGGACGAGCGCGAAGTCCGGGAAGCCCGGCTCGATCTGGGGCTGGCCGAAGGGCTGGACAAGATAGTCTCGTTCGTGGGCAGGATGGACCGCCTCAAGGGCAGCGATTACCTAGTCAAGGTGCTCGAGCACTACGAGGAGAGCACGGACCCCGCGCTCGCGAACACCGGGTTCGTGATTGGGACATCGCACCTGCTCAACGTCGACCAGGCGTCCAAGCCTTTCAAGGGCCTGCTGAGGATGCAGAGGCTCATCCGCGAGGACCGCCTGAAAGTCGCAATCGACATATCGAAATACACGCGCGGCGACCCGCGCTTTCGGGAAAACGTCGAGTTCATGCTTTTCGACTACGCGCTGAGGCACGGCCTTCAGCAGGCGCTGGCGAACCCGCTTTTCGCCCGGATGTACGGAGGCACCACCAACGTGCCCGTCCAGTCGATATCCGACGTCTACCTCCACCCTTCCCGGAGCGAGGCGTTCGGGCTTGCGATTCTTGAAGCCGTCTTCAGCGGCGCCTACGTCGTTTCGACGCCGGTCGGGGGCATCCCGGAAATCGTCGTGGACCCGCGCCTCGGCACGCTGGTTCCAATAGATAGCGATAAAAACACGTTCGTAAAACAGTTAATTATGGCTATTTGTGGTTCAAATAAGCCAAGCGAGCACGACCGCGCGGGCCTCGAAGGCTATTTCGAGTCGTATACCGACAGGTCCATGTTCGAGCAGTTCGAAAAGGCTATCCGGAGGGGGATGGAACGATGATTGCTTACCGGCCAAAGGATTTCGTCCGCATCACCGCGGCAATGCATGTGCGCCTGGAAGGTCACGGCCTCCTCACATCAGAGAAGGCGGCCCTCATCCACATGGCGAAAGGCCATGAGATAGACGAAGGGGTCCCATGGGGCGGCTCGAAGCAGATGGTGACGGACGTGCTCCGGATTATCAACGACCGGCGCCTCCGGGACGGAAGGCCCAAGATGGACGAGGAAGGCCTCCGGGACGCCGTGCGCGCCATGCTCAAGGGGAGCAGGAAAGAGCCTGCCGTGGAGGAGCTTTCAGACGCGCTTGCGAACCTTCGCGAAATCAGGCTCGGCGTCCGCAAGATGCCCCCGCTTCACGAGGACCTGAAAAGGATAGCCTGAACGAACACACACCCCCGGCGAAAAAAATAGGAAAAACAGCAGAATGATTGATGGCAAAATCCGCATAACGATAATCGAAATCCGATATCCAAGGTGTACCTATGGCAAAACAACACCAAAGCATCAGACCCGGCCCGTCCTCATCGAGAGGCGAGCGGCCGGACAGGTGGAGCACCCTCGCACTGGCCCTTCAGGCTGAGCACGGCTCGGTTTCAGCAACCAGCCCCGCAGGCGTCGCGCAGAGGGTCGTATCGAAGACCGCCCCGGTTTCCGAAGCGGTGAATTCGTTCCTCAACTGGAGGCCGGAAGAGCAGGTGGAGTTCGCCGAATCGCTCGCAGGCGCAGGCGCTTCGCTGAAGCACAAGGTCGCGACGGAAATACAGAGGCGCGCAAACGGCTGTCCGATCGAACCGAAGGCCATTTCGCTGCTGAGCTTCACATACGAGGCTGAAGGCGTCGCACTCGGCTTCGCGTCCGGGAACGGCGGCCAGACGCCCAATCATGTTTTCTATGACCTCGCCAGGAAGTATCCAGACCCCGTCCTGAAGGCAATCCTTGCCACCGCGTTCGATGATGCGGCCTCGCTCTGCGAGGACAAGGCGCACACGAAACTGCTGTCCAGGGTCGCATCACTCCTCAGGCAGGGCAACGGCCATGCCGGCGGGAAAGCGGACAAGGAAGACGGGCACCCCTCAGTCTGATGCAAGGGCGCACGGGATGGATGCGGGCGGAGCCGGCTGACCGGCACGCCCGTCCAGTAGTCCGGCCCGGCAGACAGTTAAAAACCGGACGCGGATATCCACCTGTGGCATCACGCATCAACCCCTGCTCGCTCTGCGACGCGAATTGCTGCAAAAGCTACATAATTACAGCCACGGCGTTCGACGTCCTTCGCGTCATGGAGCAGACCGGGCGCAAGGCCAGGGGATTTCGCCATGCTCCACCAGGCGCGCCTCCTCGCATTCGACCCGGACACGACGCTGGACATGGAGGACGACACGTGGGTTTACCTGCTCGGGTTCAAGTCGCACCCGTGCGTCTTTCTGGAGAAGAACCGCTGCACAATCCATGCATCCGCCCCGCTCTCGTGCCAGCGCTACCCCTTCCAGCTCGACGGCAAGCTCAACGCCCGTTTCTGCCCCCTCCTCCCTCAGCTTGCCTTCCGGCTGAAAGGCGCGGACATAAGCGCATCGGCGATGAAGGAAGAGCTCGAGGCGTATAAGCGAATCGTGAAGGAATGGAACAAAAAGCCCGGGAAGATGGGCGACTGCCTGGCGTTTCTTATGAAACAGGCACAGGTCATGCGCAAGGAAGCCGGCCAAGTCCAGAAAGACGGGGCCGATTAGACGATCTGCCGCAGCCGTTACACCCGTATTTAATCTTTCCAAGCGCGATATCGTGTCCGGTTTCAATGCCAAAAAAAGCCATTCGGACATACCAAACACTGTCGTTGCTATATGCCGGAACCTTCGCCTTCACGGCCGGGCTGTTCCCGTTCATCCTGATGGCGAAGGGGATGGATTCGTCAGCGATAGCCCTGTATTTCGCCGTCTACTCGTTCTGCGCGCTGGTGCTTGAAGTGCCGTCCGGCGCGTTCGCAGACGCATACGGGAGAAGGAACGCGATAGCGCTCGGCTTCCTCCTCCAAATCTTCTTCATCCCGGCGTTCGTCCTCCTGCCTGGCGGGGTTCTGTTCACCATCTTCGCATTGGTCGTAGCGGCCGCCGATTCGATGATGTCCGGCGCCGCCGAAGCCTACTCGGTCGACATGCTCAAAGAGCGGGAACGGATGGACTACACCCACCGCCTGCTCTCTTCAGGAAGGACCTACAAGTTCGCCCTCTTCCTGGTCGGTTCCCTTGTCGGAGGCGTTGCAGGCAGCATATCAATAGACCTTCCGATGGTCCTGTGTTTTCCATTCGCCCTCGCAGGATTGCTCTTCTCATGGTTCAGCCTGGAGGATGACGCCCCTAAAACCAGCCTGGACCGCGCCGAGCGCAGCATCCTCAAAAAAATGGCACTATCGCTCAAGGAATCCGCAAGGAACCCTTCCATCGGCATCATATACATTATCACCCTCCTTCTCGGCCTCGGCACGTTCGGCCTCTTCCTCTACTGGCAGATAACCCTCAATTCGATGGCCGGCTGGGGTCCGGATATGATGGGCTTCTTCTTCGCCTTGGTCAGCCTGTGCGTCATAATAGGCTCGAAGCTCTCCGCATCAGTCCGGCCCGGCTGGAAGCAAGTTTCTATCATCATGGGAATCCTCGCTATCCTCCTCGCTCTTGCCGCATGGACATCCTTCCCCCTGCTGCTAGCCGCCCTCATCCTGCTTTGGGAGGCCGTCTTCGGCCTTTACCAGCCGATAGAAGGCGCGATAATCAATGCCAACACCAAATCCGAAATCAGGGCAACGGTGATGTCAGTCAATGCGCTTTCATACCGCGTCGGTTGGGTCATTCTGGGATTAGCTGTGGCTTTCGTCTATGTCCCAGACCTCCGCATCCTCTGGTACGCCGGGGCGGCATTCATTTTCCTGTCTGCGATTCTGGCCGCGTATGCGATAGCCCGGAAGCTCCCGTCCGCTACCGGCACCTCTTCAGGATAGATATGGCCTCTTCATCCTCGACCTGGCTGAAATCCTCGTAGAACGAGCCTATCGCGAAAAAAGCCTCGGGCTTCTCCAGGCAGATTGTCTCGTCCGCTTCGGCCGCTATTCTCGCCACGCTGTCAGGAGGCCCTACCGGCACGGCGACCACGATTTTCTTCGGCTTCTGCTTCCTTATGACGTGGATGGCGGCGAGCATTGTGCTTCCGGTGGCTATTCCATCGTCAATCAGGATGACCGTCTTGCCCTTCAATGCGGGTTTGGGTGATTTCCCCCGGTATCGGACATATTTCTCCTCGACAATTGCCGCCAGCCTCCCCCGCTGGACCTCGATGAACTCCGGCCTCACCTCGGCCGCGGCCCCTGCATTGACGAAATACTCGCCGTCCGGGCCCACCGCCCCGATAGCGTATTCCTCATTATAGGGGTGGGGGATTTTTTTCGTGATGATGATGTCCAGGGGAAGGCCGAGCTCGGAATGGAGCATCTCGCCCACCTGCAGGGCGCCGCGGGGTATTGCCAGGATTATGGCATTCTTCTTCCCCTTGTATGCCGCTAGCGCAGAGGCAAGCTTCCTTCCGGCGTCATATCGGTCCCGGAACATGCATTACTCGCGCAATCCGACTATTTATTCCTGCCCCTGACGGCGCTGCTCCTGCCGCTTTTCGGCCTTAGAATCAGCGCATTCATCGTGATGCTCAGCACGAACACGTAGACCGGGTAGAGCGCTATGACCAGGCTCCATTCGCTTATGGCAAGCAGGTTCAGCGAATTCGCCACGAGGAACATCGCCCATGCCGCCCTGCTCTCGCTTTCCGGTCTCCGGTATGCCTTCAGTATAGTCGGGATGCCGCCGACAGCGTCGATGATAGTCGTGAGGACGAATGCGAATACCGGCTCGCTCGTGATTGCCCACACCGCAAGCCCGGCGCCCGCCCCGATAAGGCAAGCCTTGTCGAGCGCAGTCCATCCTTCTTCTCCGTATTTGAGCGAAAGGGCGGCAACGGCAAGAATGCCTATGGCGTATCCTATCGGTGTCCACGCGGTGTCGCGCGCCCCGGCCGACCAGTAGCTCGCGGCGATAATAAGCCCCAACACGGCCCAGATTATCCAGGTGGCTTTGTTGGGTTTTGTCTTGCGGTTCAGGGTATCGAGTATGTACGGCACGAACGCCAGGAAGCCGATGATGCCGGCAAGAAGGCCCAAAGTGGCTTGCTCCATCGAATGCCTTTCCCGATAGCGGCTAATAACCTTTATTTTGTGTTAAAAGATGGTTTTTAATACTTCGTGGTGTAATAATGGTTATGATTCGGACGCTTGCAAGGCAGCCTCCCGCACCGCCCGGCCACGGCAAGAACCTCCGTATTTTCGTAGAATACAAGAATGCAGTTACTGCAGACGAGGCGCTTTCAATGGCGCAAGCGGCAGGTGTCACAATTGCTTCAAACAAGGAACTTACCCGCGTTCTTGTCGGAAGCGAGGATTGGAAAGCGATAGGCAGCGCGTTTGCATGCTGGAGCGGTACGATGACTGCTTATGACAAGCCCGACAAGAAAATCGGAAAAACTATCGAATATGTCGATTCTAATACTGGCATAACGTATGTCTTCCCGGTTCCAGAAGAGCAAGTTGGGAAGAAGAACGTTGTTCTTGTTGTCGAACATCCGAACTTTATGATTGAAACAGACGGAAAAACAAAAGTCGTGATAGCAAAAGAAGTCGGGATAGTACCAGAACTCCCCATTGATGTGGAAGGCAAGTATTTCGGTGATGCGAAATACGATATTCCAACCGGAACGGAAGTCTATCCGAATTGCGGATGTGGCTGTAATAAAGGGAAAAAAGTCACTGATTACTACAGTACAAGACGCATTTGTAGATTGGAAAAACGGGTGGGCCTCGTTGCCCGCGACGCCGATTCCTACTCTGGCATCACCCAGCTGGACATCTGTATCGCGACCCCGCCGTTCAAGCATTTCGGGGTGGTCGTCGTTGACCGGGATTGCGCGCCGGAAACCAAGTTCGATGAACCGAGCGGCCAGCATCCTTACCGCTCTGAGTTACATGCGAATGGATGGCAAGATGCAGCCAGGGCACAAGACCTGCCCAAGCCCGATATCTTGAAACGCCTATCGCTCGCCCTAGGATTCAGTTAGGGTTTTTATCGTGCAGACGGCTGCGGCCCCTCTTCCCTCACCTGCTCGGCCTTCGGCACGACCGCGAAGCTCGCGACCTTCTCCTTTTCAGAGAGCTTGATGATAGTCACGCCCTGCGTGTTCCTGCCTATCACCGAGATGCCGCTCACCCTGATGCGGATGGCCTGGCCTTCCGAGCTCATGACAATGGCCTCGTCGTCATCCTCGACCGCGCGTATGCCGACGACGTCGCCGTTCCTGCCCTCGGTCTTGATGTTGATGACGCCGGAGCCTCCGCGGCCCTGGACGCGGTACTCGTCTATGTGCGTCCTCTTGCCGAACCCGTGCTCGGTTATCGTGAGGATGCTCGGCCTGAAGCATTTGGCGATTCCGACGACCGAATCCTCGCCTTCCTTGAAGCGGATGCCGATTACGCCCTGGCCGGTCCGCCCAAGCTCCCTCGCCTCCTCCTCCTTGAAGCGTATGGCCTGGCCCTTCTTCGTGGCGATTATCAAATCCTGCTTGCCGTCGGTCTTTATGACCTCGACCAGCCGGTCGCCCTCTTTCAGGGTTATCGCGATGATGCCGACCTTCCTGACGTTCGAGAAGTTCTCGAGCGCCGTCCTCTTGATGATGCCGTTCTTCGTCACCATGCAGAGGTATTCGCCGGAATCGAACTTCTGGACCGATATCCACGAGGTGACCTTCTCGTCTTTCAGGTCGAGCAGGCTGACCAGCGTCTTGCCGGTCGAGTAGCGGCTGCCCTCGGGCGTGCGCCACACCTTCAGCCAGAACGCCCTGCCCTTGTCCGTGAACAGGAGCAGGTAGTTGTGGTTCCTGGTGACGATGACGTCCTGGACGAAGTCCTCCTCCTTGGTTTCCGTGCCTATCACGCCCTTGCCCCCGCGGTGCTGGGCGCGGTATTCGTCGAGGCTGACCCTCTTGACGTAGCCGCGGCTGCTTATCACGACGACGACCTCGTCGTTGGGGATGAGGTCCTCGATTTCCACGTCGCCCTCGTCCTCTATGATTTCCGTGCGCCTCTCATCGCCGTATCTCTCCTTGATTTCGGCGAGCTCGGCCTTGATTATCGCAAGAATCTTGCTGACGTCCGACAGCACGTCCACGAGGTGCTTTATCGTCTTCATCAGCTCGGCGTACTCGTTCTCTATCTTCTCGCGCTCGAGCGAGACGAGCCTCGATATCTTCATGTCGAGGACGGCGTTCGCCTGTATCTCGCTCAGCGAATAGTTCTTCATCAGGCCCGCCCTCGCGTGCTCGATGTCCTTGGATTTCCGCAGGAACTCGACTATCGCGTCAATGTTGCTGAGCGCAATCCGCAGCCCTTCGAGGATGTGGGCGCGCGCCCTCGCCTCCCTGAGCTCGAACTCGCACCTCTTCCGGACGATTTGCTTCCTGAACTCCAGGAATTCGTGTATGCTCTGGGAGAGCGTGAGGTATTTCGGCTGCTTCCCCACGATGGCGAGGTTGATGATGCCGAACGTGCCCTGGGCCTGCGTGTGGGCGAAAAGCTGGTTCATGACGACGTCCATGTCGTGGCCCTTCTTGATGTCGATGACGATTTCCATGCCCGCCTTGTCGGAACGGTCGTGGACGCCGCTGATGCCCTCGATTTTCTTGTTCTTCACCGCCTCGACTATGGACTCGATGACCGATGTCTTCGTGACCTGGTAGGGTATCTCGCTAATCACGAGCGCGTTCCTCTTGACGTCCTTTTCCACCCTGGAGCGGACCTTGATGATGCCGCGCCCGGTCCTGTATGCCTGGACTATGCCTGTCCGCCCGACGATTATCCCGCCTGTCGGGAAGTCCGGCCCGCTGACGATTTTCAGCAGCTCCTCGTCCCCCGCGCCGTCTATCGCCGCGACCGTCGCGTCGACCACCTCGGTGAGGTTGTGCGGCGGGATGTTCGTCGCCATGCCGACCGCTATGCCGGACGAGCCGTTGATGAGCAGGTTCGGCACCCTGGAAGGAAGAACGGTCGGTTCCTTGAGCGTGCCGTCGAAATTGTCCGTGAACGACACGGTCTCCTTCGCTATGTCTGAGAGCAGCTCGGCGCTCATCTTCGCCATGCGCACTTCCGTGTACCTCATGGCCGCCGGGTTGTCCCCGTCTATGGAGCCAATGTTGCCCTGCCCGTCGACAAGCATGTACCTGAGCGAGAACGGCTGTGCCATGCGGATGAGCGCGTCGTAAACCGCGGTGTCGCCGTGCGGGTGGTACTTGCCGAGGCAGTCGCCGACCACGCGGGCGCTTTTCTTGTACGCCTTGCCGTGCGTGTTGCCCAGCTCGTGCATGGTGAAGAGTATCCTGCGGTGGACCGGCTTGAGGCCGTCCCGGACGTCCGGGATGGCGCGGCCTATTATGACCGACATCGCGTAGTCGAGGTAGCTCTCCTTCATGTCGGATTCAATCGTCCGCTGTGTGATGGTTTCAGCCATGAGTATCACCTTAGATGTCGAGGTTCTTCACCGCAGAGCCGTACTGCTCGATGAACGCGCGCCTGGGCTCGACCAGGTCGCCCATCAGCAGGGTGAACAGCTCGTCCGCCATCAGCGCATCCTCGACCGTCACCCGTCTTCAGCGTCCTCGTCTCAGGGTTCATCGTGGTCTCCCAGAGCTGGTCCGGGTTCATCTCGCCGAGGCCTTTGTATCTCTGTATGCCGGCATCGCCGCCGAACTCTTTCAGCGTCTCGGCCAGCTGGGCGTCCGTATAATCGTACTTTACGGCCTTCCCTTTCTGCACCCGGTATAAGGGCGGCTGGGCGATGTAAAGGTGCCCCTTGTCGATAAGGTCCTTGAAATACCGGTAGAACAGCGTCAGGATGAGGGTGCGTATGTGCGAGCCGTCGACATCTGCGTCCGTCATGATGATGATTTTGTGGTACCGGAGCTTCTTCATGTCGAAGTCCTCCTTGAACCCGGCACCCAGCGAGACCACGATGTTCCGGATGGCCTCGCTGTCGATGATTTTATGGATTGGCGCCTTCTCCACGTTCAGGATTTTGCCCCGGAGCGGGAGAATCGCCTGGTACCTGCGGTCGCGCGCCTGCTTGGAGCTGCCCCCGGCAGAGTCGCCTTCCACGAAGTATATCTCGCATTTGGCCGGGTCCTCCTCCGAGCAGTCCGCGAGCTTGCCCGGAAGGACGCTGCTTTCGAACACGTTCTTCCTGCGTATCAGGTCCTTGGCCTTCTGCGCGGCTTCCCTCGCCTCCATGGAGTTGATTATCTTGTTCGATATGGTCTTCGCGATGCCGGGGTGCTCCTCGCAGTATGTCTTGAACGCGTCGTAGAACAGGCTGTCGACGGCGCCGCGTATCTCGCTGTTTCCCAGCTTCGTCTTGGTCTGGCCCTCGAACTGCGGCTCGGGCACCTTGACGCTTATTATGGCTGTGAGGCCCTCTATGGCGTCATCGCCTGTTATCTTGTGCTCCTCCTTGACAAGCTTGGCGGACTTCGTGTAATCGTTCACGGCGCGCGTCAGCGCCGTTCGGAACCCCACGACGTGCGTTCCGCCCTCTATTGTCTTGATGTCGTTCACGAAGCTGTAGATGCTGTCGCTGTAGCCGTCGGTGTACTGGAGGGCGATTTCCACCTCCACGTGGTCTGTCTTCTTGTTCAGGTAATACGGCTCGTGGAGCTGGTTCCGCGCCTCGTTGATGTGCTTCACGAACTCGACTATCCCGCCCTCGTAGCGGAACTCCTCCTTCTTCCCGTCCCGCTCGTCCGATACGGTAATATGCAGGCCCTTGTTCAGGAAAGCGAGCTCCATGATGCGCTCGCGGAGGTAATCGTAATCGAAATCGGTCGAGGGGAATATCTGCGAATCCGGCTTGAACGAGACTATCGTGCCGCGCTCGGCCGAGTGCGCGCCCACCTTGAAGCCCTCCCTGGGCTTCCCCCGCGAATACCCTATCGTGTGGCACTTGCCGTCGCGGTGGACCTCGATGTCCATCCATTCCGACAGGCCGTTGACCACGCCCATGCCGACGCCGTGCAGGCCGCCCGAGACCTTGTAGGCCTTCTTGTCGAACTTGCCCCCGGCATGGAGCGAGCTGGCGACCAGCTCGAGGCCGGATTTGCCCGATGGGTGCATGTCCGTGGGTATGCCCCTCCCGTCGTCCTTGATTCTCACCGAGCCGTCCTTCTTCAGCTCGATTTCGATGTTCTTGCAGTATCCTGCCAGCGCCTCGTCGATGCTGTTGTCCACTATCTCGTAGACCAGGTGGTGGAGGCCCCTTTTTGAGGTGTCCCCGATGTACATGCCGGGCCTTTTCCGGACCCCGTCCAGGCCTGTCAGGACCTGTATCTCCTTCGCTGTGTATCCGCCCTCTTCAGACATACAATAACCACTAGTTCCTTGATGCGAGTTTACGTCGTAGAAAAGTCAGTATTCTTAACAAAACTATATTGTCTAAGAGGCTTTAAATTCGTATGGTTTTCGGCGGCATTGCACATACATAATCGCTTAAAACGAATAACTTGGAGAAGGATGCTCTAACTATCTTTCTCCTAAACCACTCACGAATGATTATTCGACAGTATTATGTAAAAATAGTTTCATTAGTAAATCATATTTTACTAAATAAACCATATATAGTAAGTTATAGATTACTTTTTAATCATATTGGAGTAAAGTACATCTTATGAAAGATGATACTGAAGTTTATTCGATTCTCCTGAGAACCTATAATCGGTGGTGGGAAAGCGGTACTATCGAGAGTGTTCCCCCCTATCGCCGGGCAGATTTTTTCCCTCTATGGGATAAACTGAAAGGGGATTTGCCTATTATCCTTATAGGTGCAAGGCAAGTAGGCAAAACGACTCTGATAAATCAACTAATTCAACAGCTTCTAAAAGAAGGCACCCCAAAAGAAAATATTTTTTATGTTGATTTGGGGAATTATGCAATAAATAATAACTGTGACGATCCCCTGCTTGATACTGTCCGTGTTTACCAACAGTATGTTCTGAAAAAAGATTTTAACGATAGTGGGCGCGTATACCTGTTTTTCGATGAAATTCAAAAAAGGAAGGGGTGGAGCGAGTTCGCAAAGGACATTTACGGGGCATATAAGGGAAAGGTAAAAATTGTACTTACTGGTTCATCAAGCCTTTCGATTCTTCAAACCAGTGAAGAGACATTAGCTGGAAGATATGAAAAACAAGCCGTGGTACCACTGAAGTTTTCCGAGGCCTTCAGATTCAAAAGATTCATATCTGCAAGTAAAGTGAAGGATAGTAATCCCAAGTTGCTCCCTGAATTAATAGCTCAAAACGATAAACTAAGGTTTATTGATTATGATTTACGCAAGAGTCTGGAAGAATCCATCCGAAAAAAACAACCTCAATTGTTTTTTGAAATGGCGAAGCAAGCCTCCATTAAACTCACGACATTAAAACCTGAATTGGTTGGATTTTTCAACGAGTACCTCATTAAAGGCGGTTACCCGGAAATAATCTCAAATCCAGAAATAGAAAAATGCGATCGGATATTACAAACATACCTATCTGATATAATCGCAAAGGACTTCCTCGGGGATCTTAGAAAGCCCGAGAGCCTTGAAATACTACTCTATATCCTTGCCCACAACACAGGTAGAAAAATTGATGTTTCTCGAGTCTGTGAAACTGCGAGGATCAAAAAACCCACATACTATTCATATCTTAGCGCGCTTAAAAAAGTCTGTTTGATATACTCTCTGGAACGTCTGCCAACTTCGTTGTACGGGAAAGCCGGCAACATCCCAAAAATATACCTAAACGATGTTGGTTTAAGAAATTCTCTTGTCAGGAAAATGAGCCCCGCAATCCTAACTGAAAACCTGGGGGAGTTAGTGGAAACTGTCGTTTGCGATCATCTACTTCGGCTTTCATTCAAATGGAGCAACTACGTCGAGCCGGAAGTCTATTACTGGTCAGATAAAAAAGGAAAGGAAACCGATTTTATCGTAAAAACCCAGAATCTTGGGTCATTATATTTACCCCTCGAATGTAAATACAGCGACAACCCAGACAACCTGAAAGGGATAATGTCCTTCTTAGAAGACGAGAAAGGAAACGCTCCATTTGGAATTGTCCTGACAAAAGACTCTCTAACTTACGATGAGGGGCGTCGACTATTATTCATACCTATTTACCTTTTCTTACTCCTTTGTTAATTTCAAAAGAATATCTAAGAAAAGAATGGGGCGAGGCCAGCTATCCGGCTTCGAAAATCTTCATTTTTGCCTTCCACTGCTCGACGGCATCCTTGAACTTGTCCTTGCTTATGACGAGGATGGAGTCCAGCATGCGGTTGCGCATCATGACGATGACCGTCTTCTCGCCCACCGCGGCGAAGCTCTGGGGCTGGTGCTGGCCGAGGTTCTTGGCGAGGTTCTTCATGTACGAGTAGAGCTTCAGGCTGAGGGCGGTCATGACGGTGTTGCCGCCTTCGGCGAACTCCGCGAGCACGACCTTCTCCTGCTTGAGGACGATTGCGCCCTTTATCAGGCCCTTCCCTATCATGTCCCGGACCAGCTCGTCCGGGGACACCTTCCTCTTCTTTATCGCGTCGCGCTCGAAGCTGAGGCCTTCAGTGCCCGCTTCCTTGCCGAACCTTCCAAGGGCCCAGCCGCGGAGCGATGCGGGCACGGTGACCAGCGAGGACGTGTAGACCTCGCCCTGCTCGTCGAGCATCTTGGCGATGTTCTCCTTCCACCTGGGCCAGTTCTCGTCGGCGAGCTTCTTCCTGCCCTTGAGGCTGTTGATGCCGTTCTCCACGCGCATCAGGTAGTCGTCTATGAGCGCCTTGCTGCGGGCGGTCATGTTCTTCGTCAGTATGTCGATTTTCTCCGCCTTGACGGTCGTCAGGACGTCGTATTCCTTGCTGACGTCGAAGTCCTCCTTGCTGTATTCCTCGATGAGGGCTTCCAGCTCCGCCATCCGGTCTTTCAGGCTGGCGGCCCTTGCGAGGAACATGTCCTTCTCCTGCCTGATGACGACGCCATACGCCTTTTCGAGTATGGTTATCTTGACGAAGTTCTCGATTGCGAAATACGCCATGAGGAAGCCGATGAGCGTGAGGCCTATCGCTATCACGCCCATGTCATTCTTCATGAGGAAGTCCAATCGACTCCAGCAGGGCCGGAGCCGTCGCCGGCTGGGCCGCCACCGAGCTGGCCATGTAATATCCGGCCGCGAGCATCAGCGCCGCGACAATCATGTCGGTCTTCCACCGGACGTCGGTCCTTCCGAAGGCCTTCCTGAAGCCGGTGGTGAAGCTCGCCCCGGCCGCCTTCTCGCTCAGCATCGTGAATGCCAGGACTATGATGTTATATATGAACAGGAGCACGGCGAGGGTGATGCCCAGCGCCGCGCCGTAGGCGATGTAGTAGTTCTTGACGATTCCATTCAGCGTGACGAGTATCATGTTCGTGGGCGCAAGAGGGCACGAGGTTCACCCGCTTCACCCTCATGTCCGGGCTTTTAAGGGCCGGTATGACGGTTTCAGGGGGCTCCTGGGACTGGAATTCGTAATACATCAGGTAGCCTTCCTTGCTTGGCTTGGACGAAGTCCAGTTCACATCGACGCTGGAGCCCGCCTCGCTCACGCTTAGCGCCTGGATGGACGATATCGCATCGGTGTCCGTCACCGCGCTCTTTGGCACCGTGTCGGTGAACCCGACCCCTGCGACTTCCATGCCGACGTCCTGGCTGCTGGTCTTGACCGTAGGCGACACCGAGAGCGTCATATGGTAGCGGTAGCTGACGTTCTGCACCGAGTACGTCCCCACTTTCTGCGTGGCCTCCACGAGATACGGGACTACGCCGAAATCCGAGTGCTGGCAGAGGAGAAGCTCGTCGTTGGTATATAACGGGTTGGCGTTGATTTCCGCGATGCGGCTCACGATTTCCCTGGTCTTCCCGAAGAACGCATCCCTGTCCTCGTCGGTCCCTTCCCGGAGGTTGAGGACCATCCTGCGCGAGTCGAGGAGGAGCGAGCGGATTTCGTTGTTCGCCTTGACGTAGGAAATCATCGCGCCCGCGAGGACCTCCTCGTTCGCGGCCGCAATCTTCCTGCACTTCTGCGAGCCGCTCGAGCAGAGCCTGCTGCACGTGGTGACGTCAGAGCATACGACGTTGCTCAGCCCGATGGCCTGGCTGCATGCAGTGTCGGCCTGTATCCTGGATTTCGAGAACTCCTCCAGGCTCTGGTCCGCCACGAGCAGGTCCACGTCGGTGAGGTTCGGGTTGACGGACGTGTAGACACCGGCGGTATCGACAGTGACGGTCACCTGGCGGTGGACGGTCATGCCGGCATCCTTGTACTGGACCGGGGCGAAGTCATAGACGAGGTAATCCGGGCTGGAATCGCCGTCCAGATCGCCCTGCGATGCGCCCGACACCTGCTCGGCCTTTCCGCCTTCGTACGGGCTCTCGCCCAGGCAGCCGAATCCCAGAAGAAATATCGCCAGCAATAGTACTATGCTCCGCCGCATGTGGGACATTCCGAGGCGTTCTTTTAAAATCTTGCCGAAGACGCTATTCCATGCAGAGGATTCTCTCCCGGGTTTTGCCAGCCATACGGCCGAGCGCCGGCGAGATGTCGCAGGAACTTGGTTTCGCCCAGATGATGGTGGCGCACATCAGCGACAACGCGCCGAAGGGCTGCCAGGTCGTGCTGACCGGCTCGGTCGCGAAGAGGACGTTCCTGCGCGACAAGCGGGACATCGACATCTTCGTCCTGTTCGCCCGTTCCGTGCCCCGGGAGGCGCTGGAGCCGTATATCAAGGACATCATGGCATCGTCCTTCCCCACTCTCGGATACCAGCTGAGCTATGCCGAGCACCCGTATGCCCGCTTCCACTTCGAAGGCAGGCGCATCGACCTGGTGCCGGCCTACAAAATCACCAAGGCCGCCGAGCGCGTGAGCGCGGTGGACCGCTCGGTCCTCCATACCGGATTCGTCAACTCCTCGCTCAAGAGGAACCGGGTCGACGACGTCCTCCTACTCAAGCAGTTCCTCCGCGCGAGCGGCATCTACGGGGCCGAGATAAAAATCGCGGGATTCTCCGGATACCTCTGCGAGCTCCTGATAATAAGATACGGGGGCTTCCCGGCCCTGCTGAAAGCGGCCTCGAAATGGAAGCCCGCCGCGCCTGCCGGAGTCTTCCTGGACATCAGGAAATACTACAAGCCGTCCGAGGCAAAGGGCGCGCTGAAGCGCTTCGGCAGCCGCTTCGTGGTCATCGACCCGACGGACAGGAACCGGAATGTCTCGGCCGCGGTGTCGGAAGAGAACCTCGCGTTATTCATCTCGCTTTGCAAGGCTTTCCTAAGGAAACCCGCCGAATCATTCTTCTTCAGGAAGCCCATGGCGTTCGAGGAGCGGGCTGAGAAGGCCTCGAAGGGGAAGACGCTCATCTACCTGTCCATGCCGAGGCCTGACATCGTGGACGACATCCTGTGGGGCCAGCTCCACAAGATGCTGGGCCAGCTGAAGGCGCACCTCCAGGACTTCGGGCCGAAGGACATCATCGCGGACGATTCGCGCCATATCGTCCGCCTCGCGATAATCCTGGAGCGGGATGCGCTCCCCAAGACCATGCTCGTCGCAGGGCCGCCCCTCGCGATGAAAAAGCACGTGGAGCAGTTCAAAAAAAGCCACAAGCGGGGGAAGTTCGCAATCAAAAAGAAGAAGCTCTATGCAGAAGTCAAGCGCCCGGTGGTCGGGGCCGAAGATGCGATACACCTGTTCTTCCGCGGCTACTCCACCACGCGCTCGCACCTCGCCTATCCCGAGGAGATGCTGGTGCTGGAGTGTCATTCCGCAGGATCGAGGCCCCGGAAAAAACGCTAGAGCATGACCCTTTCGCCCGGAAGCGGGGCAATCGACTTGAACCCGTGGTCCTGCTCGAGCTCGTATGCGAAATCCTCGGGCTTGTCGCCGTGCACCAGCAGGACTTTTTCGGGGTTCGCCGTCTTGATGAACCTCAGGAGGTCCGAGCGCCCGGCATGCGCGGACAAATCCAGGTACTCGACCGGCAAATCGACCGCGAGCTCCTGCCCGTCCTTGACTATGTTGCCGTTGTTCTGGAGCATCCAGCCGTTCGTGCCTTCTACGCAGTAGCCGGTGAATATGATTTTCGATTCCGAGTTCGCGTTGAAGATGTAGTTCAGCATCGGCCCGCCGTTCAGCATGCCCGCGGTGGAGACGATGACGGAGGGCTCGCGGAGCGCCGCCTTCTTGTCCGGGATGGACTGCACGATGTTGACGCTCCGGACCGCCTTCTTGAATCCGTCCGCGTCTTTCAGGTATTTGGGGTATTGCATGTAGATGCGCGATATCTCCCTGCCCATGCCGTCCACGAAAACCGGTATCTCGCGGTCGTATGTCCTGAGGAGGGCGATAAGTTCCTGCGTCCTTCCGAGCGCGAACGCCGGGAGCAGGACGTTCCCGCCGTTTTCCAGCGTCTCGTAGACGCTCTTCATGAACTTCTCCTCGGCCTCCCTCCTCGGGGGGTGCTCCTTCTTGGCATACGTGCTCTCAATCATGAGGACGTCCACGCCCTCCACGAATTTCGCGCCCCTGTGCATGAACGTCTCCTCGCACTTGAAGTCACCCGTGTAGAATATCCTCTTGCCCCGGCATTCGATGTCCACCATTGCCGCGCCGCTGATGTGGCCCGCGTCATGCAGCTCGATTTTCGACTCGCCGCTGACGATGGGATGCCGGTACAATAGCGGGTTCCAGAATTTCTGGGCCTTCTTCAGGTGGCCGAGCCGGTACGGCAAATCGTCGCCCATGATTTTCATCGAGTCCATCCAGAGGACCTCGCAGATGTCCTTCGTGGGCGGCGTGGAATACCAGCGTATCCTGTTCTGGGTGTAAAGCGCGGGGATGCAGCCCGAGTGGTCGAGGTGCGCGTGCGAGAGCACGGCCAGGTCCGGCTTAACCGGGGTCTCGAGCGGGAATTTGGCCTGCCCGCTCTGGTCGAATATCTTGATGCCGTAATCGAGCATGATGTTGCGGTCCGTGTGGAGCATGAAGGCGCTCCTTCCGACCTCCCTGCTCGCGCCCAGGCATTCGACGAAAAATTCCATGAGCATCAATCGGATAGAACATTTTAATATATTCGGGGATAATTAAATCATTCATGACAGTCGTCAACGAGATAAAATCGCTCACAATCCCCATTGTCATTCTCGCCATCATATATGTAATATCAATCCTCTTCTTCCATTTCGTCGAGGGGTGGAATTTCCTTGATGCGGCCTATTACACGACCGTTACGCTGGCTACTGTCGGTTACGGGGATTTCACGCCAAAAAGCGACCTTGGCAAGATTGGGGCCATAATACTCATCTTTACCGGAGTATCGACCGCCCTTTACGTCATTACGCACCTCGGCCTCCTCCGGGAGAAGACAATCGACCCGCACATCCAGCGCAGGCTCCAGGTCTTGCGCAACCTGACTGCCCTCCAGACCGGGAACGTCGAATCGGCCGAGCTCAAGAAAATCAAGGAGAAGATGTACCTGGACAGGGGCAAGGACTCGGACAAGGGAAAGGGCGACGACCGCAACCACGGGTTCGGTAGGCTATGAAAGATTCGGCCCTTTACTCAGAGAAGTTCCACAGGAATCCGCTCACGAGGGCCCAGCAGGCCAAGGTGCGAAAATCCGTCTTCGCGATAGTCGGCCTCGGGGGCACGGGCGGCTTCATCCTGGAGAACCTCCTCAGGACCGGGGCGGAAAAGCTCGTCGTGTTCGACCACGACCGGTTCGAGCTCTCGAATTTCAACCGCCAGTCGCTTGCGACAGAGGATTTCCTGGATTTGCCGAAAGTCCACGCGGCCGTCGCAAGGGCGAAGGCCATCAACAAGGGCATCGAAATCACGACGCATGAGGAATTCGGCGAGGACTCGGGCGCAATCATCAGGGAAGCGGACATCGTCCTCGACGGGACGGACAACGTGAAATCGAAGCTCCTCCTCTCCCGCATGGCGCGCTCGCATAAAATCCCCTACGTGTTCTGCTCTGCCCAGGGCTCGCGCGGCATCGTGTCCGTGTTCACTTCCTACAAGTTCGAGAAGGCGTTCCAGCTTCCGAAGGCCGAGGACGCGCTGGAGCGATACCAGTCCTGCCAGAGCATCATCTGCCCTGCCGCATCGCTCGCGGGGACGCTCGCCTCATCGCAGGCGCTCAGCTTCCTTCTCAAGAAACCGTACGCGAAGGCGCCCGAGGCGATTTTCTTCGACATCTTCCGCAAGGACGTGTTCTGGAAGGGGTTGCTAGGATGAGCGACTACTTCATAATCGAGCCCTGCCAGACCGCTAACGGCGTGGAAATCAAGCTCAGGGAGAGGAAGATAGACCTGAAGAAGGCGGAAGCGGCGTTCTCCAGATTGGGGGGCGTGCTGGGGAGCAGCCCGGTCGTCCTGCTCGCGAAGGTCGGGGCATATTCTATTAGCGTGTACGGGAGCGGGCGCATGATGGTGAAGGGGAAGAAGAAGCCGACCGAAAAGGCGGCCGGGGCGCTCGCAAACAAAATCATGTCCGCGCTCGAAAAGGAGGGCGCTATATATTAGAATAAGCGAAGGTGCGATGGAATGAGTGATGGGAAGGTGCGATAGATGACTCGCGATGGAATGACTAATGTTAAGGTGCGATAAGATGAGAATCGATTTCCACGTCCATACCAAATCCTCGATAGACTCGACCATCGACCCGAAGGCGCTCGCGAAGAAATCATCCGCGCTCGGCATCATCCCCGCGATTGCCGACCATAACTGCATCGATTCGCACGCCCTGATGCGCTCCCTTAAGGCGCCGTTCATCCCTGCGGAGGAGATATTCACCGACAAGGGCGACCTCATCGGCCTTTACATCAGCGAATTCATTCCGAAGAAGACGCCCTTTCTCGAAGCAATCGATTTGATTCACCAGCAGGGCGGCCTCGCATACCTCCCGCACATGTTCGACTACGGCCGCTCGGGGAAGCACGCGAGCGAGGGCGAGGCGGCGAAAGCCGACATAGTGGAGGCGTTCAACGCGCGATGCATGAGGAAATCATACAACGAGAAAGCCGCCGCATTCGCAGAGGCCCACAGCCTGCCCGGCGCGGCGGGCAGCGACAGCCACTTCTTCTTCGAATTCGGCAGCACATATACGGACCTGCCCGGGCTCGGCCCTGACGACCTTGGCAATCCGAAGGCGCTCCTAAAGGCCCTCAAGTCGAAAACCGCGAGGCTCGAAACCCGCAAGGCCCCGTTCTTCGTGCGGGGCACGACCACGATAGTCGCGATGACGAGGCGCCTGGCGCGGGCCCTCCGGAAATGACCTGCCCGCGGATGCGAAATCTATTTAATTGTGGGACAACCATCCATCCACGATGGCTGAATCATTCGTAGGGATAGAAGTCGCGGTCATTGTGGTGACGGCGTCCATAGTCCTTGCAGGCATACTGGTCGGCCTCGGCCGCGCCTTCGGCTTCAAGCGCATCGAGATGTTCGGCCTCGAGGAGCTGATACAATCCATCATCAACGCCGCGATAATCGGCTCGTTCGCCGCAATCGTCGAGCTCGTCGGCGTGATAAGTTCGTCGGTGGTCAGCGAGTCATGCTCGGACGGGAACGTGATTTCCCAGCTGACTTGCACGCTCGGCAACCTGAACGACTCGCTGTTCTCGCTCATGCAGGGGCTGATACGGCTCCTCAACCTCATCGGCTTCTACCAGGGGCTCTCGCTTGATTTCGGCTCGTTTTCGATTACCCCGCTTGCCAACCTCGCATCCGTCTCCAATGCGGTGTCGGCGCAGCTCCTCCTCACGAACCTCGTCATGATGCTCGTGGAGCTTAACATGCAGATATCCCTCTTCATCGGGCAGAACGCGCTCGCGCTCCTGTTCCCTGTCGGCCTGGTGCTCCGCACGTTCTTCGCGACAAGGAAGGTCGGAGGCTTCATGATCGCCCTCGCAATCGGCCTCTTCGTCTTCTACCCGACGTTCATACTCATCTTCCCTGACCCGCAGCCGGACATCCAGAACACGTCGATTGCAGTGGGGAACTTCGCGAACAACACCTTCTATGCGACGGCGCCGGTAGTGGATTTGAACGGCAACTTCGCCATCGCCGGCAAGCTCGACCTCCTGAGCGGGCGGTGCGACCCCCGCGACTACAACCTCTCGACCTGGGTGGTGCTGGAGAACGGGACGAACGTGACGCACTCGACCAACGTGTCGAACACTACGACAATGTGCGACGACTACCTGCTTTCGCAGAACTGGACGAGCAACGTGACGGCGAATTACACGACGGACATGAGCGGGGATTTGACGTTCATCATGCAGAAGGCCAGCGACGCGCTCGCGAAATCGCTCCTGTATTCCGTGATAGCCCCGATATTCTCGCTCATCGTGACGGTCGTATTCGTCAAGGAGCTCGCGAACATCCTCGGGAGCGAGATAGGCCTCAAGACAATCGCGAGCCATCTGATATTCCGCGCCGCAATCGCGGCTTCAGATTTTTAAACCATGCAACCGAAGGGATTTACATGTTCATAAACCGCGCCGTGACCGCCATCGCTCTTCTCGGCGGGCTTGTCGCCATCGTCATCTCGCTCCTCTCTGGCAACCCGATAATGCCGATTGTCGCATCCGTTTTCTTCTGCCTGACGCTCCTGCTCTGGAAATACGGCTACCTGATCATCCCGTTCTTCACCAAGGCCACGAACATAATCGAGGTGCACGGAGGCTACGAAGTGCCCCCGACGCGCGACTACATCATCAAGAAGGACGAGAACGGCTATTACGCGAGCAAGTTCCTCGAAATCCGCTTCTACGAGAGCTCGATGGACAAGAATTCGGACGAGAAGAAGACGATGTTCGACTCCTTCGAGAAGGCGGTCAGCTCGCTGAAATACATAGTGAAAATATCGCTCATGATAAGCACCCTCGACCTCTCCAAGCACATCGAGGAAATCAAGACGAAGCGCGGAACGGTCGAGGCCAAGAAGGCCAAGGAGTCGAAAATCGCCGCTGATGAGAGCATGCGCATGGACAGGGAGCTCGCATACTGGAACCGCCTGCTCGACCGCATAACGCAGGGCGAGAGGCCGGTCGAAATCATCGCGTTCGCCACCACCACGGCGTTCGGCCTGACGAGGGACGAGGCACTCAGCCGCGTCAGCAGGCAGGCCAAGGAGTTGAAGACGATACTTTCAAGCTCGCTCGGGTGCGACGTCCGAGACCTTACGGACCTCGAGATGCTCCGGTGCTTCGAGTGGGACTTCTTCTTCCCGACGACGCAGGAAGAAATCAAGGACGCGCTGTTCTGAGATGAAAAGATGGAGCAACGCATCCTCGTGCCGGCTCTGATAATCCTCTTCGCAATCGTGACCGCATACTACATACTCGAATCCGGGGATATCTTCGCTCCCACGCAACCCACCAGCGACCAGCTGATGTATTCCGCCATCGTTCTGAACGATATCGACCCAGCAGTTGTCGGGGAGCTGTGCAACAAGACCTATTTAGTTGAGGAAAACGGCACGACCTCCCCGAATTCCGGAATCTTTGTATATGTCTATCCGCGCATCGCCCGGCCACTGGACCCGGAAGGGTATCTTTTCGGGGCCGGCGGAGTGCTCCACAACAGCTCTGGCGATTGGAACGACCCCCTGTGCTTTGAGACAGATAACCTTTACGATTCCAAGGGCAAGTACAATATGAGCCTGTCGACATGCGGCCTTTTCGCAAACGAGACCCTTTGCATCGGGGAAGGGGGGCGGAAGGTTGAGTGCCCAAAGCCCGCTAATATCCAATTTTGTTCTGACCTTCTTGCGGCGAACCATTCCTGAACGCAAATCCGCCGTCGGGGCGTCATTGCCCCATCGCCGTAATGTTTATATACCGCCGCGGGGATAGTTCTTACGTCTGAGGTAAGCCAACAATGAAAGCATCCTATATGCTCTCCAAGGAGGTCGCGCGCAAGATGATTCTTGTGCACCCTCCGGAGCCGAGGAAGGAACTCCTGCTCTCGCTTCCCACGCAGGGCGTCTATATCGGGAAGACGCGATTCCTCAGGACGCCCGTCTTCTGGAACCCAGCCAAGCTCATCAACCCGCACCTGGCAATCATCGGCATAACCGGTTCGGGCAAGTCCTACACGGTCAAGACGTTCCTCACCCGCGCATCCATGATTTGGAACACGAACGCGGTCATATTGGACTGGGTAGGCGAATACAACGAGTGGGTGAAGCAGGCCGGCGGCCGCGTCATCAACCTGGCCACCGAGCGCCTGAACATACTCGACCTGGTCGGCCTGCCCAAAAGGAGCAGGATAAAGCAGATCATCTCGGCGCTCGACATCCTCCTCGACCTGAAAAGCTACCCGAACGAGCGCGACGACATAGAGGAGGCGCTCGAATTCGTCTATTACAAGGCAAGCGGCGCGAAGCCGACGCTCAAGGAGCAGGCCAAGGCCATGCGCGACGAGCAGAAGAAGACGCACAAGCTCAAGCTCGCCCGCGAGGATGTCAAGGAGGCCATGGGCGAACTGTGCGAGGGCGGCAGGTGCGAGAAGCCGACGCTCGCCCACGTCGTCCACATACTCGAGCGCAACAACAAGAAGAAGGCCGCGCGCCTCCTGAAACGCTTCACGGCCGAAGGCTCGGACTTCTTCGCAGGCTCGTCCACGCTCAACATCAAGGACATCACGTCCAGCGGCCTCGTCTGCATCGACCTGCACGACCTTCCGAGCGAGGAGATGCGCTCTCTCGCAGGCCTCACGATTCTCCAGTACATAAAGGAGCTGATGCGCGCCGAGGGAATGCAGAAGGACAACAAGCACGTCCGCCTCTTCGTCGTCCTCGATGAAGCCTGGAAAATCGCCCAGGACGAGCGCTCGGACGTCATCACAATCGTCCGCGAGGGCCGCAAATACAATTTTTCCCTAGTCATCGCCACGCAGAACCCGTCCGACATGCACAAGACGATTTTCAGCAACATCGGGACGGTGTTCGTGCTGAGGCTGATACTGAAGGAATACCGCGACTACGTGCGCAATTCCATAGGATACTCGGACTTCATCGACGGCGAGATATCCAAGTTCGGCGTCGGCGACGCCGCGGTCAACATGATTTTCGCAGAGAGGCAGTCCCGCGTCATGACGTTCCTCATGGACAAGATTGACGGCGAGGAGCCTCTCCTCATATACAAGATACGGGGTGGAGAAATGATTGTGGAAATCGAGCGCGAGCAGTTCGTGCGCATGCTTTACGAAATTGGCCTCAACGAGTCCCAGCTCAACCTGATAAAAACGGAGTTCGAGCGCGGGGACGGCCTCCTCGACGGGGAGCAGTTAGTGGCGGTTTTGGAGAAGTTCGGCTACTCGAAGCCGTCCATCATATCGTTCCTGCGCCAGCTCGGGATTGACGAGAAGAACCTCATCAAGGTGTTCTCGCTGGTCCGCATGCGCAAGGCGACGAAGGGCGTCGTCAACGTCGTCCTCGAGGACGGGATGAACCCGCCGTCCCTGAAAGGGGCATAGGCGGTCCGGGGGTAATACACATGGCGAAGTATCGACGGCTGAAGTTTGATGAAACTTTAACCGGTGCTCTGGCGGAGGAAAGTTTCAATGGCTGAGGAGAAAATAAGCGTTCCAGGAAAGCAGAAGAAGCCCCTGAAGGGGCTCGCCACGCTCCTTAGCGGGCTGGGCTTCACCAGGATAACCTATGCCAAGAACGCGCTTTCTGTCGAGAAGATTAAGGGGACCGACCTCCAGGGCAAGCCGTACCTGGAATACCGCGTCGAATTCAAGGGGGATTCCGTGGACTTCATCTACAGCTTCTCGGCGAAACGGAGCAGGATAGCGAGGCTCCTCGACCTCATGCCCACGTTCCTCAACATCCTCCAGGTCGCCGAGGACTACTACGACATCAGGCCGACGGGCATCTTCACCCACATCAACGCCCTGCTCTCGGAGACGTCGAAGATAATCGACCGCGACGCGCTCGAGTTCTCGACCCAGCTGTCCGAGCTCCAGACGAGGCATTCGGACATGAACGCGAAGTACGAGGACCTCGTCCGCTCGGGCGAGGCGAACACGCGCCTGCTCCTCGAGTGCGAGCGCAAGAGGGACGAGATGCAGAAGAAGCTCGCGCAGCTGAGCGGCATGGGCGACGATTTGCTGAAAGAAAGCCTCTACAACTGGATCAAGCTCCACGGCGGCGCAATCGACATCCGAGAGTTCTCGAAGGCGAACTCCGTGGCGGTCACGAGGGCCGAGGACGGCCTCAACATGCTGATACGCGAAGGGTTCATACGGAGGCGTTTCGAATGAGCCGAAGGTGGAAAAGAAAGAAAGGAAGAAGCGCCGGTGCGGCGCCTCGCGGCATGTGGGCATCGGCAGAAACGCCCGCGCCGGAGGCGACAATCAGCCAGTACTTCTTCACGTTCGAGCTCATCAAGCAGTACCCCACGACCCGCTCGTTCATAGTGAAGCAGCCCCTGAAGCGCTCGTTCAAGGACACGTTCGGGGAGCTTTTCGGCGGCAACAAGAAGGGCGTTTACCGGTTCTAGAATCCGATATGGCGCGGAATCGGGGCCGTACACCAAGTCAAGAGGTCAAACATGAAAGTCCTGCTGGTAGGGAATGGCGCACGGGAGCACGCGATAGCCGAGCGGCTCTCGCAGGATGCCGACGTCTATGCAGTGATGTCCAAGAAAAACCCCGCAATCGCCCAGCTTTCGAAGGAATACTGGATTTGCGACATCGAAAACGCAGAATCCGTCGCCAGGGCGGTTTCCGGCCGCGGGTTCGACCTCGGCTTCGCCAGCCCGGACGCGACGCTGGCCGCGGGAGTCAGCGACGCGCTCGCCAAAGCGGGCATGCTGGTCGCATCCCCGACGAAGGCGGCGTCGCGAATCGAGTGGGACAAGTCGTTCATGAGGAACCTCCTTACCCGCCATAAAATCCGGGGCTCTCCCAAGCACGTAGTCGTGACGAGCGAAGCCGATGCGCGTCGCGCCATCAAGGATTATGGCGAAGTGGCGGTCAAGCCGCTCGGGCTGACCGGGGGGAAGGGCGTCAAGGTCAGCGGCGACCACAGCACGGACCCGTCCGAGCTCGTCGACTACGCGCGCGGCCTGATAGAAAAGGACGGGAGCGCGCTCATAGAGGAGAAGCTTGTCGGCGAGGAATTCACGCTGCAGTGCTTCTGCGACGGCTCGCGCATATCCGCGATGCCCCCCGTGCAGGACCACAAGCGCGCATACGAAGGCGACGCCGGCCCGAACACGGGCGGCATGGGCTCATACTCCTCGGGCATGCACCTGCCGTTCACGACCGAAGGCGACATGGAGGAAGCCAAGAAAATCCTCCAGGGAGTCATCCACGCGATGAAGAAGGACCAGTCGCCCTTCCACGGCGTGCTGTACGGGCAGTTCATACTGACTGAAAGCGGCGTGAAGGTGATAGAGTTCAACGCGCGCTTCGGCGACCCGGAGGCGATGAACGTGCTTTCGCTCCTGGAAGGCTCCCTCACGAACACGCTCCTCTCGATGGCCGAAGGCCAGCTTTCCCGCCCCTCTTTCTCGGACGACTGCACCGTCGTGAAATACATGGTGCCGGACGGGTATCCGGACAAGCCGCAGAAGGACGCGGGCGTGGACATCGACGCGCGCGGCATCGAGGAATCCGGCGCGAAGGTCTATTTCGCCTCGGTATACGAGCAGGGCGGCAGGATACTCACTACCGGCTCGCGCGCGTTCGGCATCCTCGGGCGCGGGAAAAGCCTGGACGAAGCGGAGGCGATAGCCGAAAAGGGCTGCTCGTTCATCCGGGGGCCGGTCTGGCACCGGAAAGACATCGGGACAAGCGCCCTGATAAAAAAGAAAGTGGACCGCATGCTGTCGATACGGGGTAAAAAATGAGGCGGTTTCAATGAGGCGGCTTTTCCTCGCGCTCCTCATCATCATCGCATTCTCAAGCGCATCCAGCTTCGGCTATTCAAGAATCACGTTGCACCGGACCTGGGAGGTGACGAGCGACGGGCCGTTCGATTTCACAGGGGCCCTCGCGGTCAACGACAGCAGCCAGCGCGTGCTCGCCATCACGACCGAGCCCGAGATGGAACGGTACGTCGATGACAACGGCACGATAATGCTCCATTACCAGGGGAACGGCTCGATAACCATGAAGGCTGACGCGGTCGTGGACATCAATTACGACCCCGAAATCACGTCCGACCCGGCGGTCCCGGGCAAGCCCCTCGATTCTACCGAGCTCACGCGGGCCGACGAAGCTATAGCGTCGAAGGCAGGGGAGCTCTCATCGGACGAATCCGCCCTCAAGACAATCCGCGACCTCGTGAATTTCGTCCACAATTACGTCGGGTACGACATATCGTACTGGGGCAAGTCGAAATCCGCGCGGGATGTCTTCTCCGAGAAGCGCGGCGTGTGCGTCGAATACACCCACCTGCTGATAGCGATGGCGCGCTCGCTCGGCTTCAGGACGCGCTACGTCAGCGGATACGTATATTCCAACGCCTGGCAGCCCCATGCCTGGGCGGAAATCTACCTTCCGGGCCACGGGTGGCTCCCGGCGGACGCGACGTTCGCGCAGGCCGGCGTCCTCGACAGCACGCACCTGGCCGTCCGCAAGAGCGACGACCAGTCGGCGTCATACGACCTCCTGCTCTCGGCCGACCCTGAAGTCGACATAAGCGCGCAGGACAGCCTTGAGACGGGCTTCACGTCCGAGGACCAAAAAGGCGTCTCGCTCTCGCTCGCCATCGACGAGCAGACATATGTCACCGAAATCCGCATCACGAACGGCCGGCCGGATTACGTCCTCGGCTCCTACAATCTCGTCGTGCCGGATTCCTACGGCGGCGAGGAGCTGTCCGTCATGCTCCTGCGTCCGAACGAGACGCTCCGGCTCTACCACGGCATGAACCATTCGCTGTTCGACGACGGGTTCCTCTATACCATCCCGGTCTCCGCATCGTTCAACGATGCGCACGACGAGCAGACGCTGACGGTCGACCGCTTCTCATATAACGGCGATTCTGGCCCTGAAAACGGCCAGGCCGGCTCAGGATGCGCATCGGGATTCCTGCTCGCCGCCATGTGCATCGGCGCCTTCTGCGTTGCAGGAGCGGGAAAAATCCGGTGATTAAAAATTCTTCCCACCACTCATCCCCGCATGGGCAAAGTCCACGTGATAGGCGCAGGGCCTGCAGGCTCGATTGCAGCAATCAGCGCCATCCGGAGCGGTTTCGAAGTTTCCGTATCCGAGGAGCACCCCTGCGCCGGCGTGCCCCGCAACTGCTCGGGCCTGTTCTCGAAGGACGGCCTGGAGTCGCTTTCCCCATATCTCGATTACAGGAAGCACGTGCTGAACCACATCGCGGGCGCGCGCATCCATTTCGACGGCGAGGTGTTCACGGTCAGGCGCAAAAGCCCGGTCGCGTTCGTCTGCGACCGCTCCGGGATGGACCGCGCCCTGGCCGAATCGGCCGAGGATGAGGGCGCAAGGTTCGAGTTCGGGGAACGCGTGACATCGTCCTTCAAGTCCTCCAACATCATCGCCGCCGACGGTCCGCTTTCGCTCGTCGCGAGGCATTTCGGGTTCCCCCCGCTCAGGAAGCACGCCGGGACGCTCCAGGCGCAAATCCCGTACGCCGCCGAAGACCCGCGCATGATAGAGATGCACATCTCCAATTCACGGTTCCCCGGCTTCTTCGCATGGGTCATACCGCAGAACGAATCCTATGCAGAGTTCGGCGTGGGCGTGGAGCTCCCGCACCGGCCGGTCCACGCCTGGAACCACCTGATGAGGCTCAAGGGGATAGGAAAAGCCCACAAGCCCCGCGGGTTCGTCATCCCGCTCGCGCCCCGCAGCGTCACAGCGAAAAGGCACGGGGGCAGGAACGTCCTGCTCGCGGGTGATGCGGCCGGACAGGTGAAATCCACCACCGGAGGCGGCGTGATTTTCGGGGGCATGTGCGCCGCGCTCGCAGGGCGGCATGCCGGGAATCCCCGCCGCTACGAGCTCGAATGGCGCCTGCGCTACGGCGCGGACCTGGCCCTGCACCGCATGATACACTCCTTCATCTCGTCGCGCTCGGACGCCGAGCTTTCGGCATTTTGCAGAAGGATTAAGAAACTGAATCTGGATTCTTACCTGTCTCATCACGGCCACATGGACAGGCCCACAAGGATGATGGGGCCGCACCTCGTGGCGCACATACTCAGGAACATCTGGGGGGTTGTTTAGTCATGATTGGAAAAACCGAACGATATATCCACGAGGAGCTGGCATCGCACAAGGGGCTCCTTTTCGCGCTCATCGACCCGCTCGACTACAAGTCCTTGGGCGATGCGGTCAAGACCGCGAAGAACGCCGACGAAGGCGGCGCCGACCTGATACTCATAGGCGGAAGCACCGGCGTGCAGGGCGAAGTGCTCGATTCCGTCGCCAAGGAAATAAAGCACGCGGTCTCGAAGCCGGTCGTCCTTTTCCCGGGCAACATCGGGACGCTCACGAAATACGCGGATGCGGTGTATTTCATGTCCATGCTGAATTCGCGCAACACCTACTGGATTAGCGAGGCGCAGGTGCTCGCCGCGCCCACCGTGAAGCATTACGGCATCGAGCCGCTCCCCGTGGCATACGTCGTCGTCGAGCCCGGCGGCACGGTCGGCTGGGTCGGGGACGCAAAGCGCATCCCGCGCGAGAAGCCGAAGATTGCCGCCGCGTTCGCGCTTGCCGCAGAATATATGGGATTCCGCTTCTTCATCACGGATGCCGGCAGCAACCCCACGGACGGACACATCCCGCTCGAGATGGTGAGCGCCGTGCGCTCGGCAATCACGATCCCCTACATCGCCGCAGGCGGCGTCAGGACCCCGGAGCAGGCGAAAAACGTCATAAAGGCCGGGGCGGACATCATCCAGGTCGGGACCGCGTTCGAAAAGGAGAACTCGGTCCAGAAAATCAAGGACATGGTGAAGGCGGTCCGGGAAGGGGCCCGCTTGAGGCAGAAACCCTGATTCATATCATCCGGCGCTAATCCGGCTCGATGTGCACGCTGACTTCCTTCACGAGAGGCACGTCGCGCAGAATCCTGCTCTCTATGTCATGGGCTATCTGGTGCCCGGTCACCACGCTCGTCTTGTGCGGAAGGTGGATGTGCAAATCCACGAGCACCCTGCTTCCGGCGATGCGGGCGCGGATCTTGTGGTATCGTGTTATCCGTTTCGCATCCTGCTCGTCCTGGAGCACCTTCTCTATTGCCGACATCGTCCGCTTGTCCGGGCTGAAATCCATGAACACGAGGAACGAGTGCTGGAGGAGCTCCACCGATATGTAGAGCATCACCGCGCCGACGACAGCCGCGCCGAGGGGGTCCCCGATGGGGTAGCCGAACCTGACGAGGATGAGGCCGATGAGCACGGACACGGAGCTGATTACGTCCGTGGTGAAATGCGCGGAATCCGCCTCGAGCGCCGAGCTTCCCTCCTTCCTCGCGATTTCGCCGAGGTATCTGGAGGTGAAAAGCGTCACGGGTATCGATACCAGCATGAGGAGGATGCCCGCCTCGGAGAACTCCACGCCCGAAGGCGAGGAAATCTTCTGGTACGCCTCGAAAATGACGATGAAAGCGGTGCCGGTGATGAGGAGGGCCTGGAGCAGCGACGAGAGGTTCTCGAACTTCTCGTGCCCGAAATGGTGAGTGTGGTCCTCGGGCTCCTCCGCCTTCCTTATGCCCAGGTACGCGAGCACGGATGCGAGGAGGTCGAAGAAGGAGTGCGCGGATTCCGCGTAGAGGCCGATGCTGCCGGTTATGAACGCGACGAACATCTTGCTTGCGAGGAGCGCGACATTCACGCCAATGGAAAGCGTGGCCGCCCCGAGCTTCCGTGCCATTCCCAAATACCTCCGGGCTCAAGCATAAATAGCTTTTCTGATTTAGGGATTTGGGTGAACGCATGAACTTGTCCTTTATCGAATTCCTGGCTAAGCACGGCGCAATGAAATTCGGCGAATTCACGCTGAAAAGCGGGCGGATTTCGCCGTATTTCATCGACATGGGCGCCCTCACGAGCGGCGCGACGATATCCGACCTCGGGCGGTATTACGCGTCGCGGATACACGAGGCCTACGGGGACAAGTTCGACGTGATTTTCGGCCCGGCATACAAGGCCATCCCGATTGCGATAAGCACGGCAATCGAGCTGAAATACCTCCACCGCATGGACAAGAAATGGCTTTTCGACCGCAAGGAGATGAAGCTCCACGGCGCGGACGCCAACAGCGTGTTCGTCGGGAGCCAGAACATCGACCACGGCGAGCGCGTCGTAATCGTCGATGACGTGATGACGACCGGCGGAACGAAGGTGGAAGCCATAGAGAAGCTGGAGAAGACGCTGAAAGCCGAGGTCGTGGGCATAGTCATAGCCGTCGACCGCCAGGAAATCGGCAAGCGCAGGAGCGCGATTGTGGAGTTCACCGAGGAGACGGGCGTGCCCGTGCACCCGATTATCGACATCCACATGGCGTTCAACCACCTGAAGAACAGGCCGATTGACGGCAAGGTCTACGTGAACGACAAGATTTTCGACAACTACAAGGAATACATGTCGAAATACGGCGCAAAATTCTGATTATGGCATCCGGGCCTTCAGCCCGGGCGCGCCTTATCCGCCGAGCCCGTCCTGCACAGGTCCAGGTAGCCGTCGTCAATCCCCGTGACCTCGAGCTTGGTGCATTTCGCCTTCATTGCAAGCAGGCCGGAGACGCTCGGGATTAGTCCTTCCATTGTCGCCGGATATGAGCTCCTTTATGTACGTCCCGGCCTCGGCCTGGATGATGAGCGTGGCATGAAGCGCATCCTGGCCCTCGCGCCTGATCGCCTCTATATGCCTCACCCTCCTATGGCGCACGAGGTCCGCGCGCCTGTGCGCGACGCGCGTCGGCGTCTGCTGGAGCAGCATCACGCCCTCCAGCGTGCGGATTTTCATCATCTCCTCGTCGCCGACGCCCTTCTCGAATTCGACTACCGCCTCGTAGGTCTTGTCGAAATGCGATTCGGTCACAACTTCGACGAAGCTCCTCTGCACGAACGTTAGATCGAGCGCTTCCACTTCCCCGCTTGCGGCGATTTCCATAGACAAGGCGCCAAGGTCGAGCGCCCTGTTCCCCGCCGAATTCACTTCGAGCACGAAAGGCCTGCCGGCCGAGTTCGTCGCATCCACATCCTCGCGCCCGGACGCATGCATCGTGTAGCCCTGCGCTTGCGCGGCCTTCTTGAAGGGCTCGCCTATCCTCTCCTCGACCGATTCGTAGTATTTCCCCTTCCCCTCGCAGTTGGCGCAGCCTTTCCCCTCGCACTTGGGGCACATCCACCTGCTCTGCGAAAGGCCGGCCGCAATCTTGCGGTACCTCCCGAATATGAACAGGTCGCCCTCGCGCAATTCGACGCTCCCCTTTGAGTAATCGAAGATGATTTTGCACTCGCCTTCCGCGCCGTAATGCGCCCCGCTCGCCTTCGAGAGCGCGGCCGAGATGCGCCTGTTGAGGAAATTCTTTATGCTCTCGGCGCCACTCAGCCTGTTATCGAACGCCTTTTCCTCCTTGGCCAGCCATTCCTTGTCTATATTCGTGGAAATCGAGAAGCTCCGCGTCCCCCTTTCCTTGAGGAGCGCAGCTGCCTGCGCGACCATATCATCGGTCTTCAATGCGGCGCCGTCGCAGACGTAGCACTCGCCCTCCTCGAAACGGTTCCCATTGGCAAGATTGCACATGCTGCATAGACGCATCGTTAAAACCCGGTTATTGGATTGGCCCCTGCCTTAGAAAAGCTCGTGGTGGGGCTCGGACGGGAGCGCGTTCTTTATCCGGTAGCCCTCGATTATGAGCGCGGCGCGCTTTATCTTGTCCTCGAGGCCTGCGGTACCTTCGGCCCCGAGCACGCGGTCCACGTACAAGCCGAAATCAGCGAGCGTGCTGGTCCCGTTGTTGCCCATGAGCTTGAGGACCTGGACGACGACCTTCTTGCCCTTCTCGTCGCTTCCCCATATGCTGAGGCCGAGGGCCACCTGGTTGATGAAATGGGCCTTGTCGGACTCCGTCATGCCCTTCCAGAGCGCCACGATTTTGGCCTTGTTGTCATCGTCGAGAAAATCAAGTGAAACCATAGAATTCAACCCGTAACCCAGTCCCTGAGGCTGAGCCTCCTTCCCTGCGACGCGAGCTCCAGCCTCTCTCCGAGGTCGACCGCGCTCTCGATCGCCCTCTGCGTCATCACCGGGCTTATGGACGTCTTCCTTTCCGTGTCCTCGGCCCTGTGCGCCACGACGGCGCCGAGCTGCCTCGACGGCGTCATCTCGCGGACGTGCTCCTCGCGCGGGCGCTGCTGCTCCGTCCGCCTCTCCTCCCTGCTCTGGCTGGCCCTGCGGCCCTCGGTCTCGAACTCGCGGACGACTTCGGGCGTGAAGCCCTTCCTCGTCCTCGTAGCCTCGTCAAGAATGCTGTTGATGATCGAAGCGATGTCCTCCTTCTTCTTCATCCCCTGAGAACCGGCCATGCATTATCTATCCGCGGGAGATTTTTTAATGATTTATACCCGCCGTTTCCGCCCGGATTCCCGGGCCGGTCAAAAGAACGCGTCCAGGCTTTTCTGCTTGCCCCCGAATTTCATGCTGTATTCGTCGTAGCCTAGCTCCTTCATGATTTTCATGACCGCCGGGAGCACCTGGTTGTTGATGTAGTAGTCGGAGTCGTAATCCTTCGCGAGCTCGAGGGGCACGGCCTTCTCGGAGATGGTCTTGCCCGCCCTGCCGATGACATAGGAAACGAGCGTGCCCTTCTCGGCGGGAATCCCCGCCTCCTTCATCTTCTTCGCGGCCGAAAGCTCAGGGCTTTTCACCTCGTAATTGTCAGGATTTTTCAGAAGCTGCGTGCTTATGGCGAGCTTCTCGAGGGGCACCTTCCCCTCCTGAAGCTGGCTTACGATGTCGCGTATTATCCCGACCGCCTTCTCCTTGCTGCCGTCCTTGAGTATGGCTTCCAGCACCTTGCGCTGCGTGTCCTTGGCGACAGACGACCAGTCGCGCCGCACCAGCTCGAACCCGCGAATCTTGATGCGGCCGTCCTCGCCGAGAAGCGCGTATTTCTTCTTAGCGCCGCGCTCGCCTGCGCCCTTCTTGCTCACGAACACGCCTCTCGGGTAGAACCCCTCGAGCTCGAGTTCCATCTTTTCAGGGAGCGACTTGTTCACTTCTTCCATAAAGGCCAGCACGTCCTTCTTGTCCTTGTAGAGCAGGAAGACGCTGTCCGTGTCCGAGTAAAGCACCGAGAACCCCTTCTTTTCGGCGCTCTCAATCGTCTCCATTATGTGCTTCCTGCCCCATGCGGTCACGCTCTCCGCGCACGGGCGCGAATACCAGCGCGAGCGGGCGTAGCCCATGTAGCCGTAGAAGCTGTTCGCGAGAATCTTGAGGGCGTGCGAGCGCGCCTCGACGCGCACGTGCTCGTCGCTTGACTTGTCGAGCGTCTTCAGCTGCTTCTTGAGCACCATCCTCTTGTCGATGAGGTAGTTCAGCACGAACGGGATGAGGCCGGTCTCCTTCTTCGAGAACCTCGCGCCTGTCGGCGAAACGAAATGGCTGTCCGCCCCCTCGCCGCTCACGGCGGCGTCAGGTGCGTTTCCAGGCCCGCGCCTCTCCTCCTCCTCCAGCGTGCCCGGGTCGATGTTGTAGGAGACGATTATCGAGGGATACAGCCCGCGGAAGTCCAGCACCGCGACGTTCTCGTAGATGCCCGGCTCGGGCAGTTTCACGAACGCGCCCTGTATCGGCGCGTTCACGCGCTCCATTATCGCGTCCCCCCCGGGCGGGAGGGGATGATTTCCTTCCTCTCGGTGGCGTGGAACATCAGCAGGTTCTCCACGAGCTGGCCGCTCGTCGAGAGCGTGGTGTCGAAAAGCGGCATCTTCGCGACGCCTGAAAGCTCAGTCTCGAGCGGCAGGAAGCGCGACGCGAGCCTGGATGTCAGCTCGGCATCGACAAGCGAATATTCGCACAATTTCGATATGTCGCCGCTGTCCCACATCTGCCAGATTTCCTCCTTTTTTATCTTGACCTTCCTGTCCCCGAGGACGTCCTCGGCCACGGCATCGAGGGTGAACTTCTGCGTCTTGATGATTCCTATGAACCCGAAGAACTTGACCGCCGGGTACAGGTCGAAATGCGTCCGCCCGCCGATGCTGATTCCGGTTGTCAGCCCCTTCTTGACCTCCTTCATCTGCCCGCCGAAACGGCCCAGGTAAAGCCTGACGCCGAGCGCGCCAGCCCTCGCGTTCAGGTACGGGAGGTCGAAATTCGCGGAGTTGTAGCCGACAAGGACGTCCGGGTCCTCGTCCGCGACGATTTCGCAGAACCGCTCGAGCATCCGCTCCTCGCTTTTCTGCGTTTCTACGTAATCCTGCGCGGCGGGCGCCTTCTTGTAGGTGATGACGCCCTTTTTCTTCCCGGCATAGCTTATCATGACGACCGGGTCCTTGTCCTCCCTGGGCGCGCCCTGGGGGTTGTAGGTCTCGATATCGAAGCTCATGACGGACAGCTTGGGGTCGCCCTGCGCGGTGCCGATTATGCGCTTTATCATCCGTTTTTCGCGCTCATAGCGGATTACGCAAAGCGGCGTCAGCCCCATGTCGAAGATGAACCTGCGCGAGAACGGGATGTTGTATTCGTAGCATGTGAAGGGTATCGCGGCCTTTATGGCGGGCACGTGCGAGGGCTCCTTGCAGAAGAGCTTGAGCATCTTTTTCGTTTCCAGGCCCATCTTCCGCTCGACGACCTCTACGCGGGTCGGCTGGACGATTTCCCCGCTCTTCTTGACGCCCCTCGCCTGCAGGAGGTCGTCCTTGCGTTCTATGGGCGCTTCCACGTAGAAATACGGGTCGTACTGGTAGTACCTCTTGATGGTCTTCTTTCCCTTGAGGACGAGCGTCACATACGTCTTGCCGTTCTTCACGGTGTATCCCGCATCTATGAAGAAAGCGCGCCTCCGAGAAATAGCCATGGGCATAATTTGGGAGAATGCTAATAAAAGATGCCCCTGCGTGGCCAAGCCTGCGGCGGTTCCGGGGCTGAGGGGCGGAAATATCCGGAAAAAGCGATGGAGGGGAGTGGATGAAAAACGGGAAATAAGGTCGGAAATGCGAAAAAATGAAATAAAAGATGAAAATTAAAGAAAAGGATTTACCTGCGCAAGGCCGATTCCTTCTCGGTAAGCTCGCGCATGACGTCCTCGTGGATGAACCTCCTGCCGCCGATCTTGACGTGCGGGATTCTTCCGCGGTCCAGGCGCCTCTCGAAGGCGTTCCTCTTGATCCGGATGCCGGTCTTGTGGAGCTCCTTGATGGCCTGGCTGACCGAGAAATAATTGTTGCTGATGTGCGTGAGCGCTTCCACCGCGTCCTTCGGCACGAGCCTCCTCGTCCCGAATTTCACGCTTGGAATGGAGCCCTTCTCGATCCTTCCGATGAACGCCCTGAAGTTGATTTTCTGGTTCGACTTCTTGTACTCCTCGAACGCCTCCTTCACGGTGTAGAACTCGGTCTTCGTGTTCGTGATGTCGTCAAGGACGGATTTCGGGATGTACCTCTTCCTTCCCACCTTGACAAACGGGATGGTGCCTCTCTCGATTCTCCCCCCGAATGCCCTGAATGAGATGAAGACGTTGCTGTTCTTCAGGTAATCATAAGCCGAGCGCACCGAGAAAAGTTCGTGCTTGCCTTCAAGCTCGTCCTCGCTCGCCTTCTGGCGGTACAGGTTCTGCGCCACCTTGAAGACGCTCGCCACCGATGTTGAAAGGCCCCTTTCAGTCCGGTCGCGCTCCTTCTTTATCTCGTCCAAGTCGATGGAGCGGAATCTGTCCACGAAGTCGTCGCTAATCTCAGTCTCTATTATTATCTTCTTACCACGAGGCATGGTTGACCACCTGTTGTTGTTATTATGTTAGTTTATGACTATCAATGTTTATACTTATAAAACACACAATTTTTAAAGATACTGTTTGGTTGGACCTTCATACGGCTTTTGTTTTCATCCGAAAAACCAAATAAACGGCTAAAAGCAATAAAATTCCACCTCCAAGTATGTAAATAAGTGGTATTCCCTGTTCCTGGGGGGGCTCCGGTGGTGGATTCGTCTGATTTCCGGTGTCGTTTTGAGGCGGGACTATTGCGAAAGTCGAAAACTTGCCCTCCTTCTCCGCCCGGTTTCCGGCCTTGTCCTTCACTTCGGCCCTGAACTTCACTATGCTGTCGGCCGGGAGCTCGGGGAAGTCGGCCGTGAATTTGTTGCGCCCTGTCGTGTAAACGACCGCGTTGCTCCACGGCGTCGTGGCGTCCGAAGGTTCGAGCTTGTAGTACATCTTCATCGTGGAGACGTCCAGGCCCGATGCGTACTGGTTCGGGTCCCACACCTCGACGTTTATCTTGAACCTGTTGTTCACGACGTCCGAGGTGACGTTCCCGAAATACGGCGAGTTGACGTCATACCTGACATACACGATGGGCTCGGTGGCCGGGAGTATGGCCCCCTCGCTCTTGATGCCGCGGTAATTCACCAAATAAGGGACCGATTCGCCGAACGTCTTCTCGTTCTCGAAATGGCCGTCCGCGAGGTCGAAGGTCTTGTTGAATATCTCGAGCGTGCACGGGAGCGGGTTCGCCGCGTCGTCCGTCACATCCAGCGTGATTTTATAATGCGGGAATATGACCTCGAATTCGGTGTCGTTCGTCACGTTGAGAGTGCCTGCCTGGCTGGCGTCCATGAAGCTTGCGAAGTAGCTGTACTTCCCGGCCTTGAGCTGCCTGTAGAACATGCCGTTCGCGTCGGTATCCCCGCTGTAGTTGCCGACGTTCACGGACGAGTTCGGCAGCGCGGCCTTGAACTGGTCGCGGACGTAGAAGCGGAGCTGGAAAACGTCGCTAAGAATCACGTCCACGGTCGGGCCGTGCTTGTTGGCCTCGATGACAACCTTCTTGCCGGAGCCGCCGCCGGATGCGTTTATCTCGATCTTGCAGTCGATGGTCCTGGTGGTGGTGCCCCCGTTGTACAGGTCGTAATATATCTGCCCGGACGAGTTGGTCGTCTTGGGCGGGGTGGTGAAATACTTTTCGCCGAAGCTCAGGCCGCGGTCGTATTTCACCGTAATCACCGCATCGCTTATCGGCCGCTTGTTCCCGTCCAGCACGCGGACGTAGAATGCGTCATGGTAGCCCACGCAGTCCGCAAAGATTATCGGAGCGAGCTCCAGCACGATGAGAAACAGCACGGCATAGCGGAGATTCATGAGGTTGATTGGACACCAAGCTTAAAAATGATTTTCATTGCCGGGATGGAAGAATCGGCGGTGTTATGTGAAAAACGCGGAAAATCCCGGAAAAATGATGGAAAATACCGGAAAGGAAGAAAAAAGTCAGATGCGGAGGACGTACTGCTTCTCCACATTGACGTATTTCGAGATGCCGAAAGCCCTGTCCACCGCGTCCATCACGTTCGTGAACACGATATGGCTTGCCGAAATGCCGAGCGCGAAGGCGCCCCGCTCAAGAGCGACAATCGGGATGAGCGCGAGCCACAGCGCGGGCGCGGTCGGAATCGTGTAGAGGAAAAGCACGCTCCCCACCGCATGGGCGGTGAACGTCGAGCCGAGGCTCCGGAGGAGCAGCCTGTCCGGGAGGAATTTCACGGCAATCGGGATGAGCCAGTAAAGGGCATAGAACCACGCCTGCTGGCCGACCGGGTTGAGCCAGAACGCAATCATGGCCGCCGCCGGAATGATTATGCCGAGCCTGTCGCCGAATCCCCGCACGCCGTTCCTGTAGAAGTAATATGCCGCGAACATCATCGGGGTCATCTTCGCGATGTCCCAGATGCCGAAAGGCGAGCCTGTCAATGCCGCATTGGACAGCTTGGCGAGCCCGACCGCGATTACGCCCTGCAGGCCGATGAATGCGCCTGCCACCGGGCCGAAGAACTCGAAGAGCGTGAAGCTCTTCCCGGTGACGCCGACCAGGGCGAAGACCGGTATCTGCAGCGCGATATACGCGAGCGCCGCGAAAAGGATGAGAAATACGATTCCGGAAACAGCATTCTTGTCCATTTTATCCCTCCAGCACTAGGACTAAACACAGTCCTGAATGAATGGTAGCCGGTTATGTTTTTATTGATTGCCTTTGAAGCCGGGGCCGTATCCGCGCGCGGCCGCCATGGCTTCGCCGAGCATGTACAGGCTTCCGCAGATGAGCACCATCCCCTTCTTCCCGGCCTTCCTCTTGGCGGCCAGCACGCTTTTTGAGATGTCCTGCACGGTTTCGGCGTCCGTATATTTCCTGGCTTCCTCGGCTATGGCGCCGGCCGATTCCGCCCTTTCGCCGCCCAGCTGGGTGACGACCATCGAGTCGCACAGCGGCGCGATGATTGCGAGCATGGCCCGCCAGTCCTTGTCCTTGAGCGCGGAAAACACGCAGACCAGCTTCTCCCTGGGGAACAGGTCCAGGCTGGAGGCGAGCGCCCTCATGCCGTCCGCATTGTGCGCGCCGTCCGCGACGACGAGCGGCCCGCGCCCGACTATCTGGAGCCTGCCTATGTTGCGGGTCTTTCCGAGCCCGCCGCGGATTGCCTTCTCGTCCAGTCCCAGTTCCTCGGCCGCCGCGACTGCTAGCGCGGCGTTCTGGGCCTGGTGCCTTCCTGCAAGCGAAATCGTGAGGGCATGGTAATCGTTTTTCCCGCGATAATCGAAGACCGTGGAGTCCGCCATCGCCCCGCGGAGCGCCACCTCTATCCCGCCCTGCCCCAGGTGGACCAGCCGCGTCCCAGCCCCCTCCGCCCGTTTCCTCACCTCATCGAGCGGCTCGCCCTCGCAACCTGTGATGGCGACCCCTTTCGGGTTCTTGATTATCGCTGCTTTGTCGGCCGCTATCTCGCGCACGGTCTTCCCGAGGTATTCCGTGTGCTCGAGCGCGACCTTCGTGACGATTGCCACCCGCTCCATGGCGATGTTCGTGGCGTCATATCTTCCGCCCATGCCTATTTCCATCACCGCATACTGGCATCCCATGTCGGCGAAATAGCGGAACGCGATTGCCGTGAGGGCCTCGAACACCGTCATCTCGTATCCTTCATCATTCAGCTTGAGCAGCATGTCCTCGTACGGCTTGAACTGGGCGTCGGTAATATCCTTGCCGTCGACTTTGAACCGCTCGTTGTAGCGCTCCACGTGCGGCGAGTAATATGCGCCCGTCCTGTGGCCCGCCTCGGTGAGCATCGACGAGAGCGCGGCCGTCACGCTCCCCTTCCCGTTGGTCCCGGTGACCAGGATGACCTCCATGCAGTCCTGCGGCCTCCCGAGCGCCTCGCAGATTTTCTGCGTGCGCTCGAGGCCTGGCATAATCCCGAACTTAGAGAGCCTCTCCTCGAGCCTTTTCATCGGATATCAACTTTTCAGGCATTGGCATTATTCCAATACGAGCCGATGCCTTTCCGCTTGCGAAGCATCTTACGATACGGCTGCGATTTATTTTAAATGCGATTAAATGCGGGCTAGAGCGTGGTCTGCCTGCTTGTGAGCATCTCCCGCATGAGCGGGCCCTGCTCTATGAACCTTGAGAGCGGCAGGCGCAGGCGCGTGGAGACGTAATTCAGCGAATCCCGGAACGAACCGAACTCGCGGTGCGGTTCCTTGAGCGCGCTCCGGACGTTCTCGCGGACGTTGAAGACGCCGAGCGGCACGTATCCCTCGTAGGCCTCGCGCAGGACAATCGCCCCGGCCTGCTTCTTCATCCGTTTGAGCGCCTCGAGGACCGCGAACTTGCAGCTGTAATAGCAGCCCCCGACCGCCGAGTATTCGGACTTGGGCTTGAGAAACTCGTGGTCAGAGAACACCATCTCCTCCTTCCCCATGATGTGTATGAACGCCTCTATCCATTCGTACTGCCACGGCGTCGGGGTGAGTATGACCGCGTAATAGTTGTTCAGGCTCGAGAACTCGTATACCTGGAACGTATCGAGCGTCTCGAGCCACTGCACTTCGGCGAACAGGCTGTCGGCGAGCGCGCTGTCCACGGCCGTTATAGACCACCTCGTGGGGACGAGCTTCCTGTTCTTCGAGATTCCCAAAGTGCCGGTGGAGAACGCCTTCTGTATCTGCGAGAACAGCACGCCCTCGTGGTATGCATCCACCGCGGCATCCGCGGCTTTGAGGTCCGTATCGTAATACGCCTTCTGGAGGTGCGGCTCCCATTTCACATTCCCGATTTCGAAGCGCTCCAATCCCGCGCTCGGCCCGAACGGCTGGTGGTCCTCGCTGAACGTGAAGCCCCGCGGCTTGTGCTTGAACTCGGCCTCGCTGTCCACGCTATTCTTCGCGAGCGAAATCTCCTGGAGCTTCCCGACAAGGCGGTTCTCCAGCTCCTTTATGCCGACCTGGTGTTTGCCCCGCACGAGGTCGAGCCGGAAGCGGATGATGTCGTCCTGGCTCTTGTTGCCGCTTATCCAGGACTCCGGGGTGTCGAGGACCGAGGTGTCGCCCCCGTACGGGGCTATCATCGGGCCGACATAGACCTTGGGGTAGCCGAAATTGCCGATGAAAACCGACGGGGGCGAGCTGCCGTCGAGCTTCTCGCCGATTTCCACGGTGCGCCATTTCTGAACCCCGGTCGTGATTTTTTTCAGGTAGGCGCCCTTCCCCATTCCCATAGTATCCCTGACCTTCATCGCCGGCCCCGCAGGCCCCGGCTGATATTAGTGCCACTACTCGTTCCCGATATAAAAACAGGACGGGGGTGCGTTTCCCGCGGCCCCCTTCATCAGCTTTCCCGTACCCCATTCACTCGAGGGGGTAAATCGCGATGCCGTCCCTTCTGACCGGTATCGCGCCCGCGTACGGCTCATTGAGGACGAGGTAGACCTCCTTCTCCTTGCCCCGCATCAGGGCGACATGCGGCTTCATCGCCACATATCCCTTGTTCTTCGGGTCCACGTAGTAGAGGTATCTCGTCTCCCCTTCCGGGAACATGTCCATGAGGGGCTTGCGCTGGGCCGGGTCCGGTGGAAGCACAATCATGGGCGTCTGCCCTTTCACGCCATGTTCGGCGCTTTTGGCCCGGACGTCCTCGAGGACGTCCTTTATTTTTGCGACCTTCGGGGCGACCCTCACCTTGTTCCCTTCGAGCGAGGCCTCCCTCGCCTCAGGGTGCGGATATTTCAGGCTGATGAACCACTTGCCTGAAAGCGATATCAGCGGGCTCACTGCCAGTCATCTCGATTTCCCTGGTGGAAACGACCGTGAGGAAGTTCAGCGTATCGCCGTCCATTTCGCTGATTCTTTGCGGGAGCGCGTACAGCCATCTTTTTTCCGATTTCGGGTGAAGCCTCTTTATCGCCGCAAGCTCGCTTTCATACGGCTCGACGAGCCCCCCGCTTTCAAGGAGGGGCGGGCCCGGCAGGCCATGGTAGGCGCTCGCGAACCCGTACTCGTGCGACATCATCGTTTTCCCGGTCTCGCTGTCCGGCCAGATTCCTAGCCATTCGCCCTTGCGCGAGGCGATGCGGATGTTCGGGAACATGAACGCGAGCTCCTGCCACTCGGCCACCGTGCCGATTTCCATCACGAAGTAATCCTTGCCCCCGAGCGAAATCCTCGGGATGCGGCCTTCATGGAAGCTTTCCATGAGCGACCTTTCAAGCGCGACCTGCTCCTCGGACGGGGGGACAGGGTGCAGGAAAACCGGCTTGCCCTCAGGAAGGACGGACGAGCACTGCGAAATCTCCTCCACGCTCATGATGTGGCATTTCATATTGATCGACCACTCGCCGGTCATGGGCTGGCTCAGGCCTGTCTCGCCGCTCACCTCGCCCAAAAACTCGTAATCGGTCGAGCTTTCCGGCCAGATGTGCAAGAGGCAGCCGGTCCTCGCGGCCCTCTTCGCGCCGCCGAACGGCTTCTGGACGATGTAATATTCCCTCCCGTTGAACTCGCGCCTCGTCTCATGCGCGAACTGCGCGAGTATCGCGACCTCGCCTTTTTCCTTGCTGTCCCCTGGGGGCACCGGGAGCACCCACCTGGTCTCCCTCTCAGGAAGCGCTTTTTCGCATTCCTGCTGCTCCCTGTCGGTCAGCCTGTATATCGAGTGCTGCTCCTCCCAGGGGAGGCCGAGCATAAGCTCGATTGAGATTGAAATGCTGGTTTCATGGTCAGCGGTCCGGAATTCCGGCTCAAGGAAAACGAACGGCTCGGGTTTGGCGCCTTTCGCGCCCTTTATTCCGGGTTCGGCGCCCGCGCCCGGCTCCGCGTCAAGAAGCGAAGACAAATCGTTCCCGCCCCCGAGGCTTGCCTGGTGCTCAGCTTGGAGCGCCTTCAGGTTCGCTTCGAGGCTCCTCGCGTTCTCCTCGGCGTCCGCCCGTGCGGACGCCTCGTCCGCGACGCGCTGCTCCTCCAATGCCTGCAGTTCCGCCATGGACCTCATGACGCTCGTTTCTTCCTTGCGTTTCGGCTCTTCCGGGGCCTTGGGGGCCGCCTTCGGCTTTGCAGCGGCCTCGGCTTGCCTGGCCTTCTCCTGCGCCACGCGCTCGGCCTCGAGCCTCTGGAGGTCCTCCATCGATTCGAGAACGCTCGATTCGATGTCCCGTCCTGGCTCGCTGCCGCCCATCCGTGCAGAAAGAAGCTCCTCGAGCGAATAGCCCTCGGACTCCTCCCTTGCCCTTCCTGCCTCTGCCGCTGCAGGCGGCCTCGTGCTCGGCGCAAGGGGCGGCCTCTCGCTTTTCTTCGGCGGGGGCGGCGTCTTGACGGGGTTCCCGTCGATTTCAAGGATATCGCCCGTCGAAATCTCCCTCGTGGGTTCCGGCGCCCTTGTTTGCGCGGACCCTGCGCCCGGCGCAGCCTCGGCAAGAATCTCGAGGTCGCTCATGTCCAATTCGCGCGTCGGGTCACTCGACCTTGCCGCGGGCTGGGCAGGCTTTTTCGCTGTGAGTAGTATAGGCTCGTCAAGATGCGGTTTCCGGAAATGCGGATGCGCCCCATCGATAATCGGGATACCCATCCTCCCGGCGACGGTTCCGGCCCACTTTTTCTGGCTGGTCATCAACTAATAGGTATCTCGGAAACACTTTATAAATGTTTATTTTCGTGGTTCTTTGTATGTTTCCACCGGCTTCCTGCAAGCCCGACATGCCCCTGCCATGTCCCATGCGATATGATTTAATTACTTTATGCCCATCAGATTGCTCACTAATTCGACTGCGACAGAGGGATGCATCATCCCTTGTCGCACGAACTTAGTTCATGCGACCGTAGTCTATCGGTATGATTCGAGGTTGCCAATCTCGCGGGCCGGGTTCAATTCCCGGCGGTCGCAAATTTTTCTTAATAAAAAATTTGGGTCCCCCGGGAATTGTTGTTCAATTCCCGGCGGTCGCATTTTTTCCGCAGAAAAAATGGGACACCGGAAGCTTCGCTTCCGATTGTCGCATTTGAAACTTTGCTTAGCCCTAGCCCCGGTCAAAGTTTCCGATTGGAGCACCACGCGCTCCAATGGACGCAAGAACGGAGCGCCGTTCTTGCTGTCATCAAACATCCTGCCCGGTTTCAATGCGACACGGGATGTTTGCTTATCTCTATCGCATTTTTTTTATCACATGCACGAGCGTCTTAATAGTTCCCGATGACCTGCCTTAGCGCATCGACGGCTTCCGCCACGGTCTGGAAAATCCCGATTGGATTCCGGGAGCGGTCGCTCGCCGAAAGCGGGAGCTCGCGCCTGGTTTTCTCTTCCTCATCCGGCTCGATGACGATTCCGCGGTCGAGCGCGCTCGGCCTGATTGTAAGCACGCCATTTGTGGAGAAGTTGCCTAACCTGAGCTTGGTGAACCTCGTCTCGCCGCCCACATCGAGCGTGAGCATTCCGGAAAGCGACCTGCTCGCGTTCCTGAGCCTGATTGCAGCTATCACGCCCTCGACCTCGTTGCCGGGGGACAGCACCTCGCCCACGCCCGAGCGCACGAAAACGCCGTTAGTGAATATGAAATCCGCAACCTGGTCGATGCGCCTCAGCTCCGGGTTGGCCTTGAATATGCTTGCGTTGCCTTCCTCCCACCTGTCGCGCTCCTTGCTGTACTTGCCGTACCTGTGGTCGTAATAGTCTGTCAGGCCCCTCTCTTCCAGAAGGCCCCTCCCCCGGAAGACACGCTTGAACTCGCGCATCGCTTCCGCCCTCGCGGTCGCATCCTCGCCGCGGAGCAGGATTCTGTCGATTAGTGCCATACGCACTAATACTTGGTTAATTGTATTTAAAAATGTATTTTCGTGGTAAAAATGCCCCCATTAAACTAATGGCAGTTCGTCATCCGCCGTCTGCCCTGCCGATAGCTTTTAAACACATGTCCCCACAGTGCTTGCATGTCCGAACTGGCAGAGGAGATGCTAAAGAACCTCGAGGTCTGGGAAGTCAAGAACCTTCTTTCCCACGAGCAGGTGATATCCCACAACCTCAAGAGGCTCAAGGAGGGTATGCTGAACATCGGCCATCTCGTCGACCCGCTCATCATAGACAAGAAGACGGGCGTGGTGCTGGACGGCAACCACCGCCTGAAAGTCCTCGAAATCATCGAATGCCCGCATGCCACCGTCCAGGCGCTCGACTATTCGAGCGACGAAATCGGCCTCGGCACGTGGTATCCCACCGTCGCATTGAGCTCTGACGACATCTTCCACCTGGATTCCCTCAAGCACGAGAAGGTCGATTACGAGGCGGGCAAGGCGGCGGTCGACGGCCTCAAGGCGCCGTTCATGCTGATGGGCCGCGACAAGGAATACCACCTGATAAACCCCGGCTCGTACAAGCTGATGGAGATGGTGGAGGAGCAGAACTACGTCTTCTCATTGCTCGAAAAGGGCACGGTGGATTACATCCCCGACGAGGAGGTCGACAAGGCCCTCTCCATGAAGAAGTCCGTCCTGTACAGGCGCGCCTATACGAAAGACGAGGTCGTGAAGGCGGCCCAGGCGCACACGCCGTTCCCGCCGAAATCGACCCGGCACAAAATCCCGGGGCGCATAATCAGGCTCAACATGAAGCTCGGATGGCTCCACCGCTCGCGCGAGGAGGCCTCGACCGAACTCGTCCGCATGCTGACAAGCCGCGTCTATGGCGGGAACGTGAGGAAATACTACGAGCCCGTAATCGTGATATATTGATTTGGAAAAAAATCAGATGCTGAACGGGTCGTAGAACAGGTTGCCCAGCAGCTCGTCCCTTTTCGGGGGCGGCGCCTTGTTGAGCGAGTCATCGATGAGCATGCCTGTCGAATCCCACGACTATCCGGCCGTTAATCTGGAGGACCGGTATGGCGGTCTGCTGGCTTTTCATGACCATCTCCTTGGCCCTTTCCTTGTCCTTGGAGACGTCATAATCGGTGAATTTCACGCCCTTCTTTGAAAGGTAGTCCTTCGCAAGCGTGCAGTACGGGCAGTCCGGGCTCGAGTACACGAGCACTTCCGGCGCCTTCTTCGCCCCGGCATCCTTCATGCCGTCTATTTTCCTCTTCCTTATCGATTCAAGCTCCAAGTCATCAGAAACCATATGCTTCACCTGTGCAAATACTTTGCACAAACGTTTTTTATACCGTGCCGAGTAATGTGATTCGCATAAAAAAATGCACAGATGGTTTTTTATGGGAATTGATATGACCTGCATCGACCTTTCGGTCGAGGATTTGCTGGGCTGCTCTTTCGGCCTGTCCAAGAGGGAAGTCGCCGTCCTGCTGAAGCTCCTGCATGCCGGCGACCTTGGGGCTTCGGGCCCCAAGTCGGCAGTGATGCCGGGCAACACTGCGCACCGAAATCGCGATGCGATTTCGATTGCCTCCGGAAGCGCGGCTTCCGAAGGTTGGGCGCCGGTGTCGGACGTCGCCGCAAAAACGCTTCGCGACCGCTCGGTGGTCCAGCGCTCGCTCCAGAAGCTCGTGGAAAAGGGCATCGCCGAGCGCAGCCAGCGAAACCGGACCGGCGGCGGGTACGAATACCTCTATCGGGCGAGGGACAAGGCAGCCATCAAGCGCGCTATCATGGAAAAAAGCAGGATGTTCTGCCGCATGGTCGGGGCGCAGGTCCGGGAATGGTAGGCATGGCAAGCATTTATTTTTTTATCTGCGATAATCCGCCAGGAAATGACTATTGGTGAGTGTTATGGGTGTTCTCTTAGCTCCCGGACCAGTGCCTGTTCTGAAGGAAATTTCGCAAGCCCAGTGCAAGGAGATGATTACGCACCGGAGCGGGGATTTCACGAAGCTCTACGGCGACATCGTCACGCGCCTGAAAGCGTATTTCGGGGCCGAGGAGGCCTATGTGATAACCGGCTCGGGAGCGCTCGGGCTCGAGACGCTCGTACTGAACCTGTGCGAGAAGGGGGACAAGGTGCTCTGCCTGCCGAACGGCGAGTTCGGCGACCACCAGGCGACGACCGTGAAGGTCTATGCTGAGGCAATCGTCCAGCGTCTCGAGGACGGGAAGGGATGGAACCTCGAGCGGGCGAAGCCGCACATAGACGCGAGCGGGGCGAAAGTGCTGGCGATGGTGTACAATGAGACGAGCATGGGCGTCAGGAACGACATCAAGGAAATCTGCCAGTACGCGAAATCGAAAGGCATGCTCACGATAATAGACGGCATATCCGCATGGCCCGGCACCGGGTTCGACATGCAGTCATACCACGTGGACGCATTCGTCACCGGGAGCCAGAAGGGCATAGCCGCACCTCCGGGGATGGCGCTCATCGGCCTCGGCAAGGAGGCGGCCGCGAAATACTCGAAGCGCTCGTCCATCCCGAGCTACTATTGCGACCTGCGGCGCCACAAGAAGCGCTACGAGCAGGACCAGCAGACGCCGAACACGCCCGGCGTGACGCTTTTCTGGGCACTGCAGGAAGCATTCAACGTCCTCGACAGGAAAGGCGGCCTTCCCGCGGCAGTGAAGCGCCACAAGGAAGCGTCCGAGCATGTGCGCAAGCGCCTTGCGGCCATGGGTTTCCCATTGACGTCCGAAAAGGGCTTCGAGTCGATGACAGTGACCGGGTTCGTCTGCAAGGACGCCGAGCAGGCAAAGACGATTAAGGCCCGCCTCGGAAGCGAGTTCGGATATAAAATCGTCGGCGCGAGGGGCAAGTACAAGGACAACGGCCTCAGAATCGCGCACATGGGCAATTTCGAGATGAAGGACCTCGACGGGTGCCTTGACGCGATAGCCAAGATAATCAAATGACCTCCAGGCGGCCCGCCCATGATGATGGCGGCCTCTGAAGCGTCGCCGTGAGGGGCCCCTTATCGACGGGCGGGAAAATCATTAAATAGGTTGGCTGGATAGTTGGAGAAGGATTCACATGGACTCCGTTACGGCAAACATCAACAAGCTAGTTTCCCTCACGTTCGACGAGAGGCCGGAAGTCCGCAAGCAGGCGGCGAAGTCGCTCGGCGAGATAAACGACCCCGGAGCGGTGTTCGCCCTAGTTCAACTCAGCTTCGACAAGGACCCGTCCGTGCGCGAAATCGCGCAGCAATACCTGGACAAGAAGAAGCAGGCCGAGCCGGAACTGATGTCCTTCGCCACCATCTTTTCGAGCCCGGAGAAGAACGAGGAGCCCGACGAGGCTCCGGACCTGGCCAAGGAGAGGATGCTCCGGCCCATCACGCAGATATTCGAGAAGCGCCTGGGGAAGGAGAAGGCAGACATAGCAAAAAGCAAGATGATGCCGACCATAGACAAGATTTACCTCAAGACGCACCAGCAGCACGGCAGCAAGACGAAGAAGTACGAGGAGAGCGGCCGGAAGGTCATGCAGGAGTTCCTTACCAATTACCTCGAAGTGATGTCAGACCTCGACCGCATCGGCGACGGCCCGAACCTCCCGTTCGTGCCTGCGGGCGATTCTGCGAAGGACGCAGAGCCGGCGGAGCCGCGCGTCCAGGCTGTCCAGCAGCAGCACCAGCCCCAACAGCAGAAGGCCGCACTGTCCCCGCTGCCCCTGCAGGGCCCGGACCTTGGCGGCGTGCTCGAAGAGGTCGGGAGGAGCGACGAGCCCCTGGACAAGCTATCCACGCAGGCGGCGACGCTCGAGACGCAGGAAATCGAGGAAATCAAGGAGCACGAGGAAATCGAGCACCTCCCGGACACGTTCTTCAGGAAGGCCTACGAGACCATGATGCTCTCGGAGGGCGACGAGGACGTCATGAAGCAGGAGATGAACCGGATGATAGAGGACGCGAGGCGCGAAATCGGGCTCGCGTTCCGGATGGCCAAGAAACGCTTCAAGGAGATGAACGTCACCAACATCACCAAGATAAAGGACGGCATGCGCAACATCAACACCGAGCTGCTGACCGCCAAGACCGTCGAGAACCTGGAGTACCAGAAGACGAAGAAGCTGAAGGCGACCGCCACGCGCGTCCTCGTCAACGACCCGACCGGCAACGAGGGCATAATATACCTCTTCGACAACCGGGGGGCCATGCTGCAGCCGGGCATGAAAATCAAGGTCGTGGGCGGCCTGGCGAAGACTTTCGAGTTCTCTGGCGAGACCGGGCTGACGCTCGGCAAGAAAGGAAACGTTTATATCGTTTTGTGACCGTTATTACATCCGCAAATTCTTGGTGCTAATGATGGAACTCACTAAATATGAAATCGCAAGGCTTATCGGCGCGCGCGCGCTCCAGCTCTCGATGGGGGCCCCGCCGCTCATCAAGGCCGAGGACTCGAAGATGTCCTTCATCCAGATAGCCGAAGTCGAGCTGGAGAAGGGAATCATTCCGCTGTCCGTAGTGCACAACGGCGCCAGCTGATTGGTTCGGCCATCGTCTTCTTATACAGCTATCCGGTCTGGTTATCCGCAAGGACGACCTCGTAGCCGTCCCCGATTACCCTCAGCAGGACCCTTTTCTCGGCGTCAATCCATTCGTACTCGCTGATGCCGCTTTCCGACTTTATCTCCACGACATAGCTCTCGCGCCCGCTGTAGTTCTCCATGCGCACGATGCGGTAATAGTTGTCCGTGATGTGCTCGCCCGCGCCCCCGTACGAGATGTACATCGAATTGTTCCACGTCCAGCCGTCCCGGAGCGCGAGCATCCACGGCTTGAAGAGGAGCATGAACTGGTTGTTGTACGTCACGTTCGAGCCGCTTGCATCCATGCCCCACCTGTCCAGGCATACCTCGGAGTTGTCCCTCGCCTCCATGACGCGTATCCTCGTGCAGCCGTCGCCTTCGAGCACGTAGAATGTCATGTTCACCGTAGTGTTGTTCATCAGGTAGGCGTACCGGTACACCTCGCCGGGGCGGAGCTGCAGCTCGCTGTTCTTCTCGAGCGGCGCCTCCAGGTAAACAATCTTCGGGTTCTCGAACATGGATTTGAACATGGCCGAGCCTAGGAGTATGAGCGCAATCAGGGCCGCCACGCTCGCGACCGACACCAGGTCGAACTTCAGGATTCCACCCTCACTGCTTCCTCGCGATGTCGCCGAATTTCGCGTACGGCTTGCCGGTCTCGGATTTCAGCGTCTCGAAGACGACCTGCGACACCCTCATTCCCGCGTGGAGCTTGATGGGGAACGGGGCGAGGTTGACTATCTCGAGCACCTGCCGGTTGTCGCTTCCGGGCTGGACGAGCGCGCTCGTGAGGTGTATTATGACGCCCATCCTCGCGTATCGGCTCCGCCCCTCGAGCTTGCCCATCACGTCCTTCGGGAGCGTGAGTCGCTCGAGCGTCTTGCCCAGGCACAGCTCGCCGGGCTTCAGCGTTATCTCCTTCGCCTTCTTCATGTCGAAGGCATCCTGGAACCCGGTGTCTTTCAGGTCGACGATTTTCCTCGAGTATTCGTCCTTGAAGAAATACCATTCGTCCCCGAGCGTGAGGTCGACGCTGGCAGGGCCTATCTGGTCGTCCTGGAGCGGGGTTATCTTCAATTTCCCTTCGTTCAGCATCTTCCTGATGTCGAAATCAGACAGAATCATGCGTGCACCGGATGATTAACTCCCGCACACTTAAAATATGTTTTCAGACGAGATTCCCAACATGCGGGAAAAACTGGCCGCCCTTGCCGGCGAAATCCGGAGCAGCTACGGCATCATCAGGGACAGGGCCGCCGCCGCGCGCCTCGCCGACCCGCTCCTGGTCGTGAAGGTGAAAAAGGCCGGCGTTTCACTGCGCGTCTGCGCGGTCGACGGCGGGCTGCTAGCCGGGCGCATGCACGGGGCCGACATCGTCGTGGTGCGGGCGGTGGCCGCGGTCTTCGATTATCAGGGCTCTGTGCTGAAAGCGCACTCCTACCACCCCCAAAAAAGCCCGCAGGCGCACATCGAGATGAGGAACTCGCTCGAGGAGCACGAGGCGCTGGTGTTCCGCTCGCTCATCCGGCTCCATCACGAACTTTCATGCGCGATTTCCTCGCTCGACGCGGACGCACCCGGCATGCTCCTCATCGACGGCTCCCTCCTGCCGCTGCCCGGCGACCGGCCCCCGGAAGGCAGCGCGCTCCGGCCGCTCTACGAAGAGGTCATCGCCCTTTACCGGAGGCTCTACCTCTCATGCAGCGCGAAGAGGTGCATGCTCTGCGGGATCATCAAGGACTCCCGCTCCAAGAAGCTCGCGAACGAGCTCGGTGCGGGATGCCCGGACACGGTCCTCTGCGGCTATCTGCTTGGCGAGGATGAGCGCACGAAGGAGCTGGATTATTTCGAGGGCAAAGCCCCCGGGGGCGACATTGCGGAGCTCGGCCGGCAGGTTAAAGTCTTCTACATAAGGCCGTCCCGCAACGACCTCCCTCTCCGCGTCGAGACTTTCGGCTGCGACATCGACTCGGCCGCGTCGCTGGTCTGCGCGCTTTCGTCGCTGAGCGAGAATTACGCGTACCCGGCCGCCCTCATTGAAGCGGATTTGCGCGCGGCACTGGATCCCGCCGAGCTCGAGGCCATAGAGTCTTCGCTCTCGGCGCTTTCCGGCATGAAGCCGCTGCGGCGCAACTCCCGCCCGTTCAGGTGATGCGAAACGCCGCGACGATGCGTTCGTCGGCGTAGATTGGTTCAGCCGAGTTCTATTTTGTCCAGCCTTTCAAGAAGACCGCTTATCTCCCCGTGCCTGCCCGCGTAGTAGTTCCATTTCCCGCCGCTGAACTGGAAGAGGTCGCTGTCGGTTATCACGAACGTCAAGCTGTAGTCCCCGTCATCGCAGCCCTCGTTGCCCTCCTCGCAGACGAAGAACCCGTCCCCCACGTTGCCAAGATACCCGCCGTCCTGCGGCTCGAACAAGGGCGCATCTGCCAGTGCGGCATTGGAAATGTCATCAGGCGTGCCAATCGTGGCGTTCGTGAGCATGATGACGCAATGCCCGATTCTCGTGCCGTTCGCAAAGCCGGTGAAATAGCAGACCGCATACGGGTTGTCCTGCTTGGAGTTCCCGAGCGTGATGCCGTCCGTGTTGTCATAATACCAGTATCTTCCGGTGCTCGCATCCTCGTAGATGACGTACCTGCCGATTCCCCCTGTCCACGCCTCCATCTCCAGGCCGTCATCCCTGAACCGGTTGAGGAGCGCCTTGAAGAAAAGCGAATAATCCTCGCAGTCGCCGCCCTTCCTCGCGATTATTTCGTCAATCGAGTAGAGCCTGTCGCCCGTGGGGTCGTCCTTGTATAGGAAGCCGAGATCCTCCTTCATGAGGTATGAGGCGCATCCTAGGTTGAGCGTGTCATCGTTCACGCAGCTTTTCTCGACCCTGCTGAGGAACCTGTCCACCTTCAATGTGCCTGGAAGGGCGGAGTTGTCCCTGAACCATGATATCGACTCGCTGATTTGCTCGTCCATGGCGAGGGCTTCCTCCCTGATGCGGGCAATCTCCTCCCTTGCATGGCTGAGCGTGTTCTTGGTATCCTCGAGCTCGGCCTCGCTCTCATTGAGCCTGCCTTCCAGCTCCCGGACCTCGGCCTCGCTGTCGTTCAGTTCCGCGCGCAGGTCCGCGATGTCCTCCTGCAGGAGCGCCGCCTCTTCCCTTTTCGTCCCCAATTCGGCCTTGGTGAAGTTCAGCTCTTTCTGCGAGTTGAGAAGGCCGCCTTTAACGCCGGCCAATTCAGCAGCCAGGCTCTCTTTCTGGCCGGTTGCCTGAAGGAAGAGCGCTATCGATGCGAGTGTTGATATAGCAAGGAGCGCTAAGAGGGCATATGGAAGCAGGTTGGCCACGTTCCCCCTTCATCCTGCAGGCTTTTAATCATTATAATGCATAATCCCCTCTGAGTGAGGGGCAGGCAGCCTACGTTTTTTCTTCGGAAAAAATGAGGAAGTTCCGCCCTCCGCGAGATATACTTCCTCTAAGGGGAAGGGGACGGAACAGAAACGACACCCAGAGTCCGCAAGGACGCGGGATGCAACGCATCGTCCCTGATATCGATGACGGAGCAAGGCGCTTTGCGCCGCGCAGTCAAATGCTGCCTTAAAATACAGAAGGCGGACTATGCCCCTCACTTGAACTTTTTCTCCTTACCGACGCCGGTCAAAAGTTCATTAAACATCCTGTCCGGTTTGACTCCGTCCTGTGCCAAGCCCCAGGTATCGATTCCGACCATCGGAGAACCCGCATCAGGCGATTGACGTCGTAAAACGCGCAAAGATTTTAATAGCACGCCGTCGCATTCCGGTTGATGTTCGAGATACTTTTTTTGATAGGGCTCATCGCGCTCATCGGCTTCGGGGCCAGGTGGGTGTTCGTGCGCACGAGGATACCTGAAATCCTCGTCCTGCTCGCAATCGGCTTCGCCCTCGGGCCGATGGGGCCGTTCTCCAGCTTCTCCGCATTCGATATCAGCCTGCAGAGCTTCCGCAGCCTCGCGCCCGTCGTGGGCGCGGTCGCCATCGTGTCGTTCGTTTTCGAAGCCAGCCTCCAGCTCAAGATAGGGCAAATCCTCAAAAGCCTGTCTTTCTCAACGGTTTTCGCGATTACCAACATCGTGCTCTGCATAAGCGTCCTGACAGCCCTTCTTCATTCAGCATTCGGATGGAACCTGACCGCGTCCCTCCTCCTTGCGACCATATTCGGGGGCCCCTCGTCGTTCGCCATCTATTCCATGCTGCCCCTGGTCCGCACGAGCAACCATGCGCGCGGCATCCTCTACCTAGAGGGCACGCTTTCGGCCATCCTGATAAGCGTGATGGCC
>CAVTHI010000005.1:0-15828 GCA_963734525.1 uncultured archaeon | reverse complement strand
GATGCAGAGGGACATTCTTATTGCGCAGCGGGATGCCGCGACGGAGATAATCGCCCGGAGGGTAGAGCCTACGGTTCAAACCCGCGCTCCGGCACCGGCGGCTCCCGCGGCGGTGGCGGAAAGGGCCCTCATCCAGCTGATTGGGCGCGAAGCCGCAGTGGAACTTTCAGCCCTCGGCATCACGCCGGCGACCACGGAAAACGGGGCGCTGAAGATTTCGATGCCGGACGGCACCGGAGGGGCGGCATTCATCGAGATGAATTATGAAACCCCGGTGGGGCGGAGCGTGCTCCAGGTGCGGCTTCCGGAGCAGGCCCACGGGGAGCCGGAGCACGTCTACCGTTTCAGGGTCAGGCAGTCGATAGCAGATTCGGTCCTTGCCCAGCGCGACTCGGCCCTTCTGGGCAATGCACCCGGCATATCCGCAGAAGCGAGGAGGCTGTACCTCATCGCCCGCGACGCCCAAGCCGAGGCGAGCAGGCATTTCGGCTTTGGAACCGCCGACGAGCGGGCAGTCGCTTCGCAGATGCTGAGCGACCCGCAATACATATCCGCCATGGAAAGGGGCGATATCGGCGAAGCCCTTGCGATATCCGAAAGGTATTCCCATATCACCGATGCATTGTCCTCCAACGAGACAGAGTTCAGGCAGGGCGCTTATGTCGACTCGGTAACTGGGGCGAGGCAGGTGATTGCGATAGGCGACGTGCATGGGGACGCCTATGGACTGGCCGACCAGTTGCTCAGAGGCGGAGTCCTCATCGACACGAGGCCGGACCTGGCCCCGACCGACCGCTCGATAGCCCCTGCGCAGAGATACCGGCTGAACCCGGATTTGCCCCCCGGAACCCAGATAGTGTTCACCGGGCGACTACATCGACCGGGGCCCGACAAGCGTGGAAGCGGTCATGCTCGTCCGGCAGATGCAGCAGGACGCCGCATTCACAAGCTCGCAGGTGCATGCGCTGCGGGGGAACCACGAGGCCCTGTTCCTGAGATTCGTGGAGGCATACGGGGGCAAGAGCCAGGCCGAGGTGCAGGCAATCCTGGACGGCACAACTCCGGATGCGCTATGCGACATATGCGAATGGGAACGCATCGGCGTGCAGGACACGTTCGATTCCATCATCCAGAGATACCACACATGGGAGAACTTCATCGTGGAGAATTTCGATTCGCAGGGCAATCCGACGCCGGGGGGCTTCATGGAATTCATCGGCTCGACCAGGGCGGCCGTGGTCGTGGATAACAATTTCTTCACGCACGGCGGGCCGGTCATGACGGAGCGGTCCTAAACGCAGGCTCGCGGGAAGCGGCCATTAGTGCGCTCGATGCGCACTTCACGCAGCTGTTTTCGACTACGGACAACCATTGGGCGAAGACCAACCTGAAGCTGCCGGATATGCTCATGGGGGAGCGGACCGGGGACTTCTCAGCCAATTACGCCGAAGGTTTCGGACGCGGAATCGGGGCCTGGGCCCCGCACATGGCGGCGGAGAGGGGAAAACGCTGGATGGATTTGCTTGGCGTGGACCACTTGTACTTCGGTCATGAAAGGGGGAATGAGGGTGCGCTCACCGAACGAGTTCATCACCAACATAGATGTCGAGCATGAGCGAGGCGTACGGCGGGGGAAGCGGGTACGTCGTCATCGACCCGCTCCAGCGCAACGGGTTCGTCAGGGTTCAGGAAAGCCGCGCGGAGGCTAAAAAGCCGGAAACGTTCGGCATCCCGGACGCAGGCTATTCGCCCAGGGATTACTCGAACGGCAGGACGAGGCAGCAGGCGCTGGACACACCAGTTGCCAAGGCCGCAGATGACGTTTACGAAGGGAGAGTGCCAGTTTTGCCTGAAACGGGGGCAGGGGAAACGGCAGGAGAACCGCGGCCCGAGGCGCCCATTTCCAGCTTGGAGCTGGCAGAGGCCCTCGCGCTGATGCCCGACGAAACGTCAAGGCGTTTCCTCTCCGAATACCTTGGCGGCGCCCTGCCCGGCAGGATAACCATCGACAACGCGCTGGCCGTGCTCGGAATCCGGCCGGAATCCATGGGACCGGTCTTCGGAACGTTCAGGAAAATCCTCGCCGGGGAATCGATAGGCGGGAACGCAGGCATGCTGAATGCGGCTGTCAATGCATATTACGACCCGGAAACCGGGCGCATCATCGCCTTCGGGAACGTCCAGAACATCCCCAGGGAGATACTTGACAGGGGAGTCGAGTTCACATTCAGGATTAACATGGAATCCGGGCGCATCGTCGACGTCCTGCCATACGGCGATGAGCCGCTCCCGCGGGCTATCTCCTCGCTGGCCGGGATGCAGGTGATGGAGCCGTTGATTCTTCCCGGCCGCGGGCCAGCCCCTGCGCAGGCTCCCGCACGGCCGGCCCAGGCCAGCCCGGAGACGCTCGCGCAATACACGGCGATTCTCGACCGGAGCCCGCCTGCTGGCGCGGAGCTGTCATTCGCGAACGTGCCCATGACAAAGCCGCAATTCGAAAGCGCCGTCGGCCTGATTGAGGACATCGCGGCGGTCCATGCAGGGACCAAGGGGCTGCTTGACATAGCGCCGGAACGCAGGGCCGCGCTCCAGAGGCTGCTTGCCGACCCGGATTATGTCAGGTTCATCGAGACGCGCGCAATAAGGCAGCAGCTTTTCATCGCGCTGGAAACAGTCAAGGTCATAGAAGATGCGTCGAGGCTGGCGGCATTCACGGAAAGGCCGTCGGACCCGCTCGATGCAATCGCTTACGATATCGCGCATTCCCGCGCAATCCAGAACGGAAGGCAGAAGCCCGGACGCGGAGGATTTCGGCCATGCGGCCATGGCAAGGAGGGCCCTTGAGAGCGGCTCGCCGCTTGCGCCTTGAAGAGCAGGCCGGTCATGTGGAATTCGCGCAAGGCGCTTCTGGAGCTCTTGAAATCGCGGTGCAGGCCGAGGACGGGACGCCGTACGTCATCCGGCTGTCCGCCGAAGGGGCGGCAATCGTCCGCACGAACTCGCAGCAGCTTGCCGGCGAATCCTCGCGCAACGCGGCCGTGGACGAGCTCCTGGTGGCGTTCGCGAACAGCGCCATGCATGATGCGCTGTCTTCCCGTTTCGAGCCCGTGATAGAACAGCTTCGGCGCGGGAATTTCGGGACCGCGGCGAGGATGCTTGAGGGCCGCATTCCGGAAGCTCTGCTTTCGCAGGACCCGGCCGCCGCCTTGGCCTCGATAGGCAATGTGCTCGGGCGCATGGTCAAGGGTCAGGCAACGGACCTGGAGCAGGCCGCGGCGCTGGACTCGTTCGCCCTCCTTCCGGAAGAACGCCGGAACGCGTTTATCGCAGAGCTCCACGCGGGCGGAAAGCATGCGGAAGCGATGTGGCTGACCGAGTTCCTGGCTATGAACGGGCGCGCGGGCGCGGGCATCGAGGCGGACTACGGGATTCCACCGGGCACGCTGAGCATGGCGTACATGAAGGCGCCCTCGATTTCAGCCGCAAGGTATGCGGTCTCGGTCGGGGAGCTCGGTATAAAGAACGAACCTTTTTTCTGGAAGGACTGGAGCGCCTCGGAAAGGGAGAAGATGGTGGCTCTGCGCGGGCTTTCGGCCACATATTCCAGATTCGATTCGCTTTCAGATGACCCTTTCCTTTCAGGCATGTTCACAACCGGCGACCTGGCAGGCATCATCCGCGACCAGTATGGCGCGAGAATATCCTCCATCCAGTTGCTCGGGGGCCTTATCGGCGCCTACCGCATCGAGCTGAACATAACCGACCCGGTCACCGGCAAGCCCATGGTGCTGTTCCTGAAAAGGCAGGATTTGCGCCCGGACAGCATGGGTTCTTCGCTCAGCATCCGCTCGGGCATTCCGGCTCCGGACGTACTTACAGCGAATCCGGTGAAGGAAATCGCGCTCCTCCCGGTTTATACCGAGGCATATAGGAGGTTCAGCGCAGGGCAGGACCTAAGCCCGCAAGAGAGCCGGATGAGTGGCGAGGTGGAGGCGCTCCGGCACCAGATGGGACTAGGGAACACCCCCGCCGAGATAGATATCGCCATCCGTGGAGCGGTGACGAGAGCTTCAGGTTTGGAATACGTCCTTCCCAGCGGAAAAAAATCCCGCTACGGGCTAATCGGCAACATGGGCAGCTTCAGCACGCGCATGCCTGTCGCCGGCAGGACCGTGGAGGCAAGGGCGGTGGAGGCCGCGCCGCTTGGCGAACTGCCGCAGGATTCGGCGCTATTCAGGCTGCTCTCGAGCGGCGACAGCGCGGAGCGCTCGCAGTTCTACGAGGAACTCGGCTACATGATGACGGGCTCTTACGCGACAGGCACGCATGACCGGCACGAGCTGAACGCGTGGGGGATGCTCCTTGAAATCGTCGACCCCTCCGACGCGGACCTTGCCGCATGGGGCTACCAGGCGCAGAGGGATGCGATGGGCCATATAGTATCAATCGAGCCCGCGCCCGGAGCCACGCCTGCAAGGCTCCTCGGCATGGATTCCGGCGGCAGGATACTCATGGTCTCAATCGGAGGCATAGACAATGACACGGCCGGGGCTTACATCACGGCACTGGACGATTTGAACCGTTTCGATTTCTCGTTCATGCACGAGCGCATCGGGGACCTGGACCTTCACCGCCTTTTTGTCAGGCTGGCCCGGGAGAGGAACGTGTTCGAGAAACAGCTCGCCGCGGCGCAAGGCAGGCAGCCGGCCTATGTGGGGGTCAGGGAAATAGTGGCCGAGGCTTTCGGGACGCCGGAGAACCCAGGCCCGTTCATCGCAGGCCTGCGGCGCTGGATGGGCGAGGTTGGCGCCAGCCCCGAATACCAGGCTGGGATAATCCAAAGCTTAACCGACAATGCGGGAGGAACCGTCGGGATGGGCGGCCCTCTCGATGACGGGAGAATCCACGCTTTGAGGACGGCGGGGTACACGTTCCATGCCCAGAATTTCAACGGCGAGTCGCAGACTCCCGTCCGATTCGAGGACGGCCGGGCGGTGATGATGCCCCGCTATGAAACTATTCCCACGCAGGGATGGCCGGCGCAGGCGCTTGAAGCGTTTCCGAATGGAAGGGATGTATATATCGTCCCCATTACGCTGGATGAGGCCCGGGCTATCCAGGCGGCCAACTCCGCGCCGGTGTTCAAGGCAGGGGCAGACGGCGCCTATGCGATTTACTGGGATGCGGCCCTCATCCCGCTCGGATTCACCGGCAGAAGGGTAATCCCCGCGACCAGGACCGGCGATACGCTGAGAGGCTATTATGGCCTGTCCGAAACCACCGGCCTGCCGGCCAGGATGATGGGGCCAGTGTCCGTGTTCGAAGCTGTGATGGCTGGCGGTGAGGGGGCCATGGCCAAGGCATGGTTCAGGATTCGCGACATAATAATACGCGAGGAAGGCCAGGCCGAAAAGGATGCCGCGATAAGCCCGAAGCACCTCCAGGCTTACGCGTATGACAGGTACAGGCCGGACCTCGCGTGGAAACCGCCGCCGCCCTCCCCGTACCTGGGTTCCGACGCTAGCACAAATCCCATCGCCCAGCACGACGGGGGCAAGGCCGGCAGGAAGGGGAAAATGAGGAAAAAAGCTTCTGACAACAGGGATGCTGCGCGGGATTAGAAGCTCCCGTGATAGTGGAAGGCCCTCCAATTCGAGCTGAAATCATTGCTCCCGTACGGGGCCATCAACTCGCCCTTGGAATTCCACAGCCGGGTGCGTAATCCATCGAACAGAACGGGCATCTGCTTCTTGAAATCCGAATAGGCACGGAAGCATTCGCCGTGGAATTCCTTTGCCGAACCCCATTTCCGGTCAAGGTCCGAAAGGGGCTTGATCCGCGCTTCGTAGAATCGGGCGAATTCCCTCGCCGCATCGGCCTTCTTCTCAGGCTCCCCCAAATCTTCCATGAGCAGGTCGGGGCAGTACCGGGCCGCCGCCCCAAGGAAGAAATAGCCTGCGATTGCGCAGGTGGTCTCTATATCCTTGTCCGACTGGGGAATGCTGCCGAACCGGCCCGCCATGAAATGCTCGGATGCGTCGTCGAGCACCCGCTGAATCTCGGTCGGAGTCTCCTTGAACGCCCGGTTATCCTCGCGCTCTTTTTCAGTCCTTCCCGCAGGAAGCGAGCCGTAGAGCTTTGATGCGAACCGCAATACGAAAATGGATGCCATCTGGTATTTTTGGATGCTCCCCAAGAGGGTGTTTCCGGCCATGCGGATGTCGCCGAGGCCCTTCACCAGATCCGGGGGAAGCTGGTTGCGGGTGGTATTCGAGGCGAGGAAACGCTGCATCATCGCCTTTGCCCGGATGGCGCCCCGGTTGGGCGATGGGGCTGCCCCGCCCTTCCCGCCTTCGATTACGCCAAGGTTCTCCCTTGCCATGGGAAGATTTCTGCAAGAGGATTTATAACGACGATTGATAGGGGGCTTGGGGCATGCTTTACATACATTTTAATATACTTTTAACCATTATTATTGCATGGCTGCCAGGGTAATCGATTTGTCAAGGCTCAGTGAGAAACAGCTGGGCGAGCTCGGGCGCCACATGGGCAGGGGCAGGCATGGGGCGAGGAAGGCCGAATTCAGGCACGAGCCTGCCGACGAGAACCTGTTCGTCCCGCTTGCAAGGGCGATTGCCAGGGAGGAATGCAGGATTGACCGGGTGGAGGAGATGTTCCGCGCGACGAAATTCCGCAATTTCGAGCATATCCGCGGAAGCGGGTACCGTGGGCATATGAGCTATTACCTCGGATTCCTTTTCGAGACCGCCGTCCAGCTGTCCATACTCCAGTTTTCACAGGAAAACCCCGAACTCCTGACCGTCCTGCGCGAGCGGTCGGGCGAACTTTCCGGTGACAGGCGTTATTCGGTCGATTCGCGCGGCTCGGCGGTATTTCACAGGCCCGTCGACAACGGCAGGACCATGCAGACGATAGCCGAAATAGACATGATTGGCGAACTGCACGACGGGTGCGACGTCTTCCCGGTGATATTCGAAATCACGCTGATGAACGACCGCCGCAAGGACTTCAACATCAGGAGGAAGTCCGAGCTGGTTGAGGAGATATACGGCCGCAAGCCATACTTCTGCGTAATCAGCCCGGCCTATGAAGAGGAGGTCCCGGGCGTCACGCTCCAGTTCAGCGTGGACCGGGGCGCGTGGCGCGATTTGCGGGTTCCCCGGAACGACGGGATACGCGCGCTGGCCTCGAGGCTTTTCGACGAAGAGTACGCAGCGAAGGAAAACGGCAAGCAGGCGTCATCCTGCGGTGCATGATTATGGATTACCGGACGCTCTCGCGGATTGCATCGGCGCAGTACGACGCCCAGAGGATGAGGCTTCCAGGGACGGCTGAGCGGCTCGACATACTCCGGCGCGAAATGGAGCGGTTCCATGAATTTAAGGGCGACAGGCTCGAGACGAAAAAGAAATGGGCCCGCGTCAAAGCTCGAAGACATCGAACGTACGCTTGTCCGGGAGAAGGAGCAGATAAGCGAAGAAGACAAGATGCACATCGAATCCATGCGCTCGGTTTCCAAATGCGTGAAGACGGTCATGTACCTGGGCGTCACTGCGATAGTCATGGACATGCTGAAGAGGGTGGCGGGTGGAACGATGGCGGAAATCGCCTTCGTCGTAACCGCCGGGGCCGCCGCCGCGGTCATGATGTCCAGGCTGGTCGAACGTTTCTTCGGCGGGACGTTCGAAAGCGCCTCAAGGAACATCGAGAATGCCGTTTCAGAATGCAAAGAGGCGCTGACGCCGAAACAAGGGCAGTCACTCTGAGGGGACGCACACAGGCGGCATTCGTTTTGACAGCTCTTTGGCCGCTTCCAGCGTGATTTTGCCGGAAATCAGGATGCGGGTTATTATCGCCGCGTCTTCCGGGACGATTACCGATATGGTCCTCTGGGCATTTCCGGACGCAAGGCTCCCGTGCATCAGGAGTTCCGCGGCCCGGTCGGACAATCCGCTTTCGTGGACCGCATGGGCGAGGATTTCCTGCGCATGCGGTGAAGATACGGTCCGGAGCTTCAGGAGCATATAGCACTGCAACCCGTAATCGGCGGATGAGAGCGCGTCGGCAAGGATTTCCTGCGCTTCGTGCGACGATGCGAACTTGTTGATGAGAAGGGCGAAGGCCGTGTCCGGGTTGTCGATGGACGATGCGAGGATGCTTTCAGCCAAAACGGATGTGACGCCGGTTTTCAATGCGAGGAACGCCATTTCGCAATCCCCGGATTTGTATATCCTCTTCGCATACCGGACTTGCGCGGATTCGTCCAAATCGCACGCGAGCCCTGTCCTCGCCACTTCAAGCAGCGGCCTGCCGGATATCAGGCCCCTGAAGAAAGCCGCGCCCTTTTCGCCTGCAGTGAATCTGGGTTGTTCTGGTTTGTGGAGGGTTTTCATCCTAATCTACCTTTGAAATGCTACGGGATTGTAATTGCATTACCTGTGTCCGCTAATGTTTATTAAAGAATCGAAACCGCCGGACGAGCTCGTGCGAACGCCTGTTTAACCGTTTTCTTCCGAGGGCTCGGCATGAGAACGAAAAGCGAATAGTGCATCGGCCACGTGCGCGCAAGCTCGCGCGGGCATTTCATGCCGCCGACCTGAACCTCACCCTGACCTTCCGGTCGTCCGTCTTGAACGCGTAAGGCCTTTTGCGGAGGAACTCGAGCGCCTTTTCCAGCATGTCCTTCTTGTCGTCCTTGTTCATGCCGGAATACCCGGCCTCGCGCATCAGCATGGCGATTTTCGCCCGCTTCCTGCCCGGCGTCGTGGCGCAGAGCACCGGGTTCCTCTCGTAATCGATGCCGAGGTCGCTCAGGAACTGGACCGAGGCCTCTATGGTCTTGGGGGAATTGCCCATCAGCGCAGGATGCTTGAGGATGGTCTCCTTGGGAAAGAAGCGCCTGAGATTGCGGTAATTGGCCGTCAGGGAATCCGGGTTCTTCCCGAGCAATTGGGGCTGGAGCGCAATCTGCTCCGGCATGAAGCCGATGTTCAGGAGGAGGACGACGTTTCCCCATATGGTTTCGGGGGACATGCTGAGAAGCTGGGGCTGGGAGGCGATTTTTTCCGGCTTGAGCCCGATTTGCCGAAGCAGGCTGCCGTTCTGCCGCAGGGTGTTCGGATTCTGGCCGAGAAGCGCGGGCTTCGACGCGAGCTTCTCGGGCTTGATGCCGAGGTCGACTAGGAAGGCGTGGTTATGGCGGATTGTCGCCGGGTCCCTTGCCAGGAGCTCCGGGCGCTTCGCGATTTTATCCTTTTTTATCTTGAGCGATTCGAGCGCCTCGACGCGGGCGTCGATGGTGGCCGGCGGAAGCGTGAGGAGCTGCGCCAGCGTCGCAATCTTATTCGGCTTGACGCCGAGTTTCCGGAGCGCCTTGTAGTTCTGCGAAATGGAATCGGGATTATGGCCCAGCAGGTGGGCGTGCGTGTTGATTTTCTTCCTGCTCAGGCCGAGCTTCAGCAGGGCGCCGTGATTCGCTTCAAGCGCGTCCGCATCATGGGTGAGGAGCCCGGCCCTCGAAAAGATTTTCTCCCTGCCGATTTTAAGCGCCCGGAGCGCCTTGTAGGACGAGCGGATTGTCGCGGGCCTGGCCCGCAAGAGCATGTCCCTAACGGTGGGGCTCAGCTCATCGAACCTCCGGCCAAGGATTTCCCTTGCCACCCGTTCGGACGGCTTCATCATCATTATTGTTGTTGGTCGGGGTTAAAAGAGTATTGAATGACGGAAAACCGCGAACCGGAACAGGGTGGGGGATATATTAATGTTGTCTGTGTAGTTATAGTTGGTGATAAATTGACGTTCAAATGCGCTAAATGCGGTAAAGACAAGGTCATAGGTGCGGTAAGCATGCAGAGGGCGAGGACGCATATCAAGCTCTATTTCTGCAGCAACGACTGCGCAAGCTCGCTCACGAAAGCGCTCCCGCCGACCCCGAAGAGATCCAGGAAGTAATTTTTTTTTATTTAACCATAGCACAATGAATTCTTTTCCTTCAGGCCCATGTTCGTCGGTTTCTTAAACAATATTCCCTTATGTGGTTCATGAAACTCTCGTTCATGGGCGCGGCGCGCATAGTCACGGGCTCCTGCTACTTGCTTGAAACCGCCGGGAAGAAACTGCTTGTGGATTGCGGCATGTACCAGGGCACGAAGGACATCACGCGGCGCAACTACGAGCCGTTCGGCTTCAACCCGAGGGAGATATCGCACCTGCTTCTGACGCACGCGCACATAGACCACTCCGGCCTGATACCGAAGCTCGTGAAAAACGGCTTTCGGGGCCGGATTATCGCAACGCCGCCCACAATAGACCTTGTGAAGATAATGCTCGAGGACGCCGCGACTGTTAACGAGGAGGAGACGCATCACGAGAACAAAAGGCGCCAGAGGATGGGGCTTCCTCCCCGCCAGCCGATTTACACGTTGAAGGATGTCAAGGCGTGCTTCGGTTTGTTCAAGCCCCTGGAATACGACCGGGAGTTCGACGTAGCGAACGGCATACGGATGCGGTTCAGGAACGCAGGCCACATTCTCGGCTCCGGAATTCTCGAGCTCTGGGCCAGGGAGAAGGGGAAGGAGACGAAGATTGTCTTTTCAGGCGACCTGGGCCAATGGGATACGCCGCTCGTCGACAATCCGACCCTTATTCCGGACGCGGACTACGTGCTCGTCGAATCAACTTATGGGAACAGGCTTCATGGCGAGGTTTCCACGCGTGGCGATTTGCTCTCCGAGGCGGTGAAGGAGACGTTCGACCGGGGCGGCAAGCTCATGATTCCCTCGTTTGCCGTAGAAAGGACGCAGGAGCTCCTCTACTATCTGCACCAGCTCGTGCGCGACCGGGAGTTCCCCAAGGAGAAGATTTTCCTCGACAGCCCGCTAGCCATCAATGCGACCAAGGTATTTTCCAAGAACATGAGGTACTTCTCCCCGAGGCTTCGGGAGGAGTTCTCGGACCCTTTCGAATTCAAGGGTCTGAATTTCCTGCGCAGCGCCCAGGAGTCCATGACAATGAACGATTACCGCGCGCCGTGCGTCATTATCGCCGGCAACGGCATGTGCAGCGCCGGAAGGATACGCCACCACCTCAAGCACAACCTCTGGAAAAAGCAGAACACCCTGCTTTTCGTCGGCTACCAGGCGCAAGGGTCGCTGGGGCGCGTGATACTTGAAGGGGCCGAGATAGTGAAGATGATGGGGATGGAAATCGCCGTGAATGCGCAAATCCGGCAGATTGACAGCTTCTCGTCCCATGCGGATTCGGACGAGCTCTTGAAATGGATGGACGGGTTCGAGAGGAAGCCGCGCAAGGTGTTCGTCATCCATGGGGAAGAGGAATCGTCGATGGGCCTTGCCGAATCGCTGGCCAAGCGGGGCTTCGAGACGCACGTACCGGTGCTCGGGGAAACAGTAGAATTGCCATGAGGGGGCGGCGGCAATCCGCCGCGATAAAACCTCAGCCGCACGGCTCGTCCATGCCGATTGCGGTTTTCACGGCGGACAGGCTCGTGACGGAATCCCAGTTGAAATCGTACGAGCTGACCGTCCCGCCCACTTTCCTGTATTTCGTCCCGCTCGCCTCGACGCTCCACTTGGAGAACCCGATGCCGTCCGCACGGACTTCCGCGCCGACGCAGCAGAGGGAAACGGCAATCGGCCTGCTCGAATCCGCGCCGGTTTCACTGCATACCGCATCGCCGCACGGGGTATAAGTCGCAGATGCTATTGGTGCGGTGAGCGCGCAGTTCATGCCTTCCAGGCCGGACACTGGGTTGGAATCAAGAAGCCGGGAATGCGCCTGGAGATACGGGTCCGCGACTCCATATTGCCTCTGCATCGCGGTGATAAGGCGGGTTCTTGCATCGATGAATAGGTCCGGAAGATTCGTGGCGGAGTAGCTGGCGAGAAACGAGGTTGACGCATCGTCCAATGCCGTTGCTAGCCCGCCGCTTTGTACGAGCTCGCGGAACTCCGCGCGGATTGAGGGGATATCGCCGCCGGTCTCGCCGAGCCTTTTGAAGATGAACATGTTCGCCTTGTCATATGCGTCCAGGGGGCCGTTGCCGGGTTGCCCCCGCCCTGATTCCAGCGTCCTTGCGAGCTTCGTGAAAATCCCGGTCTTTGATTCGTGCGATGCCCAGCGGACGAGCTGGCCATCGTCTGCGCCCTGCCTCATGAGAAGGGCGAATCCGGCCAGTTTCTGCTCATATTCGTTGATTTGCGACATGACCTCCGAGCCGTTTTGCGGGTTGCCCGGCTGAAGGTGGCCGAGCTCATGGTTCACCAGGTTGATGAGCGTTACGGATTCGAGTTCCGGGTCTTGCGGGACGTAAAGCCCGCGCTGTGCGCCGCCTTCGGTGATCGCCTGGGTGTATGCCGACTTCTGCCCCCCGTTGTCGCCGCTCTGCAGGCAATATGGCGGGGACTGCGTCGCTTTGGTATCTGCCGGGATGCCTTCGCTTGCGATTGCATGGGCCTCGTTGATGAAATCGATGTGATAATCCGTCAGGAACGAGCCCGGGGGGATGTTTTCGAGGCCCCGGAGGTCGACGCTCTGGCCGTCCGTGCCGCGGTTAAGCGTGACCGTGGTCTCGTTGTATATGCGGCATTCGTTCGGCAGCGCCTCGCCGGAACATCCCGCCATCAGGCCAGCGGCGAGGGGTGCGGCGACCGCAAGCGCGGTTTTTATGGAAAGAAAACGCGTGGACTGGGGCTTGTGCTCTTCCGGCGTATCCGTGACCAGCCTTTTCATTTAACACAATATCAGGTGTTAGTTGCTGTCTGCCCCTATTTGTAGTATGGGGTGCTTTTTGCGTTGCTTTCTGCCGGCGGCCCCCCGGCGGTTATGCTGATTGGCATCGGGCCGACGTGCTGCGGGAAGCCTGCCCAGACAGAGAAGCCCGCCCAGGCCTCGGATGAGAACTGAGTGAACGCCTGCGTTGCGCCCCACTCGTTGATTGAGTACTGGCATCCGGGAATGCCCGGCGTATGGGCCGGATTCGTGATCACTATTGGGATGCTGCCTTCAGCGAACCTTGCGCAATTGCCCCTGGAATAGACGCCAAGGGCGTAATGCGGCCTTACCGTTATGCTATCCAGGCCCTGGCCTTCCTCGCCTATAGAGTAAGTGAGCGTTATCGGCTCCCAGTCCTGCTTCGGGACGATGTGGCTGTTGCCCCAGACGCCCCAGTAGGTCATCCGGAAATTGTCGCCGTCCCGCGAGAGCTCGAGGCGGACCTCGTTGGGTGGTGCGGCCCCGTAAAGGAAAATCCTCGGCTGGTCAATTTCCTCCATGATGCGCTCGCTGATTGGCTCGAGCCCGAGCGCCCTTATCCTGCCCTGGAGCTTCTCGCGCTCAGTACACGATATCGAGGGCCTGGGGACGCCTTCCGAGCGGTAATCGTGCGTGTGATACTGCCTGTCCAGGTGGGTCTTAAGGGTCGCCCCGCCTATCGCGGTCGTGGCGAGGATGGACGTGTAGAGGAGGGGCTTCATCACGTATCTCTTCGTGATTTTCCATGCCTTCGAGGCTTTCGTATCCTTCGGCGGATTCTTTCCCTCGGATGGCTTCTGCTGGACGGTTTGCATGTTATATATTATGTAAAAACGAGTATAAAAAGGCATAGGTTGGGGCTTAGAACTGAATCCGCTCCCCTTTCTTCGCGAGCCTTGCGGATTCGACCGCGTTCTCGAACAGCTCCGGGTGCGCGGTATGGACGGGGATTGTCGCCTTTGCCGCGATATCCCTGCAGATGTCGAATATTTCCTTGCCCGAGGCGTGCCCCGAGGCGTGGAACTGGTAATGGTTCATGGAGAAGCGGCTGAGCCAGTTGTGGAGCACCTCGTCCTGCAATTGGGATAGCGGGTCCTCCTCGAACGGCTCGCTCATCGAATGGATGCACGCGCCGCCGGGCTCCGGGTTGACGTCGATTAATTCCTGGAGTTGCGAGAAGTCCAGCTCCCAGATGATTTTCTTCTGGTTGCTTTTCACCCACTCGCAATCCACGCACTGGAATTTCTCCTTGATTTCGGCCTCGTACGGCCTCGGCTTCAGCATCTCCCGCGCGTACACCTTGATGTGCGGGTCCTCGAACGGGTGCGGGGCGTCGAGGTGGATGTCGTCCTGCAGGCTCATGAGGAGGTGCGCGGTCTTGATTGTCGTGACGAGCGTCTTGCCGGTCGCCTTCGCGATGTCGTGGAACGTCCGGAAGCGGTCGAGGTCCTTGGGGTAGCGCATGGCAAGGATGAGCTTGCCGGTCTTGGCGACCTCAAGGCTTTGCGCGTAGACGGACTGCTCGGTATGGTTTTTTCTTGTTTCCGTCGGGGCTACGCGCGTTCCCTCGATAATCAGGGCGTCCGGCGCGGCTTCCTTCGCCATCTTAAGGAAATCGGTTGTGAGTTCTGGCTTTCCGCCATGGCTTCTGATGTCTCCGGTATAGACTAATGAGCCCTCGCCCCCGTGGATGATGAAGCCGTATGCGCCAGGCACGGAATGGTCCACATGGATTGGGAGGATTTCCATCGAATCGAGCTTGATTTTGTGCCCAGTGCGGAATGTCTTGACGACATTCGGCGGGACGAACGTCTTGGCGAACGGGCGCTCGAACCCCTTCTCGGTGAAGAAGAACGAGCCGGATGTCTGCATGTGTGATTCGAGGATTGTCTTGCACGTCTCGCCCATGTAAATCGGTATGCCCTCATGCAGGTATCTCAGATGGGCGACGTGGTCGTAGTGCGCGTGCGAGATGAATACGGCATCGAATTTCGGGGCCTGCGGCTTCATTGACGTAGGCTTCAGCATGTTGTCGTTGTAGAGCCCCTCCACCTTGGGCATGAGGTCGAGCGCGAAATAGTCCCGAAGGCCGAACCGGTCCCTCGGCTGGAGCCAGTCCACGAAATAATCGTCCAGGTGCCCGAACGACTGGCCGAAGTCGAGGAATATCTTCGTCTTCCCGTCTTCCACGAGAATCTTGTTCCCGCCGATTTCTTCAATGCCGCCGTAGCACGTGATATTCATAAATCGCACCAGCTTATCGCATCCCCTATAGCACCTTGATCATAGCACCTTAAGCAGGTCCTCGAACCTGCTGATTTCGAAATCGGCCTTGATGTCGGTCTTCTTCTTGCTCGCCCCGTATTTCGCCAGGCAGGTCTTCATGCCGATTTCCTGCGCGCCCTTGATGTCGCGCTCCGGGTTGTCTCCAACGAATAAACATTCGGACGGGGCGAGGTTGAGCTTCCTGAGGGCGAGGTTGAATCCGCCCGGGCTCGGCTTGAACGCCTTGGTGTCGTCGAGCGTGACGATGACGTCGAAATAGTCGCCCAGGCCGGTAAGTATCAGCCTCTGCCACGCCTTGTTCCTCGGCGCGTCCGTGACCACGCCGAGCTTGTATTCCTCCTTCAGCGTGGCGAGCGTGGGCTTGACAATCGGGTATGTGCGGAGGACCTCGAACTTTTTCTGGAGGTATGCGAGGATTGCCGCCTGCTGGATGCGCTCGGCCTGGTTGATTTCCAGGCCGTACAGCTTCACGACGTCGGAGAATGTCTTCTGATATTCTATGCCTTTTTCATCGTATACCGAGAAGATTTTGCCGTAGGCCTCGACCTCGGATGCGGGAAGGCCGTTCGCCACCATCGCCTTGGCTGCGGCTTTGGCCGTTTCCATCTTGAATTCGAGGAAGTTTATGAGCGTGTTATCCAGGTCGAAGAGAATCGCTTTGAACATCGGGGTGTTTTCACTCATACGCGATTTATACGGTTTTCGAGGGCGGGTTTCCGCAGGGGGCGTCCGGGGCCGCGGCGCCCCTTG
>CAVTHI010000004.1:0-7997 GCA_963734525.1 uncultured archaeon | reverse complement strand
GCACGTCGCGGGGAAGGCCATGGAATGGAAAACCGGCCTCGTCGTCGGGGCGACGAGCGACGCGATAAAGAAGCTCGCCAAGGCCACGAAGAACGAGGTTCCCTTCCTGATTCCGGGCATCGGGAGCCAGGGCGGCGATTTGGAGATGGTGATGGACGCGATAAAGGCGAACCCGCTCATCCACCGCATCAACGCATCCTCGTCCATCGCCTACGCGTACCAGAAGGCCGGGGGGAACCCTGCGGACGCGGCGGCGAAAGAGGCTGAAAGGCTGAACGCGACGATACGGAAGCGGTTTTAGAATTTGAGCCGCTCAAGCCCCGAAGCGATAAGCGACCAGTTCACGAATAATACGTAAAGTAAAAGCAGCAACAGCAGGAAATAAAGCACCCGGACCGGCTTCTTCACCAGGTATTTGTAGAACGACCTCAGCGGCTTTATGATTAGCGCGCCCACGACCATCCCCGTAGCTTTCAATATGAACTGCAGGAGCTTGAGCAAACCGCCGAGCAATGCGTCAAGGATGCCGGGGCCGGCCTTCTTCACGACCTTCTTCTCCACGATTACTTCCTTCACCACTTCTCTAACCCGGACGGGCTGGACTTTCCGGGCAGGGGCGGGCGCAGGTTTGGGAGCCGGAGGAGCGGGTTTTTCGTTTTGGGTTGATGGTTTTGCGCTGGTTTCGGGTTTTGGGGCTGAAGCGGCCGCGGCCTTTGCCTTCGGCGCTGCCTTGGGGGCGGCACCCCTCTTCGCGTATTTCTTGAGGAGCGCGGGGTCGCACGCATTCCGGAGCGCATCGTCCGGAACAACGTTCATTGTGGTGGCTGGGGCGAAGACCTTCACCTTTACTGGTGAAGTCTGGTTGCCACCGTCGTCAAGCGTGGAGAGGAGGGCGGTGCCGGGCGGAAGGCCTTTCAGCGCCTCCATGATGTCGAATCCCGCTTTCGGGAATGATTTAGCGAGCGCTTTCAGGCGCGCGTTCCCCTTTTCCGTCATAGGCTTCTGCGAGAATATTATCTTGGTGGAAAGCTGGCCGAGGATTTCGTCCGGTATGTCCGTGACGTCCTGGGTGACGAAGAAGACCGAGACGCCTTTGGAGCGTATCTGCTTCAGCATCGTCACCATCAGGTCCTTGAGGGACTTGTTCGCATCCTTGAAAAGGTAGTGCGCCTCATCGAAGAATACTACGAACTGCGGCTTCTCCACATCGCCCACTTCCGGAAGGTTGGCGAAAAGCTTCTGGAGCAGGAACGCCGGGGCCATGGTGACGGCCATATCTGAGCGCGCGTCGGACAGGTTCAGGACGTTGAGGCCGCCCAAATCCTCGAGGCGGACGGCGGGCTTCCCGAACATGCGCTCAAGCCCGGATTCCTGGAGGGCGATGATTTTCCGCTGGATGACTGATACGCTTGAAGGGCTGATGCCCCTCTGGTTTGTGGTGACGAGCGAGTCGAGAACATCAAGAAGCTGCTCGGGCGTATCGAGCGGGATGGAGTTTTTTTTCGCGTAAGAGAATGCAATCGAGAGGTGGCTCTCCTGGGTCGGGTTAAGCGAGAGAGGCGCGAGAATAAGACGCTGCCGACGCTCGAGACCGAGAAGCGGAATGGTATGAACCGCTCGCTCGCGCTCCAGTAATTCACGCCGAACTCCTTGCGGCTCGAACGGCGCTAGTGAATTGCGACCATTCCACTTTTTTTCTGCTTCGAAGGCTCTTGCTTTCGCTCTGGATGAACGCGGGCGGCAGAACCCGCTGGCGTCGCCTTTCACGTCGGATACGAACACATGCACGCCTGAATCCGCAAGCTGCTCGGCAAGCACCTGCATGGCGCGGCTTTTTCCCGTGCCCGTGCTTCCGGCGATTATTCCGTGGCGGGTGAGAAACCGATACGGTATGCCGCTGACTGCGCCTTCCGCCTCGCCAAGGGCAAGCATGGCCGGCGCATCCGCCCCTTGTTCCTCCTCTTTTGCCATCGGATTGAGTGTGCAATCAGGATTTTTAATCATGAGCAAGAAGGCTAGTCATGGACGCCTTCGTCAAATCGCTTTACACGCCCGCGCGCGACTCGAGGAAAGGCGATAACGGGCGGCTTCTGGTCGTCGGCGGGAGCAGGGACTACCACGGCGCGCCGATGTTCGCCCTGCTCGCGGCGACGCGCTTCGTTGATTTGCTCTATTTCCTGCCTGCCGAGAATGATGCGTTCCTCATTAACGCGGTCAAGGCGATTCCCGAGGCGATAGTGGTCAGGGATTATCACGAGCCCGGCAATCCGCGGGAAGCTGGACTGCGTCCTTTATGGAATCGGGCTCGGCGATGCGAAACCGCCTCTCCCAAAACAAAAAACCCAAAACCCGCAACTCGTGATAGACGGGGACGGGCTCAAGCGCGTGAAGGGGAAAATCCCCAAAGGCGCCATTCTCACCCCCCACGAGAACGAGTTCAAAATGCTTTTCGGGATGGAGGGAAGCGAGCGGAACGTCCTGGAGATGGCGAGGCGCCACCTGTGCGTAATCCTGAAGAAGGGGCCAATCGACATCATTGCCGACGGAAGGCTGGAAACCGGTGACGGGAAGCCGAATGCCGGACGCGGGCGGCTGGAAACCAACCGCATCCACAACCAGGGCATGACCAAGGGCGGGACAGGCGACGTCCTTGCCGGGCTTGTGGCGGCGCTCGCATGCAAGAACGACGCCTTCACGGCGGCGGTCGCCGGAGCCAGAATCAACGGGAACGCGGGAAACCTCCTCAAAAAAAGGTTTGGTTACAACTACTGCGCATCCGACCTCGCAGAGATGCTGGCGGAAAGTTTCGAGACATTGAGGCGATGACATGATTATCCGGGACATAAGCGTAAAGGACCTGAAGGCGCTTGACGGCGCGGCGCTCGACGGCTGCGGCTTCCAGGCGACGAACATCGGCAGGGCCATAGACATCATCGGCAGGATGAAGAAGGAGAAATCGACCGTTTTCCTGACGTTCACGTCGAACATGATAGCGTCCGGCCTGCGCGGCATCGTCACGGAGATGTGCAAGCGCAGGTTCGTTGATGCCATCATCACTGCAGGCGGGTCGCTGGACCACGACCTCATCAAATCCGCGAAGCCCTACGAGCTCGGCGACTTCATGATGGATGACGCCAAGCTGCACCAGAAAGGCGTCAACAGGCTGGGCAACATCCTCGTCCCAAACGACCGCTACGAATACCTCGAAAAATTCATGAAGGACGGCCTACGAGGAGCTTTACGCCGCGGGCAAGATGACCTCCCCGTCCGCGATTGCGAGGAAAATCGGGGAGAAGACCAAGCCGGATTCCTTCCTGCACTGGTGCACGGTGAACAGCATCCCGGTATTCTGCCCGGGCATCACGGATTCGGCCATCGGCCTGCAGACGTATTTCTACAAGCAGAGGCGGAAGGATTTCGGAATCGACGTCACGAAGGACATGAACGAGCTGGCCTCGCTTTCGCTGAACGCGGACAGCACAGGCGGCATCGTGCTCGGCGGCGGGATTTCCAAGCACCACGCGATAGGCGTGAACCTCCTCCGCGGCGGATTCGACTATGCGGTCTACGTGACCACTTCCTCGCCGTGGGACGGCTCGCTCTCCGGTGCGCGCACGAACGAAGGCATCTCATGGGGCAAAATCAAGGAGAAGGCCAACCATGTTACGGTTGATGCGGACGCGACGATTGCGGTGCCATTGATAATGTCAGGCTTCCTAAGGTGAAAAATATGCTCGAATACATCATCGCACTCATTTCCGGCGCCCTTGTGAAGACGGTGGACTGGCTCGACGACACGAAGAAAAGCAAAAACCCGGCCAAATACCTGCTCGGGGCGCTTTACGGCCTCCTGATAGGGTATCTGATAGGGAGGGCGTCGTTCTCGCTCATATTCCTCGCCGCGCTCGCGGCGCAGGTCTTCGCGCGGAAGGTCGACACGGCCGCGCATAAAATCGGCTTCATCGTTGCCGCCATCTCCCTGCTCTGGTTCAGCTTCCCCACGATTGACGGCGGCCTGTTCATCCTGTTCCTCGCGCTCGCGTTCCTGGACGAAATCGACTACATCGGGAAGCTGAGGCCGCTCAACGAATACAGGCCGTTCCTGAAACTGGGGGCGCTCTTGCCAGGCATCGTGTTCGGCAGGTGGGACTATTTCTTCGGGATAATCATATTCGACATAGGCTACGAGCTTGTTGCGACGCTCACCCATTCCAGGGCAGAGGTGGACGCGGAAGCCGGAGCCGGAGAAGAAGCCGAAGGCATCTGCCAGGAAGCCGCGATGAAAGCCATACATCGCGATTCGCGGGGCTTTTCCGAATTACCCCCGCCTTTTTGGCGCCTCGTCCCTCAAGCCCAAGTCTTTTAGCGGTTTCCGAAGAATAATCACTGCATGGAGGAGGGGCTGGGCTTCGCTGTCAAATATCCTTTCAGCGCCAGCGCCAAAGCCGCCCTGGCAGGGACCGAGCTAAACGAGCGCATCGTGGACATGGCGGCCAGAGCGGCTGAAGAAGGCGCTCAAGGGCGACAAGTCCGTCAAGATGCTCCTCCACGATTCGGACCGGAAGGAGGAAATCGCCTCGTACGCGGCGGCGAGGATGATTCTTGGCCGTCTCGCGGAACAATTTCCTCACGAACTCGTTCGCCGTCAACGAATCGAAGAAGGTCCGCGACCACCTCGACAAGGAGGATGCGAAAACTGTGGACGCCGTCGCGGCCGAATTCGGGATAACGACCGCTTCGAACGGGCAGCAGGCTGGACATCGACCTCCCGACATACCTCAAGTTCAGCACCCGCAACCCGCATTATCGGCTCATCAACAGGCGCCTCATCAGCGGGAGGGTGGAGATAACATACGAGGAGAAGAAGCGCCTCGTGGAGGAGGCTGTGAAAAAGCACATCGAGATCATCCCGCTCGTGAAAGACCCCCCGGACATCATAAAGTCCGCCGGAAAGTCGCTCGTGGAGGAGCTTCCGAAGGCCGAAAGCAGGATTATCGCGAACGTCAAGGAAGGCGACCACCCGCCGTGCGTAATGAGGCTGCTTGAGGAGATGAAGAAGCACCAGAACCTCCCGCACCAGGCGAGGCTGTTCCTTGCAACGTACCTGATTGCGGCAGGCATGAATGATGATGAGATTACCGGCCTGTTCTCGATGCTCCCGGATTTCAACGAGAAGGTGACGAGATACCAGGTGGGACACATCCGGAAGAAGGGGTACAACGTGCCGTCCTGCGCCACGGTCATGACATACGGACTATGCTGCGCGGTCTGCAGGATAGGGAGCCCGCTGAACTGGCATTCGCTCGACGATTACCGGAAAAAGGCCATCAGGGAGGGGACGAGCTGATGGGCGCAAACGAGGATGCATCTCGCAAGAAAGGTGTTCGCATCCTATTACGACAAGGCGGAATTCAGGATTCCGAGAATCGAGCAGAGGGAGTTCGGAATAGGCAACCAGAAGAAAATCGACGCGAGGCACCTGAATTTCGGGAACGTGCAGGAATTCAGGAACTACCTGTGCAACAACACTCCGCTGTTCGTATCGCATTCCACGTCGTATTATGATTTCCCGGGTGCGAGCCCGATGCAGAAAAAGGGGTGGAGGGGTGCGGACCTGGTCTTCGACCTGGACATCCATGCCGAGGGAAAATACGGCGCGTATGCCATGCTCGGCCGCGTCAAGGAGGACGTAATCCGCCTCGTGAACGATTTCATACTCGGGGACTTCGGGGTGAAGAAGGAAAACGTCGCCGTCGCGTTCTCCGGCAACCGGGGCTACCATGTGCATGTCCGCGACCCGGCATTCCTTTCCCTAGGCGGCGAGGAGCGGCGCGAGCTCGTGGATTACATCATGGGCCAGGGGCTGGATTACACGCAGTTCTTCTCCCTTGAAGGCAAGCCGGCGAAGCTGGTGGGTCCGAAGCCCGCCGAGGGCGGATACCGGGGGAGGCTCGCAAGGGGCACGATTAAGCTCCTGGAGGAGAGCCCGGGAACGCTTTCCAGGCTGTTCACGAAGGACAAGGAGAGGAACTTCTTCATCAGCGGCATCAACGAGGGCAATTGGAGCAGGACGTCGCTCAAGTCGGGCGACATCGTCGAGAGGCTGAAACCGGTGGCCGCAAACCTCCCGGTCAACTCGGTCGACACGGACGTCGGCGTGACGCAGGACTTGAGCAAGCTGATACGCGTGTCCAATTCCATCCATGGCGATACCGGCCTCGTGGCGAAGATTGCCGATGACATCGGCAGGTTCAATCCATGGGTTGATGCGAGGATTCCAGGCGGGGCCCCGATAAAGGTGCGCTTCACCGAGGATGTCCCGGAGATAGCGATGGACGCGAGCGTCGGCCCGTTCAAAAATGGCGAGGAGAAGGAGCTTCCGCAGTACCAAGCGCTGTTCTTCATGCTGAAGGGAAGCGCGGCGCTCGCTGCCGTGCACACGTCGGACTAGGGAGTAAAAAAAGGCGGGAAATCAAAGAAAATGGAATAAGAAGAATAGAATATTAAGAAAAAAATTACTTCTTCGCCGGGGGCTTTCCGCCGTCCGTCGCCTTCGCGAGCTGGATTTTCGGCGGAATCAAGGGGGCCGTGAGGCCGAGGACGCGCGCGAGCAATGTGCCGTTCGCGCTGCCGCTGTAGTTGACCGCGCTCAGGACCACCGTCGCGTATTCGTCGGGCACCTTCTTGCTCTTCTTCCAGGTCTCCGCGATGTCCTTGGCGAGCTTCGCCTCCTCCTTCGCGAGGATGACGCCGCGGATCTTTATCTGGCCGACGTCCTCCTGGTAGTTCGCGGTGTAGACGTAGGTTATCTCGACGATTTCATCTGCGAGCTTCACGTCCTCGAGCGAGATGTTTATGTTGAGGCCCTTGATGTTCGTCCTGGGCACTTTGTTCCCGCTGACTTCGAGTATCCTTTCACCAACAATCATTCAATTCGCCTCCATGATAAGTCGATGGGACTAATCTGGAGGAAAAAATATTAAAACCTGAGCGAAACCGATTAGTGGAAGTAAGCAATGGCCGATTAGTGGAAGTACGGTATAAAAATGTTTCCTGCGTAAGCGTTGGCATGGCTTCTTTTGACAAAATCCTTTCAGAGAAATCCATCTTCAAGGACCTCTCGGTCCTTTCCCCGCACTATGTGCCGAAGGACCTGCCGTACCGGCAGAACCAGATGCACGAGATACGCTCGGTCCTCACCCCAGCTCTAAAAGGGCAGAAGCCGCGAAACCTTATAATATACGGGAAGACCGGGACGGGCAAGACCTGCACCACGAAAAAAATCATGGACGAGTTCGTGCAGGCCGCCGCTTCCGGTAAGGCGAGCATGCATTATGTGAACTGCAGGATATACAACTCCCGCTACAGGATTCTCCAGAGGATACTGAAGGGATACCTGCCCGAGCTGGAGAAGGCCGGGTTCGGGCTCCCGTTCCTTTACGAGAAGCTCGTCGAAATCGCATCGATGGGCGAGCAGCTGGTCGTCATCCTCGATGAAATCGACATGGTGAAGGACCTGGACGAACTCGTGTATACGATGACGCGCTCGAACGACGAGATAAAGAAGGGGGGCGTGACGATTGTCGGCATATCGAACAAGCTCTCGTTCAAGGACTCGCTCGACCCGCGGAGCAAGAGCAGCCTGTACGAGACCGAGATGATTTTCCAGCCGTATACCGCCGAGCAGCTCCAGAAAATCCTCGACCAGCGCGTCAAGGAGGGGTTCGCCGACGGCGTAGTCGAATCGGGCGCGGTGAACCTGGCCGCCGCGATAACCTCGCAGGAGAGCGGGGACGCGCGCTATGCATTGAAGCTCCTCAACAAGGCGGGCGAGATGGCCCAGCAGTCCGGGCGCGAGAAGGTCACCGACGACGACGTGGAATCGGCGAGGAAGAGCGTGGAAATCGACCTCACGGTCGAGACAATCAACACGCTGCCGGAGATGCACCAGCTCGTCCTCCATGCAATCGCGAACCTGACGATGAAGATCAAGATCC
>CAVTHI010000003.1:0-52757 GCA_963734525.1 uncultured archaeon | reverse complement strand
TCTTCTTGCCAATCAGCCTCGGCACCTTGGCGGAGGGGAACTCGATTATCTTGCCCTTCGGCAGCCTCCTGACCTCGCCCAGGTCGACATCGCCGACCTCGTTGACGGTCTTTACCCTGCAGATGACGAAATCGCCGAGCTGGAGCGTGAGCCTGATATCCCGTGTCGGGATGAAACCGCCCTGGGGCAGATTCAGGTCCACCTCGTATCCTGCGTGGCGCACGTCAGTGACCATGCCGACGACGACGTCGCCGACGGCCGGCCTGTACCTGTTCTCCAGCGGTATGTACCGCCCTTCGTCATCCACCATGCCGATTACCGCGGCGTACGTGGAGGCCCCGTCGAAGAACGTGTTCGGGGCGTTAATCCTGCCTTCGGCGATTTTCTCGCCCGGCAAAATGATTCTCCTTTCCATAATAAACCTCTGTGCAGCCCCCCTCCCCTTCTCAGTGGAGGCGGTGGCTCTTCAATTAAAACCAGGAAGTAGCATCAGCTATGTCCCTTTTCGTTTCTCTAACAAATATCAGTATGGAAGGAAAGCTTTTTATAGTCGCCTCAGGCGCAGGACCCCCAATAGCCCCACCCGCATCTGCCGGTATATAATAAGTATATAAAAACTTCACCCTGGTAGTCCTGCCAACGAGCTGGCGTTCGCCAGTAAAACTTGGTGTGTTTTGATGAAAGTGAACCTGAAAAAAGTCGGAACGGTTGTCGCCGGCGCGGCAATCTTGGCAAGCTCGGCGGCGTTTGCAGGGCTCATGTTCGGCTCGACGACGCTGGTGGACGACAACGGCGCTCCCGTGGCGAAAGTCGTGCTGGGCAGCAGCGCGCAGCCCAGCGACGCCGTGGCCGCGTCGCTGATTGCAGGGAAGATGGTGAGCGAGAGCTACAAGAGCACTTCGCTCACGGCGCAGGTATCCGGAACCGCGGCTTGCACGCCAAGCGGCGGAGCAGCGACGGGCACCTGCAGCATCAGCAACGAGAAGGCAAGGCTGGAGATAACCGTGCCGGGCTCGATTGCAGCGGGCACCTGGACGGGCAACAACCTGATAGGCGACTACCTGAACAGGGCATTGCTCGACAGGGAGCCGAACGCTGATGCGGGCGACTCCGACCAGGCATACGAGATGGGCGGCTCAGACACCTCCGAAGGCGCGAACCCCTTCACAGACGGCCTTACAGGAAACATCGGGCCGACTGAGGAGTTCATGTACAAGGTCGGCGGCGAGCAGTTCTCCGTGTTTGCGGACAAGGCAGTCGTGGACGACGACTCAGGCAACTCATACGTTGAGATGCAGGCTCTCTGGATCAAGGGTGACAACCACTTCGATTCGGACCCGGATGATGTCGTAGGCAGGCTGAACTTCCTCGCATACACGCTGAAGTTCGACGGCCCAGGCGGAGACGAATTGGGAATCCCGGTTTGTACCGAAGCCGAAGACCAGGACTTTGCGGACTGCAAGGACGGCACCGGCGAGACCACGATTGACGACGCGACTGAAACGCACCGCGTGAAGGTCTGGTTCCTCGGCGAGGAGTGGATCATCAGCGAGATGAACGCCCCGACCGACTCAGACGTCACGACGGAAACCGAAGTCAGGAACGGCGGCTCAGTCAAGCTGGCCAAGGAAGCCGTAGCAGGCATCCTGAACCAGGGCGAGTCACTCCCTGTCGATGGAATGAAATTCCAGCTGGACGACCTTGAAGCCCACGGCGACACCACAAGCGCGATTATTTCCGTGCTTGACGCCAACGGCAACATCCTGAAGAAGGACAAAGTCGCTCCGGGACAGACCAAGGAGATGACCGTGAACGGCAAGACCTACAGGTTCCACGTGTACAAGGTAGCGCCTGGTTACACGTTCGGCGCCAAGTGGGCTGACGTCGCGATCTTCGCCAAGGAGCTTGAGCTTGTCGACGGCCAGGAACTCAACCAGGACGAGAACAACAACGAAGGATACGAAGTTGCCCTCGGATGGAAGAACATGGACGCAGCGACGGGCGCACCGGTTGCCGATGGCGGCGACCCTGAGAGGCCGGACACATTGAGGACGGTAGTCATCTACTCAGATACTATCGAAGACATCTCCAGCTCTGGCGACGACATCCTCGAGGAGGGTGACTACGTCTCGATCGTCCAGGACCCGGAAGTCTGGAAGCTGAGCTACAAGGGCCTTGACCTCACATCCGAGGACAGGAAGAGCCTGAAGTTCGACATCAAGACGACGGACAAGGAAATCGCCCGCGAGCAAGGGCCCCCTGACGAGCTGTTCCGACGGAAGCACTCCCACGGGCGTTAACCCGACCGTCTGCGCGACGGCACTCCGGTTGAATCGGCGTGCATTATCTACGCGCCGTACGTGGAGGTCACCTCCGGCGAGTCCGGCTCGGTCTTCGAAGTCGACCGCTTCGACGCGGCTGGAGAGCTTTCCGACAACAAGTTCTATCACGCGGTCGCGGAAATCGCTGGAGGCCCGTTCCCCGGATTGGGGCCACGTGCGACGACGACAACACTGGTATCGTCGACCCTGTGGGCGGAGGGCGACCAGAACTACTACGTCGGTGCGGTGTTCATGAAGATTTCGCCATCGAGCAGCAATTACGGCGAATCCGACTACGGCGGCTATCCGGGCGCCCTTGAGGTCAGGTACCGCGACATCGGCGACGGGGATGCGGTATTCAGCCCGCCCGACGGCGGCGTAATCGCGCTCGAGCACATCAACCAGGTAAGCGGCGGCGGCGACCAGGTCAGCGAACTGCTCAACAGCGTGGGGCCCGGAACCGAAAACGTCTGTACGAGCACGGACTGCCCCAACTTCTATTACGCGATTGCGGAGAAGGCGGGAACCGAGCAGAGCAACGAGTTCGTCGATTACTTCGTGTTCGGCATCGACGGCACCGATACCGGCACCCCAGGCGACGCGACGTTCGACTTCAACTCGGACGACGGGGCGGGTTTCGAGCAGACCTCCGACAACCAGGAGATTCTCTACGGGCACGCCACCGCGAACCCTGAGCCGAACTTCTATGACGGCACTATACCGACCGGCCCGGTGACTGGCGGCATGGAGATGGTCGAAGAGGGCTACGTATCCGAAAGGGGCTCGGTCTTCAAGACCATCGATGAGAGCACAGTCCAGTTCGACATGGCGCACAAGCTTGCCCGGGCGCAGTGGTTCCTTGCGGCGGCCTCCAGCACGTCTGGCGACGCGAGCACCATCGTCGTGCTCGGCGAAGGCGACTCCGAGACCGTAAGCGGCGTGACCGTCAAGGTGCTCGAGATAACCGAGGATGTCGGCGCATGCAGCGCGGGCACCGGCTCGGTCTCGTGCACCGCCGACATGGCCGGCGTTTCGGCGGTAATCATGCCGAACAACGCTCCGACCGTCAGCGTCGCGACGCCGGCGGCCTACGCGAACCTGGTCGTCCTTGATACGGATGCGGTGGGGTTCAACACCATCGTGTCCGTGGGCGGCGACAGGGTCAACACGGTGTCGAAAGACCTGCTCTCCGCAAGCCCGGTCGACTGGGCGAGCGAGAAGAAGGTCGTGCGCGAAGTCGTAGCCGGCTCGAAAATCGTGGTCGCGGGCGCGGAAGCGGCCGACACACTCGGCGCGGCGCAGGACTTCGTTGCGCAGGTCAAGAAGGTTTAATCAGGCCGAGCCTGCAAGCCTTCTTAATCTCCTTTTTTATTTTTCTTTTCACTTTTCATTTTCCCGTGCTATTCGCCTTTTTTCGTGAATCCCGCCGCGCGCTCCCGACCGCAAGCCATTATATTTTTCCCCATCCAATCCTGCCCATGCAAAAATTCGACCTTATCGTCATCGGGGCAGGCTCAGGGCTGGACGTGGCTGTGGCGGCCGCCGCCCGCGGGATGAACGTCGCCATCGTGGAAGAGGGGCCGATGGGGGGCACCTGCCTCAACCGTGGCTGCATCCCGACGAAGATACTCATCCACAGCGCGGATGTCGTCCAGGCGATAAAGAGCGCGTCCGTATTCGGAGTCGATGTGAAGGGCTACTCCATAGACTTCCGGAAAGTCATGCAGAGGGCGCGGACGGTGGATGCCGAAGCCCAGGAAATCGAGGCTAACCTGAGGAAGGCGAAGAACATCACGCTGTTCAAGGAGAGGGGCGTCTTTTCCGGGCAAAAGACGCTGAAACTCGCGGCTGGCGAGATAACCGCCGAAAGGATTGTCATAGCCGCAGGAACCCGCCCGGCCGTCCCCCCGATAAAGGGGCTGGACAAGGTCCCCTACATGACGAGCGACGAGGCGCTGAAGGCCGGCATGCTCCCGAAGGAACTCGTCATCATCGGCGGCGGGTATATCGCGTGCGAGCTCGCGCATTTCTTCGGCTCCATGGGGTCGAAAATCCAGATCCTCCAGCGCAACGTAAGGCTCCTTCCGGACGAGGACGAGGAAATATCGCAGAAATTCACCGAACTGTTCTCCAAGGAATACCCGGTCCGACTCTCGTTTGCGGTGACCGGCGCGGAAAAGCGTGGCGAGCGGATTGCGGTCTACGGGGCCGACGGCAGCGAGGTAGAGGGGACCGACATCCTTATAGCGACCGGGCGCGTGCCGAATTCGGACATACTGCAAGTTCGAAAAGAGCGGCATCAAAACGGACAAATCCGGCTATATCGAGACAAACGAATACATGGAAACCAACGTCCCTGGCGTCTGGGCGTTCGGCGACATCGCCGGCAAGTACCTGTTCAAGCATTCGGCCAACCTCGAATCCGAATATGTCACAATCTCCATCCTGACGCCGGAGCACCACCACAAGGTCGATTATACCGCCATGCCGCACGCGGTCTTCTCGCACCCTCAGGTGGCGGGCGTGGGCGCGACCGAACAGGAGCTCAAGGTGAAGGGCGAGGACTACCTCGTCGGCAAATACATGTTCAAGAACACCGGCATGGGCGAGGCGCTGGCCGAGGAGGAAGGCTTCGTGAAATTCCTCGCGGATTACGAGGGGAAAATCCTCGGCTGCCACATCATCGGGCCGGACGCATCGACGCTCATCCACGAGGTCCTGGTTTCCATGAAGGCCGGGAAATGCCATGTAAACGACATCATCAACACGATCCATATCCACCCCGCCCTGAGCGAGGTCGTGCAGAGGGGCGCAGGGTCGGTGTGAATGGGACGGAGGCGCAAGCGCGTTTACGCCCTGATGATTGCGCTGCTGGTCCTGGCGCTCGTGGTCGTAGTGCTGCTGAGGCCCGGCGTCCTGCAATCCGAGATTTCCAACCCGGCCAACCCGAACAACGCCACCAATCCAGCCAATCCGCCCGTGAATACGTCCAACCCGCCAAACCCGAACAACTCGACCAACAACTCCACTAACCCGGCCAACCTGACCAACTCGACAGCTAACCCGGCAAACTCGACCGGTCCGGTTCAGGAACTCCCGAACCCGCCGGGAAGCGCCAACCTATCGCTCCGGATAGCGACCTTCAACATCCAGGTGTTCGGGGAATCGAAGCGCTCGAAGTCCCAGGTGATGGACGTCCTCGCCAGGACCGCCCGGAATTTCGACATCATCGCGGTCCAGGAGTTCCGCGACGACACGGAAACCACGCTCCCAATCTATCTCGAGCGCATCAATTCGCTTCCCGGCCCGGCATACGCCGCCACATCGAGCCCGCGCCTCGGGCGCACATCCAGCAAGGAGAACTACGCGTTCATCTACAACACGGCCACCGTCCGCCTTGTCAACGGCTCGAACTTCACGTTCGCCGACCCGCCGGAAGGCATTGCCGTCGATTTGTTCCAGCGCGAGCCTTTCATCGCCCGATTCGAGTCCGCAGGCGGCGCGGCGTTCGATTTCGTCCTCATAACCATCCATACGGAACCTGATGGGACGCCCCAGGAGCTGTCAAGCCTCCCATTGGCCCTCGATGCCGCGCGTTCGCGGTTCGGCGACGAAACCGATTTCATCATGCTCGGGGACATGAACGCGGATTGCTCATACCTCTCCAGTTCGGAAGCAGAATCCCTCGCCCTGCGCAACGCGTCCTTCCTCTGGGTCGTCCCGGACGATGCGGACACGACCGTGAAATCCACGGATTGCGCATACGACAGGATTATCCTCGCAGGAACCGCTCAGGAGCACTATGGCGGGGCCTGGGGCGTTTTCCGTTTTGACGAAGCGTATTCCCTGAACCAGAGCGAAGCCGAGGACGTTTCCGACCATTATCCGGCATGGGTGGAGCTGGATTCCGCGCGATGATTCACTGCAGGGGCTCGCACAATAGCTGCCTGTCGCCGAACCACTTGTCGCCAGATACCGCAGTCGCCCGGAAAGCCACGCCCTGGCCGTTGTCGTTGTCCCAGAAAATGACCTCGAGGTTTTTCTCGAGGCAGTCCAGGAGCTGTTCCTTCGGGACGCGTATGGAGATGATTCCCGCCTGCCCCTGGTCCTTTGCGATGCTGTCGCTGTCCCTGTTTTCCAGGTGGAGGAGGAACGAGCTTCCCTGTTCGCAGAAAATCCTGAGCTTCAGCCTGTCGCATTGGCTGAGCGAGCAGACGGTGTCGCTGTCCGCCTTGAGCACGACCTTTTTTTCCACGCCAAGATTCCTCAGCTCTTTCCAGCCTGCCGCAGTTTGACCGAACATAGTGACCACAAGATTATCCAATACGGGCACGGAAGGCTTTTTATTTATAGTGGTAAAAAGCGGTTAGATAAAGTTGATAATGCGTATAACAAATATAAAGCCTTTACCGGGAAAGTAAATCCATGAAAACTGTCGCAATGCTTTTCTTGTCCTCATCCTCGGCGGGTTCCTTCTGGCCGGGTGCGTATTCCCTCCGGTTTCGAACGAGACGCTGCATGTCCGGCTTGGCGAGGAGTTCGTCCTGCACGAGAACCAGAGCGCGATTATCGAGCCCAGCGGCCTCGAGGTCCGGGTGACCGATTTCATCTATTCGCCCTGCCCGGAGGGCGCGGTCTGCATCTGGTCCGGGCTCGGCGTCGGCATGGAATACCGCCTAGACGGCCAAGTCAAGACCGGCATGAACCTCGTCGAAGCGTTCGGCTACCGGGCTGAGATTCTCCAGACCGATTACAAGACCTACGCCAAAATCAAGGTCGTGAAGGAATAGCGCCTGCTCGCGCCCCATAATTAAGAAGAAGCAAATCCCGTCGGCCTGATTTGAACAAGCAACCTGTCGGTATCTACTGTGGACAGTAGGTTCAACTCGTAAAAACCGAGCAAATCAAAACTACAGCCGACCGCTCTACCGTTGAGCTACGACGGGAAAACCGATTCCGCGGGCCGCTTTTCCAGCCCTCGGCTTCCGATTTCGTATTATTGACTCTGGGAAGTCCTTAAAATGCTACCGCCACCGGCATTTCCCGGATAGCAGCCGCAGCTCACCCCGTATGCCTGCGCACTGTAGCACTCCCTGTACTCGCACGTCGTAATCACGCCTGGCTCGGCAGCGGACTGGCAAACCTGGCCCGAGCATCCACCGGCTAATGCAGTCCGAATCCTGGAGCACGCGTCCTTCGTGGACGTGCCGCAGAAGCCGGCCGCTATGCTGGGAGCACCTTCCTTCCGTCGTAATAAACCTCAACCGGCCGTCGTATCCCGTGATGTTCGCCTGCCATGGTATCGCGCCCATGCACATAATGCACGCCGCGACGCCCGGAATCGCCCTCGTGGATATGTTCAACACGTAATAGTCGTCGACGCGGGTGAACTCGGCCATAGCCGTCCTGCAGACGCTCCCTTCGCCGACAGCCCCGCTAAGCGCGATGCCGTCTTCGGTCTCGACCCGCACAGGCGCAATCTCGGAACCGCATTCGCCCTGGCTGTAATGGAACGACATTGTCACCTCTTCGGGCGGGGTCACCGATGGATTGTCCGCTACCGCGACGCACCTGCTTGACTGGCAAACGCCCTTCGAGGGCGCTATGGCGCACTTGCACACCGGTTCCCCGGGCGGACATTCGGGCTTCTGGTTGTAGGTGTTGACATACACGCCGAGCCCGCAGTCGCAGCATGAGTTCAGCCTGACGCAGTCGCCGTCCTTCTGGCAATAATCCTTGACCTCGTATCCCGGCGGGACCGCGGTGGAGTTGTTCGCCGGCGGCGTGATGTTCGTCGTATTGTTCGACGCGGGCGGCGGGGTTTGGATGCATCCCGCTATCGCCAGGACCAGTATTGCCAGATATGCGAGCGTTTTCATGCAGTCCCGTTCACGCGCGAAATTTATAATGAATTGCGCAGCCGCGGAACGGCGGGGCCGGATAGGGGTGTGTCTCAGAGCCTCTCGACTTCCGTAAGAAGAACGACCTTGTCGCCGTATGCCGCTTTAAGGGCGTCAACGAAATCCGAATATCTCATCCTTATAGACAGGTGGTGGGACATCCCGTCGGTTCCGCCAATGGAAATGTCCGCCTCCAATTCCCCAAGAATCCCGAGCACCCGCCCCTTCTTGCCTTTGCGTTCTGAAAGGGGACTCTCCACGCCGATGAATGTCAGCGAACCCGCGGCTTCTTCGGATACGAACGGTGTGCAGGTGCCGTGCGTCATTCCCGCGGGAACGTCGTCTGCGACCTTTATGCTCGAGCCTTCGTATGCATCCGAAAGCACGCTTGCGAGCCTTATCCTCCTGGGCCCTGAGGCGACTATGATGTAGTGTTCGTCGCCGAAAACCTCCTTTGCGTAAATCGCCTTTATCACGGAATCCGGATGCAGGCCCGCGACCGCTCGCCTTCTCCTCGCAGGTGGATGTCGGGCGTTCGCAATACGCAACGGACGCCTTCCCGCCGCGCACAAGCCTTTCCAGGTATGGGGCGTGCGCCAGCCGCCGGCCAATCCGAAGCTCGCCCCATTCCATCGAATCCGGCGCGATTGTCCGCGTTTTGGAATGCGAGTCGGTGGGCATCTTGAACGTTGCAGCTTCCCTGCGCAGGGGCCTGGCTTCGGATTGAGGGATTGCCCTGAGCATGAGTGATTGGGACATGAGTGGAACGCGTTGTTCATTATATATTAATTTTAACCCAAAAAAGCCGGAAAATATCTGATAAAAGCCAGATTTATAACTGTATTGTTGGATAATATCCAATATGGCTGAGGTAAAGCTGGATGAATACGATTTCCATCTTCTTCAGGCCCTGAAACAGGACGCAAGGAAGACCATCGCCGAGCTCTCGGCCATGCTCGGCATCCCCCGCGCAACCGTGCACGAACGCATATCGCGGATGAAGAAGGCCGGCGTGATACGAAGGTTCACGATAGAGGAGGATTATTCGAAGACCGGCCTCCCGACGCTCTCTTTCGTTTTCGTCGAGTACGACCGGCAGTCCCGCATCGACCAGCACGAAGTGGCCCGCAACATCGCGAAAATCAGCGGCGTTCTCGGCGTCTATATCGTTTCGGGAGAATGGGACCTGCTCGTGAAGGTCCGCGGGAAAAGCATCGAGGACATCGGAAACATCATACTCGAGCGCATACGCACCACGCCCGGAGTCTTCAAGACCTACACGATGGCCTGCTTCGAAGTCGCCAAGGACATGCTTTGAGCGGGAAGAGATTTCAGCAGGATTATTACGCGATGAACCTTTTGAGAACCGCAATCAGTTCCAGGTAGCTCTGTTTCGAAACCCATTCACCGTTCGAGTGCTCGCCGCCGCCAACCGGCCCGTATGACACGACCGGCACGCCCTGCATCGCAATCAGGTTCTCGTCGGCGACCGACATCCCGTAGTTGAACGCCGCATCCGCGCCGAGCACCCCCTTTATGGCGCCCGAGAGCCGGACGACCTCCGGATTGTCCTTCGGGGTGGCATAGGGCATCAGGTAGGGGACTTTCCGGGGCTTCACCCGGACGGTGGTCATGCGTCCGTCTGCCCCCCTCATCGCCCCCGCCTCGTATAGCGAGCGTATCCTGTTTTCGATGTCTTTCCTTCGCGCTCTCCGCATTTTCCGGCGGGACGAGGTGCCTGTCGATAAGCAGTTTCGCCGAATCCGGGAGCGAGAGCGAAGCGCTCTCGGAGTGGAACGAGCGCACGAACATGTGGCCCTGGGAAAGGTCCGGGTGCCGGGGGAGCGTTTCATTCATCCTATCGATTTCAATGGCCAATTTCGCAGCTTCGGTGACCGCCGATATCCCTTCGGATGCCCGTGCGGCGTGGAAGCTCTTGCCCGGCACATCCACTTCGTATTGCGCCCTCCCCCTCCGCCCCAGCGTTATCGTCCTTGTTTTCTCCGTGACATCGTGAATATCTGAAATCTCCGCCGCTAGCGCGAACCCCGCGCCCTTGACGAATCCGCTCCGCGCCGCCTCGAAGCATCCGCGCGAATCGGCCTCCTCGTCGCTGACGAACATAACCTTCAGCGGCCTGTCGCCCCGCACCGCGGAAACCGCCTGCAATATCGCCGCCAGGCCCGCCTTCATGTCGTATGCGCCAAGCCCGTACAGCCGCCCATCCCTCTCTTCGAGGCGGAACGGGTCGCGCCCTCCCTCCGCATCATATCCGTACGGGGGCACGGTGTCCATGTGGCCATAAAGGAGGATCGGTTTTCCCGCCCCTGCTTCCAGTTCCCCGCTACGCGCCCCGCGCCCGTCCGCCTCCCTCGTGGCAAGGACATTGAACCTTTCTACGCCGTCTTCGGCGCGAAAGCCCTGCATCTCCACGGAAAAGCCCGCCTTTTCGAGCTCCCCGGCAAGGAAGTGCGCAAGATTGGCTTCGTGGGGGAATACGGAGTCCATGCCGACAATCCTGCGCAGAAGCTCCAGCGGTTCCATGTCAAGCCCCCCTTGATGGCAGGTGCGCCCAGACGTTCAGGTTCTCGAACCTGCCCTCTTCGCCGAAATCCCTGTCGCTGACAATCACGCAATGTTGCGTCAATGTGCCGCAGTAATCCATGCCCGCCCTCTGCGAGGAGCGGTTCACCGCCATCCAGGCGGCGCGGTCTTCGGCGTATATTACTCGCGCTTTCGCCCCCAGGGCTCCTACGGATGGCATTGATCGCCTCCATCTGCATGAGGGTTATCAGCCCCATGCCCCGGTGCGACTTGAATGTCGCGTAGTCGCTCAGTTCGAAAAGGTGGACTGTCCTTCCATGCTCGAGGGCGAGCTCCACATGCTCGGCGATGAGGGCCGATACGACCTGCCCGTTGCGCTCGTGCCCGACTATGACGATGTTGCCGTTGCTCAGCATGTCGCCGACTGTCTGCAGAGTCAGCGTGAACGTGTATTCCTGGTACGCCTCCTGGTACAGCTCCAGAAGCCTTCCGACCTGCCGCCTGCTATCGCCGTTCAGCCTTGATATCCCGTAACCCGCGCCTGCGATTCTTGAAATCGCCTCCGCCCACTCCACCCTCGACAGCCCCGCAACCTCTTTGACGCTCGCAAGCTCGCGTTCAGCGACATCCGGCGGCGGCATCCTCGAAGTGGACCGTGGCGCCGAAATAAACGATGGAATGCCCGGCCACCGCGTTTCCGGCATCGAAGCTCGCCTCGATGGGGATGGGCGATTCGCACCTCAGCCCTTCCACGAGGCCGCTCTCCACGAACGCCCGGATCGTGGCCCTTGTCGCCTGGGGCGAGGCCGCCTGCGCAGCCTGCACCTCGCGGAACATCCCGCGCGCATCCTCCATGGAGCCTATGGTCCTGGTGCAGAATCCCTTAACCCTGTTGTTGTGTGCGTCGAACCTGGGCGGCCATGCAGCGCCCACCGAACCAGCTTTCTCGTGCGTCGCCTGTAAAATCATGTCAATCATGCTCTATGGCTCGTTCTGAGCCTCTTGATACCGACTATACGTTCACGAAACAGTTTATAAATATATCGTAAATGATTTCCGAATAACGGAAGATAATGATAGAAATTATACGAATATCGTATGTAATCACGTATGTTTATTATCCTTGTCGAAGCTAACCAAGGCATGAAGATAGATTCCGTCGACGAGCGGATACTCGAGGCGCTGAAAGCCGATTCGCGCGCGAGCAACGTTTCCATTGCAAAAACACTCGGGATAACCGAAGGTGCCGTGCGCTGGCGGATAAAGAGGATGGTGGAATCCGGAATCATCAAGCGCTTCACCGCTGAAATCTCCGGCGGGGCCACGACCTTCGCCATCCTGATGATTAAGGCCAAGGGCGAGACGAAGAAGATGATGTCCGAAATCATAGCCCTGAAAGCCCACAGGGACGCCTATGAGATATCAGGCGAATACGACGCATGCGTCATACTCGAAGGCTCGTCCGTGGAAGACATAGACCGGAAGATAGACCTGATACGAAAAGTGAAAGAAGTCGCCGAAACGCGGACATTCATCTCGTTCGGCAAGTGGTAGCGCAAGGCGCTCACGGCGCGAAAGCGGGCCCGCTTCCGCATCCTGCTCCCGCGCAATTCCCCGGCTGTCCCTGTGCCGGCGTCCCGCTGAGCCCCTACTGGATGCTTCCCAGGAGCATCTTCCTCATCTCTATGGGTTCCATGTCATTGAGCGCTTTAAGGGCGAAGTCGAGCTTCGCCTCGCTCTCCGAGAATACCGTGAACAGCTTGTCCCCCTTCTCGACGCGGTCGCCCCTTATCCTGTGGATGAGGACCCCTGCGCCCTTGTCGCGGGGCGCGCCGGCGATTCTCGCCGTCTTCGACATCACCTTGTTGTCTATATGGAAGATGCTGCCGGCAACATCGGAAGTGATGGTGTGGGTATACTGGCCGACCTGTATGTCCGAGGTCTTGACTTTCGCGTTCCCGCCCTGGAGCCCGATTATCTCCCTGAATTTCGCAAGCGCCTTTCCGCTGTTGATGAGGCCCTCGGAGACCCCGTATCCCCTTCCGGGCTCGACCTTGCCGCACAGCTCCAGCAGCTTGCCGGCCATTATCAGGCTCTTGTGGCGCAAGTCGTCCGGCCCCCTCCCTTCGAGGACCTCGAGCACGTCTATGCACTCCAGGCCCGGCCCGACGCCGTTGCCGACCGGCTCCGCGCCGTCCGTTATCAGGGCCTCTATCTTCATGCCGAGCTTGTCCCCGACGCGTAGGAAGTGCTTGGCCAGCTCGTTGCCCCGCTCGACGTAAGGCACTTTCACGCCCCGGCCGACCGGAATGTCTATCAGGACGTATTCGGCCCCGACGCTCTTCTTCTTGCCGAGGATGCTCGCAAGCAGCATGCCTTCGGGGTCCAGGCTGAGCGGGTGCCTCACCTTTATCAGCTTGTCGTCGACGGGGGCGAGCTTCATCCCTCCCCCCCAAACGACCGCGCCCTTGGCCTTGAGGACTATGGAGCGCATCTCGTCCATGTTGAACGTGACATCCGAAAGCACCTCCATCGTGTCCGCAGTTCCGGAAGCCGACGTAATCGAGCGCGAGGACGTCTTCGGGATGTACGCGCCTGCGGCCGCGATTATCGGGACTATGACCATCGTGGTCCTGTTCCCGGCCACGCCTCCTATGCAGTGCTTATCGAGAATCGGCTTCTTGCCCAGGTTGAGCGACTCGCCCGATTCAACCGTGGCTTCAGCAAGCGCAATCACCTCTTCGTCGGTGAATCCGTTGATGTACGCGGCCGTTATCCATGAGGACGTCTCTATCTCGCTGAGCTTGTCCTGCATGATTTCCTTCACGATGGTCCTTATCTCATATCCGTTGAGGGAGCCTTTGTCGAGCTTCTTTTTAATGAACTTGATTGATTCGGGCTGGTCCATGTGGACGACCTCGATGAGCTCGCCCTTCTTCAGCTTGTGCCAGCTGGCGAGGTCGCGGAATACGCCGATTTCGCCCGGCTCGACTATCTCCTCGCTTACATCCACTATCGCGATGATGCTCTTCCCGTCATGGCGGATTTCGGTGCGGAAGCCCGAATAGATGTCGTGCTCCTGCGCCTCCATCTTGTTCAGGACGATGATGTTCCTTCCGGTGTAGATGTCTATGGGTTTGACCTTGCAGACGTATTTCTTTATCTTCCAGACATCCACCTTCTGGGCCTTGGCCTCCCTTTCCACGTATTCAACCATGTTAAAACCTCGTTTTCTGCTCTCATCATTCGTATAGCTTGATGCCCAGTTTCCCTGTGGCCATCGCGAAGAATGACTGCGGCGGCAACACGCCGAGCTCGGTGACATACCCGCTCACATACTTGGCCGCCGTCGCCTCGAATGCCGGATTCCTTATCTTGACCCCCCTCGGCGGCTTCTCCCAGACCTCGCGTGGGTCGCGCTCCTCGATTTTCTCGCGCGTCCCGAATATCGTCATCGGGCTGTACTTGTAAAGCTCGGCGGCGCTGTAGAACGAGACGTCGTTCATGCGGGCGATGTGCGCGAGCGTGGACGTGCCGATTTTATTGATGAGGTCGCCCCGCGATGTCACCGAATCGGCCCCGACAATCACGATGTCCGCCTTCTTCATGAACAGGTTCATCCCGCCGTCGACGGAAATCGTCACGTCGATGCCGGCCTTGGCCAGCTCGGCGGCCGTCTTCCTCCCCTGCCACCTCGGCCTCGTCTCGAAACAGATGACCGAGAATCTTTTCCGCATCTTTTTCGCGGCTATCATGCAGCTCGTCGATGTCGAGGAATGGCAGTGCGTCAGGACGAGCGCGTCGTCCGGAATCAGCTTCCCGCCGTATTCGGCCAGCTTTTTGGCCCCCTCGTCCACTTTCGCGAGCATCTCGCTCTCGTGCGCCACGATGAGCTTCTTTAAGCCGGCGACGCCTTTCAATTCCTTGGATTTCGACTGCTCCGAAGCGAACCTGACCGCCTCGTCGAGGAGGTTCCTCATCATGGGCTCGGTGGGCCTGCTCTGCGCCAGGGCGTCCGCAGTGGCTGCAATCTCTTTTTTCAGCGACGCGGGCGTCTTCGCCTTGGACAGCCTGGCCGAAAGCGCGAGCGCCTCGACGGCGCAGGTCGCGACATTCCTCGCCCCCTGGATTTTAAGCGATTTGATGTCCCTGATTGTCGCCTTTACGGACGCGTGCATACCAGCAGGTAACAGATGCTACAAATATATAGGTTTCACTGGTCACCGGGCGTATAGGACGAGAAAAAGCCATGGCGAAAAATAAATGGAAAAAAAGGAAATAAGAAAAAAGACTTCAGCCGAAGAGCGAAGCGAGACCTTCAGCGGCCTGCTCCTCTTTCTTGCCTTCGTCTTCCTTCTTCTCCTCCTTCTTGGACTCGCCGTGCGCCGCCGGCGCGGCTGCCGCCGGGGCCGCAGCGACCATCATCGACTGCTTGAGGAGGTCCTCGAAGTTGACTCCCTTCACCGCTTCGGCGAGCACTTTCGCGCGGGCGTCATCGACTTCCGCGCCGCTTGCCTTCACGACGGCTACTATGCCTTCCTTGCTGACTTCCTTTCCAGCCCCGTGCAGAACGAGCACGGCATGCAAATATGGGTCTACTTTCGTCATATTCAACACCTCATTTTCTTTCATTAACCAAGCTTTCCAAGAGCCGTCCCCTGCCGCATGGCAGAGGAGAGAAGCTGCTCTATGGAGCTTGATGAATATGCACTCGCGTTCAACGACACGTTCATCGCCTGCTTCATCGCGTCGCCGAGCAGGTAGTTTATGTTCTGCCCGGTCGGGTAGCTGATGTTGAGCGACAGGTTCATCGCCTGGGAAAGCGACGCGGACATGTCCGCGTTCACGGTGTCGCCCATGTCCAGGACGGTCCTTCGAGTAGATGTACTCGCCGTCGAAACCGAACACCAGGCTGGCCATTATCTCGAACGGCTGGACGCCGAGGCTCTGGAGCGCCTTCACTTTCGGCTCCGTCAGCTTCTCGCCCGCTTTCGCGATGGTGCTTTCCTTCGAGACGATTATCTTGCCCGCCTTTATCTGGACGTTCACGCCGCCGGCCTTCAGCTCGGAGAGCGCGGGTCCTGGGGGCAGGTCTGTCTCGCCCTCGGGAACCACGATGTCGGTTATCGCCACATCGCCCAGTTTCGCCGCCCTCTTCTTCCTGTGCTGCTTGAAGAACGAGTTCAGCTCCAGCGGCGACTGGTCCGTGAGTATCAAAGCCATGGGCTTGTCGCATTCGCTTACGCGCGCGGCGAGCTTCGGGTTGGCCGCGAGCACGCGGCTGACGACCGGCTTCTTGAGCACCAGCACCTTTCCGCCCTTCTGCCGAATCCTCTGGCGGAGCGACTGCAGGAGCGCATCCGGCAGCTTGCGCAGGTCCAGGAGCGCGACCGTCTTGAATTTCTTCATGTCGGCTATCGTGCTCTTGACCTGCTCGGTCTTCCTCTTCACTTCCTTCTTGTTAATATCAATCTTGTAAGCCATAGTCAGCACCCTTACCCGACCTTCACGGGCTTGCCCATCGTCAGCTTCACGTAAACCGACTTGATGTTGCCCTCGTTGACCTTGTTCTTCACGGCGTCATACACCGTTTCGGCGTTGTCGAGCAGGTCCTCGGTCTCCATGATCTCGGTCCCGACAAGCGCCTGCGCCACGGGCAGGTATTTGCCCTTGGAAACAATCCTGACTGATTTCTTGGAGCGCTCGATTATGTCCTTGATGTTCCCGGTAATGGGCTTCGGCAGCTTGCCGCGCTTGCCCAGGGTCTGGCCGAGTGATTTCGCGACCACGCCCATCAGGTTCGGCTGCGCAAGCAGGAAATACTGGTTCGCAAGCTCCTTGACCTTCGCCGGGGCCGCCCAGCCTGCGATGTCGTTCGGCTGGATCACGAGGTCCGCTCCAGCCCTGCGGGCTTCGTCAGCCATGTTGCCTTCGGCGAACACGGCGGATTTCAGTTCCTTTCCGCCCTTCCCCTTGGGAAGGACTATGTCGAGGTTGAGCCTGTTTTCGCTCTTCGCGAAATCAATGCCCCTGATGTTGATTATGAGCTCGACGCTCTGCTTGAACTTCTTCTTCCCTTTGTCTTCCAGGGCCTTCTTGATGGCCTCTGCTAGTTTCTTCCTGTCCATAAACAAGCCCTCCTACTCTCCAGAGTAGTTTAACGGGTGATTAGTGGTATGTTCCCCTGTTTTTAAAAACCTTTACCTCGGGCTGCCGCCGGGGGCCGGCTCCGTTTCAGCGGGGCGGCCAGTCACCGGGCCAAACCGGGGCCGAGTCTATCTCCGCCATCAGCCTCACGCATCCGAGCACGCCTTCCGCGCCGTGGTGGAGCTGCAGCCTGGCGATGGTCACCTTGAAAACCCGCATGTCTGCCAGCATCCCGCACCATGCCTTCTCGGCTTCCCCCTCCCGGAGGTGGTGCTCATTCTCGAATCTTCCGTTGTTGAACGCCATGCAGACGAGCCTTCCAGACGCGTCGATATGCGTGAACGAGAGCCGCAACTCCCCCCGGCCGGCCTTCACGGCCACCATATCCCCGCGCTTCACGTTCCTCACGATATCGGATTCGTGGGCCGTTTCGAGGTCGATTTCGGCAAGCGCGCCGGCCTTCCCGGTTCCGCATCCCCTGGCGATGGCCTCGGCCTGGCATTCGAGAATCCTGCGGGACGGCGGGGCGGGAGCCCTGCCGTGCTTCCTGAAGTAAGCGCTGCAAAAATCGCCCGTCTTCGCGCTTCCGCTTGCCATGATAAGCAATAGTGTGGTATAAGATTTAAAAATAAGTTAGAAATAGACGGAAAGAAATGAAAAGGTTCAGAGCTCGCCGACGCGCCTCTTCATCCTTCTCTTCAGCCTTTTGCGCTTCTTCTTCACCCATTTCCAGCGCATGCGGTTTTTCTTCTTCCATTTTCGCGGTTTCGCACCCATGAGTTCACCTAACTGAAAATCACAGATAAATCGTAGACTTGGACTTCTTAATCAATAGTTCGTCTTAAATATCTTTCGCGAGGCATTTGAGTGTTTGCCGATAATCCGATTATCGGGATGTGATATGCATGGAACACCGCATTGAAGGGGAAATGATGCAGATACTCACGATAGAGCTGGGCGAGGGCGAGGAGGTATACTCCGAATCCGGCGCCATGGCGTGGATGAGCCAGAACATGTCAATGGAATCCCAGATGCGCGGGGGCCTCGGCGCGGGGCTCGGGAGGATGTTCACAGGGGAATCGCTTTTCCTGGTCCAGTTCAAGACGACCGGCGGCAAGGGCATCGTCTCCTTCGCCCCTTCGTTCCCGGGCAAGATTCTCCCCCTCGACATCGGCCCCGGGAAGGAGATGATATGCCAGAAGGACGCATTCCTCGTCGCGCAGGAGGGCGTGAAGCTGGAGACCATCTTCCGCAAGAAGCTCGGCGTAGGGCTGTTCGGCGGCGAGGGGTTCATGCTCCAGAAGCTGACCGGCAGCGGCATGGCGTTCGTCGAGATCGACGGCGAGGTGTTCAAGATGGAGCTCAAAGCCGGCGAGAAGCTGAAAGTCGACACGGGCTCCATCGCCATGTTCGAGCCTTCCGTCAAATACGAGGTCGAGATGGTGAAGGGCGTGAAGAACATGCTGTTCGGGGGCGAAGGCCTTTTCCTGGCCACGCTCGAAGGGCCTGGCAAGGTATGGCTCCAGAGCATGCCCGCTTCAAGCGTCGCGCAGAAGATACTGCCTTACATACCGAAGGGCTGAACCATGGAGCGGAAAGAACTGTTCCTCGCGGCCGCATCGCTTGCGGCCGTGCTTTTCCTGCTCGTCGTCGGAGCCGCAGCCATCCTGTTCTTTTTCACGGCCGGCTCGCCGCTCCTGCTTGCGGGCTTCATCGCCGGGCTCGGCATCATGGGCCTCATCGCTCTGGCGGGATTCCTCGCGACGATGGTTGGGGTCTGGTATATCATATATGCGCTGATGGACAGCTGGTTTTTCAAGAAAAAAGAGGGGAAGCCGGCCTCCGGGAATTTTACGCTGGACAGGATAAAGAAAGCGTAAAATCGGGGCATAACGGAAGACGAGCCGCGGGCTCCCCCTTATTCATTCCCTGCGAGCGCCTTCGCCTTCTCATAAACGCGCATGATGTTCTTCCAGTGGCCCCCCATCCAGAAGAGCCTGCCGCACGACTTGCAGCGCCAGAACCGCTCGTTTTGCTCCAGCGTGTTGTCAGGCACCTTGCCCTTCACAGAATCCTTAGCAGCCTCCTCGAGCTCGCCGTTGCAAACCGAGCACCTCTTGAAATTCGGGAACTCGACCGCCACGCCCGTCTCTTTCAACACCTGGGCTATCTGCTCCTCTATGGCGTCGCTCCTGATGAATATGAACTGCACGCCGTGCGTTTCGCACCTCAGGGAAAGCGGCCGGTCGCGCGTGACCAGGATTCGTCCCTCCTTCATCGCCATGTGGAGCAGCTGGCTGTCGCTCTTCCCCGTATAAAAAGCGCTGTCGATGCCGAGCAGCCTGCACCACGATGCAAGGTGCTTCAGCATCTCGTCGAAAAGAAGCTTCATTTCTAGCTGAGGTTGATTTTGACGAACACGTTCGTCGGGACCTTGATCCTGAGAATCTGCTTAATCATCTTCTCCTCGCCCTCGACGTCGCAAAGCCTCTTGTGCACCCTCTTCTCCCAGTGCTCGTACGTGTCCGTTCCGTCGCCGCAGGGAGTGCGCCTGCATGATATCTCCAGTTTCCGCCTCGGCAGCCTGACCGGGCCGATGAAGTTCATGCTGAGGGTCGATGAGAGCGTTTTAATCTGCTCTACGACATTGTCGAGGGCCTTCGGGTCCTCTCCGCTGAGCTTGATTCTTACCTTTGTCATAAGTATACCTCTGATGAAGCAATAAAATTTGCAGGTTTTATAGTATTGACAAAGGTATTTAAAGTTGCTGAAACCCCTTCTCTTCCGGGAAAGAGGCGGTAATATGCAGCATGTCTTGTCTTTGAAGGAATTTGACGGGAAGTGGATAGAGTCCGTGGTTGATTCGGCCATCGACATCAAGAAGCATCCGGACAAGTATTCCGATGCACTGAAGCAGAAGACGCTCGCGATGGTGTTCCAGAAATCCTCCACGCGCACCAGGCTCTCGTTCGAGACCGGCATGACCAAGCTCGGCGGGCACGGGATATTCATCGACTGGCGCACCACGCAAATCGGGCTCGGCGCGGTCGGGGACGAGGCGAAGGTGATTTCCCGCTACGTGGACGCCATCATGGTCAGGCCGCTCAGGCATGCGACCGTGGCCGAGTTCGCGAAATACTCGCGCGTGCCGGTCATAAACGGACTCTGCGAGTTGTACCATCCATGCCAGGCGCTTGCGGACGTCCTCACTATAAAGGAGAAGAAGGGGAAGCTGAAAGGCGTGAAGGTCGTCTACGTCGGCATCGGCAACAACGTCAGCAACTCGCTCTCGTGGGCGTGCGCTATGACGGGCGCGGACTTCACGCTCTGCGTGCCGGAGAAGGACCCGGACAGCGTCGACGAGAAGCAGCTTGAGGAACTGAAGGCATCCGGGCACTACACCGAGAATCCCGACATCGAGGAGGCGGTCAAGAACGCGGACATCCTCTACACCGACACGTGGGTGAACATGGAATTCTTCAACGACCCGAAGTTCGCCCCGGAAAAGGCGAGGCGGGAAAAGGTCTTCATGCCCTACCAGCTCAACCGTCAGCTCCTGGAGGCGGCCGGGCCGGGGCGTTCTCGATGCACGACATGCCGGCGCACATCGGGTACGAAATCGACGAATACGCGCTCCGCGGCCCGCGCTCATTGGCGTTCGACCAGGCCGAGAACCGCATGTGGGCGCAGATGGCCCTGCTCCTGAAGCTCCTCGGGCAAAAGTGATAACCGGCGTGGCTGGCGGAATCCGCCCTGGCCAGTCCGGGCCGTTCGAACCCATTTATTTTATTAATTTTTACATTTAATGTAATAATATGGTTTCTATGCATGCAAAGACGCTCTCCCGCGGACAGCCGAACTTCACCGTAAAGGAGAACAACGGGACCAGGGTGCTCCATGCAATCCTCGACCCGGAGCCTGGGCGGGAGGCCGTGGAAATACCCCTGGGGCGTTATTTCGGGAAAATGCGCGTCATCGCAGAGAAAAACAGCCTGTTCTCCAACACGCGGCGCTCGGTGGACGAATCGGCCGCCAAGGAAGGCGTCAGCCTCATGTTCCATATCGAGTCGATGACCGAACTTCCAGGCGGAAGGGTCTCGATGCGAATCCTCCTTTACGAGCCCATGAAGCAGAACGCCCTGGAATTCCAGGCATTCAAGCCCGATTGACCTGCCTTCCCGGACTACGGCACCCGCCGGAGGGATGTTCCAGAGGTTTTTATCCTTTTGCCTTCCATAGCCATCCGAGGTGGATTGGATGTTCGTCGCTGTTTTATCTGATAAGCCTGAGCTGCGCGAGAAATTCTGCAAGATGGCGGGCGTGGAAACCGGCAGGTCCGATGTCGCATTCTATTCCGCCGATGCCGGCGGGAAACCGCTAACCCTCATCGACCCGGTGGCTTTCCCGGAGAAAGTCCAGCCACTCCTCTACTCGCTATCGATGGCTGATTACGTTGTCGTCCTCGCCGACGGAGTCACGCCGAAGCTGGGCGAGATAATCGTCGCGGTGAACTGCCTGAAGATGGACAAGGGAATCATCGTTTCATCAAGCCCGCTTCCATTGGCTGGAACCAGCCTTGAAAAATTCGACAAGGCGGCTGATTTGGAGGCCGCAAAGGCGAAACTGGCATCGCTTCCGCAGCCCGAATACAGGCAGGAATTCGTCGCGCTTGTCGACAGGATAGAGGACGTGAAATCCGTCGGCCATGTCGCCCACGGCGTAGTCCGGTCCGGCTCGCTCAAGCCCCATGACAAGCTGTTCGTGCTTCCGGAGAAGAAGGAAATCGAGGTGCGGAGCGTCCAGGTGGGCGGCAAGGACGTCCAGGAGGCTCCTGCCGGCGCGCTCTTCTCGATGGCGTTCAAGGGCGACCCGTTCGAGCGGGGCATACTCGTGCCGATGAGGAACGAATTCGAGGTCGGCAACATCGTGAACGGCCGCTTCTCGAAGACGCCGTTCTTCAGGGACGAATTGAAGGGAAAGATTCATGCGTATTCAAACATGCAGTTCGTCGAAGGGCACATGACCGACAACGACCTGACGCTCGGAACGCCCATAGCATACGAGAAGGGCGAAATCATGCTCGTCGTGGACGCGAGCAACCAGAAGCTGAGGATTGCCGGGCCGTTCCAGAGCAAATGGTAGGCGGACTGAAGCCATTCCTATGACGATAAGCTGGGGGTCATCAGCAGTATTATAAAGTCCCCCACACGTTATATGATTCTGATTCTTCATGGAAATGCAGGGACTCAGGGCTACCTTGGCGCTAAAGGACGGGACGACCCTCCAGGGCATCGGATTCGGGGCAAAAACCGAGACGGTCGGGGAGCTCGTTTTCAACACGTCCATGACGGGTTACCAGGAGGCGCTCACCGACCCGAGCTACGCCGGGCAGATACTCCTCATGACATATCCCCTTATCGGGAATTACGGCACCAACACCCATGAGCGGGAGAGCGACAGAATCCATCCGTCTGGCTTCGCAATCGGCAAATCAGCCCGGATACGGAGCACAGGCAGTCCGAAGGCGGCATCCATGCGTTCCTCAGGGACATGGGCGTCCCGGGCATCTCCGGAATCGACACCCGCATGGTCGTCAGGCATATCCGCGACAAGGGCGTGATGCCGGCGGTCCTCTCGGTTTCTGATTCCGCATTGCCGCCCGACATAACGAAGCTCCGGAAAAAACTCGATTTCGACTACTCCGCGATTGATTTCGTCTCGAAGGTCAGCGTGAAGGCGGCGAAGGTTTTCGGAAAAGGCGGGAAGAAGCGCGTCGCGCTGATTGACTATGGGGTGAAGATGGGCATCGTGCGCGAGCTGGTGAAGCGGAAATGCGAGGTGCACGTCCTTCCCAGTTCCTCGTCCGCATCCGATGTCCGGGCCCTCGAGCCCGACGGCATCCTGCTCTCGAACGGCCCGGGCGACCCGGCGATACTGTCCAGCGCCCACGACACAATCCGCGGGCTCGAAGGATGCAAGCCCATATTCGGCATATGCCTGGGCCACCAGCTCCTCGCCCACGCCTTCGGCGGGGACACTCACAAGCTTAAGTTCGGCCACCGCGGCGCGAACCATGCCGTCCTGGACAAGCGCAGCGGCAGGACCGTGATTACCACTCAGAACCATGGGTTTGCGGTGGGCAAGATTCCCCCGGGGTTCGAGCTGACGCACTTAAACGTGAACGACAAGAGCGTCGAAGGCATGGCGGATGCGAAAAGGCGGATATTCAGCGTGCAATACCACCCCGAGGCGAGCCCCGGGCCGCACGATTCCAAATACCTGTTCGATGAATTCATGAAAATGATGTGATGTTATGGCAAATGGAGAACATGCTCACCCCAAAGGCGAGCAGGCGGACAAGAATGTGAAGTGCAGTTTCTGCGGAAACGACACGTACTGCGAGCAGTGCAGCGCCGACATGTCGAAATCGTCGGAGTTCGAGCACATGTGCTTTGAGTGCAACCAGAAGATGGGCGGCGTAGTCCCGGAGAACGTGCGCGACAAGACGCACGTCTGCATCCCCCCGGAAAAGCTGCAGGAGAACTTCGAGAAATTCATGAACGACATGACCGCGCGCGCGTTCATGCAGCTCTGGGAGGCCGAGAAGAAGAAGCTGAAGGAGATGTCCCGGCAGGAGCTTGCGCAGGCATCGTTCTTCGAGGGCGCGAGCTTCATGTGGCACATGGTGCAGCGCATGCAGCAGCCCCCGCAGGAGCCTCCGGCGAAGGGCGCAGAGCAGGCGGCCAAGAAGAGAATGACGCGGATATGATATGAAAGGCGGATGCCGGGCGTGGAGTGAAGCATTTGAAAAAGCCGAAGAAAGTGCTGGTGATAGGCTCAGGCCCTATCGTGATAGGCCAGTCCGCCGAGTTCGACTACTCCGGCGTGCAGGCATGCCGGGCCCTCCGCGAGGAGGGCATACAGGTGGTGCTGGCCAACTCGAACCCGGCGACAATCCAAACGGACAAGGACACGGCCGATTTCGTCTATATCGAGCCCTTGACATCAGGCGTGCTCGAGCGGATTATCGCGCGCGAGAAGCCGGAGGCGCTGATAGCGACGATGGGCGGGCAGACGGCGCTTAACCTTGCGATGGAGTTGCACAGGGGCGGCATCCTGAAGAAGCATGGCGTGCGTTTCATCGGGAGCGGCGCGGAGGCCATCGACATGGCCGAGTCGCGCGAGAAGTTCAACGCCCTGATGGGCAGGCTCGGCATGCCGATTCTGCCGGGCAAGGTCGTGAACGACGTCGAAAGCGGCGTGAGGGCGGCTAGGGAAATCGGCTACCCCATCATCGTGCGCCCGTCCTTCACCCTCGGCGGCACGGGCGGCGGCACGGTCTACAGCGAGGCGGACTTGCGCACGCTTCTCGAGCTGGCAATCCGGATGAGCATGACCGGCGAGGCGCTCGTGGAAAAAAGCGCGATAGGGTGGGGCGAGTTCGAGTACGAGGTCGTCCGCGATTCGTCTGGCAACTCGCAAATCATCTGCAACATGGAGAACATCGACCCGATGGGCGTGCACACCGGGGAAAGCATAGTAATCGCCCCGTCGCAGACGCTTAGCGACTCCGACCACCAGATGCTCCGCGACGCCGCGCTGAAAATCGCAGAAGGCGTCGGCATAGAAGGCGGATGCAACGTCCAGTTCGCCATGAACCAGGAGACCGGCCAGTTCACGGTCATTGAAGTGAACCCCCGGCTTTCGCGCTCGTCGGCACTCGCATCCAAGGCCACGGGATACCCGATTGCCCGCGTCGCGACGAAAATCGCGCTCGGCTATACCCTCGCCGAGATAAGGAACGCGATAACCGGCACGTCCGCCGCGTTCGAGCCCGCGCTCGACTACGTCGTAATCAAGATTCCCCGCTGGCCCTTCGACAAGTTCCCGAAGACCTCGCGCGAAATCGGCACGCAGATGAAAAGCACCGGGGAAGTGATGTCGATTGGGCGCACTTTCGGGGAAGCGCTCAACAAGGCCGTCCGGAGCCTCGAAATCAGGCTGCCCAAGGAAATGATTCCGGAGGAGCACCTCTTCCCCCCGACCGACCTTCGCATCTTCGCCCTCCTCGAATCGTTCCGGCGCGGAAAAACCGTCGGCGAGCTCCATTCGAAGACGAAAATCAACCGCTGGTTCCTCAACCGGATTTACGACATGGTCGCGGTTGAAAGGCGCATCGGAAAGGAAAAGATGGGGAAAGCGCTCATGCTCGAGGCCAAGCGGGCCGGCTTTTCGGACCCGCAAATCGCATCGCTGACCGGTTCGGACGAGCTCGCGGTCCGTGCCCTGCGCAAGTCCTTCGGAATCATCCCGACATACAAGATTGTCGACTCCTGCGCAGGCGAATTCGAGGCCATCACCCCTTACTACTATTCCGTTTACGAGGATGAGAACGAGGCAAGGCCGCTCGCCGGGAAGAAGGTCATCGTCATCGGCTCCGGCCCGATAAGAATCGGCCAGGGGATAGAATTCGACTACTGCTGCACGCATGCGGCGTTCGCGCTACGCGAGCTCGGGTACAAGAGCATCATGGTGAACAACAACCCCGAAACCGTCAGCACGGATTTCGACACCAGCGACCGGCTGTACTTCGAGCCACTTTCATTCGAGGACGTCATGAACATCGTCGACAACGAATCGCCGGACGGCGTCATAGTCCAGCTGGGCGGCCAGACCAGCATCAACCTCGCCGAGCGCCTGGAGAATGCGGGCGCGAAGGTCCTCGGAACGCACATAGACGGCATAGACATCGCGGAAGACCGCGAACGCTTCAGGGAACTGGCAAACAGGCTCAAAATCCCCCAGCCGCAGAACGAGACGGCCGTGAGCGAGGAAACCGCGCTGGAGGCGGCATCCTCAATCGGGTACCCGGTGGTCGTCCGGCCTAGCTACGTCATTGCGGGCCGCGGCATGGAAATCGTCCGGAGCGACGAGGAGCTGCGGAGATACATCAACGAAGCCGTTGAAGTCAGCCAGATGCGCCCGGTCCTCATCGACAAATACATCGACAACGCAATCGAGTGCGAAGTGGACGCGGTGTCCGACGGGGAGACGGTCTTCATCGGGGGGCTGATGGAGCACATCGAGCCTGCGGGCGTGCATTCGGGCGATGCGAACATCGTCCTGCCCGCAATCAGGCTCAGCGACAAGGAGAAGAAGACGCTCATAGAATACACGGAAAAAATATCGAAGGCGCTGGGGATAGTGGGCCTGGTCAACATCCAGTTCGTGGTCAAGGGGGGGGCAGTTTATATCCTCGAGGCGAACCCCCGCGCGAGCCGCACTGTGCCGTTCGTCAGCAAGGCAATCGGCGTGCAACTGACCAAGCTCGCGGTAGCGGCGATGCTCGGGAAGAAGCTCCCGAAAATCACCCCGAAGCTCAACCATTTCGCAGTGAAAAGCGTGGTCTTCCCGTTCCTCAAGCTCCTCGGCACCGACATCAAGCTCGGTCCTGAGATGCGGAGCACCGGGGAGACGATGGGAATCGGCAAGACGTTCGAAGTCGCATACTACAAGGCCCTGCTCGCGGCTGGCATCCGGCTGGATGGCGACAAGGCCCCGAACGCGTTCATCTCGCTTCGCGACGAGGACAAGCAGCACGTCCCGGAGCTCTCGGAGAATCTGCGGAAGCTCGGGTTCGGCATCTACGGCACGCTCGGGACGGTCGGCAGCGTGGAAGGGGCGATACCGATACCGAAAATCGGGATGGGGCACCCTGACGTAGTCGAGCTGATAGAATCAGGCACCATAACGCTCGTCATCAACACGCCGACAAAAGGCGGGGGCGCGAACACGGACGGCTACAAAATCAGGCGCTCGAGCATCAGGAGCGGCATCCCATGCATCACCAACATCAGCACTGCAAACGAGTTGCTGAAGGCGGTCGTCCTGCTGAGGAAAAAGGAGCTGGACATCCGTCGTGCGGACGAGTACGCCCATTAAAAACATTCACATTCATATTCTCCCACATGCACACCGACCAGAATGCCTTACACCAGCCCTTCTGCCGCAAGCCTGCGCCCATTTCCTGCCCCGCGTGCCAATCCTCATTCGCGAGGCGCGCCGTGCTCGCCGCATCCATAATGCTCACAGGCGCGACCGCATCCACTCTCCCCTCATGCAGCGGAAAAGTCGCAGGTGACGAGAGGTCCAACTGGGTTCCGGCATACACGTTCGATTCGTCCGGCCCGGAAGTCGCGGTGGGCGCCAGCTTCGCCGGCATGGATTACCCTGGCGTTTACGGGGTGGCGGCATATTACGGCCGCTACACCGACATCCCCCAGGCATACTCCGGCCGCGAAGCCCGCCTGACGCAGCTGGTCTTCAGCCAGCTTTCCCAAACCTTCGATTTCTCATCGCCGGCGGCCTCGGCCATGCTGGGAAACGACGTCCTGATATTCATGACCGACCACGACGCCTGGCCGAATGCCATATTCGCGAAGGATTTGCCGGTCGCCTACGGGTTCCAAATCCTCGATTCGGGCGGTTCGGTGGTTTCCGACTGCAGGAAGGGCCCGTGCGTCATAAGGGACCTCATCGCAATCAACAACAAGTATTCCTTCTATCCGGATGCGGAGACAATCGACGCATTGACGCCCGCCCAGCTGATGTCCCTGAAAGGGATTGCGGACTCGGTCGGCGAGGAGCTGCTCCACGATTATTGGCTTGACGGGCTGGACGCGTTCGCCCGCGCGCAATTCCTCGAAGATTTCAAGGGCGTCTGGCGCGCCGGCTCCGCCGGGCAGGATGACGATGTCGTGCTCGCCGAGGCATGGAAAAGCGGCGGGACCGCGTTCGCGCTCAAAGAAGACGGCCAAATAATGTCATACTCTCTCAGGCCCTACGTCCTCGACTCAATCGCATCCGCCTGCCCGTCCTGCACCCCGGAAGGCACGGCGCAGATGGAAATTGCAATCGTGTCCTACCTCCAGCTGTTCGGCGGCCAGGCGGATTCGTTCGTCGGCAACGCCCCCCGCAGCTACCTCGAATACTACGTGAAGCGGGACAAGGGGGAAGGGAAGCCGGTGGGCACCTATGATTTCTACATGGACACGTTCATCGAGCGGGAGTCTTTTTCGCACCTTGGCGCGCCCGGCTCGCTCCGAAGGACCGTCCCCTCGTTTTTCAGGCCGCTGTTCGAACCCATATGCAGGGAGGCGTACCTTGACACCGCATTCAGCGACGGCTCGGCAAGCCCGGCAATCTCAGGCAACCCGTACCTTTACGATTTCGAGTCATACCTCCAGCTTGTCCAATCCAGTCATGCCGTCAGTCATGGCCAAGGCCAAGGGGCCCTGACGCACGAAACCCTTTTATTGGATGGATGGCTTACCCCCACATGGAAAAGATGCATCTGGCCGCGCTCGCCGCAGCCATTGCCGCTGTCGAATCAGTCTTGATTCTTTTCGCCATCCTTCCGCCTATATCCTCCTACTCCCCCCTGACTATCGCCTTCATGCTGTCGCGCCTTCTTGTAATCGCATACGCAGGATGGCTTTGCGCCAAGGACGGCCTCAAGGCCGCGGCATATGGAGGGGCGATTGTTTCGGCATCATCCACCGCCGTGTTCATTTTTGCGGCTGCAATCGGGCGTTCGATTGGCGTTCCGGTGCTTGGCATCCCCGCACCTGACCTTGGGAGCCTGATTCTCATCCTTGCAATCAGCGCTGCGATTAACATCCTGCTGGGGGCGTTCCTGGCAACCATCGCCGCAATCGTCCGCCTGAAGACGGGCGCCCATGGGAAGCACGGGAAAGCGCGCTAGATGAAAATCCTGAACAGCAGCATCAGCGTCGGGACGATTATCGCGCCCATCAGGTTCGTCCTCTCCACCCCGAGCGCCAGCGTGAGTTTTCCGAGCCCTGTCGATACGGCAAGCACCGCGAGGCCGGGCCACCCGTCTATGACGAGCGTAATCGCCACGATATAAGCCGCAAGGACGACCCTCAGCGAGGAAAAGTCGAGCGATGCCAGCCTTGCGGCGTGCAGGCGAAGGGCGTATGCGATGAGTGCAGCACCCGCCAGGCTCGCGGCGAACAATCCGAGAAGCATCGGAAGGCTGGAGCCGATATCCATGCTCTCCGAAAGCCATGCGGTCGCGCCGACCCTGCTTTTTCCTATCGAGGCCGAAGTAGCGAGCGAGAACGCCGCCTGGCTGACCGATATCGAGCTTATCGTGGCTAGATAGCCGGAAGTGTCCATCGGCATCAGCATCGTCGCGAACACCGCCATCTGCGACGGCGAGCCCACGCCCGGGACAAGGTCGGCGGCGAACCCGATTATCGTGCCCAGGGCGACAAATGGCAGGATGCCCGCACCGGCAGGCAAATCCTTCTGGGCCCTCACCCGCCCCCTCTTCCAGCCTTCCATCGCGGCCATTGCGAACATCCCGGAAAAAAGCGGGAGGAACGGGTCATCCATCCCGCTGTTTAGCGAGAAATAGCCGAGTATGCCGGAGAGCGCGAACACGGCCGCAGAAAGGGCTGGCGCTTTCGTGCGAAGCAGCAGCACCGCGGATATCCCGAGCAGGATGAACCTCATGTGGGGCCTCATCGCCTCGTACAGCGGCGGGAAGATGCCCAGCGACGGATTGAACAATGCGCAGGAAATCAAGGCGGACAGGACGCATGCGAGGAGGACCGTGCATAGCGCCCTCACGCCCTCGCCCCTCTGCACCATGCGCTGGCCGGGAAGCGCGGCGACGACAGTGCCGCTTTCCGGCACCCCGAAAAAAATCGACGGGATGAACGATGACACCATGTGCGCGGGGAAAAGCGAGATTATCATGAGCGACAGGGCACGTCCGTCGAATCCCAGCGAGGCGAGGACGGATATGATGGTGTTGGAATGCAGGCCGGGAAGGAGCCCGCCGAGAAACCCGATGGCGAACCCTGCGATGAAGGAGAGGATGTCGGATATCATGTCCACGATTGAGGGCGGAAGGCTGCGCTAATATCCCTTATCATGGTTCCGATGTGGATTTCCACATATCCAGGCATGCCACTGGAAACCCGGAACTGGGAACCCGAAACCCACCCGCCTAACCTATCGCGACATTCTTTACCCTGATATGCGGCCCGCCGTCGCTGACCGGCACGCTCTGCGAGGATTTGCCGCAGACGCCGGGCGAAGTCCCGAAATCGTCCCCGACGCATTCTACGTCGAGCATGGTCTGGAGGATGTTGCCGGTGATTGTCACATCCCTCATGATTCTGCCCAGCGAGCCCTTGGTTATCTCGTAGGCCTCCTCGGACTTGAACATGAAGCCGCCCGAGAAAATGTCCACGCTCCCCCCTTTCATGCCCTTGAGGTATATCCCGGACTGGATGTCGAAGACCTCTTCTTTGGGCGTCTTTCCCTTCTGGAAATAAGTGTTGCTCATGCGGACCACGGGCACTTCGCCGTAATCCTCTGCCCTCGCATGGCCGTTCGGCTCCGATGCGAGCTCCCTCGCGCTTTCGCGCGAATTCAGGAATCCCTTCAGGACGCCCGCCTCGACCAGCGTCGTGGCCTTCCCAGGCACCCCCTCGTCGTCAAATGCATACTGCCCGAAATCCTGCGCCGCCGGGTCGTCGATGATGCTGACGAGCCCGTTGCCTATCCGCTTTCCCATCTTGTCCGAGAGGATGGATTCATGGTCGATGACGGAATCGGCCTCGCACGCATGCCCGACCGCCTCATGGGCGAACACGCCCGTCATCTCCGGGTCGAGCACGACCGTGAACCTGCCCTTGGGCGGCGGGGCGGCGTCCAGCAGGCGGAGCGCCTTCTCGGCCGAGACGAGAGCGGTGCCCGTGGCGTCTATTCCCCCGAACCCGCTCCGCGACCAGGTGCGGGACGAGCCCCGCTGCATGGTGTCGCCGGAGCGCGAAACGCACGCGCATGAAAGGTAGGTGTATCCGGTATCCTGGATTATCTCGGTGCCTTCGGAATTGTAGAACTCCCTGCTCGTGAGCGAATCCGTGCACGAGAGTATCCTCGAGGAAACCTTGTCGGCCTTCATCCCCTTCGAAGCTTCGAGCAGCGCCCTGACCTGCTCGTCCGGGTCGACGGGCGTGATTGCCGTGCGGACCTCCTTGTTCTGGACCTGCATGTCCGCAAGGGCGATCTTCCCCTTGCCGAGGGTTGAAAGCTTTTTAGCCTCCTTCAGCAGATCCCCGATGCCCTTCTTTCCCTTGGTGGCGGAGGCGAAGCCCCACGAGCCGTCAGAAAGGACGCGGACGCTGACACCTTCAACGGTGCCGGAGGAATGCTTGACCTCGTCGTCCTTGATGCTGATGAAAGAGCCGGAGCTTTTCTCGAGCCGCAGTTCTGCATATTCGTACTCGGACAGGATGCGCAGGTATTCCACAGAAATCGCCTCCTCAGAGCCGCCCGCCCATCGATTCGGCCGGGCCCTTATGACACGAACGCCCTGGCTTTCTGGGCGAACTCCTGCACGATTTTCTTCTCCTCGCGGTCCTTTATCATGCCGCAGAATACGTGGTTCTTGAGGGGCACCATGACCAGGATGAGTCCGTCGAACGAGACCTCCACCTCCTTCTGGCGGTCCTCCATCTTCTTCATCATGGCGTCGGACACGTTGGCCACCGATGCGAGGAGGCCGGAGCTGAGGTCGTTCAGCGCAATCGTCGAGGCGACGGCCACGCCGTCCACGCGCACTACCGCCCCGCCTATCCCCTTCGCTTTCATCTCGTTGAGAATCGCATCGAGTTCGCCGGCCATAATGGTTACCTCCCTTGGAATGTCGTTTTTTCGTCCCGTCTATTGTATCGTCACGCCCGCGGGGCCGACCTTAATCGGCACCGGCAGGTCCAGTTCGGGCAGGATCATGACGAACTTTCCGCCCTTGTCCGCTATCGTGTACGTCTCGTCCATCCCGTGCGATATCAGGCTGAGCACCTGCTTGTCGTGCACGCCCTCGTCCACGAGGTATATCGCGGTCGCGCCGACGCTTTTCAGCCTGCCCTCTATCACGCTGAGGAACTTCCGGATGGAATCCTGCGGGTTGTACAGGACGAACGTGGACAGCGTGTCGAAGACGACCCTCATCTTCTTGCCCGTGCTCTCCTGCGTCGCCTCGTTCAGCATGAGCGAAATGTCGTTGAGCGCGCCCGGGCCCATGACAATCTTGATTTTCTTCGGGTCGCCCTCCTGGGGCTTCCCGAGCGTCGAGCTGTAGCAGTCGATGAAGAATACGTTCGGCTTGTTCAGGTTCACGCCCAATGTGGACGCCTTGTTGACGATGTCTGCCGGGGACGAGTTGCCGCAGATTATGTATGCGTTCTCGTTCGCGCCCGCGGACGCCGCGAAGTGGTATGCGAATGCCGCCTTCTCCATTCCGCTCGGGCCTATCATGATTATGTTCCCCGGATTGTAATAACCGCCTTCAAGCAATATGTCCAAGTCCGGGATGCCGCTCGAAAGCCTGTTGGCTTTCAGTATGGGCATCTCTTCGTTCACTCCCAGCGCCATGGCTTCCCTTCGTTTAGAAGATTTTTAAACGTGCCTAATCCATTATCGCCGGCAACGGCCCGCGCCGGGAATGGATGTCGCAGGGCGCATGCTAAGGGGAACTGGGAAAGAGGAAAATTAAGAAAATGAAAATAAAAAAATAACCTGGTTTTCAGCCCGTCGACTGCGTGCACACGTCGGCGGTGTTCACGTAGGAACCGCCCATGAGCGCGCCGATAATCGGGGGCATGATGATGTATATGACGATGCCAATGACGGCACCGGTCATCATCGCCGTAGCCCAGACCGCGGCCCTCGCCCTCGTTTCAGCGCCGAGAAGCTGGCCAATCGCGTACGTCGCACCGGCAAGCACGACCAGGATCATCGCGGTCGCGCCGAGGAACGTCCTCGCGTTCGTGCAGAGGATGTTGAGTGCGGACGCCAGGTTCGTTGCGCTTGCAAAAGCAATGGAGGCGAAGTTGAGTACCAGGACTACCATTATCAGGTATTTTCCGATAGCGTTCAATTTGTTCATGTAGCCGATTATGTTCATCTGTTCACCTTTGGGTATTATCCTAGACATTAATGTTTAAAAGGCTATCCACGAGACAATCCTCGTAGGTGCATGTTTTGTCCAATCCCAGGGAAAAAGCCGCGGCTCCGGGCAATCTCATCATCGCGCTCGTGCTGGTTTACCTCATCACGCGCCTGCCCCTCCTCGCCTACCTCCCCCTCGTTATGGACGAGGCGGTCTATGGCATCATGATAGAGGAGCAGGCGCACGCGCCCACAATCATCCCGACATTCCTGGATTATCCCATGAGCTGGAAGCCCGCCCTTTTCTTCTGGGCCGCCTCGATTTTCCCCCCTCGCCTTCCGCTTCCGATGGAAATGGCCTACCGCCTGCCGTCATTCCTGTTCGGGCTTGCGACGGTTCCGATAGTGTTCCAAATCCTAAGGAGGGCGGGCGCCGATGACTTGGCGGCCTTCTTTTCGACCGCCATCTTCCTGCTGTCGATGTTCACCATCTACCCCGACGCGGCGGCGCTCACCGACAGCATGGCGTTCTTCCTCATCTCATCGGCCTTGCTCGCATACATGTCCGAAGAATGGGGCAGGAAGCGGTTCCTGCTCGCATTCGCGCTTTCGTTCGCGGCTTTTTTCACGAAGTTCATCCTCGCGGCGATGATTCCGGCCCTCGCAATCGCCTACGTCTATTTCAATCGCAAGGCTCTGCTCGCCGACAGGCTGTTCCTCCTCTCCCTGCTCGCCGTGCCATTGGCCTTCTGCATCAACCTCGCGCTCTTCTCGGACAGCGGGCTCGGGGACGAGTTCGCGCTTCCGCTCGGGAGCAACACGGTCAGCCCCGGCGGCCTACAAGGGCAGGTTATGCGCGCCTCCGGGGCGATAATGACGATGCTGCTCGGGGGCGGCATCTGGGTGATGATATCCGTGCCCGGCCTCCTAGCGCACTGGAGGAAAAACCCGTTCATGGCCTTCTGGTACGCGCTTACAATCTTCCCGATGCTCTCAGGGACGTATATGATATGGTACTTCCTGCCCGTGATGCCCGCAATCGGATATTTCGCTTTCATGAGCCTGGGCATGTGGAAGGGGCAAGAGCGGCTTGACAAGCTTTTCTATATAACATTCGTCATGCTCGCCATCGCGAGCCTCGGCCTCGCATCGTTCCTATACTATTATCTGCACGAGTTCAACGTCGCTGAAAAAAACGCCGGGCTCATGCTGTCCGGAAAGGAGAACGTCCTCGTCATCGGAAAATACCCACCGACCCTGGTCGCTTACAAATACCTTACGGAGCTTAGGGCATCCCCGACCGGCACCGCGAAGGATTTCGGGTGGATTACGAGCGTCGCGCAAATCAGCGACGAGCGGATGGAAGAGTATATGGCCGACTATCATTCGGACAGGTATCCGATTGTCAACGGCACATTCAGCGAATTCTTCACCACGAACCAGACCTTCCGCAAGGACACGGACATCGCCCGGTTCGATTATGTCGCGGTCGTGGGTTCCGATGCCGTCCCGGCCGGGTGCAGGACGTGCTGTCCAATGACTCGGGCATAGTAGTGTTCGGCGGGTGCGGCTGATGGCATCTTCCCATTCACCTCGCTCTTCATCCCACCAATCCCCCTTTGCCATCGTCCTCCCCAAGGACGAAACGCGCCTCATCATCCTGCTGATTGCGGTTTACCTCCTCACCCGGCTCCCGTTGCTCGGGTATTTGCCGCTCATCAAGGACGAGGCAATCTACTCGATTATGATACACGAGCAGTCCGTATCCCCTACAATCATCCCGACGCTGTTCGGATATCCTGTCAGCTGGAAGCCAATCCTCTTCTTCTGGACTGGCACGCTGTTTTCCGGACTGCCTCTTCCGATTGAGCTCACGTATCGGCTTCCGAGTTTTCTTTTCGGCCTGCTCACAGTCCCGCTCCTCTTCTCCGTGCTGAGGAAATCCGGCATCGGTTCCAGCATATCGTTCCTTTCCACCCTCTCATTCCTTCTCTGCGCGGTGTCCATCCACCCCAACACGCACGCCATGATAGACTCCATGATGTTCTTCATCATCCTTTCATCGCTCTACCTGTACATGGACGCAAAGGGTGGCGGGGGCGGGAGGAAATTCCTGCTCGCAGGCGCTCTCGTCTTCATCGCCTTCTTCACTAAATTCATACTCGCCGCCATGATTCCCGCCCTCGCCATGGCCTATCTTTATTTCAACGACCGGAAATCCATCCGAAACCCGCTTTTCCTCGTCTCGCTGCTGGCCTTGCCCGCCGCCATCACGCTCAACGCCCTGCTGTTTTCGCAGGCCGGGCTGTCCAGCGAGCTTGCGCTCCCGTTCGGCAGCAACGCGCTCAGCACTTCCGGGCTTATCGGGCAGTTCGCACGGGCTATCGGCGCCCTCGACGTGTTCCTTGTGGGGACGGGCATCTGGTTCGTCCTTTCCCTACCGGGATTCATCAGCCACCGCAAGGAGAACCCGTTCATGTCCTTCTGGTATCTCCTGGCAATCCTCCCGCTCCTTGGCGGCACGTACATGGTCTGGTATTTCCTCCCGGTGATGCCGGCCATATCATACTTCGCGTGCATGAGCCTCGTGATGTGGAAAGGGAAGGAGCGGATGGACGGGCTGTTCGCATTCGTATTCGCCGCGGGCGCGCTTCTCGGCCTCGGGATGACCATATACACCTACGTTTCGCTGAGCGAATATTATTCCGTAGAAAAGGAGGCCGGGCTTCTGCTTGCGGGCAAGGAAAACGTTGCTGTCATCGGGTTGTATTCACCGACTCTGGTCACGTACAAATACCATTCAGAGCTGTCCGCGCTCGGCCGCCCGCTTGATTTCGGGTGGATTGCGTTCCCCGAAGCGGTCCCGCAGGAGACCGTCCTTGATTTCGCCCTGGATTATCATACCGGCAGCCATCCCGCGGTCGACGGCTCTTTCAGCGGGTTCTACACCACGAACCAGACATTCCGCAAGGATACCGGCATAACCGGCCCCCAAATCATCGCAATCGCAGGGGGCTACGATATCGGCATCCCGGGCGCGCACGTGATTTATAACCGCTCATACATCACCATCTATGAGAGATGAAAAAGAAAAGCGAGAAAAGGAAAGCAGGACGGCCCCGGGCGGCCGGACGGATGCCATGGAGAAAAAGGACTTCCTTCAATGGAACGAAAAGATGTTCCTGAAATACAACAATATCAGGCTGTACGACCACCCTAACCCGCTCATACGGTTCGTGGAGCGCAGGCGCGTCGGCATCATCACGGGTTCGGTGCGGGGGCAGGAGAGAATCGTGGACGTGGGGTGCGGCGAGGGCTATGTGCTCTCCAGGCTCAAATCCCCGACCGTCGTTGGAGTGGACGTGTCGGAAGCCGCGGTGCGGCGGGCCGCGCTTGCATGCGATGCGGTCATCATCCGCTCATATGCGGAATCGCTCCCGTTTTGCGACAGCTATTTCGACGCCGCCATCTGCAGCGAGGTGCTGGAGCACACGATAAAACCGGAAAAGGTCCTGGAGGAGCTCGTCCGCGTTGTCCGGCCCGGCGGTAGGATAATCCTGTCCATCCCGAACGAGCCCTTCATCAACCGCATAAAGGACGCCGTATGGTCGCTCGGCCTGTTCAACATCATCTTCCCCGACGTGCCCCGCCGCCAGGACGACGAATGGCACCTGCATTCATTCGATTTATTGGAGCTGAAACGCCACTGCGCAGGGCTCGTCAAAATCGAACGGGTGGACAGCGTGCCGCTGCCCTTCCTTCCTGTCCGGTACGTCGCCATCTGCCGGAATTCCAAGTCGTTTCCCGCCAAGACGGATACAATGCTCAGGAAAAAGCTCCCGAAGCGGGACGGCTACCTTGATGCGATGGATGGCGGGATGGCGGACGGGGAGGCGGGCAAACGTCCCGCCGGCGGCCGTTAGCATGGTCAAGCTTTCGAGCGGCTCCCTGAGCGATGAGGAAAAAAACCTGCGCCTCATTGGGCCCATGTCGAAATACGCGTCGTGGCAGTTCGATTCCATATCCCGGCATATCCGCGGCGACGTGCTTGAAATCGGCGGCGGCACGGGCACGATGAGCCGGATGCTCCTCTCCCAGGACAAGCCGCCCGCCTCGCTGACCATCACCGAAACGAACCCGAAGAACCTGCTTGAGCTGAGAAATCTACTGGGCGGGGATTGCATGATGGCAGGAAATGCATCGTCAGCGACGAAGATCTCGAAAAGCCGGCGCGCCCGCGGTTTTTTTGGCAAGGTTCGACACCGTGATTTCGGTCAATGTCATGGAGCATGTCCCTGACGACCGCCCGTTCTTCAAGAACTGCTGCGCATGCCTGAAAAAAGGAGGGCGCCTATTGATTATCGTGCCCGCCATGCGGTTCCTTTTCGGGACGGTCGATGAGGCGGATTCGCACAAGCGGCGCTATGAGCTGGGCGATTTGCGCGCATTGGCCGGCGAATCCGGCATCAGAATCCTCTCGCTCCGCTACATGAACCTGCCCGGAGCGATTGGCTGGTATTACCACGGGAAAATCCGGAAGATTCGGGTCCATGCGGCCAATGACCTGTCGCTTTTCGAGCATCTTGTCCCGCTGTTCCGCGCAGCCGAGTCGATTGTGCCGCCTCCATTCGGCCTGAGCCTCGTGTTTGTGGGGGAGAAACAATAGTCTCTAGTCATGCGCGCAAAGCGCCATCAGAAGAAGCGCCTTGAAAGGAGATACCATCCGATTCCAATCCCGTGGACCGGGGAAAGCTTCGTCTTGCCCTCCCTCGCGCGGTAGCTGATAGGGACCTCGCGGAACCCGAGCCTTTTCTTCGCGCAGAAAACATAGAAATTCGCCTCGAGCTCGAAATGCACCGAATCGATGCGTATCGCCTTGTACGCGCTTTTCCGGAACGCCCAGAAGCCCGAGCAGACGTCGGTGATTTTTTTCCCGTAAAGGACGTTGGCCATGAGCGTGAGGGCCCTGTTCCCGAACCTGTTCAGCGAAGTCATGGAGCCCGGCTCTATGTCCCCCATGAACCTGCTTCCCGCGACGACGTCGCACCCTTCAAGCGCCTTTAGGAGCTTGGGGATGTCCTCCGGAAGATAGCTCTTGTCCGAATCGAGCAGGACAGCCGAATCATATCCAATCCTGGAGAACGCCTCCTTCACAGCCATGGCCTTGCCCCGCCTGTTGAACGCGATGACCTCGGCACCCATCTTCCGGGCGATTTCCACCGTTCCGTCGTCGCTCCCGCCATCGACGATGATTATGCCGAAATCCTTGTCTACGGCCCTAACCCTGCCTATCAAGTCGCCGATTGAACCCGCTTCGTTGAACGTGGGGAGGAGTATGCATACGGCCATTACGGGTATAGTCCTTTCGCCGGTTTTTAATGCCTCCGGACATCGTTGCGCCGCTGTGCGCTCCCCCGGCCCGCATCCGACGGGGCTCTCGGCCATCGTCAACAATTATATAGCCCCCAACGCAAATCCGGTATGAGAAAAAATGCCTTCTGACAATGGCGGGATTGTCCGCGTCCTTTTCATCAACCCCCCATGGACGTTGAAGGGCGGGGTATGGCGGGATGTCGCCGCATGCATGCCCAGCCTGGGCCTCGGGTATGTCGCGTCGTACCTGCGGAAGAATTCCGCCGTGCCGGTCCAGATCAGAATCATCGACATGATAGCGGAGAGGATTACTCCGGAAAGCCTGGTTGGCCATCTTCAGGGCGAGGGGATTGGCGGCGACGGTAAAGGCGGCGAGGGGAAAGGCAACGACGAGGAAGGCGGCGTAGAAGGATATGATTTTATCGGCATCACTTCCACGACCGTGACAATCCATGCCGCAATCCGGACCGCGGAAGCCTGCAGGAAGCTCTACCCGAAGGCGAAGATGGTGTTCGGCGGCGTCCACCCCTCCGTCCTGCCCGAAGAGGTGCTGTCGCACGGCTGCGTCGATTTCGTCATACGCAACGAGGGGGAAATACCGATGTGCGAGCTCGTTTCCGGGGTTCCGGCCGAGCGGATCCGCAACCTCTCGTTCAAGAAGGGCGGGAAGATAATCCACAATCCCGCGCAGGAACTGATAAGGAATTTGGACGGCATCCCATTCCCCGCATACGACCTGATGCCCGTGCGGAAATACTACCCCGCGGTCGGCTCGTACAAGAGGCTGCCCGCGCTCAGCGTGATTGCGACGCGCGGCTGTCCCGGCCAGTGCACGTTCTGCTTCAAGGTATTCGGAAGGACGCTCCGGTCGAGGAGCGCGAAAAACATCTTCGAAGAGGTCGCGTCCCTCCACAAGTCATACGGCATCCGTGAAATCGCGTTCTATGACGACACGTTCACGAGCTTCCGCGAAAACGTGAAGGAGTTCTGCCGCCTCCTGCAATCATCCGGGTTGAAAATCAGCTGGAGCTGCTTCTCGCGCGTGGACTGCATCGACCGGGAGACGCTCGCGCTCATGAAGAAGGCCGGGTGCCACCAGATACTCTACGGCGTCGAAAGCGCGGACGCCGGGATACTCCGGAACATCCGGAAAGGGATTGACCTGGGGAAGGTGAGGGAAGCGGTGAAGATGACGAAAGAGGCGGGCATCTCGCCGCGCTGCTCGTTCATGATAGGCAACCCCGGCGAGACGCCGGAGACAATCGAGAGGACAATCCGCTTCGCGCTCGAGCTCGACCCGGACCTCGCGATGTTCAACATAACCGTGCCATTCCCCGGCACGAAGATGTTCGGCTGGGCGAAGGAGAACGGCCTGCTCCTCAGCGAGAACTGGGACGACTACGACTTGTCGAAGCAGGTGATGCGCCTCCCCACGATTTCGAACCGGGATTTGCAGGGCTTCTACTCGGCCGCGTACAGGCGGTTCTTCCTCAGGCCGGGATACGTGTTCCGGAGGCTAATCGGGGTCAGGAGCGTCGAGGACGCGGTGGAGCTGGCCAACGGGGCGAAGGCCGTCGTCAACGTCGTCAAGTCGCGCTTCGTGCCATCAAAGAAGCCGGTCGGAAGCGCAGTTTAAATTGATTGCCGGGAAGAAAACCGGTGCGGATAGCCGGGAAGCGGCTGACACTATCGTGGTCAAATGGACATCAAGAAACGGCTCATGGACTCCTCGTATGACGGATTGTGGGCGCTGTTCCTCATCATAATCCTTTCAACCGCGGGGCTGATGCTCCTGAAAATAACCTCGCTCCCCTCCCTTGCGGAGAACTTCCAGGCGGACAGCTACGATACGACGCTGAGCATCAGATTGCTCTCGGAATACGGGCCGTTCGCGAATATCCCGCTGTATCCTGGCCCGTACTCGCTTTTCGGGAACTTCCCTCTCCTCTTCGCCTTCCTGGGTAGCGCCATAAACCTCGTCATCGGGGACGTTTCACTGAGCGCGACGCTCCTTTATTGGATGACAGAGATTGGAATCGCGGCCCTGCTCTGGTTCGGGGTTTTGAAAACCGGCGACTGGCGCATCCGCACGGCATTCGTCATCCTGTTCCTCGTGAACATCTCCTTCGGCAACCTGTTCCCCCTGGGATTCCGCAAGAGGCAGCAGCTGGCGATTCTTATCGGCCTATGCATGTTCCTCTCCAGGAACCGCTATCTCAACGGCGCGCTCGCATTCGCCGCGATGAGCGCCCAGCCAATCACCGGCGCGGCCATCATCTTCCTCAAGGGCGCGGACCTGCTGCAAGGCAGGGATTATCCCGCGCTCGCAATCCTCGCAGTCGCGCTCGCGCTATCATTGCCGTTCTATTCCGGCCTGCTGTCTTCGACGCAGCTCGAGCCGGCGATGTCGGGGTGCGGCATCATGACGCTGCAGAACGCGGCCGGGATAACGATGCTGCTGTCCCTGGCGTTCCTGCTGTTCTTCATATCGAACCGGGGCCGGATCGACGCATTGTCGGCATCTTCGGCAGCGCTCGCGCTCTTCTACCCGCTCGCGCTCATCTCCTACGTCTTGATAAAGGATATCGCGCCCCTGGCGATGGCGAGGGGCTTCCTGCTCGTATTCTCGACGCCGTGCAACGAAAGCGTCCTCGAGGTTTCCGCGCTCGGAATCGCCGTGCTCGCCGGGATGCGCGGATTCCAGATGCCGCGCGCCACGATTGCGATGATAATCGTCGCGTCGATAATCAGCCTCAGCCTCCTTGCAACATTCCTCGTCGCCGGGCAGTCCATGAAGCCGAATGCCGACGGCATCCTCTCCCTGCTTGATAAAGAGAACGCGTCAAGAATCAAGACGATGGAGCTTGTGATGACGAACCACTCAGGCCGCTTGGATTCCATGCCTCTGTTCCCGTTCTTCTGGCTCCAGTCATACACGATGCTGAACGGCGGGAATGTCACGTTCGTCGACGAGTACAACCTGCCGCCCCAGCTTTCCAAGGGCGGAAGCAACGTCCCGATGTCCCGCATTCCGCTCGCCATATACGATTCGGATACGGATGCATGCCGCGCGGCTGTAGGGGAAATCAAATCATCCGGCGTGCAGGTCCTGCTTTACCTGGTCGATTTCGATTTCACGGCCTCGCCGGAGCGCGGGCGGTTCAGGAACGAGACGGTGCTCGATGAGTGCGGACTTAAGATTATATCCGCGGACACGCAAGGCAATGGGGGAGCGGTCCTCATCTACAGGGTGTCATGACATGCTGTCCATCATCATCCCGGCGCACAACGAATCGCGGATGCTCGAAGCCAGCGTCAACCAGCTCACCAAGGCGATGGCGGCGGCCCCCCTCGCGGGATTGGGATACGAGATTGTGATAGCCGAGGACGGCAGCACGGACGGGACGCAGGGAATCGCGAATAGGCTTGCGGAAAAAGACCGGCGTATCCGTGTCCTTTCGACAAAAAAACGCATCGGCCGCGGGTTCTCGCTCTCGAACGCGATTTCAGCCGCCAAAGGCGACATCATAATATACATGGACGCGGACTTGGCCACCGACCTTTCGCACCTGCCCCAGCTGATACGGGAAATCGAGTCCGGCGCGGATATATCGACCGGCTCCCGGCTGCTCAAGGGCTCGAAAGTGATTGGCCGGAAGCGGCTCCGAGATTTCGCCAGCAAGGGCTACAACCTCCTTCTGCGGCTCCTCTTCAGGACGAAGATAAAGGACCACCAGTGCGGGTTCAAGGCATTCCGGAAATCCTCGGTCCTGCCCCTGCTTTCGCAAGTGAAGGACGGGCACTGGTTCTGGGACAGCGAGCTTTTGATACGCGCGCAGAAGGCCGGGCTGAAGGTCACGGAAATCCCGGTTGTGTGGGCAGACCGCAGGGAAAGCAGCGTCAGACTGCAGTCCGACGTGCTATACATGGGGGCTGCGGCAATCCGACTAAGATTCTCATTATGAGCGTCTCATTATGCGCGCGGATGTGCCTGGCGCGGGAGAATCCGGCCTGCGGCATATTCCAGCGCCTTTGACGCCGCAACGAGAAGCGGTATGCAAGCCGCAGAAACAACGAGGGCGAGAGGCCACGGCAAGCCGAGCGGGATGTCCGATTTCGTGCCGATTGCGTAGAAGACGAGCGGTATGATGAGCAGGACGTACATCAGAATCCAGAATTCCAGCGGCTTTCTTCCCGGATATTCCAGCGCGCCGAGGCCAAGCCTCCCGACCGCGAGGAACGCCCCGGCTGAAACCGCGATTGACACGGCAATGAAGGACGGCGACACCGCTGTCTTGGACAATGGGGCGGCGAATGACAGCGCGAGCCCGATGACTAGGGCCGCGACAGCCAATTTCCAGACAGCATCCATGTTCCTCCCTGCAATCACCCCGGCTAGCATGACCGGGAGATAGAACGGCGCCGCCGCGAAGCCGCCAAGGTAATAGCCTGAGAAATCCGGCAGTGCGCCCGCAAAGCCGAGCGCGAGATACGCGGCTACTGGGGCGAGGGCGGCCGCGGCAATCCAGTTGTCCGGCAGGCCGATCAGGAGCAGGGTGGCGGCTGAAAGGACGAGGCTGAGGGCGAGCTCGTCCATCCCGAGCATGACGCCGGACGAGAACGGGGAAAGGAACACCCATACCAGGGCGAGCCTCCCGCTCCTCCCGATTACGTCCATCATGAACGCCGCGGAATCCGCATTCCCGCGCTTTTTCGCGAAGAAAACGAGCGACATCCCGCTTGCAAAAAGGAACATGGGCAGGACGAAATCGCCCGGGTTGGTTTCCCCCTGCTGGTTGTGCTTGAGGATTCCAGGGAGTTCCGCGCTCAGGTTGAATGCGAGCGAGAAGAAGACCATCAGCACTATCGCAGTCCCGCGGAAAGCGTCAATCGCCCGCACCCTCATGAAGCCCATTCTGCATGATTATGTATATATACCCCGCGTGGCATCAATGGGTTCATGCGCATCAGGCTCTTCTACATGAAGTCCGTCCACGAGAACGCAGCCTACTACTACGAACAGGCCAAGGAGTCGCGCGAGAAGATAGCCGGCGTGGAGAAGGCGATTGCCGAGACCGAAAAAGAGATGAAGGAGGCCGGGAAGCCGGAAAAGAAGGACGTGCGCATCAAGAAGGCCAAGGAGTGGCACGAGAAATTCCATTCCGCCCATACGTCCGCAGGAAAGCTCATGATTGGCGGCCGGAGCGCCCAGCAGAACGACATGCTCGTGTCGAAGCACATGGACGAGGCCGACCTGTTCTTCCACGCCGACATCCAGGGCGGGGCCGTATTCGTCCTGAAGGACGGCAAGGCCGCGGGCGACGAGGAGCTGCTCGAATGCGCGCAGATGGCGGCGTCGTTCTCGAATTCCTGGAAGAACGGCAACGCGGCAGTGGACGTCTATGCGGTCGAGAAGCGGCAGCTTACGAAGAACATGTCCGGCGGGTTCGTGCCGGCCGGGGCGTTCGCCATACTGGGCGAGCGCAGGTGGTTCCGCGCGACGAAGCTCGCACTGCGCATCGGCCTTTGCGAAAAAGGCGTGGCGATAGTCCCAGAATGCTCGAAAACCCGCCTCGGAAATGAGCTCACGCTCGTCCCGACGCTCGCGGGGAAGGACAAGGGCGCGCTGGCAAAAAGCCTGGCCAAAAGATTCGGCCTGCATCCGGACGACTTCCTCGAAATCCTGCCGAACGGCAAGTCCAAGACGGTCGAAGCGGGGAGCAGGCGCTGACTTTCGCTGACTTTATCCAGATTGCACTCCGAATTCTGTTTTATTTTATGGACAAATCGCGGATTTCGTCAATTGACTTGAAGAAGCTTTATAAATATTATATTAGAGTGGTTGCACATGATAATACGCCCCATGGGGCGGAGGAATAAACCATGAACTTCAAAAGCATCCTGGCCCTCTTCGGGGTCATGCTCTTCGGAGCGGGATTAGTAATGGCAATCAGCGGTGCCACAGTCGGCACCGAAGTAGAGCGCGGCCGCTGGGCGGGTTTGACTGCGACTAACGTTACAACCGAGGGTGGAAACATCTCGGGAGTCGACGTGACGGGCGCAACCCTCACTGACAGATGGGCATCGTTCTACGGCAATGTTTCCGGTAACATTAGACTTACCGACAGCGCGGGCACAAACAACGTTTTCGCGTGGACCTGGACCCCGGCTAGCGGTGGCGAAGTTTGCCTCTCGCAGGATGGAAGTTTCCCTTGGGCATCATCGGAAGCAACCACCCGTGCGGCGATAGATACCGCATTCGGATTCACTGCCGGGTCTGACCAGGCTGCCGATACATACACCGATACCTCCCAGACTATTACCTTCAACGGAATAAGCACGATAACCACGACCGGCACAGCCCTTCAGGGTACGAGTACCTTCGTGAACCGTGTAGTTGGTGATGGTACGGAAGCCGCTGAAGGCGACTTCGCTTTCTGCAGCGAGATTGAAGCAGGAACGAACTACAACGGCGAATCCGCGAACTACGAAGTAATGGTTCCGACGACAGATACTGCTGGCGCTACGGACTCTTACTACTTCTTCGCGGAGCTGAACTGAAGTAGTTTCTTCATTTTTTTTTATTTTTCCTTTATCATTTTATGCGCGGTTCGCGCATGCGCTAGGGAGGGAATTATCATGAGGCTTTCGATAATCGCGCTTTTCATGCTCACGCTTCTCACAATGTCATTCGCCGAGGACATGGTCGCAATAAACTCGATGGACGGCCGCGACGTCCTCTCCGGCATATTCTACGCGAACGCAAAAGGCATCCCGGTCAAATTCATGCCCGTCCCCGGCGGGAACGCCGACGTTTTCGCCGCGAAAGCAGGCTCCAACCACGAAATAATGCTCATCCAGGGCTCCCTCCCGGTGAGCAGCTTCGTGGAAGGCGCATTGGCCGGCAAGAACAATACGGTGACGCTCTACTCGTCAACGGACGGCGGAAGCACCAACCTCGACTTGGCGAAAAAGTCCGGCGCGGCGAGCTTCATCGTCGTCGATTCGGCATATTCCGACAGCGCGATTTCGGTCATGCCATACGCGGCCAAGATAAAGGCATACGTGCTTCTCACGAACAAGGACAACGTCGCGCAAATCAAGGAAATCATAGGCAACAAGAAGGTAATCATCTACGGCCTCGTGGACCAGCAGGTCAAGGCCGAGCTGGCGTCCCTGAACCCTGAAATAATAGGCAAGGGCGAGGACAAATACGAGGACAACATAGTCATAGCCAGCAGGATGATGCGCGAATTCTCCATCAGCCGCGCATTGGTCGTCGACGGCTCGTTCGTCGAGGACGCGATGACCGCCGGGGACCAGCCGATTATCCTTACCGGCAGGCTCGTCCCGCAGGTCACGTACGATTTCATCAAGCAGAGCGTCCGCGACAATAAGCTGAGCGGCGTCATGCTGGTCGGCAACGAACTTGTCGTGCCGATTTACGACATGCGCGAGCGCATGAAGACCGAATTCGCGGACGAGGGCCTGAACAAGACCTTCGGAATCACGGTAAAGTTCGCCCAGGTGATACCATCGGCAGGAACCGGGGTCCTGACACTCGACACGTTCCGCATGCCTTCCTACAAGCCGGTCCTCAAGATAACGGAAACGGCCTATAACACCCAATCCAAGAAAGTCATGGTCAGCGTGGACAACCAGGGCGAAGGCGCGGCCTACTACACGATGGAGGTCCGGGTCAAGGTCGACGGGGCGGACTTCAAGAGCTTCGGCGGCCAGGAGACAAGGCTCATAGAGCGTGGCGAGACGCAGGGCTCTGAATACGCGCTCGACCTTTCAACCGTCCCTGAAGGGACCGTGACCGCGTCGGTGCTAGTGAAATACGGTTCGTTCAAGAAATCACTGGAGGAATTCACCTCCTTCGACGGCCAGCTGACTACCATAAGCTATACCGACAGCTCGAACGTCACGGTGCAGATGGCCCGGTATGACGCCGAGAAGAAAAGCGTCCTGGTCACAATCAAGAACAACGGCGCAGAGAAGGCTTACGTGTTCTCGAAGCTGTCCGTCCGGTACGGCGGCTCGCCCACGAACATAAGCAGTTCGGGAGTCAAGGAGCTTGCCCCCGGCTCGATGGCCATAGAGGAGTTCCCCCTCGAGCTTACGCCAGAGGACCTCTCGGCGAACAAGAACGCGAGCGTATTCATAGATTACGGCGGAAGGCAGGGCTTCCTCCTGAAAAAGGCAGAATACATAGTCCCCCTTGAGAGCGCAGGGGAGTTCCCGCTGATTCTTATTGGTGCGGCGCTTGTGGTGCTGGTCATACTGGCTGTTGCGGCTTTCTATTTGACGAAAAAGCCCGCTAAGAAGAAGTGAGGGCGCGCGGATGAAATCCACCGCACTCCTCTTCCTCATCCTGCTTTCAATCGCCTACGCCCAGGTGGGCACGGAAGGGGGGAACGTAAGCGCTGTCAATGCGAGCCAGGATTCTAATTCCACCTGGCACGGCGTCTGCGGGCAGGCATCCGCGTCCCCGTTCGCTCCGGTCACCCTCACGGCGACGCCCGGGAACCTGACATGCCTGACTATAAGCACCGGCTCGGCGTCATGCGCCAACGGCGTCGATGCTCTGTTCCTCCTGTTCTCAAACTCATCAACTTCAATCATCTCGCTTTCCCGCGGCAACCAGACCACGCTCGACGATTTCATCGCGCGCAACAGCCAGAACGCGACCTCGACATTCACGATGTCCACGACATTCGACACCGGGGCATTCGGCACGATAACCGGCGTCCCGACAACCTATACGAGCTCCTCCATTCCGGCAACGTTCCGGCTCGGATACCTTCAGGATCAGGCGGATAACCTCGTTTTCATCACCGGCATCGTTGCGGACCAGGCCGGATTCAACGGCTCATTGTTCGATTTCCAATTGATGCTCCCGACCAGGAACGGAACGGACGTGGATTACTATTTGACAGTCGACCTGCTCTGCAACCCGACGAATGGCACCCCACCGCATCCGCCGACAGGCGGCGGAGGCGGAACACACACACCCTACTGGAACCAGACGGGAAATATCACCCCGCCAATCGAGCCCCCAGAGGGCAACGGGACCAACATAACCCAGTGCGACATCATACTATACTGCAGCGAATGGGGGCAGTGCACTGACGGATACAGGTACCAGTCGTGCAAGGACATGATGAACTGCTCGAACACCGAGGTCTTCAGGGTGGAAAAATGCATCGGGCCCCCGGGGAACGAGACAAAGCCCCCCCTGATTGAAGAAATCCCGCAGATAATTATAAAGCCGGAGTTCCCTTGCTGCCTGCCCATGCTATTTCTCCTGATTCTTCTGCCCATCTATATCATCCTGAAAAGGCTCAGGAAGCAGAAAGAAAAGGGAGGAAGACCATGAACCAACCCGCTCTCTGGGCCCTTGGAATAGTTTTTGCCATAACCCAGCTCATCAACCTCACATACCTCGAAGGCCTCAGCGGAGATTTTTCTGACTTAGTGCTCCAGGTGGTCGCGGATAATGGGACCTACAACGCGCCCTACATGGTGGTGGACAAGGCCGACGGCGCATGGATAGTCCTGAACGCGACCCTCCCGGAAAATACGGGCTATTCGCTCAATATCCTTTCCTCCTCGGACGGGGGCGGATCGTTCGAAAAGACCAACGACCCCTCCATCATCGAAGTATCCTACCAGGAGGGGTTCGCGCAGGATTTCTCGAACCTTGCAGTGGCATTCATGTCGCCAGACGGGATGGCCACGCCCGTAACATATTCGCTTATCGGAATGAGCGAAGGCCAGTGGGCGATAATCGCGCTTCCGAGGCCTCCGATGGCCGGAGAGACAATCAGCCTCATGGCCAAGGTCGGCGATGTGCCGCCATCTTCCTTGGCGAGCGTTCCATCCGGGGACGGTCTCGATAAGGAAGTGCCTGAGCTGAACGACACGAACGAAAGCATCCCGTCCGTCGAGCCGACGCTTGAGCCTGAAACAACCGATTCCGTTACTGAAACAGCGGATTCCGCCGGAGAACCGCCATCAATCCGCGTTTTCGACGCGAAAGGGAACGAGCACAAGGCGGAAAACAAGCGCAAGGGCGGGGTGCTCAAGGTCAAGTTCGACGAATCCCCGATAACAGAAATCGCCTTTACCGGCCTGAATTCCACGAATTCCTCGCTCGGCCTGGATTTCCCGGACGACGTCCCTGCCCCGGAAGGCAAGGCCTGGTCGCGGGTGTATGCTATCGACCCCTCGAAGCTTGAATTCTCGGGCGCGACGGTAAGCGTGACTGCGGAAGGCTACGAGCTCTATAAATGCCGGGACTGGGATTTCGAAGGCAGGCAGTGCCTGGGCGAATGGGAATTCCTGATGGACATCGCCCCGGGCCTGGAATATACGATAGAACTGGGCCCGGCGGACCCCGGCTTCGCGGAAAGGGGGCCGACGGATTGGGCTTATGATTCCGACGGAAACGACGTCCTTTCCCTCGTGAATGCCAGCGACGACAATTACGCCACCAAGCTCGTGACGACCTCATACGGCGTTAACGCTTCATGGGCCACCGGAATCCCGCCCGGGACGGCAATCAACGGTTCGAACTTCAAATGCGAGATGCGGGCTGGCCTCGGACTCATCGGCTCGGTTATCCGGGAATGGTACAACCAGAGCAGCGGAACCTGGACGACCGTCTGCAGCGACTCCGGCCTGCTCCTGCCGACCTCCGACACCATGTTCGAGTGCGACGTCAAGGATTACGTCGAGCATGACCCGGACAACCCCGTGCTCCGGTGCAGGGCCACATCCGTCCTGTCGGTAGCCATATACTTCGATTACCTCGGGCTCAACATGACCGCGAACGACACGCTGAACGGCTGCACGGTCATCGGCGCTTCCGGCGCATACTCGCTGGGGGGCAACCTTAGCGGCGCGCCTAACACCGGAACCAACGGCTACAAGGCGTGCGTAATCATCGCGAGCGATAACGTCACATTGGACTGCGCGGGCCACAGCATCGCCAACGACGACTCGGCCGACACGTCCGGCATCATGGTGAACGGGCATGATGATTACCCGGACTGGTTCAACCTCACGATAATGAACTGCGATGTCCGCGACTACGGCTCCGCGGTGCTAATCGACTCGACAAGCTCGTACAAGCGCACAATCAACCTCACGAATAACACGCTGGCAAGCAATATCTACGGCGTGAACGTCACCTCCGGCTACGTTTACCTCAACCTCAGCGGCAACCTGATAGCGAACAACACCGGCGCAGGGGTCCGGGACGCGAACTATTTCGGGGAAATCCTTGAATTCGACCGCGACCGCCTGCTCGGCAACGCCCAAGACCTCTCCTACCCCTCCGGTGGGAGCGGCCTTCTGATAGACATGAACGACGTCCTTCTGGGCAAGGCTGACGGGAGCCAGGCCGCGAACGCATCCATATACCACTGGGGCGACCACACCTGGGGCGCGATAAGCTATTACCCGTCCCCCCCGCCACCATCGTCCGGGCTCGTGGCATTCGCGAACAAGTCGTTCAATATCACGTACATCCCCTACTATTTCCCCACCACGCGAACCTTCGACCTGAATATGTCCTGGGGCGCGGCCGAGGGGGCATTGATAGACGAGTCACTCGATCCAGATGTGGCTTTTCAACGAATCCGGCTCGTTCCTCCTGAACGACACGCCTGATTTGTACTCAAGGAGCATATCCGCCTCGCTAACCCTCCCAGATGCTAACAACAATACGCAGATCGGGCTATTCAACGGATTTACCAACCACAACGTCACCGACTGCATGATGATATCCGCGCCGGGCGAATACAACGTGACATCCGACCTGGAAGGCTCCCCCATCCAGCTGGCGCCCAGCAACAACACCGCCTGCATCGTGATAAGCTCATCCGACGTCCACCTGGACTGCCAGGGATACTCGATAACCGGAAACGCAACCCACAACGGGACCAACCTCACGTTCGCCATCTACGGCGGGGCGCTTGGGAACGTCACCGTCTCCAACTGCATCATGTCGAACTACTCGACGGGCATGTACATCTCGATAACCAACGGCTCGATTTTCAACAACACCGCCTTCAACAACACCCACCCCAATTACTTCACCACGGACAACAAGGGCTACGGCTTCATCATCATCGCCACAGACTCGAACGTCTCGTTCAACAACGCCAGCGACAACAACGCGAGCATGCACATTGAAAGCACTTCCAGCCGCGTCTTCAACAACTCCGGCTCCGGCAACTACAACCAGGGGTTCGTCCTGAGCGAATTCGAATACAGCAGCGTGTCCAACAACACCGTTTGCGGTTCCGGAAGGGAAGGGTTCTTCTTCTACGGGGACACGTTCGGCAACGAATTCCGCAACAATACCCTGTGCGACAACGGCCGGAACGGCTTTTTCGTCGATGCCAGCGTCAATGTCTTCTTCAATAACAGCGTCGACGGGAACCACATCTATGGGAATGCGCTAAATGGCATCCATTTCAGCACTGAAGTGGGCTGGATAGACAAGAACGACAACGTGTTCAGCAACAACCTCGTCCACGGCAACAACCAGTCCGGCATCTATTATTACGCGGATGGCACCGCGGACCAGAACAACTCCTTCGTCAATAACACGCTGTATTCCAACCTGGGCATGGACGGCTATGGCGACTTCTCGTCCTCGATGATAAACACCACCATCAACACGACCTTCTTCAACACGACCTCGATTTCCATGTCGTACTTCGTCGACCTCACCATCAACGCCACCAATTCGCCGGGCGCGGCGCCTTTCGGGTACACCCCTTTCCACGACAAGTATGTGCGGATCATGAACGATGCCGGAGTGCCGCAGAACATCAGCGAACTGCTATTCCACTACACCGACGCCGAGGCGTCCGGCTTCAATGAAAGCCGCCTCCGCGTCCTTCAGTGGGATGGATTCATGTGGAGCCCTCTTGATAGCCAGAGCGTTGACGAAGCCGGCAATTTCATCCGCGCCTCAAACGTAAGCACATTTATCCAATTCAGCTTCAATCCGTACCGCGAATTCGGCGTCTTCCAATTAGACGAGCCCGGATGCCGGGAGATAACCGAGTCCGGGGAAACAGTCCTTGAACAGAACCTCGAGGGCGCGCCAATCGAAGTCCTGTATACCGCCTACCATGCCTGCATCTGGATAAACGCGCCGGATGTGGTCCTGGACTGCGACGGCTATTCGATAACCCATAACGACAGCCCGGACCTCGCAGTTGGCATATTCATCAATTCAAGCCTGACTAACGTGACCGTAAAGAACTGCGCGGGCATTTCCGGATATTCCGCGGGCATCTATTCGGACGTCCGGACGAACGACACCCGTATATCCAATAACACAATTTTCAACAACACCATGTATGGGGCTGCAATCACCGGATACGACGCGGACGCTTCCCAGAACACTACGATATTCAACAACACCATCTATTCGAACGACATGGGCATCGTCGTGGACGGCTTATCCAACAATATCAGCGAAAATATAGTCCATGACAACAATTTCGGCATATTCCTGTCCGGTTACGCCAACGGCAGCACCGTATTCAACAACAGCGTTTTCGACAGCCCCGGGTACGGAATCTATTGCGCTTCACCGGAAACCGACATAATCGGGAACACGGTCACCACCAGCGGGACCGACGGATTCTATGTTACCGGAAACACCTACGGCAGCATCATCGACAATACCGCATCCAACAACGCAGCCAGCGGCTTCACTCTTTCCAGCTCCGATATGGCCACGCTGACCGGGAACAATGCATCGGACAACGGATTCGGATTCCGTCTGTACCTAAGCAGCGACAACAACATCTCCGGCTGCTCTGCTACCTCCAATGACGGGGCCGGGTTCTACGTAGCCGACGGCTCCTCAAGGAACAACCTCTCATTCAACCTTGCCCAGGGCGACTGCCAGACCGCGGGCGCAGGATGCGCCGGGTTCCAGCTCGATGGCAGCGTGGGCGGCCCGGTCGATGACAACATCCTCTACATGAACAACGCCACCGACATGCACGGACCCAACAACCCCTCGGGAATCCAAATCATCAATACCGTCAACACCCTGGCATACTCCAACCGCGCCGAAAACAACGACTTTTTCGGCTACAATCTGGAATCTTCAGCCCCCATCTACACCAATAACCTCACGGACAACGTAGCATACAACAACACAGCATCCGGCTTCAGGATCTGGAGCAGCTACACCTACCTTGCGGGCAACAATGCGACCATGAACGGCGGCACGGGGTATTTCCTCTCGGCAGCCATGGGGTTCCCGTCCGAATACTCGGCGTTGGCTGACAATATTGCGTACAACAACTCCAATTATGGCTACGAAATCTCCGCCCGGTACAGCAACTTCAGCGGCAACCTCGCCGACCGCAACGGCATCGGGTCGATGATGGGCGGTGACGGTTTCTCCGTCACAAGCAGCGGATACGATATTTTCAATAAT
>CAVTHI010000002.1:0-121164 GCA_963734525.1 uncultured archaeon | reverse complement strand
CAAGTATCTCGCTCTAGCGCGCTTGAGACGCCCGCGCGTGTCGACGACGGCGTACGTATTTCGCCCTCACCACGTGGTCGGTCCCGCCCCGGGACAAAGAGCAGGGGCGGAACGGGATTCCGGGTCCCTGCATGCGACGAAGACCATCGTTCGCTGTACTCTTGCGCTCTTCGACAAGCCCGGCGTGCCGACTCGCCGCTTTGAGGTCCTCGAGGCTCGATGCGATTGCCGCGCCTGTTGCCCTGGAAAGCTTCTCCATGTCGCTCTTCTTCACGCCGTGATGCCCTTCTTGGAAAGGAAGTGTGGGACGCAGGTCGTCGATGCCCTTCTGGACGAAAATGAGATCGCCCTCGAAGTTGCGGCGATTTTCTCGACCATGTCCTCATCATCTTCTCCTCCTGCTGGAGGAACGCCTCCATCTTGGGGTCCGATGTCTCGATTTTCGCGTCGGTCTCGGTTTCTCCCCCGATTTCCAATGCGGTGTCGAGAAGAAGGAGCTCTCGCGGCCTTCACGCTCTTCGGCATGCCGGAATGCACGATTTCCTTGTTGACGAGGACGCCGCGTATGAGCGAGGTGTCGAGCACTTCGCCGCCGGCCTTCTTCTCGATTTTTATGAGGTCCAAGTCGACCTTGAACTTGCCGTTCTTCTCCTCCGAAACCTGCATCACCGCATCTGATACGATGCTGGCGATTTTCTTCTTCTCGTCGTCGCTGCCGATTCCCTTGGAGCCCATCGCCACATGGACAATTTTCGTCAGGATCTGCCTCGGTCGGCTTCACAGGCTCTGCAACTTGGCAAGCACCTCGGCTTTCGAAGCGAGCTCGTAGCCCTTTATCACCCACGGTTGGTGGATGCCCTGGTTTGTAGGAGCTCGCCCGCGTGGTAGGGCTTTGCCCGCGATTACGACCGATGTGGGAGTCGTTCCGTCGCCGACTTCCTCGTCCTGCGTCTTGGCCACCTCGACCATGAGCTTTGCCGCCGGGTGGTCGACGTTCATCTCCTCGAGTATCGTCGCCCCGTCGTTCGCTTACGACCGACGTCGCCCAAGTCCGAGACGAGCATCTTGTCCATGCCCTTGGGGCCCAGTGTCGTCTTCACGATGTTGGCCACCGCGTAGCCGATTGCGGGTTCCGTCACTCTATCGCGGCTCCCTTCCCAAAACCCTGTTAGGCCCCCTCCCGGGAGCACATAAACCTGCTCGCCGCTTACCTGTTTCGTCATACACCTTCACCTCTAAACAGCTCAACTTCTTGAATCCCAGTTCTGATATTGAACATTTGATTCGGTATAATTCGTATGCTGTACTCATATTCGTAAAAATGTTTAAAACTAGCGAGGCGCCCCTGCGTCCTCCTGTTTTATTGGTTTGCTGGGGATTCCCTGTATGGCAGTACGCATCCCCGCGCTCGCGGTTTCCGCCATCATCGCCATCATCGCGCTTTATTATCCGCTCCCTCTCGAGAAAAGGCGCATGCCGGTGCTCGGCCATTTTCAATCTTCACCGGCCTCGTGGCTTCACCGAGGCAATTCCGCCTCCACGCCCACGCGCCTCCTTTCGGCGGCGCTCCTGATTTTCACCGGGACTGCGCCGAAGGACGCCTTCTCGCCGATCTTCGGCCCCGACAATCGTGCTTTTCTTCGGGCGGTTGTGATCGCCCGCGCCCTCGAGACACGGGCTGGACCAGCAGATTGCAAAGAGGTTCCTGTCCCGCTTCGGAAGGACCCGAAGGTTTTCCTTCTCGGGCTGATGTGCATGACGGCGTTCCTTTCGCTTGGATGGCGAACACCGCCGCGACGGCCATCATGCTCCCGATAACGCTTTACGTAATAAAGAAGGGGAAGATGGAGAAGGGAAAATCGAATTACGCGAAGGCCCCTCGTCCTCGCGATATCCTTCGCATCCATGATAGGAGGGGGCATAGGCACGATTGTCGGCACGCCGCCGAACGGCATCACGGTGTGATTTGGCGGAGGCAGGCGTGCAGGTGTCGTTCTACGAATGGAGCTACCTCGCGATGCCTTTCGTCCTGCTGTTCATCCCGATAACGTGGGCAACTGCTTGGGGCGTTCCGCCAGAAGCGAAAAGCGTGGAGATTGAGAAGTCCGTGAGCCGCAAACGAGCAGAAACTCGTGCTCGCCGTCTCGCTCATGACGATTGCATTATGGGTGAGCATATCCGTGCATAACATTGCGACGCACGTGGGTCGGCCTTCTCGAGACCTCGGACATGTCGAAGAATGACTGGGGTTCGCTCCTTATGTTCGGAGGGGCCTCAGCCTCGGCGCGGCAATGTCGAGGCGTCCGGGCTCGGCGTTTACCTGGGGTGGCCTGCTCGTGGGGTTCGTCACCGGCCAGGCGACATTGCTCCTGTACATATGGGCGCTTGCCTTCACGGTCGTCCTGACGCTCAGCGCGTCGAACACCGGCCACGGCGGCGCTGATTGTCCCGATAGTCATCCCTGGCGAAGGCACTGACAGTAGGCGTGAAGCAGCTCGGGGCGCCGGGGGGGCATGGGGCATTCGCTTGATTTCATCCTCCCTGGTTCGGACGCCGCCGTCCGCGATTTCGTATTCCACGTGGACACCAGCCGTCTCCGACATGGTGAAATCGGCTAAATCGCCACCGCGGTGGGGATTCTGCTTCTGGCCGCTATGGCTGGCTCTACTGGTAGGTTTTTATTTACTTATAATTAATGTATCTTTATGTCGATTCAAAAGCCGCAGACCAGGCAAGCCAACGGAAGGCCGGTTTCATTGGACGAGTTCGATTTCTCCAGGAAAAGCGTGCCGCATTTGACCCAGCCCATAGAGGAGATAAGACAGGCGCCCGCTCCGGCCCGGGGAGATGATGAGGAGTCCACGCCCTGATACGAGGGGACGGATGGCTGAGCAGGACATGGACTCGGTCGAGGCGAGGTGCGCGGAGCGCTCGTCGTCGCGAGGGTCGGCCTTGAGGAGGCTGTCCCGGTTCTCCGGGACGCACTTTCGCGCGACATCACCGAGCCGCTGGTCAGGTGCACGCTCACATGACGCGCTCGAATGCCGAGCGGCATGGTCGCAAAGGGGACGGTCCCGGAAAAAGGAACTGCAGCTCAAGCGCCTGCTCCGCATGCGTGATTCGGTGATACCGATAGAGCGAAGGTTCGCGGACATCGTCCTCGAGAAGGCGGACGTGAAGTACTGGACGGTGACGAGCTGGTAGGGCATCTAGCTCTTAAAAACCTTCCAGCCATTCTTATTTCTGATTTCTCATGGACCTGGGCAAGGAGCTCCGCGAAGCGCTGGCCAAACTCACCCGCAAGCCGTACGTCGATGCGGACGACGTGGTGCTTACGACACGCGCGGTCATTTCAAGATGCTAACGTCAAGCTAGTCCTCGCGCTCTCGAAAAGGATAGAGGTAGCGGTCCAACCACAAGCTCGAAGCGCTTCTCCTGGAAGGAGCACGTGACGAAAATCGTCTATGAGGAGCTCGTGTCACTGATGGGGCGGAGCGATACGCCCCGCCTGGACAAGCACAGGACAACGATGCGGCTTGTACGGGAACCTTGTAAGATGATCTACAGTGCCGCGAAAATCGCCCATTTACAAGACCAAGGGGCTTTCGGTCGCCCTCGCGGACACCGACAGGCCGGCGGCGCAGGAGCAGCTCGAGCAGCATCGCAAGCAGGTCGGGGGCGGATTCACACGATAAGGCGAGAAGGACCCCTCGAAAATTGCTGCGGATGCGGTAAAGAGGTCGAAGGAGGAGGTCCTGATAGTGGACTCCGCGGGAAGGAACGGCTTTCGACGGCCACCTTGTCGAGGAGCTGCGCGCGATTGCGGACGTCCTGAAACGGACGAATACCTTCTTGTCAGCGCGGACATCGGGCAGGTCGCGGGCAAGCAGGCCGGGGAATTCAACAGCGCGCGCTTTCTGAGTCATCGTCACGAAGACGGACGGCTCGGGGAAGGGGGGCGGCGCGCTCAGCTCGGTCGCGGCGTCGGATCGAAATCTCGTGTTCGTAGGCGTCGGCGAGAAGCCCGCGGACTTCGAGACGTACTCGGAGAAATTCGCTCGCAGGCTGCTCGGCGTCCCGGACTTCGCGCCCTCATGGAGACAGGCAAAAAGGAAATCCAGGAAGGACACCGACATGTCCAGATGCTAAAGGCGAGGAGCTGACCATGGAGACGTTTGATGAGCAGCTCAAAGCCGCGAAGAAGCTCGGGCCCCTTGGCAACGTGTTCTCCATGCTCGGGGCCGCGGACGTGCCCAAGGAAGATGGTGCAGCAGAGCGAGGAGAAGCTCAGGTTCGAATCCATGAGGGAAATTCCATGAGCAGGTCCGAGAAGAAGATGCCGCCCTGCTCAAGAACAGCCCGCCTCGCATCGCGAGGATTGCGCGGGGAGCGCGCGCACCGAAAAGGAGGTGCGCGAGTTCCTCTCGCAGTTCGAGAAGATGGAGAAGATGATCTGGGATGTTCAAGAGGAACCGCGGCTTCAGGAAGAAGATGGAGAAGATGATGAAGGGCCGGATGTCCGGCATGGAAGACATGAAGATGGTTAAAATGACTTGCACGAAACGGCTAAAAGGGGCGAAGGCGCCCGCCATCGCGATGGCGGTGGTTCGGCTGGGCGCCCGCGGAGACAGCGGCATTGAGCACCAACTTTTTATTGCACATAATCCTGCTCGTCTATGTGCAGACTTACGCAGAGGAAGTACTGGGCGGATCGGCGCCTGCCGGAGGCGTGGGCGCGCGCTTGGCGGATAATCCGGCGCTTTCGGTGTCACTGGCTCATCGGCCATCATCCTGGCCATCCACATATTGTCCGTGCCCGAGCCGCCTGCCCTACGGCATCCTGGATGCCTCAGGGATTTTGCTAACGGCGGCGCGTTCAACGCGTTCTTTGGGCAATCGTGGATTCGCCCTTGGAGTGATTGGCGCATTGATTCCAACGAAGAAGGAAGGGTTCATCGACATAAACGACCCCGCCCGACTGGTGAATCGCGGGCGGATCGAAAACGAGCTCAGGCCGGGCCTTTTTTGGCTCATCTTTCGCGCCCTTCGGGGGCTCGCCCTCGGCCCTTTCGGGTCGTACACCATGTAGATTTCATCCACGGGGTAGGTGTCCTCGTACTCGCCCATTCCGGAAGCACGCCCACCTTGCGGAAGCTCTCCTTCTCGTACGCACCGCGGCCTCGTTGTTCGAGTATACGGACAGGTAGATGCTGTGCGGCTTGTGCAAGTTCTGCGATTCTGCAATAAGCATGCGCAGGCGGCCCCGAGACGCACGCCGCGGAAATCCTTGGCAACATAAAGGCTTAGGCAGACGTTGTCGCGCTCGCGTTCTCCATCCTCTGCGCCACCGCCCGCGCGATGATGTGCCTGTTGAAGTCGCAAAACCGCACATTATCATGTCGCCGCGGTTGATTTTGTCCAGGCTTTCGCGCCCCATCTCGTTCTCCTCAATCGGGTTCACATAGCGGTCGAAGGCGTCTCGGGACGAGCTCGTTGTAGGAACCGCCTGAGCTTCGGGAAATCATCACGCGTGATCGTGCGGACCACGCATTTTGCCGGCCGTCGTCTAGGTCCACTCGCGCCTGAAGAGGGGTCGATCGCGGAACAGGCGCTCGTACAGTCGGTTCCGGTTATGTTGACGAGCGAAGACAGGATCATCGGATTATCACCACTTCGATGTTGAAGCTTGTGGGGCCCGGGATAGAGAAGATGAACGTTGCGGCGTCGCGCTCAGTATGTCGCGGGAATCATGACCGCGAGCAGGAGGTCCTCGTTGTGCTGGGGACACCTTCAGCAGGTTCGCCGCCAGAAAGATGAGGCACCGGCAGAAAAGGATGGTGACTATCAGCATCGCCGCAAGGAGCTGCTCACCGACCCCGGCAACCTGCTCCTTGCGGCGATGCTGATAGTCACCATCCTTTTCTGCCGGTGCCTCATACTTCTGGCGGCGAACCTGCTGAAGGTGTCCCAGCACAACGAGGACCTCCTGCTCGCGGTCATGATTCCCCGCGACATACTGAGCGCGACGCTGGCAACATTCGTGCTTCTCTATCCCGGGCCCGCAAGCTTCAACATCGAAGTGGTGATAATCCCGATAATCCTCTCTTCGCTCGTCAGCGTGGCCGGGGCCGGGTATTACGAGCGCCTGTTCCAGCAATCGTTCCTCTTCAGGCGCGAGTTGGACCTGAGCGACGGCCGCAAAATCGTGGTCCGCACAATCACGCGTGATGATTTCCCGAAGCTCAGGCAGTTCCTCAACGAGCTCGTCCGCGAGAGCGCCCTGATTGCCTTCGACCGCTATGTGAACCCGATTGAGGAGAACGAGATGGGGCGCGAAAGCCTGGACAAAATCAACCGCGGCGACATGATAATGTGGGTTTGCGACTTCAACGGGCGCATCATCGCGCGGGCGGTGGCGCAGAGGATGGAGAAGCGCGAGCGCGACAACGTCTGCCTAAGCCTTTATGTTGCCAAGGATTTCCGCGGCGTGCATCTCGGCACGACGCTTCTGCGCATGCTTATTGCAGAATCGCAGAAGTTTTTCAAGCCGCACAGCATCTACCTGTCCGTATACTCGAACAACGAGGCCGCGGTGCATTTGTACGAGAAGGAGAGCTTCCGCAAGGTGGGCGTGCTTCCGGAATGGGGCAAGTACGAGGACACCTACCTGGATGAAATCTACATGGTGTACGACCCGAAAGGGCCCAAGGGCGAGCCCCCGAAGGGCGCGAAGAATAAGCCGAAAAAAGGCCCGGCCTGAGCTCGTTTTCGAATCCCGCCCGCGATTCACCAGTCGGGCGGCAGTTCGCTTATGTCGATGAACCCTTCCTTCTTCGTTGGAATCAATGCGCCAATCACTCCAAGGGCGAATCCCACGATTGCCCAGAAGAACGCGTTGAACGCGCCGCCCGTCACGAAATCCCTGAGGGCGTCCAGGATGCCGTAGGGCAGGCAGCTCGGGCACGGGGCGAATATGTGGATGGCCAGGATGATGGCCGAATGAGCCAGTGACGCCGAAAGCGCGCCGATTATCCCCGCAAGCGCGCCCACGCCTCCGGCAGGCGCCAATCCCGCCCAGTACTTCCTCTCGGTGAGGTTGCCCGCATAGACGAGCAGGATTATCTGCAATAGGAAAACCGCGGTGCCTGCGATGCCGCTGTATAACATCGCGACTTCCCCGCAGACAGCAACCGCCGCCATCGCGATGGCGGGCACCTTCGCCCTTTTCACCGTTTCGTGCAAGTCCATTTAGACCATCTTCATGTCTCCCATGCCGGGAATGCCGCCCTTCATCATCTTCTCCATCTTCTTCCTGAAGCCGCGGTTCCTCTTGAACATCCCCATCATCTTCTCCATCTTCTCGAACTGCGAGAGGAACTCGCGCACCTCCTTTTCGGTGCACCCGCTCCCCCGCGCAATCCTCGCGATGCGAGGCGGGCTGTTCTTGAGCAGGGCGGCGTCTTTCTTCTCGGACCTGCTCATGGAATTTATCATGGATTCGAACTTCTTGAGCTTCTCCTCGCTCTGCTGCACCATCTCCTTGGGCACGTCCGCGGCCCCGAGCATGGAGAACACGTTGCCAAGGGGCCCGAGCTTCTTCGCGGCTTTGAGCTGCTCATAGAACGTCTCTATCGTCAGCTCCTCGCCTTCCAGCTTGGACATGTCGGTGTCCTTCTGGATTTCCTTTATCCTCTCCATGAGGGCGCCGATGTCCGGGACGCCGAGCAGCCTGCCGACGAATTTCTCCGAGTTGTACGTCTCGAAGTCCGCGGGCTTCTCGCCGACGCCTACGAACGCGATTTTCGAATCCGACGCCGCGACCGAGCTGAGCGCGCCGCCCCCCTTCCCCGAGCCGTCCATCTTCGTGACGATGACTCCGGAAAGAGGCACGGCGCTGTTGAATTCCCCGGCCTGCTTGCCCGCGACCTGCCCGATGTCCGCGCTGACGACAAGGTAGCATTCGTCCGGTTTCAGGACGTCCGCAATCGCGCGCAGCTCCTCGACAAGGTGGCCGTCGAAGCCGTTCCTTCCGGCGGAGTCCACTATCAGGACCTCCTCCTTCGACCTCTTCACCGCATCGGCGGTGATTTTCGAGGGGTCCTTCTCGCCTTTTATCGTGTAGAATGCCGCCCCGACCTGCTTCGAGAGCTGCTCGAGCTGCTCCTGCGCCGCAGGCCTGTCGGTGTCCGCGCCGACTAAGGCGACCGAAAGCCCCTTGGTCTTGTAGAAATGGGCGATTTTCGCGCATGTCGTCGTCTTCCCGCTGCCGTAGAGGCCGCACATCAGTATCCTGTGCTTGTCCAGGCGGGGCGTATAGCTCGCCCCCATCAGCGACACGAGCTCCTCATAGACGATTTTCGTCACGTGCTCCTTCAGGGAAAGCGCTTCGAGCTTGTCGGTCTTGAGGGCCCGCTCCTCTATCCTTTTCGAGAGCGCGAGGACTAGCTTGACGTTCACGTCGCTTGAAATCAGCACGCGCTGGAGGTCCTTGATGAGCGCCTTCACGTCGTCCGCATCGACATACGGCTTGCCGGTGAGTTTGGCCAGCGCTTCGCGGAGCTTCTTGCCCAGGTCCATGAGAAATCAGAAATAAGAATGGCTGGAAGGTTTTTAGAGGCTGATGCCCTACCAGCTCGTCACCGTGCCGTACTTCACGTCCGCCTTCTCGAGGACGATGTCCGCGAACCTTCGCTCTATCGGTATCACCGAATCGCGCATGCGGAGCAGGCGCTTGAGCTGGAGTTCCTTTTCCGGGACCGTCCCCCTTGCGACCATGCCGCTCAGGCATTCGAGCGCGTATGTGAGCGTGCACCTGACCAGCGGCTCGGTGATGTCGCGCGAAAGTGCGTCCCGGAGAGCCGGCAGGGCCTCCTCAAGGCCGACCCTCGCGACGACCAGCGCTGCCGCGCACCTCGCCTCGACCGAGTCCATGTCCTGCTCGCGGTATCCGTCCCCTCGTATCAGGGCCGTAATCCTCATCATCTCCCCGGGCCGGAGCGGGCGCCTGTCTATCTCCTCTATGGGCTGGTACCCGAGGAATCCGGGCGCCCTTTTCCTGGAGAAATCGAAGAACTCGTCCAATGAAACCGGCCTTCCGTTGGCTTGCCTGGTCTGCGGCTTTTGAATCGACATAAAGATACATTAATTATAAGTAAATAAAAACCTACCAGTAGAGCCACGCCATCACGGCCAGAAGCAGAATCCCCGCCGCGGTGACGATTAGCCCGGATTTCACCATGTCGGAGACGCTGATATAGCCGGTGGAATACGAAATCGCGGACGGCGGCGTCCCGACCGGGAGGATGAAATCGAGCGAAGTGCCTATGCCCCCCAGCACCCCGAGCTGCTTCACGCCTACTCCGAGTGCCTTCGCCAGGGGGATGACTATCGGGACAATCAGCGCCGCCGTGGCCGTGTTCGACGCGCTGAGCGTCAGGACGACCGTGAAGGCAAGCACCGATATGTACAGGAGCAATGTCGCCTGGCCGGTGACGAACCCCACGAGCAGGCCGCCCAGGTAAACGCCGAGCCCGGACGCCTCGATTGCCGCGCCGAGGCTGAGGCCCCCTCCGAACATAAGGAGCGAAGCCCAGTCAATCTTCGACATGTCCGAGGTCTCGAGAAGGCCGAGGGCGTAAAGCGCCACGACCGCGCAAACCGCCACAGTCGCGTCGGCGATGTTATGCACGGATATGCTCACCCATAATGCAATCGTCATGAGCGAGACGGCGAGCACGAGTTTCTGCTCGTTTGTGTAGGGCTCAGCGGACTTCTCAATCTCCACGCTTTTCACTTCTGGCGGAAACACCCGGAGCAGGATTGCCCACGTTATCGGGATGAACAGCAGGACGAAAGGCATCGCGAGGTAGCTCCATTCGTAGAACGACACCTGCACGCCTGCCTCCGCCAAATCAGCCACCGTGATGCCGTTCGGCGGCGTGCCGACAATCGTGCCTATGCCCCCTATCGTGGATGCGAAGGATATCGCGAGGACGAGGGCCTTCGCGTAATTGGATTTTCCCTTCTCCATCTTGCCCTTCTTTATTACGTAAAGCGTTATCGGGAGCATGATGGCCGTCGCGGCGGTGTTCGCCATCCAGAGCGAAAGGAACGCCGTCACGCACATCAGCCCGAGAAGGAAAACCTTCGGGTCCTTCCCGAAGCGGGACAGGAACCTCTTTGCAATCTGCTGGTCCAGCCCGTGCTTCTCGAGGGCGCGGGCAATCACGAAACCGCCGAAGAAAAGCACGATTGTCGGGGCGAAATACGGCGAGAAGGCGTCCTTCGGCGCAGTCCCGGTGAAAATCAGGAGCGCCGTCGAAAGGAGCGCCGTGGCATGGAGCGGAATTGCCTCGGTGAACCACACGAGGCCGGTGAAGATTGAAATCGCGAGCACGGCATGCGCCCTTTCTTCGAGAGGGAGCGGATAATAAAGCGCAATGATGGCGATGATGGCGGAAACCGCGAGCGCGGGGATGCGTACTGCCATATACAGGGAATCCCCAGCAAACCAATAAAACAGGAGCGCAGGGGCGCCTCGCTAGTTTTTTAAACATTTTTACGAATATGAGTTCAGTACGAATTATACCGAATCAAATGTTCAATATCAGAACTGGGATTCGATTTGAGCTGTTTAGAGGTGAAGGTGTATGACGAAACAGGTAAGCGGCGAGCAGGTTTATGTGCTCCCGGAAGGGTCTAACAGGGTTTTGGGAAGGGACGCGATGAGGGTAAACATCGCAATCGGCTACGCGGTGGCCAACATCGTGAAGACGACACTGGGCCCCAAGGGCATGGACAAGATGCTCGTCTCGGACTTGGGCGACATCGTGATAACGAACGACGGGGCGACGATACTCGAGGAGATGAACGTCGACCACCCGGCGGCAAAGCTCATGGTCGAGGTGGCCAAGACGCAGGACAAGGAAGTCGGCGACGGGACGACCACATCGGTCGTAATCGCGGGCAACCTCCTCTACCGCGCGGGCGAGCTCCTCAACCAGGGCATCCACCCGACCGTGGTGATAAAGGGCTACGAGCTCGCTTCGAGGAAGGCCGAAGAGGTGCTTGCCAAGATTGCAGAGCCTGTGAAGCCGACCGACAGGGAAGTCCTGACGAAAATTGCCCATGTGGCGATGGGCTCCAAGGGAATCGGCAGCGACGACGAGAAGAAGAAAATCGCCAGCATCGTATCAGATGCGGTGATGCAGGTTTCGGAGGAGAAGAACGGCAAGTTCAAGGTCGACTTGGACCTCATAAAAATCGAGAAGAAGGCCGGCGGCGAAGTGCTCGACACCTCGCTCATACGCGGCGTCCTCGTCGACAAGGAAATCGTGCATTCCGGCATGCCGAAGAGCGTGAAGGCCGCGAGAATCCTCCTTCTCGACACCGCATTGGAAATCGAGAAGACCGAGACCGACGCGAAAATCGAGATAACGGACCCCTCCAAGATGGAGGCGTTCCTCCAGCAGGAGGAGAAGATGATGAGGGACATGGTCGAGAAAATCGCCGCAACGAAGGCGAATGTCGTTTTCGTCCAGAAGGGCATCGACGACCTCGTCCAGCACTTCCTTTCCAAGAAGGGCATCGCGGCAATCCGCCGCGTGAAGAAGAGCGACATGGAGAAGCTTTCCAGGGCAACAGGCGCGGCAATCGCATCGAGCCTCGAGGACCTCAAAGACGAGGCCCTCGGGCACGCCGGGCTTGTCGAAGAGCGCAAGATTGCAGGCGAAGCGATGGTCTTCGTCGAGCAGTGCAAGGACCCCAAATCCGTCACCCTCTTTGTCCGGGGCGGGACCGACCACGTGGTGAGCGAGGTCGAGCGCGCCGTAGTCGACGCGCGCGGGGCGGTCTCAAGCGCGCTTGAAGACGGCAAATACGTCATCGGCGGCGGCTCGGTCGAGATGGAAATCAGCAGGGAGCTCCAGGCGTACGCCGTGCAAATCGGCGGCCGCGAGCAGCTGGCAATCCAGGCATTCGCCGAGGCGCTGGAATCGATTCCGCGCGCGCTGGCCGAGAACGCAGGCATGGATGTCATCGACACAATCGTCTCTCTCCGCAACAAGCACAAGGAAAAGGACGGCAGGACCGTCGGCGTCGACGTTATCGCCGGCAAGGTCGGCGACCTGAAATTGTCGGGCGTCTACGAGCCAGCCAAGGTCAAGAAGCAGGCCATGGCGTCCGCGACCGAGACCGCGAGGCTCATCCTCAGGATTGATGACATCATCAGCTCCAGGGGCGGCGCGAGGGGCGGCATGCCACCGGGCGGAATGCCTGGCGGCATGGACATGGGCGGCGAGTGAAGCCGTCGTTCCTTTATTTTCCTTTTTCTTTTCGGCTTTTCCTATCCCCCAATCTTTTCCTGCGATTCGCTCGCTTTTTAAGTGGTAAATCATGAGGTAATGTCTTTATAAAAGGTTTACTACAACAATAACGCATGGCTAAGGTCCCGGCAAGCGGCACATCCACCAAGAAGGAGATGGATGAATACTTCGAAGCCCGGAACCGTGAATTGACGAGGCGCGCATTGGAGCGCAACCGGGACCCCACAGCCGAACCCCCTATGAAGGCCAAGCCGGTGGAGTTCGTCGAACTGTTCAGTTCGGATTCCATCGAGAAGGACTACGGCGCTTACAAGATGTCCTACGAGAACGGCAGGGGTTTCAAGAGGAAGGGCGCAGGCTCCTCAAGCTGGAACCCTGCCAGCGCGGGCGAGGCGCGGGTTTTCAAGGAGGACATAAAGGCCGCGGCGGCCCAGAACCCGAAAATCTCCAGATACATAGCGGACGACCCCGAATTCAAATGACTGTAAAACGCGTTTTTCTGTCATCCATTATTTTGTGGTATTTAATGTCCGAACATCTAATTTATTAATTGTTACAACCCTATAACACCCATGGCTCCCGCCCCGAAGGATGTTCCCCCCAAACCGGCCGCAGCATTGCCAATCAGAGCGGGATATATGCGGTGCGAACCTCCCCCGCCCCTCGCCGAAACGCTTGCAGGCAAGGCCGATGCGATTGTGGACCAGTTGCGCATTCATCTGGCATCCAGGAATTGCGGGCCCGGTTACCTCCTTATCCACAGGACCGTCGAAGAATCCTGCGAATCAATTCTTCGGACCGGTTTCCGGACCGGGATAAAGGAATGCCTCCACATAGACTATTCAGCTACAGTCCATCAGGACGTCAACGAGGCAAAAGACGGGAACGAGGACTTCAAGAGGTTTCTTCTGCTGCGGCACCGCTCGTGCACCCATCACCTGATTATCCACGTGCCACCCCATGCGCTCAGCGACCTCCGCGACATGATGAACGAGCGGGGCATGGCCCGAAAACCGACGTTGAATAAACTGGCGTACGCCTTGGGGGGGACGCTTCCGAAGGAATGGGTGGCCGGAGTCTACCTAGTCGATGAGGGCAGGTTCGTGCCGAATGATTGTTTCGACCCGGCTAAGAGGGCAAACCTGGAGAAGTTCCATGAACTCGAGGAATATTTCCAGCCGGTCGGCCCACGCAGAAGGCCGGGCGGCCCGTTGGACCTCTAGGTGTCATCCGTAATATTTCTATTCCTTAATCCGCATATACCACGCATGGCTTATCGGCTCCATATCATCGTTATCGGGGATGTCCAGGGCGTGTTCTTCCGCGCCGGGGCGCAAGGCGAAGCCAGGCGGCTCGGCATCACGGGATGGGCGCGCAACCTTCCGGACGGCTCGGTGGAAGTGATGGCAGAGGGCGCGCACGGGCCGCTTGAGAGGCTGCTTGAATGGTGCGGGCACGGGCCGGCGGGGGCGAGCGTGTCTGGGATAAAAAGCTGGTGGCTCGCAGCCACGGGAGAATTCACCGATTTCAGGATAACGTATTAGAAGATTAGAAGAATAGAAGAAAATAGGGAAAAAAATATACTATAACGCCGGGCGGGACCTGTCGTTGCCCTTCATCGTGCCCCTTCTTCTCGGGTCCGAGTATCTCCGGGCAAACTTGACCTTCCGCAGCTTCATCGTCACGCGCTCGAGCTCTTCAAGCTCCAAATCCTCCTCGAAATACTGCATCGCCTCGTCCGGTATGTTGATGAGCCCGCTCTCCTCGAAGCAGATGGGCCTGTCCTCGGCATCCGTAATGGATTCGAGCAGGGACACCAGGGTCGAGACCCTCATGTTGTCCTCCTGCGGAAGCCTGATTCCGGTCCCGTCCCTCTTCTTCCTAGTCTCGATGACGTTGAGGACCTCTGTAAGCTCGTCGATGTCCTCCTCGGAGAAACCGTTCTCCTTAAGCCATTCAATCGATATCTCGCTGAATGCGTACCTGGTCAACCGCTCACCTCTCCAATCCCTATTGATTGCCATCCTTTTTTATTTCTTTTTCGAAAGGCGCTCGAGCGCCGCCGCAACGAGCCTGACGCCCGTCCCGGTCGCCCCCTTCTCGAGATACGGGTGCGGCCCCTTGACCATGTCCACCGCGGCTATGTCCAGGTGCGCCCATCTCGTCTCGCCCACGAATTCCTTGAGGAACGCCGCGGCAGTTATCGAGCCCGCTTCCGGCACTTCGGAGATGTTCTTGATGTCCGCGAAATCCGACTTCATCATCTCTCCGTATTCGGGCCAGAGCGGGAGCCTCCACACGCGCTCGTGCACAGCCTCGCCCGCCTCCCTGAGCGCGTCCGAGAGCGCATCGTCATCCGAGAACATCCCAATCGCATGCCTTCCCAGGCTCACGACCATCGCGCCGGTCAACGTCGCCATGTCTATCATGCACTCAGGCTTCTCCTGCGCCCCGAAGCTGAGCGCGTCGGCGAGTATCAGCCTGCCTTCGGCATCGGTGTTCAGCACCTCGATTGTCTTGCCGTTGTGCGCGGTGATTATGTCGCCCGGCTTCTGCGCGCTTCCTGATGGCATGTTCTCCACCATTGGCATGATTCCAACCAGCCTGATCGGCAGCTTCAGCTGTGCGACGGCCTTCATCACGCCAAGGACGTTGATTGCGCCGCTCTTGTCGTATTTCATCTCGTGCATGCCGGATGAGGGCTTGATGCTGATGCCCCCGGAATCGAACGTGACGCCCTTGCCCACGATGCAGTAGAGCGGGAGGCGCTTGCCCCTGTTGTATTCGAGCCTGATGAGGAGCGGCCCATGGACGCTGCCCTGGCAGACCGCGAGCATGCCGCCCATCCCCATCTTCCGGAGGCGCTGATGGTCATATACAATGACTCCGAGGCTGTGCTCCTTCGCGAGCTTCCTCGCCTCCGCAGCGACCATCGCCGGTGTGGCGACGTTAGCAGGCTGCTCGTCCAGCCTCCGCGAATAGTTCTGCGCCTCCGCAAATACCGTGCCGCGTGCTATTCCCGCTGCAACGTCCTCCTCGCTCACTATGTGCGCCTTCTCGACCTCGAACAGGTCCTCCTTCTTCGTCTTGTAATCGTAGAACCTGTATGAGGAAAGAATCGCGCCCTCGGCCATCGCCTGCACCATGCCCAGAAGCTCGTGCCGTGCGATGAAATTGCTCGGAAGGTGCATCGCGACAACGCCCTCTTTCCTCGATGCGGCATACCTCACGGCGAGCCCGGCCGCCCTGCGCAGGTAATCGGCCTTGAACTCCTCCTTCTTGCCGAGCCCCACTACGAGCAGGTGCCTGAATTTAGCGTCATCCCTCGTGTCAATGGAATACGTCTGGAGCAGCTTTCCCTCGTAGCGCTGCTTCCTGACATCATGCAGGAAGCGCTTTACGTCGTATGGCGGCTCCTCGTCCTGCATCAGGAACACGCAGAGGAGATTCTCCTTCGCTTCGGACAGATGGACCTTCTTCAATTCGACTTTCATGCAATCCATTCCTCCCTCAGGTTAAAATATGCGAGTCACGCGCCGCGCGCCCGCGCCGCTTCATATGCATTCAGGAGCGCGCCCGCTGGATTTCGAACATCCTCGCGACCTCGCTGCTCGTCGTTATCTCGTTCTCGGCCTTGTCCGGGCGCATCTTCGTCATGCGCGGGAACCGCAGCGCCAGGCCCTTCCCATCGCGCATGGCGCACGTGTGGTTGGGCGACTGGGTGATGTCGTCGAACGCGACCTCGACCACGTACCTCGGCTCCACCCAGTAATCGACCTCTATCTTGCAATCGAGGTTCGACGGCGGCGCCTTCGTCTTGATTTTCTCCAGCACTTCGCGCAGTTCCACCATCTCCTCCTCGGTGAATCCCGTCGCGACCTTTGCCACGGTCTCCAGGTGCCCGCTGTCGGGGTTGTACACGGCGACGAGCACGCCGCCGAACTCGAACTCGGCCCGCGAGCCGCGGCCGAGGTAATACCCGACCACGACGCCGTCGATGGTGTCCACGGACTTCCCGTAGGATTTCTTGAGCTTTATCCAGGCGAACTTCCGCTTCCCGGCGGTGTATGGCGCGTCGAGGTCCTTGGCCATTATGCCTTCAAGGCCCGATGAAACGGCCTCGTCGAACAGCTTCTTGAGCTCGCGCGGCGTCCTGACAATCTTCATCTGGCTGGGCAGCAGGACCTTGCCCTTGAACAGCCTCTGGACCGCCGCCCGCCTCTCGCGGTAGCTCGCGTCCGTCATGTCCTGCCCGTCCAGGAAAAGCACGTCGAAGACGAACAGGTTGAGCGGGTATTCCTTCGACGCCTCGTCAATCCCGTGCTTCCTGCGCCTGTGCATGGTCTGCTGGAACGGGAAGTACCTCCCCTTCTTCTTGTCGTAGGCGAGCGCCTCGCCCTCGAATATGATGTCCTTGCATTTGAGCTTCCGTATCTCCGCCACGACGTCCGGGAACATCGGGCTCATGCGCTCGAGCTTGCGCGAATAGAGCTCGACCTCCTTCCCCTTCTTGTGGCACTGCAGGCGGAACCCGTCGTACTTCATCTCCACGCCGCAGCGTCCGAGGCGCTCCATGATGGATTCCGGCGAATCCTCCCTCTCTGCAAGCGCGGGCATCAGCGGGCGGAACGGCTCGACGTGGAAATCCATTATCGAATCCGGGTTTTCGTAGAACCTCCCTGCCACATAACCCATGTCGGCGCAGACGTTGTATGCGCGCTCGAGCGGCTCGCGGAGCGACTTGTCCCCGGCATGCGCGACCGAAATCGCGTCCAGAATCGTCGGGTCCCCGACGCCCAGGCGGAGCCTGCCCAGCACGAAGCGCACGATGTATCTCGCCTCGAGCGGGGATGAATTGTTCAGCAGTTCGGTCAGGTGCTTGATTTTCTGGTCCTGGCTGCCCTGGCCTGAGGCATTCGCGATTTTGACCATGGCATCATACACGTACGTGACGCCCATCTCGGTGGTGGATAGCGCGGTCTGCTTCCTTTTCGCCATGAGCGCCTCGGCGGTGTCGCCGAGGTCCCCGCCCTTCTTGTAGCTTTTTTCCACATCATTTGCGGAATACCCGCTCGCCGACGCGATTGCGGCAATCGCGAACCGCTCGCCCACCCCGAGGTCAATGCCCTCGTAAGGCGGCGCGACAATCCCCTGTATGAAATATACGAGCTTGCCGATTTCCTTCCCCTCGGCGCGCTTGAAAAGCGTGGAGAGGACATCGGTCATCTCCAGCCGGCCGCTGCGCTTCTCTATCTCGGAAAACACTGCGGCGGCATCGGCAAAAAGGAGCATGGCAACCCTTACTCGAAGCACCCTTTAATTTGTTTGTCCGGCCCACGGGGCGGCATGCCGATTTCCAACGGATGCAGAAAAAACACATAAACCTCACATCCGTATCCTGCCGAAGGTGTGAACATGAGGGTGATGGCATCATTCCCTTTTTCATTTTCATCTTCCTCTCCCTTTCAATTCCATAGCCCATAGCCCTATTTTTTCCGCCACCGGACAAAGCCAAATTATTAAACCTGAATGTTGAACCATCCCCATGAATCGCAAATACGTATTGCCCGCAATCCTACTTGTTTTATTGGCCGGCGCATCCAGCGCCCTTACTCCCGTGACGTCGTGCTCGGACCTAAGCGTCGCCGGGGAGACCTATTCCCTGCAGAACGACGTCTCCGGTTCGCTGAGCGGCGGCAACTGCATGCACATCACCGCAGACCGCGTCACGCTGCTGTGCAACGATTATGAGATAAGCTCCTACAACGACATGGAGGATATCGTCGGCATCCAGGTGGACGGGGCCAATGCGACCATACGCGGGTGCAGGGTCTCCGGGTATACTTTCGTATACGGGGCCGGCTATGCGCTCCGCGCGCCTGGCTCCGCCAATGTGACGATAGAGGACTGCTCGTTCGACAAGAACGAGTACGGCCCATACGTGTCCTCGCAGAATGCCATCGTGAGGCGGAGCAACTCGACGGACAACGACAACTGGGGCTTCCTTTTCGAGGATTCGCCCAACCTGCTCGTCACGGACAGCATGGCCAGAGGGAACAACCAGGGATTCCTTGCCGAATCATGCGATTACGCGGTAATCGAACGCAACCTGGCTGACGGCAACAGCCTCGAAAACGGCTTCAAGTTCCAGGACAGCAGCCACATGCGGATATCCGACAACAACGCGACCGGCAACCTGGGCAGCGGATTCGTGATCGAGGCGAACATGCCCGAGTCATACAACAACTGGACCGGGAACCTCGCGTTCAACAACAGCCTCGACGGCTTCCAGCTGAACAACGAGGACAACAACCGGCTCGTGGGCAACAACGCCACGGGCAACGGCGCGAACGGCTTCTCGGTGATATTCTGGGCCGGCGGGGACGACGCGAACAACAACGTGTTCATCAACAACACCGCATCCGGGAACGGCTACGGCACACGGTGCCTGCCGGGGACATACCCCTGCCCGATGAACGGCTTCGTCCTGGACATGGCCAACGGTACGCTGATGAGCGGCAACACGGCCGACGGCAATGCGGGCTACGGCTTCTTCGTCTACCGGGGCGAGGGCAACGTCCTGGATTCCAATTCGGCGAGCTTCAACTTCGAGGGCGGGTTCATAGTCAGCGCCCATGAGGACACCCGCCGCTCGCACAACAACCTGACGAACAACATCGCATACGAGAACGACCTGTTCGGCTTCTACATCCGCGACGACAGCAACTACCTCGCCGGCAACAACGCCACGGGCAACGGCGCCTCGGGCTTCTACCTCGACCAGCCATTGTGCATCTCCTGGGCCTGCAGCGGGAACAACAACACGCTAATCAACAACACGGCATCAGATAACGGCTACGGCAAGGAGGTCTACTGCCCAAGCGAGACGGCCTCCTGCTACGACGGCTTCACGCTGGCCGGGGTGAACGGCACCCGCATGAGCGGGAACAGCGCATACGGCAACGCGAACATGGGCTTTGGCGTGTTCAATAGCTCGTTCAACTCCCTTGTTTCGAACGACGCGGCCGGGAACCAGGGCGACGGGTTCATGCTGGACGATTCCGGAGCCATGATTGCCTCATCATACAACAACCTCACCGGGAACACCGCGGATTCGAACTCCGGAAACGGCTTTGAAATCAAAGACGACCACAACCGGTTCGTCAGCAACATCGCGGCGGACAACGACGGAAACGGTTTCTTCATACAGCCGCCCGTGTCATGCTCCGGTTGCAGCGCCGAATACAACGAGCTCATCGGGAACACGGCATACGGCAACGGCGATGTCGAAGGCGGCACGTCCGGATTCCTGGTCATGGCATCCCGCAACACCCTCACCGACAACATCGCGTATGGCAACATGCAGAACGGGTTCTGGGTCGACTCGACCATATCGTCGCGCGCAACCGATGTAATCCTGTCCGGCAACCGCGCATACGGCCACCATCTCTGCGGCCGGGGATGCACAGGGACGGGCTTCCGCTTCACCGGCACAACCGTAGCGGTCTACAGCGCGTTCGGCGCGAGCATGGATGACAACCTGGCCTACGACAACGACTACGGCGTCCTGATGTACACCGGCGACCTTGCGATGTCCGAGGACAGGCTATACAACAACACCTTGGACCTCGACGCCTCGAACCCGAGCGACCGCGTGATTTCGAACCTCGACATGTCGCGGGTGGTTTTCGACGGCGACTGGGGCGCGGTGTCGACCTACACGGCGCTGTCGCTCGACGACAGCCTTTACTACGACGGCAAGTCCGACACCGGCGAGCATTACACCATAGACCATGCGGTCCAGCCTGGCGGGGCGCTGCCCTTCGGCCAGCCATTCCGGTACAAGTTCGTCAATATCACGGACGAATGCCCGCCGCCGGGCTGCCTCGGCGCCGCCATAAACAGCATAACGTGGCACTGGACGCTTGGCGAAGCCGAGGGCTTCAGCGGCATCTCCCTCTGGGAGTACAACGGAACCTGGACGCTGCGCAACGACACCCCGCTCAGCTACGCGCTGTCGCTCACGAACCTGAGCGGATTCAGCGTTTTCGGCCTGCTCGGCAACTACTCCACCCCATCCGGAGAGGACGGTGGCGAGCAGACCCCTGGAGGGGGGGAAGCCGGCCAGAACCAGACCTCCCCCGAATGCTCGGCGGATTCGGAGTGCGCGGTCAACGAGCGCTGCAGCGGCGGCTCGTGCGAGCGCTTTGAATGCGGTTGCGGCGCCATCCAGAGCCACCAGTGCGTCCCGTACGGGTGCTGCTCGGATTCCCAGTGCGGTTCCGGAAGCGCCTGCGATGCCGCGTCGCACCAGTGCAGGCCAATGATTGTGCAATACGAATGCACGTCCAACCTTCAGTGCCCGGCCCAGGATTACTGCAATGTGCCTGTCGGGGCGGCAGGCGGCACCTGCGAACCGGTCCCGCCGCAGCCATGCGGGGAGGTAAGGGAGCATGCGTTCGTGCCATACGGATATGAGTGTGGCAACGAGCCCGGCTGCCCGTCCTGCCCGTCGGGCTCCGCGTGCCTCAACCATTCCTGCGTCTCCTATGCGGTGACATGCCCGACGACGGGCATCGTCGGGGACGCGAAGGTCTGTTCGGCGGTGAAAGAGGATGCGCCGTGCGCGCTCTGCGACTACGAAGTGATTGCGCCGGATGGCAAGAAGTCGTCCGGGAGGACCGACGAATCCGGCAATTTCAACCTTCCCCTGCAGATGGAAGGCACCTACAGGGTCTCCCTCATGGAGGGGGGACAGGCGGTGAAGGCCATCGACGTCAAGGCGTTCCCGCAGGCGCAGCCCCAAGGCGGGGAGAAGCCCCAGGCGGCGCCGGATTACGGCTGGCTGCTGTGGATGCTGCTCCTTCTTGCGGTCCTGGCCGCGGGCCTCATCTACTGGAGGCGCAGGGGCAATGAAGGGGGTAAGAAGAAATGATCCCCCGCCATTTCCAACGCCCCTTCCAACCATCTTTTATTGCCTGGGTGAGGGTGGGGATATATCTTTTATAATTTTATCCCTGTTCCTCATGCATGCGGTCCAACATTCTAGCTGTATTTGCGTTGTTTCTGTTCTGTACCGGCCTCTCGGCAGCGGTGGATGTCTCTGAATGCCAGGAGATAACCTCCCCCGGCACTTATGACCTCACGGCGAATCTTGGAGGAGCGGCCGTCAGCCTCGACGCGCCGTTTGGCGGCGCAGCCGCTTGCATCCGGATTTCGGCCGATAACGTGGTGCTGGATTGCCACGGGTATTCCATATCCACCGGCGGCGTGTCCGACACCTACGGCATCGCCATCCAGAAGAACGAGACTGCATACGTTACCGGAGTCACCGTGCAGGACTGCAATGTCGACGGGTATTCCGGGGGCATCCTCGCATACAATGCCAACCGGAGCAGGTTCACCGAAAACGAGCTCGAGGAGAACACGCTCTCCAATTCGTACTTCGGATTCCCCTCTGGCGGCGTGGGCCTGGCCCTTGCCGGCGACTGCGGGAACGATACGATAGACGGCAACTACGCGAGCGGCAACTTCAACGGCTTCAGAATCGACGACGGAAGGAACATAACAATACGCGGCAACATAGCCGTGGACAACCTTCTGAACACGGAGGGTGGGTGGCGTGGCGTCGGTTTCTGGATGTACATGAGCGCGGGCACGGTGGCGAACAACACCGCGACCGGCAGCTATAGGAACTTCCGCCTCGAAAGCGGCGAGAACAACTCATTCACCGATAATACCGGCAGCAACGGGACCGGCATTGGATTCTATGTCAGCGGCATGTTCAACAATTTCACTTCCAACACCGCGTTCAACAACACCGGAGACGGGTTCAATTTCGACGACTCGGAATATGAATGCCAGGGCAACCGCCTGGTCCGCAATGTCGCACAGAACAACAGCGGCAACGGCATCTATGCCGAAAACTGCTATTCCCTCCTTGTCCTGAACAACACCGCGTCCGGCAACTCCGTAAGCGGATTCTACACCGACCTCTGCGACGACTCGCTGTTCGCCAACAACACGGCTTCCGGAAACGTGAACGACGGGTTCTATCTCGTGGACCAGTGGGACTCGAACTACACGGGCAACCTGGCTGAAAACAGCGGCGACGGATTCCACCTCGACGGCGGCTCCGTCGAAGCCTTTTCCGCGATTCCTGGGCAGGGCCACGGGGCCGGCGCGACCATAATGACCATACCCGCGGGCGCGGAATGCATCGACGGAAGCACGTGCAACACGTACATGGAGAACAACACCGCGCGCTACAACGAGGACGGGTTCTACCTCAACTACGTGATGTACAACGATCTTGAGAACAACAACCTCTACGAGAACTACTACGGCTTCTACCTCGACTATTCGCACGACAACTCCGTCCTGCGCAATTTCATCAACGAGAGCGGCTACGGCCTCTACGTATGGTACTCTGACAACAACTCGATAGGGCAGAACAGGATTTACGATACCGACTACAACAACTTCGGCTCGTGCCCGTTCCTTTTCACGTTCGACGGCTCGGGCTACGACTTCGTGGTCGAAATCAGCGGCGCGTCCGTGCTCGGCCGCTCGCTAGGCCCGGGGGTATTCCGGCGTCCGATGGCGGGCGACTACACGAGGGTGGCATCCGACCAGCTCCAGCCGGAAAACGGCTCATACAGCGTGAAGGTTACGCAGGAGTATGACGAGATATCATATATCGACGAGGTCGCGCTGAAGACAATAGACCACCCCCCCGGCGTCGACGTCTTCCCGACGCTCGTGACATCCGAGAACGGGAGGATTTACACCGTCAGCAAGGCGCCTTCGGCTCCGCTATCATGCACTGGTTCCGACGGCAGCGACTGCCTTGCGGCAATACAGTCGAAGGACGGCGTGTATACGCCGCTTGTCAGCGGGAAGTCCAACATACTGGAACTCGACCTGGGCGACCTTGCAGGAGCGAGCGAAGTCAAGCTGATACTGTCCGGCTATTCCAACTTCGCCGGATACAGCTCCCCCTACCACGACAAGAAGATACAGGTGGTGGGAGCATCCGGCGAATGGACCGACGTCTACTCCGGCAGCCAGCTCGCGTTCCCGCCGGAATTCCCGACGACGAACGTGATAAACCTCACCGGGAAGTTCCCGACGAGCGACCACCGGGTGCGTGTCGTCTTCGACCTCTCAAGCGTCGATTATATCGCGGTAGATACATCCGCACAGCAGCCCATCGTCGTGAACACCTACCACCCGGATTCGGCCGACCTGCACTTCCGGGGCTACTCGGCAACCGCAAGCGGCCTGCTTCCGTTCCCCGAATACGGGATGGTCTGGGACTCTGAATCGGCCTCGACCCCATCGGGATACTTCACCCGCTACGGGGACGTCTTGCCCCTTCTCGGCACCACAGACGACGAGTTCGTGGTGATGCACCACGGCGACGAGATTTCGCTCGAGTTCCCGTACATCGCCGTACCTGGGGGCATGGAGAGGGATTATTTCTTCTACAATTGGGCGTATTCGAAGCCCGCCGGAAATGCGTACGGCGACTCTGTGGACCCGCTCCCGTTCGCGGCCATGTCCAACTATCCGTACCCGGCAAATGAGAGCTATCCGTCCGACCCGGCGCACGCGGCGTATCTTGCCGATTGGAACACCCGGTATGCCGACGGCTCTCCTGCGATGAATGCGGGCATGTCGCTCCCCTGGTCGTTCAACAACACCGTGTTCCGCAACACCGTGGTCGGGAACAACTGGAGTACGGGCTTCTACCTCTGGGGCGAACTTGATACGAAGCTCCTCTACAACTCCATATCGGATGTCGAAGTGGGCATCGACGTGTACGATTCGGAAGGGACCGAGATAACCGGGAACACGGTGTCCTCGGTGGGCGGCAGGGCAATCATTATCCGCCAGGATTCCTTCGACACGATTGTCACGGAAAACACCCTGGTCTCGAACAGCACCGAGTCCTGCGATTTCGAAGGGGACTGCGGCGCGCTGTTCATCGGGAGGTCGGATGACAACCTCGTCCAGAACAACGTCCTCACCGCCTATGATGGAGTCGGGGTGGCGGTCGGGTACAGCGATTCCAACGACATACTCGACAATTCAATTACCACATTCGGCGAGGAATACTACGCCATCGATACCTGGAACAGCTGGGACAACCTGTTCCTCCACAACACCCTCACGGGCGATTACTGGGTCGATGACTATGGAGAAAGCGATAATACGTATAGCGACGAGACCTCCGGCAACCGGTATTATTTCGCCAACGGCACCGGAGCCTGGATGTTGTTCAACATCTCGGACACCAGCGGGGATGGCTGGGCCGACGAGGGAAGCGACCTGCCTTTCAGCTGCTGGACCGTGGGCAGCTGCGATTACAGCTATCCATACTGGCCAAACAACGGCGAGGACTACCACCCGTATACCGGGCAGGTCAACAACGATGACAACGACGAGCACAAGCAAAGCCTGTCCTTAGCGGCCGACAGCGCCTGCGGCAAGACGGTGATAACCGTCCGGGCCGGGGGCGACCCGGTCAAGGGGGCGTCCGTCTCAGTGGACGGCAGCCATGTGGGCGACACCGGCAGCGACGGCACGGTCGAATACGACGGCGAATGCGGCGAAACCGTCCGCGTCCATGCCGTCCTTGGCGGCTACATCCCCGCAGACAAGACAATCAGCACGGCAGACTGCGGCCAGTGCGCCCCGCCAGAGTGCCTCATCGACGGCGACTGCCCAACGGACAAACGCTGCATAGAGCAGGTGTGCGTGAGCGTGCCTTGCGAATGCGGCCGGGTGGAGAGCCGCCAATGCGTTCCATACGCCTGCTGCTCTGACTCGCAGTGCGCAGCAGACGAGCTCTGCGACAACCACGCGTGCGTTAAGAAACCTGTGTTTGAGTGCACCTCTGACGCCCAGTGCCCGGCAGAGAAATACTGCGACGTTCCAACAGGGGCCGCAGGCGGCTCGTGCAAGGACGTCACGGGCCAGTGCGGCCAGGTCGTGAACCACGCGTTCGTTCCATACGGCTATGAGTGCGGCTCCGAGCCGGGATGCCCGTCATGCCCGTCCGGCTTTGCTTGCGCCAGCCACCAATGCATCCAGAACGACGTGAGCTGCCCGACTACCGGAATTGTGGGCGACAAGAAGACCTGCGCGGCGACCGAGAACAACCAGCCGTGCAGCCTCTGCGACTTCGTCTATACCGACCCGGCCGGCAAGAACTTCACGGGAAGGACCGACGAGAACGGGAACTTCGATTTGCCCCTCAACCTGCAGGGGACCTACAAGGTCGCACTCCTGAAGGACGGCGCGGTCGTGAAGGTAATCGAAGTCAAAGCCTTCCCCCAGGCGCAGCCGGAGGAGCCGACGAAACCGGCGGCGACAGGCCCCGACCTTGGAGCGATGCTCGCGCTTGTCGTGCTGCTGCTCCTGATTGTGCTCGGGGTAATCTACTGGAGAAGCAGGGGCCAGAAGAAGAAATAAAAAATAATTTTCTTTTTTATCCGCCTTTCTTCTTTATCTTCTCTTTATATCCTCTTTTCATCCTTTTATGTACCTCTCGAGCTCGGCCCTCGCCTCGGGGTCGGTCATCTGCTTCGGCGGGTGCTTCATGAGATATGCCGATGCCGCTTCTACGGGGCCGGCGAGTTTCCGCTCGAGCGCGATTTTCGCGAGGCGGACGGCGTCTATCACGATGCCGGCGGAGTTGGCCTTGTCATCGACCTCAAGCCTGACCTCCATGTTATAGGGGATGTTGGCCCACATCCTGCCCTCGATGCGCATGAACATCAGCTTCGTGTTGCCCAGGAAAGGGATGAAGTCCGAGGGGCCGACGTATATCTGCTCGTCCGGAAGCCTTTGGCGCAGCTGGCTCTGGACGGATTCGGTCTTGGAAATCTTCTTGGACGTCAGCCTTTCCTGCTCCTTCATGGACAGGAAGTCCGTGTTCCCGCCGACGTTTATCTGGTAGGTCTTCTCGATTTTCGTGCCCCGGTCGTCGCAGAGGCGCGCGAGCGTGCGGTGGACGATGGTGGCCCCCACCTGCCCCTTGATGTCGTCGCCGATTACCGGCAGGCCGGCCTTGCGGAACTTCTCGGCCCATTCGGGCTCGCTTGCGATGAAGGAAGGCATGCAGTTCACAAACGCGATTTTAGCATCCAGGCACGCCTGCGCCCAGAACTTCGTCGCCTTGTCCGCGCCCACGGGGAGGTATGAAACGAGTATCTCGACCTTCCTGTCCTTCAGCTCCTTCAAGGCCTCGGCCCGGAGCTCCTCGAGCGGCCTTGCACCCACCGGCTTCACGACCTTGTCGACATACATGCCGACGCCGTCGAGCTGGGGGCTCTGCCTGACCTTCACGTCCTTCATGAGCGAAAGCGACTCGACCCACTTTACCTTGTTCGGCTCGGCATAGACCGCCTCGCTCAGCGGCTTCCCGACCTTCTTGGAATCCACGTCGAACGCGGCAACGAAATCCAAGTCGTGGATTGAGTATCCGCCGACAATCGGGTGCATGACGCCGACGACCTGCTGTTCCGGGTGCAGGCGATAATACTCGACGCCCTGGACCAATCCTGCAAAGCAATTTCCCACCCCGACGACAGCGCACCGTATCTTCGCCATAGCGACACCCGTATTCCATACTTGCATCCATTAAACTATTTAACATCTGTTAAATAGTTGCAAAACTATTAATACTTTCGCAGGTGTACCGGCCGATAAAAAAAGGCCGGGGCGCCGGAGGCGGAGGGCAACCTGCTTAGCAACCTTTTTTAAATAGCCTCAGGCATTATCGTTATCGCCAATGCATCGCCCCTGACGGCATGCGGGCTAGACTCTCCCACCGTAGCGTACGGCGGGCGAATGACGGAGGAAGACTATGTATTACATGAAGACAATGGAAGACCGGATAAGGGTACCGCCGTCGCTTTTCGGCAGCCAGATTGAGGATGCCGTGCAATCGATCCTGCGCGACCGCTATGAGGGCCGCATCTACAAGGACCTGGGCGTCGTGCTCTCGGTCAACAACGCGAAAGTCGTATCCGAGGGGCTCGTAATCCCGGGCGACAGCGGCGCATATTATACGGTGAAGTTCGAGGCGCTCACGTTCTACCCGGTCGTGAACGAGGTCTACAAGGCGGAAATCAAGGAAATCGTCGAATTCGGCGCCTTCGCCTCCATCGGCCCGTTCCAGGGCCTGCTCCACGTGTCCCAGATAGACAAGGAGAAGTTCTACTACGACAAGAAATCCAAGACGCTCGGCTCGAAAGTGCTTAAAAGGAGCATCAAGAAGGGCGACGAGGTGCTGGTCAAGGTCTCGACCGTCAGCATGAAGTCGACCTCGTCCGACACGAAAATCGGCCTCACTATGCGCCCGGACGGGCTTGGAAAGCCGGAGTGGCTTGAGCAGAAGACGAAGAAGGCCGCCAAGAAAGAGGACAAGAAAGAGGAGAAAAAGGGTGAAGGCTCATGAGCGCATGCAAGGAATGCCGGTATATCGTCCAGAACAAGGAGAAGGTCTGCCCCAAATGCCAGGGCGAGCTTTCCGAGAAGTTTTCGGGCATGGTCATCGTGCTCGACCCTGAGCGCTCTGAAATCGCCAAGCTCGTCGGCATCAACGTCGTCGGCAGTTATGCGGTCAGGGTAAAATAGCCCGCACCGCCCTCATCTTTCTTTCCGTTTTCAATCTCTTTTTGTGAAGACCCACATCCGCGGCTGGCAGACCTTTATTAAGCGCACTCCGCCTCGCAAGAGCGATGAAGGGGTACATGTCGTTCGTCCTCGTTTTCCTCTCCTCGCTGATATTGCTGCATTCGATGGCCGTCCTCAATGCGGCCCATACGGCCGACCTCTCAAAGGCGGTGGAAATCGAGCGCGCCTACGGGCTGCAGATGAACGTCAAGGAATGCGTCCTTGAAAGTGTCCGGGCCGGGGCCCTTTCGGGCTTCTCATTCTATGACCTCTCGCACGACATCATGCTGTGCAAGCACTGCCCGGACCATCTCTGCGCCCCGCCGACGCCGGCGAATCCGGTCCCGGAGAACATATGCGACGGCGGGCTCTGCTCGCGGTGCTTCAGGGAATCCGAAGCGCGGCTCTCATCGGTGTCCGGCGCGCAATCCGGCCTGATGGCGCTTTGGTCCGGCAAATTCGACGATGATTACCCAGTGCTCCTTGGCCCTGCGGCCCTGGAAGCCCGCCTCGAGGCCGACGCGCTTTCGAAAAACGGCATGCGGCTTTCGCTCATGAGGTTCACCGGGGACTTCCCGATAACCCTCGAATCCGCGAGATTCGGGTTCCGGGGGTCCTCGCAAATACTGGAAGGGACGGTGGTCCGGCTTGGGGCAGATGACGATTGAATATCTCCTCGCTTTTTTGCCTGCGCTCGCAATCACCGGGCTCCTCAGCGCATCGCTTGCGGCGCAGTCGGCGGAGCTGGAGGGCCATAAGGAGGAGTTCATGCGGATATCCGAGGCCGAATCCGCCGCAAGAGCCCTCGAAGCCCTGTATTTCAGCGGCATCGATTCCAGGCTCGAAATCGGCCGGGGCGGCGTCCGCTTCAGCGTCGAAGATGGCCGGCTGCACTCGGACTATCGGGGCAAAGTGGTGGAAATACGGGGTGTTTTCTCGAATGACCGCTCCGAACCGGTATGACGGGTTCGCCTCCTTGGACGCGATACTCAGCCTGCTCCCGATGATGTTCATGCTCGCGCTAGTGTTGAAGGCCTCCGGCGGGATGGTCCGCGAGGCCGAGGCGGCGATGCACCGGCAGCAGGCGTTCGACAGGCTCGTCTCCGTCGCCGATTTCACAATCAAGTCCGGCGCGGCAGTCCACGATGACGGATACAGGTATCCGAACCTGCTTGACGAGGGCGCGATAACGCCGCAATATGTCGAATCCCTCAGGGACCAGGCCAACCTCACCGCCCTCTATATCGGGAGCGATGAGCCAGAAGGCGACTATCCTTTCTGCATCATCCGCCTCTACGTAAGCGGGGAAAACCGGGAGATACGCCGTCTCCACGTGTGCGGGGGATGACATGCAGACGTTCGAGGCCATGATGTCCTTCCTTGTTTTCACCTCGATAATGCTCGCCGCATTCGGGGACCATGGCGGAGAGCGCGGAATCGACGACTCCCTTCTCCGGCTCCAGCTCGCCGAGGACGCCTGGCGCGTGATGTACCTGCGGAATGACTTCCGGGATTTCAACGGCGCGGGGAACGCCCGCATACGCGGCGACATGGAATCCATCAGCCGCGAGACCGGCCTCTGCGTCTTCCTCATGGGGAGCTCGAACTACACGAGCTGCCGGGGCGGGGAGAGGCATGAGATTACGGCGTCCATCCGCAGGACGGCCGTAATAGGGAACTCGCATCGCACGATGACGTTCTCCCTCGGAAAATGATATCGTCATACGACGTATCAACACGAATAAAAACATATCCCGTGAAAGCCAGGTTATTCATCAGGGAGAGGCATCCCTACAAAATGCCTGGGGCTTGGTTTTGCTATGATGATAGAACCTTCGACGCGGAGCGAGCTGGTTTCGTACCCTATCCGGGACATCGTCCAGGAGGCAAAGGCCCTGGAAAAGAAAGGCACGCAGATGATTTATCTTAACATCGGCGACCCGGCCCCGTTCGGCTTCCGGCCGCCCCAGCACATCCTCGACGCCGCCGCGGAAGCGCTGAAGCAGGATTACTCCGGATACGCGCCGTCCGAGGGCGACCCCGAGCTGCGCGAGACGGTGGCGAAATACGAGCATGTATCCCAGGACGACGTGTTCGTCACTTCCGGCCTCAGCGAGGGCATAGACCTCCTATTCCAGGCGATGGTGGACCCCGGGCGCAACATCCTGCTTCCCGTGCCGACATACCCGCTGTACCTCACCAAGGAGCGCATCAGCTACGGGACCATCGAGTTCTACGAGTGCGACGAGAAATTCGAGCCCGACCTTGAAAGCCTCAGGAGGAACATCAACAAGTACACGAAAGCGCTTCTCGTCATCAACCCGAACAACCCGACCGGCGCGGTGTATTCAAGGAAGACGCTCCAGGGGATACTCGACATAGCCGGGGAGAACAAGCTCCCGGTCATCAGCGACGACGTGTACGACCAGATGGTCTTCGATGGCGAGATGACTCACATGCGCGACATCTGCAAGGACGTGCCGGTCGTATGCGGCAACAGCCTGTCGAAGAACTACATATACCCGGGCGCCAGGGCGGGCTACCTAGCGTTCCACGGCGAAGGATGGGGCGACATGAAGGATGCCATCCAGCGCCTCTGCAACCAGCGCCTGTCCGTGAACTGGGAGATGCAGCGCGCTTACATCGCCGCAATCAGGGGGCCGCACGACCACATCCGGATTTTCAATTCCGAATTGAAAAAGCGCCGCGACCTGCTGATGAAGCGCGTCGGCGAAATCGATGGCCTTAGCACCGCGGCCCCGAAAGGGGCGTTCTATTCGTTCATCAAGGTGGACGGGCCGTGGAAAAGCGACAAGGAATTCGTCCGCGGCCTGCTGAAATGCGGCGTCGTGACGGTTCCCGGCTCCGGATTCGCCCCGACGATGAGGGGCGTGTACTTCAGGCTCGTGTTCCTGCCCACCCTCGCCCAGCTCAACGAGGCGTTCGACCGGATAGAAAACTACATGAAGAGCGCCAGGTGACCCCGGTTCAGGCGGCCTCCAATTCCTCCTGCAATTCGCATCTGCGGCCCCCCAGCCTGCGGAGGTAACGGGATGGGCGTGCCAGCTCATAATGCTTGGGCGGCTCGACGACCATGCTCCTGAAAGCGCCGGCGGGCCCCAACTTCCCGGCGATTTTTTCGAAGAACCTGAAACCCGCGGAATAGGCCCTATATTCCCTGCTCAGGAATCTGGCGGGGTCGGCGTTTGATGAAATGCCCGGGCTTGCCATGTCATTGAGCCAGGCGTCCGTTTGCATGAGAGCCTTGTATCTTAGTTCTGCAAACGCTGCCATTCCCTCGTGTATCTCTAGGGGCACGCGCCTGATGCGGGTGAAGTTCAGTATATGCGCATGGGTCAGCTCGTGGATTCTCGTCGAGCTTCGTGAGAACGGGGTAAGCGCCCCGAATTCTTCGCCTAACCCTATATCAATCATCCTGATATACGTTCCCGACCGCCTATCTGGTCTGAACATCGGCTCGTAAGTCAGGGCTGCCGCGACTTTGCCATCCGCGCTGTATCTTGGGGGCTGGGCAAAAAAATACAAATTCATGTCCTTTGGCGGAAGCGAGAAAAGGTTGCGGACGAACGCCGCCTCCTCCGGAACTCTCCTTATCGTCTCTTCAAGCGGCCCGTGGCCTATGCCCGCAGCCAGGGTTTTATACCCAGCCACCTCAATCCTCAGCTTCGCTGCGTGCATGAGTGGCTATTGGATGGAAGTATATAAAATACTATTTTTTATCACAACTTTACGGCCGCCATCGCAACCCTATCATTTCTTCTTCAGGCCGAGCTTCTTGGCGCGGAGCTTCTCCCTGAGCGAAGCCAGGTCCTCGGCCGTCTGCCTCGGGGCGGGCTCTTCCTCCGCGCCCTCGCCTCCCTCCTCTTCCCCGCCGTTCCCCTCCTCGACATCCTCGGAATCCGATGGCTTTGGCGGCGCGGCTGTTCGCGGCGCGGGCGGCGGCAATGCGACTTCCGCCTCCTCCTCGGGGGGCTGCGGGCCTGAAAGCTTGCGCTTTTCGAGCTCGGTCCGGACGACCTCCTTGAATATGGGCACCCAGCGCTCCCACGCCTCGCCGAAATCTATCTCCCCCTGCTCCTGCTCCATGGAGACGAGGAGCCGCCCTGCGGCCGTGTTGACCTTGAGGACGAAATCCAGCTCGAGAAGCAGCTTGTCATTCATCTGCTGGCTCATCTTGAAGATGTCGTTGTACATCTTGCCCTTCCAGAACGCCTGGAGGATGTACTGCTCGGGCGAGATGCCCGTCTCCTCGCTCCTGCGCCCGAGCGCGGGCGGGATGAACGCGATGTCCAGCTCTTTCTGGAGCTTCTTGATGTCGACCTTCGAGAAGTCCCACATCGTGGCCTCCGGGTTGCGCAGGAATTTGGCCTCCCATGTGCAGTCGTCGATGGTGTCCCCCCTCCTGAAGCGGAAAATCTCGACGAACTTCTTCTCCTCTATGTCGCTTTCGTACTCGAAACCGAGAACCCTGTATATGCGGCCTTTCCTTCCGAACCGCACCTTCTTGAGGAACGAGTATCGGTCGGTGGCATACATGCTCGCCGCAGGCAGGCCGAAAACCAGCTCCAGCCTGTCCTGGATGTCGCGCAAGGACTCGGCGTGCAGGTTGTAGAGCAGGAAGACGCCGGGCTGGGTGTTCAGCAGGTTGATGATGCCCTGCACGGCTATCCTGGACCGGACTTCGTTGATGATGAGCGCGGCATCGCCCATACGGAGGAGCGCGTTCGCCATAGTAACGAGGTCGAGCTCTTTCGTCGTGGACTCCTCCACGTCCGAGCTCTGCACGCGCGCGGCTCCTATGTGGAACCCGCGCTTGCGGAATGCGCGGACCGGGATTTCCTCGATATCCTGGACAGGGATTATCCTCCTCCTTGTCCCAATCGAAGTGATTTTGGCCGCGGTGAAGGCCGTCTTGCCGACGCCTTTGAGGCCCAGCACGGCTTCCGAGCAGCCGAGCGACACCATCATGTCGTCGTAGCCAGCGAAGAACGGCGTGAATGAATGGTAGTTGAGGTACTGCGCGTAGGTGAACGGCTCCTCCTTCATGATACGGAGCGCGCTCTGGAGCTCGCCGAAGGTCGCCGGGGGCCTCTGGAGGTGGCACCTCATCGACAGCCTTTTCAGCACGACGTCCACCACCGGATTGCTCTCGTCGAATTTCCTGGTGCCCCTGAGCGTATAGACGATGTTGCGGAACGAGCGCTCGAGGAGGTCGCGGTTGTACCTGAAAAGCGTGTGGCAGAGGCCGTACTTCCTGTGCTCTATGTATATCGGCGAGTTCTCGCTGTCGATATAGATGTCGGTCACATTCTCCTTGTCGAGCGCGAGGTTCTCGATGTGCGCGCCCAGCCCGACCACCCACGCGGCGCATTCGCGGCCCATGGTCATCGCCTGCTGGGGCGTGATGGCTATGCCGTCAATCATCGCCCTGTCGATGAAGAACTGGCGGTACTCCCGCGTCTTCAGCTGCATGAGGATGTCCCAGTCCACGTTCGTGAAGCTCTCCTTGAACTGCTCGTTGATGGTGCTTTTGAGGAGCTTGTTCAGCTCGGGGCTCAGGCTCTCTATGGCGGTGTTCTCCTGGACGTACAGGTACGCCTCGGCCCCCGGAATCTCGTATATCTGGATGTCTATGCCGTATGGAAGGCTGTACCTGGCTTCAGGCCCCTTGAGCGGAATCGCCTCCTTCGGGATGCCGAGCACCAGCGACGGGACGAAATAAAGCGTTTTCAGGCCCACGAGCTCGAGGAACGCGGCGCGCAAATCCCCGGTGTCCTTCACGAGGTCGTACAGCTTGGTCGTCATGTACCTCTTGAGTATCCCGGCTACCCAGCCCTTGTACGTCTGGTAGCCCTTGACATAGATATTCTTCTCCGGTTCGGGCTCCTCGTAGTTGTTGAGCTCCTGTGCAGCAAGAAGAGGGTTGAGGAACACGTATTCGTAGAACCTCCTGAGGACCTTCCTCCTGTTGTCGTATGCCGGGTCCTGCTTCAGGCCGTAAATGTCGTCGCGGAGCAATATGGTCTCCAGCTGGCGGATGAACGCGGCGTACTGGGTGAGGATGGCGGACTTCTCCTCGTTCAGTTCGACGACGATTTCCTCCTCGTAACGGATGGTCTTTATCGGGGACTCGGTCGTGGAAAGGTCTTTCAGGTGAAGGTTGAGGAATTCAGGGGAGGCGAACTCGTATGGGCATTTGGCCAGGTCCACAATCGCCCTCGTGCCTTCGAGGTATAGGTTGCACATGGCTAGACTAACGAATTAGAATTTTTAAAATGACGCCATCGCGGTGCCCTTGCGCACTTAGCCGCCAAGGGCGCTTCAGCGCCGCCCATCCTGCGCCGGATTGGACGCCGCCCCGCTTCCGCCGTCGTTGAAGTATGGGTCTGTGCCCAGGGGGCCCCCGCTTCCCCCGGCCTGGTCGTCGGCTGCCATCCCGCCCTGCCTCGGAACCGGCCTGAGGGCGACCTTCTGGTCGGGCTGGGAGCGGGTGATTGTTATCCTGGCAGGGTAATACCCCGACTTGGTTATCAGGATGCGGTTCTCGTAGTTCTGGAATGTCGCCTCGAGGGGCGTCCTTCCGATAGCCACCCTCCGGTCGTTCCCGCCCGTGATATCATACACGGTTGCGTTCCTCGGGGTGCTTTCAATCCTGGCCTGGAACGACGTATTAACCGGCGATGCCGGCACGGGCTGCTGCTCGGCGCTCGGCTCGGCGGACGCGCTGGCAGGAGGCTTTGCCTGCCGGAGGCTTTCAACATACCCTATTATCGAATCGCGATAATGATAGGCCGCGTATCCGGCGGCCGCAACCATGCCTGTCAATATGACGCGCTTTGCGAACCTTTTCAATGCGCCATAGGACCTCTTCTCTTCAGGCGGGAGCGACCACGGCGCCATCCTCTCCTTCATGGGGCCCTCCCATTCCTCGCCGTGCCTTTCCGGTTCCGGGGCTTCCGCAACCGATGACAGCGCGGCGGTGCTTACGGTCTCCTCGGGCTGCCCCTCGGGCTTCTTGCACGGCTTCTCGCCAAGGAGGGCCTGCCTGAACTCCAGCGCGCTCTGGAACCTTTTCGCGGGGTCCTTCTCGAGCGCCCGCATTATCGCGGCTTCCGCCTCTTTCGGGATTTTCAGCCCGGGAACCTTTTCCGAGGGCTTTTCCGGCTGGGTCTCCTTGTGCATGAGGAGGACCTGGAACGTCCTTGCCTTGTCGTCCGGGATGTCGCTGGAAAACGGCACCTTGCCGCACGCGAGTTCGTACGCCATGACGCCAAGCGAATATATGTCGACGCGCATGTCATAATCCCGCGACCACGCCTGCTCGGGCGCCATGTACGTGGGCGTGCCGAGGACCATGTTCTCGCGCGTCAGCCTCTCGGCGCTGTCGGTGAGTTTCGCCAGGCCGAAGTCGAGCACCTTCACGTGCTCGCCGCCTATCGGCCCCATCAGCATGACGTTCTCCGGCTTCATGTCCCGGTGTATGACGCCTTTCCCGTGCGCGGCATCCAGCGCGTCGCATATCTGGGCGAGGATGCGCTTCGCCCGGTCCCACTCCATGGGCTCCTTGGCCGAAAGCTGGGATGCGAGGTCCCGGCCCTGGATGTATTCCATGACGCAGAACGTCTTGTCCTTGTATGTCCCGATGTCGAGTATGCCTATGACGTTGGGATGGTTTATGGTGGCCGCGGCCTTCGCCTCTATGAACAGCCGCTCCGTCAGCTCCTCGTTCCTCTCGGGATTGTCTGAAAGTATCTTCACAGCTACGCGGGTGCCTGATTCCCTGTCGTTGGCCAGGTATATCCTGGCCATGCCCCCCTGGCCGATTCTGCCGAGAATTTCGTAGCGGCCGCTGATGACCGCCCCGTTCATGGGGTCGGAGGCGGCCATGCTCACGATGTCGTGGAAGGCTTCGAACGACGCGTGCCTCGAAGCTGGTGCGGGCGGCTTGCCGCCGGTTTTTCTCTGCATATGGACGACCTTTGAAAGTGCGTTACTGCGGCTCCTCGGCCGGCGGGGTTTCCTGCGCAGGGGCCTCTTCGGGCTGGGCCTCCTCCGAGTGCGCCGGGGCCCTCTGCGCCCTGGTCAGCACCACGTGCGAAGTGGGCGCGGCGGCGCTCACGGTGACCCTCCTCTTGCTGAAATTGCGCTTGACGATTTCGAAAGCGTGCTCCCCGTCGCTGACGCGCCTGCTGAGCGGCGTAAGGCCCAGGTAAGCCCTGCCGTCGGCGCGGATTTCAAACACCGAAGCCCCGGACGGGACGCTGTCCAAAGTGACCAGATACCCCTCCTGCAGGGGGGCGCTTGCCGATGGGGCCGGCATGGGACCCTGGCGCTGAGGCCTCGGCTCGACGTTCCCGAACTTGCTGTTCATGTCGCGGAAAAAATGCGAGATGTCCTTGCGGTAGGCATACCCTCCGTAGGCGGCGCCTGCGATGGCGGCCATTGTAAGCGTCCATTTGACGAATTTTCCGAATCCGCCGCCCTGTTTCTTCCTCGCTTCGAACATATGGTCCGAGGCTGAGGCCTCGGCCGGCGCCTCGGCTGGAAGAAGCGGCTCCGGCATCTGCTCCCGGTGCCTTCCCATCGCATCAAGCAGGCCGCCGAGGTTCATGTCGTCGGATTCCACCTTCCCGCCGAATCTTCCGCTTGCCTGCATCCTTTCGATTGCGGTTTTTATCGCGGCCTTGAGCTCGGATGCGTTCTGGTACCTCTCGTTCTCGCTCCTCGCCATGGCCTTCATGATGACCTCTTCGGCCTCCGGAGGAATCATGGGGTTTATCTCCCTGGGCCTTCTCGGGTCCACGTTCAGGCGCATGAACAGGGTCCCCGCGGCGTTCTCGCCCTTGAAAGGCGGAACCCCGGTAAGCAGCTTGTACATGATGACGCCCAGGGCGTATATGTCCACCCTGTGGTCGTATTCGGACCTTTTGCCGAGGGCTTTTTCCGCCTGCTCCGGGGCCATGTATGTCAGCTTGCCCATCGCGAAGCCGGTCTTCGTCAGCCCGTCGTCCTCGCCGTCCACGAACTTGGCGAGCCCGAAATCGAGGACCTTCACCACCCTCTGCCCGCCCATCTCCGCAAGGTATATGTTGTCCGGAGAAAGGTCGCGGTGCATGATGCCCAGATCATGCGCGGCCTTGACGCCGTCGCAGACGTCCATCATGACCGGGGCGAGCCATTCCCATGCGGGCCGCTGCCTCTTGGCCATGTCGTCGAGGTCGCACCCGCTCAGGCATTCCATCGCGCAGAAGACGGTTTCCTTGTAGCTTCCGACATCGAAAATCTTGATTACGTTCCTGTGATCTATCAGGGCGACCGCGCGGACCTCCCTGAAGAACCTTTCAATCGCCTTCTCCCTCTCGTCGCTGCTTTTCTGGAGGATTTCGGGCGAGATGACCTTGACCGCGACCTTCCTTCCGTTCTCGTCGAGGGCGGCGTATATCTTGCCCATGCCCCCCCCGCCGATGACTGACATTATGCTGTACCTTCCCGTGGAGCCGTTCATGATCGCCCCTATGTACGGGTCTGATTCGGTTTGGGGGCCTTTCCTGCGCGCCAGGTTCTCCGCCCTGGTCGCTCCGGCTTCATTTCCGGGGCCTCCGCTGAGTTTCTGCATGTTGTATTTTATGTTTCAAAAAGAATATAAATAGGTAGGCACTCCGGCACGGCGGAATATCCATGATAATCAGGCTTTCTTCTGCTGGCCTTTCCTTTCGGCTTCGAGCACCTTCTCGAGTATCGCCGCATACGCCGGCCTCGTGATGAGGTAGCCGAGCAGGGCGCCGAGCATCGTGGACATCGCGAACCCGATTATCTCGACAAGACCCGAGAACAGCAGCGGCACCATGGAGAATATGGCGACGACCGCATTCGTGCGGATTATGCCGAAGGCCAGCTCGACCTTCTCGTGCGCGGTGTGCTCGTCCTTCTTGAGCGTCTCGTCCGTGATGACTATCTGCGCATCCACGCCCACGCCTATCGCGGCGATTATGCCCGCCATCGCGGCCAAATCAATCGTGAACGAGCCCAGGATGGAAAGGAGCACGACCAGCTCGGCGAGGCTGATGAGGACGATGGGCGCGGTGGCCCTGATGTTGCGGTACCTGAGCCCGATGAGGATGGATATGAAGACGAGCGAGCCTGCTATCGCGATGAGGCTGAGCTTGAGGAATTCGCTTCCGAGCGATGCCGGGAGCGTCGTCCGCGAGCCGAGCGAAATCTGCACCGGGAGCGCGCCGCCCTTGAGGATGGACTCGATGCTCTTCACCCTCTCGGAAGCCTCGCGCGCCTTCGTTTTCGCGTCTGTCGCGTTCACTCCGCCCGTGACGACATAGTTGTAGTTCGGCACCCCGCTGGTTATCGAGCCGCCGAGCAGCGGCGCGGTGAGGAGGCCTGAGGCCTCGAGCTTGCTGACCACCAGGACGCCGCTGCGGGTCCTGCTGAACTGCGGGACCATCGTGCTGTCGTTCATTTCCTGGACCGTGAATCCCCGCCTCGCAAGGTCGTCCTTGATTTCCTGCGGGGCGCTCTGCGCGATGAGCGCTTTAGTCTTGTTGGTGGGCGCGGTCAGGTTGGAGGGCAGGTCATCGACGATGTAAACGCTGATGTTGCGCCCGTCTTCAAGGGAGAGCATGTCCTGCACCGCGCGGAGGGACTCCTTCTCGCCCGAATCCATGTTCAGGTATTTCTTGAACGCGTCGCGCTGGTAGAATATCGCCGCATCGTCCGGCCTGTCCAGGAACATGTAAATCGGATAGTCCGCCTTGCCGTTCGCCGCGTCGGCGAACATGTCGCCGCCTTCGCGGTCGACCGAGAACCCCACGCCCCAGTCCGCGCCCTGGCGGATGAGCTCGCTCGGGCCGAGGGCCCTTATAGACGTCCTGTATATGTGGTCGCCGCTGACCGCGGTCTGGCCGTCGACGACGCCGAGGAACACGCCCTGCTGGGAGAGCGTCTTTTCGATGAATTCGATTGTCGCCTCGTCCGTGCTGGCGATTTCGACGTTGACGAGGGAGTTTCCCACCGCCCGCGCCTTGACCTCCTTGAGGCCCAGCGTGCTGGCCCTGCTCTTGATGGTCTGGACCAGCTCGTTCATGGTGGTCTGGTCCACCGCGTTCTCGAGCACGACCGGAATCCTCGTTCCGCCCACGAAATCTATGCCGAAGCTCAAGGGGTGCGCGGCCATGTTGATGAGCGCGAGGAGCACGAGCAGCGCGATGCTGCTGAGCTTGATGTGCGGCTCCTTCCAGACGACCGATGCGAAGCCGAAGAAGAGCAGCGCCACTATCAGGAGCCACCCCGCAATCGCTATGATGCCGGCCGCGAAAAGCGCGAACATGACCACCAGGAAAATGAATCTGTTGTCCTTGTAGAAATCCATCAGGCTCCCCTCCCGGTGCGTCCGGTGCTTCCGGCGGTATCGCCGGTCCCTTCGCCGCCCTGCCGTTTCATCTGGGCCTTCGCCTTGCCCTCCACGTGGTGGAGTATCAGCACGCCGTTGATGCCCCATGTCGCGAACATGTCGCCTACGAGGCCTGCGAGGGCGACCGCTGAAATCTCATAATACGTCGGAATGTGCGTGACGGACGCGAGGATGAAAAGCGCGCCGAAGGCTATCATGGCCATGACGCTCATCGTCAGGCCGGTCTTCATCGCGTCGAACGCGTTCTCCCTCGGGTCGCCCTTCCTCTTGAGCAGCCTCGTCGTCAGCAGGATGTCCGTGTCGAGCGAGAAGCCCAAGAGCATGAGCAGGGCCGCGAAAGACGCGAGCGTGAGCGGGACTCCGAAGAGCCCCATCGCCCCGAGCGCGATTACGATGTCCGCAAGCGCGCCGGTGAGCACCGCGATGCTCGGGACCACGCTCCTGAAGAACACGAACACGAGTATGAAGCTCAGCACGATGGCCAGTATGACCACGTTGGTCGCGATGTCGATGAAATGCGACGAAAGAGCCGGGCTGACGGTCTGCACGGAAATGGAATCATATTCGATGTGCCTGTTGATTGGCCCGGATATGGACTCCTGGTATGCGGAATACACCTGGCTGTACGCGTCGTTGAACTCCTTCTGGAGGTCGTTCGTGCCGGATATGTTCATGGACGCCCTGCTTTTCTTGGCGAGCAGGAACAGCTCGTCGGCTATCGAGTCGAGCTCGGCCTTCTTGGCCAGGTACGCCTCATTGTTGCTGCTGTTCTGGAGCGTCGCCACTTCGAGGTATGCGACCTCCGGGAGAATGTCGTTGAATTTGCCCTTCAATTCGTCGGCCTTGACGAGGTCCGGGCTCTGGGGCACCTCGATTTCCGCGCGGTAGCCCACCGCCGTCGGGAAGACGCGCACCGCCGCGTCCAGGCCTTCGGCCTGGAGCTGGGCCTGCAAATCCGCCGCATCCGCGCTCTTTGCGAGCGACAGCGTGATGATGGTTCCCCCCTGGAAATCCACGCCCATCTTTATCGACGGGATGAAAAACAGCGATGCCGCTATCATGAGGAGCGGCAGGGCCGCAAGCATGCGGTAGTCTCCCTTATAGATATTAGGCAACATGAGAATCGTGGAGTGGAATTGCATAATAATGCATAAAAGTCTTGCCTAATCCCCCCTTCCCTCCGCAGGATTGGAAATCGCCGCACCATTTATTAACTGATACACACACTTATATAGGAATAACAACATAACCAGCCTAGGCTGGGTAGTGGCGCGAATGGCATTCCTCACCCGTAACTCGCACAGAAGCGGCAGGCGCTTCATAGGCCCCAGCGTCGCCGGCGCGCAGGGCTCCGCCGCCGGTTCCGCCGGCAATCTCTGGCCCCTCCAAACCGGGAGGCTCGGCACGCCGCTTCTCGACGCGCCCGCCCCATTGGAAATATCCGATTTGGAAACCGCCGCGGCGGGGCCGGTGACAGGCGCGTGGATTCCTGCCCCGGAAAAGGATTTCATAACTGGAGTAAACGGAGCCATGGGAGTCTATGCGAATGAGAATGGAACAACGCTTTTCGTGCCCCCGTTCCTGCCTATTCACGTCGATGTCGACAAAGCGGTGGCAAGCATGTACCGATCGCCATCCCCGGATGACGGATTCCATAACGTAGCGAACCTTTTTTCGCAATACATGCTCCGGACCGTTTTCCAGAACATATCTGTATTCGCAATCATGCCCCGGCATACTATTGAATTCGATTCCAGGCGCGTCATGTTCGGCTCGCCCTTGAAAACCGGAAAATACGAATCGATTCCGGTTTATATTGATGACGAGTCGGGCCAAACAAGGCTCGTGCTCGCCTACCGCTCCGGCTCGCAGGGGTGCTGGCGCAGGTTCGCAGGCTTTATGAGCGGGATATTCTGGAAAGGGGAAAGCGAGCACCTCCAAAATTTCGACTTCCGCATACAGATGAAGCTGGACGCAATCTACGAATCGATGCCCGCACAAGCCGTGCTTGGGCCGGATGGCAATCCATTTTCGCTTCAGGATCTGGGCATTTCGGCAGAAGGCGTTTGCAGGGGCGACAGCGAGATATATGGGAATTCAATCGCGCTGATTGGCGGCGCCGAACGCGTCCTCCAAGGCGCCATGCTCCATCAGCAGGAGGAGTTCGATGTCCATGCCGAGGGCAACAGGCCCGGCCGGCTAATCGCGTTCTGGTGGTCGGGCAATGCCGAAGACCCCTACGGGAGGCACGTGAACCTGATGGTGCTTTCACGTAACATGAAGCACCTGTACTGCCTCGCGCTCACCGATGACGGCATGTTCCCGAAATACGTCCAGGGCGCTGCGTCGGATGGAATCAACAGCGCGGGCGCGCCCCTTACCGGCGTGGACATTCCCGAAGAGTCCCTTTGGATGCTGACACCCATCGTGGAATACGACAGCCAATGCGACAAGGTGAAGCGCGAGGATACAATGGAGGCGGACATCCACGGGACCGTGGTAGGCGGAGGTAACCGAGTCCGCATACTTGGCGTGCACGAGAATTCGAAAAGCCCTTTCTACGAGCTGAACAACGGCATGTCGGACTACTACCGGCTGCTCCGTTCGGAAAACTTCGGGCTCGTCGATGCCAAGCTCAGGCGCATTCTTGAGGCTGGGCGGCGAGCTCCCGCAGCCCCCGCTTCCGAAGACCGAGCCAATGGTTCCCAAGGAACACGTGAACGACCGCTTGCAGGAATTGCTTGAGGCATACAACATCTATGCCGCCGGCGGATTGGATTCGGGCACTAAGGAAGGCCGGGATGAGATTGCACGCCTCAATATCACCGGCCGCGACATCGCGCTGTTCAAGCGCTATCTCGCTTACATCGAGTCATGGCGCATCGCCAACGGCGGGGAGACGCCCCTGTTCGCGAGCCAGACCCTTGTGCGCCGCCTCGAGCGCGTGGCCGAACGATTCACCAGCGATATGGAAGGAGACACCATCCGGACACCGGGCTTACCTCCCGCGGCCTCCGCTTGATTCGCATCCGGCCCCACCCCCGCAATTATAAACCTAATCACACATCCATATAACTCGAACAACAGGATGGGGCGCAGATGACCAAATTACACCGCAAACGAATCCATGCCCGGCTTTTACGCCCTGGCTCAGTCTGCGTCAGGATGGGCCTCCTTGCGGAAAACCTGCGCATCCAGCATCGTCCTTCTCGAGCGGCTCGAACATCGCCGCCCCCCCGGAGGGCGGGTGCGAAAAGGAAAAAGCCCCGCATAAAGAAATGGCGCCCCCATGCGAGAGCCCAGCAAAAGCACGTCATGGCCATCCTTGGGAAATCCGGCGAATGCGACGGAGCCGAGATTGCGGAATTCCGGGCGATGCATCCGGGCGTCCGCGAGCTCCGCACGAGAACTACGTGAGTTCCATCTGGACGAAGGGGGAGTGGAAAACGCGGCTTGGCGGGATGATAGCAGGCGGCGAGCGCCTGCCGAACGGGCTGGAGAGGGCGGACCTCATCGCAGAGGAGATGGAATCAGCCCGCGCCCAAATCGGGGACCTTTGCTTCGCCCTTGAGCTGGGCGAGGCGACACCGGATGAGCGGAAGGAAGCCCTGCTCAGGATGGGCGAGGCGACGGAATTCCAGTCATCGTTCTTCCCGCGGGGGACGCGCGAGTCATTGCAGGAACTCGAACGCCGCATCGAGGCCGCAGGAACCGGGGACTTGAGGCACTTCTGGCGCAGCGGAAAACCCAATATCGTGAGCGCCGCATCGGCCGCGCACAAGCTCAGGTTCACCGGCGCACCGCTTTCGCCCGACGAAAACCTGCTGCTGAAGACGGTCCTCGAGACGGACAATCCCGGAAAGGCGGAGCGGAACATGTACTCTTACGCATTCACCAACGACGTCAGCAATTTCAAGGGCATCCTCGCGGGCATCGTGGCCTGCACGGTAAGCCATTACGAGCCCCTGCTCGAGGCGGCCAAATCATCGGCCGAGTTCGGCACGCTCCTGCATTTCCTCGGCAAAAAGACGGAGCATGTGACTGCGACGATAACCAGGAATCCCGGGTTCACCAAAGCGCACTCCCCCGACCTGAAAAAGAAGGCGGAAAACGAAGACGCGCTCACCTCCTTCAAGATTTCAGTCCAGGGGCCGGACGGCATCCGCTCGATTGCATTGGACGTGGTTTTCGACGGGGTGAGCGGCCAGGGCGGGGCGAGCATCGCAAGTCGGATGGCGAAAGACGCGGTCGAAATTTCCGTGCTGGCCGGCTGGGTGCGGGGACCCGAGGACGTGAGGTTCGCGACGGTGCTTGCCGACCTGGTTATCGACATCAACAAGAAGGGCCTCGACCACGCCGACATGGGAACCACGATGACGGCCTCCTACATCGAGGGTGGCAGGTTTTTCGGAATCCACTGCGGCGACAGCGACTGGAAAGTCATCCGCAGCGGCTCGGTCATCCGCTCCAGCTCACCGCATGGCGTCGGCAACAGGATATGGTCCGGGCTGGGAATCGGCCCGAGGGACATCCACATCAACAACCGGCCCGCAGCGGACTACCAGCCCATCATGCTCATGGACGGCGACATAGTGCTGACCCTGACGGACGGCATAGGCGACGTCGTCTGCAACCACGAATACTGCATGCTCGCGGCCGACCACCCCTCCGACATCCCTGGAATGAGGGACGCGATTGCCCTTCTCGCGGATTCGAGGAAAGACGTCTTCGGGACCTACGACCTGCTCTGCGGATGCGGGCAGACGGGCGGGAAAGACGACGACATGACAATCATCGCGCGGCACATCAGCATCCTGGATAAAACCGATCCGCGACCCTGAGGAAATGAAGAATGGACTTGTCGTGAACGGAGGGAACTTCGTTCTCTGTCTCTTCGGCAAAGCCGAAGATCCGTTCACTTCCAGTCCACTTATATGGACTTGCCTTTGACCTCGCTCGCCGCTCGGTCAAAACAATCCATTTTCTCTGAGAAAAACCTGGGTTGGCGGATAAACAAATAGAAAATGGACTCGGGGGGACTCGCACCCCCGGCCTCTCCGATTTTCGACCTTTTAGGAAAAGGTCGATCAAAACCGGGATGCTAATTTTTCCCTTGCGGGAAAAATGGTTTGCACCCAAAACCCGGATGGGTTTTGAACATTCAGTTTTGATCAAACTTTTTCCAAAAGTTTGATGCGAACGGAGCGCTCTGCTGCTGAGCTACGAGCCCAAGTTGAATTTACATGTTACCAAAGCCTATTAAACCTGTTTTCGGAACCTTTATCCGTGGCCCGAATCAAAAACCACCCGCATCTTGAGCCGCATACCGCAGGGCGAGGGCTTCTTCTCCGGAACATCATCCTCGGCGGGCAGGACGGCGTCGTCAACGTGCTCGGCATCGTCCTTGGCGTGGCCACGGCGACCAGCTCGACCAGCATCGTCCTCCTCGCGGGCCTCGCCGCCACCTTCGCCGAAAGCATCAGCATGGCCGCGGTCGCCTACACCTCCTCGCGGGCTGAGGCCGAGCATTATTACTCCGAAGTGAAGCGCGAGCTGGACGAGATGGACAACATCCCGCACATGGAGCGCAGGGAAATCGAGGAGATATACAAGGCCAAAGGCTTCGAAGGGAAACTCCTCAAGGATGTCGTCGACAAGATTACCTCGGACGGCAAAGTCTGGCTCGATACCATGATGCAGGACGAGCTCGGGCTCGAAAACCCCTCGGAATCGATGTCCCCGTTCTACCAGAGCGTGCTCGTCGGCGTAAGCGCGATAATCGGCTCGCTCATCCCGGTGGCCCCGTTCTTCTTCCTCCCGACATCGGCGGCAATCCTGCCTTCGCTTGCGGCATCGTTCGCGGTGCTCTTTTCCATAGGCGCCGTGAAGAGCAGCTTCACTTCCGGAAAATGGCTTAACGGCGGGATGGAGCTCATGATAATCGGCGGCACGGCGGCCCTCGCGGGCTACCTCGTTGGAGTCCTGTTCCAGGTGCCCGTCGCATAGGGATAGCCTATATAAACATTACCCCACATTTATCCGTAACCCCCCATCATCACAACAGTCTATCTTGAAGAACATGTGATTTCATGGAACCAGAATGCCCACTGCCAGCGCAGGAAACGCGGCGAAGATTCCCGTCCCGTCCGGCATCCGGCATTTGCGGCAAGCCGCTCGCGGAAGGGCCGCACGACCCCCGCGCCAGCGCTGCGGCGCAGGTCATTCTCGACACAATCAAAAGCCGCGGAACCAAGGCAGAGCTTTCCGCCGCATTCTCCGAATACCGCGACATCCTCCTGCTGCTGGCGGAAGGCTCCCCCGGGCTGGAGCTGTGGCAGGTGGAGCGGGCGGCGCTTCCGGAACACATCCGGAACCAGCCTATCCGCGTCCCCGGCCTCCCGCGGGCGCTCGGTTCCCATCTCCTTCATAGGATGGGGTAACGAACGGCTTGAAGGCGCCATCGGCGCCCTTGCCCCGAAAAACGGGCCGCCGAGCGCCTACGTCCGGCTTATAGCCCGGCTTCTCGACCGTTATGTCCAGTCGTTCTTCCCGGCCGAGCAGCTGGATGGCTTCTTCCTTCCCTCGGTCATGCACCTCCACACCCTTCTGGGGCAGGACGGCGTCTACGAGGAGGCGGTCATCGCGATGGCTAGGCCGCTTGCGGCAAAAGCGGTTAGCACACTTTCTGATACAAAAACCAACCCTTTAAAAATGCCTTCACACAAAAGTATATCTATAGAAACAGGTGTTCATTTGAGCGAGCAGCACTCATCGACTCATAAGCGCTTCATAGGAAAACCCGGAAGCGGCTACGGCAGGAGGTTCATCGGGACCAGTGTCACCGGTTCGATGGGTCTGTTTTACGGCGAGCGGTCCCTCAGGCCCCTGCTCGGGGCGAGGCTCGGGCTCCCCGGCTTCGAGGACATAATCAAGGCGCAGAACCTGAAGGAAATCGCGACCAGGGATGAGCTGACCGAAGGGATGTCGACGATAATCCGCACCGGCAAGGGGGAAACGTTCTCGCACCCCTCGCTTCCGGGCATGGAATTCAGTAAACGGTTCATAGATTTCGCAGTAGATATCGCGATTGCGGCCCAGGCAAGCCTTACCGGGGGCAACCGTATCATTCCGCATCTGCTCTATTCCTCCCCTGCATTGAGCAAGGACCAGGAATCCGAATTCAGCGATGCCTGCGGCATGAAGGACAGGATGGCGCAGATGGCCCTGGCGCTCGAACTCTACACGATTGAGGCGCACGCCCAGTTCCTCTGGGGCACTGTCGGCATCAAGGATGCATATGAGCAGGCGGCCAAGGACATCGAGACCGCGCGCGGCTACGTCGAAGAATACCGCAACCCTCCATCCGATGCGAGCATGGTGCTGCGCGGGGTCCGGGAGATGCAGAAGCTGGCGAAGGAGCCCGCATATTATGACGTTTCAGATTTCGAGCTCGCGCTTGCGGTGATAAACCAGCGGCACATGAAGAGCGAGCCGCTCTCGACCATCAGGCCGCCTTCAGGCTCGATGCCTCCGGCTGCGCCCGTGGAGCTCCCGAAACCCGCACCCATTCCATCGGACCTTGCCCCGCCCGCCGAGTCGCCCGCCGAGGCACAAGAAGCGGCCGCACCAGGCGCAGAGCCCGGAGTTGCCGCAGTGGAAACCGCCGCTCAGGAAGTTCCGGCTGTATCCGTGGCAGCGCCGGAGCCCGAACCCGAACCCGCACCAGCACCCGAACCCGCACCCGCACAGCAGGTCCAGGCCGCTCAAGAGCCTTCCCGCGAAATCCCGAAATTCGACTTCCCGTTCCCCAATCACGTTTACGACACCGAGCTCGAGCCCCTGCTTCCGCCAAAGACGGACAAGCGCAACGCGGCAATCCGCCTGGTTGCCCGCGCCCTCGTTTCCTACAAGGTCTATGGATATGCGGAAGAGGACATCGACCCGCGCTGCCTGATGGCGGTCCGGTCGCTAAAAGCGGACTACTCGCCGGCAGCCGCGCTTGATTTGGCGATATCGATTGTCGATGGGAAGCAAATCCGCGCAGTGGCCCCCACACTTATAGATACGCCAGCGCAGGAATCAGCTCCTGCAAAGGCAGTCGCGCCCACGGTCGTGGACGAATCCTCGGAAGCCCCGGCCCCGCAGGAATTCGAAGCGCAGGAAGGCCCGATGCAGGCTCCGGAAGAGCAGGAGCCCGAAGCGCACGAAATCCTCGTGGAGGAAGACGGCGCCGAGACGTTCGCCGCCCCCGAAGTGACACACCCGGACTTCCGCTCCGCGGGCTACTACCTGTCGCAGATGGAAGAGTCCGAAAAGGACCTTGTCGCAGGCGCCATGAAATCGCAGTCCTGCGAAGATGACGTGCTTTCGCGCTTCCTCGCACTGCGGCCGGCGCGCCAGGAAATGCTCATCGAAAGCTTCATCGCGTCGCGCTGGACCGAGGGTGACTTCAAGGTCGATATCGCCCGCCTCCGCAGGGCGAAGGAAATGCTGCACTCGACATGCGGGCTCGAAGCGCCGACGGCCGCGGAGAAACTCGCCGAGATAACGGACCCGGCGAACCTGCTCGAATCCCAGCGCAGGGTGATAGGCCAGCTGTTCCAGACCGGCACAATCACCGCGAAGCACGTGGAGGCGTTCCGCGTGTGGGTGTCGTCCGACCCGTCGACCGAAAGCGGCATGAGGGCCCTTGCAGAGTACTGGAACACACAGCTCGTGGCAGCGGGCCCCTCGGGATTCAACATCACCTCCGGGATGTGGGCGCGTCCCCCAAGGGAGGACCGCCTCAGGTACTGGCACGTGGATGCGCGCGACGCGGTGGCAGCCGGTTCGCTCGCCCACAAGCTGAGGTTCGCCGGGGATTCGCCGCTTTCCATGGACGAAATCGGGATGATAAGCCACATCTACGGAAAAAGCTGGGCGGACGCATCCGTCCTCTCGCAGCAGTCAAGGGACAGCCTTGCGATGGCGCTCACCAACCATGTTTATTCGGAATCCAGGCACAACGTGTATTACCCCGAGGTCCTCGCAGTCGCGAAAACCGCGGCGATGGAAGGGCCGTCGCTCGTCCGCAAGGCGGCGAGGGACGAGGCGGAGTTCAATTTGCTCCTCGATTTCGCGGCGCAGGTCCGCACGAATGCAGCGGGCGGGATGCTGGTCCGCACGCACGGCACGAGCCGGGCGAAGCGCCCGAACGGGGTGGAGAAGCCGAACGAGGACTCGTGGACATCAGCAATCGTCACCCTCGCCGACGGCACGGACATCTCGCTCGACATGGTCGCGGACGGGATGGGCGGCCACACCAAGGGATCGAACGGCGGGCTGACCAACGGCCAGGCCGCAAGCCAGATGGCGAGGGAGATTTTCGAGATTGCCGCGGTCGCGGGATGGATTCGCGAGCCGGAAGACGTCAGGAAAGTCATACTCATAGCGGACCAGGCCATCGTGGCGGACCAGATAAGGAAGAAGGCGATGATTAGCGCCCTGGCCGCGGTGACAAAGAGATGGGAGGATTCCGGAGTGGACGTTTCCCAGATGAATCCGGAATGGATGCCCGAGTTCAATAGCCAGGTGATTGCGGAAACGCAGGAAACGCTCGGCAGCATGGACGGCGTCCAGACCAACGACATGGGGACGACCATGACGGTCGCGTTCCAGCGCGGGATGCAGATATGGTTCATCCACTGCGGGGACAGCGACGGCAAGCTCATCCGCGACGGGCGCATCGTTTTCCAGACGCAGGGCCATTCCGCTGAATACCAGCTGCGCATCGAAGCGAAGGCGCAAAGCCGGATTAATGCCGAGGAGGAACTCCAAAACCAGGGAATCGACCCCGCAAAGCTCGACAAGGCCGGGCTCGAAGCGCTCGAAAGCAGGGCGGACGCGATTTACCAGGAGAAGACGGAGATGATGAAGGAGTTCTTCAAGAACAACGCGAACGTCGTCTCTTCGGTCCTCGGCGTCAAGCCCACCTACGTCCACATCAACAATGCCGATTCGGGCTTCAATCCCATCGAGGCGGAGGACTCGGACATAGTCGAGGTCTCGTCCGACGGGAAATCCGTCCCAATATGCGACCACGAGACGCCGATTGTCGCGTTCGGAAAAAGCATGGGGAACCTCGACGATGCGCGCGAAAAGCTCGTAGCGCTCGCCGCAGAGCGCAAGGGCAAAGTCCCATCCCCGACGCTGTGCGCGTGCAAGGAGCGCTGCGGGAAAGTCGACGACATAACGCTCATATTGCGCTATGCCGAAGAAGGCGTCCTCGAGCGGCGCAGGGAATATTTCGCCGGCAACGATTTCACCTGGCTCGTGCGGCGCATGGAAAACAGCCCGACCGAGCTTGCGCTCTCGAAAAGCCTGAGGCTCATCATCGAAGGCGCTGCGGACCCCGATACCGAAAAGGGGAGCGTCCTGCAGCTTTTCGGCGCGATAGCCGAGAACGCGGAAAACTCGCAGCCGCGCTCGTCCCGGGAGGCGTATTCCTTCGCGCTCTCTCTAATATCTACTATTACATCGATGCGGCACGACCGTGACGAGCTCGTGGACGACCTCGCGCCGGTCATAGGGAGCTGGAGCGGGCTCATGCTGAAAAAGCTGCGCGAATGCCCGGACGCGTCCGCGCGCAGGCGCGTGACGTTCGACATCGCATCGAGGTGCGTGCCGGCCGAGGCGCTCCAGCCTCTGCTTGAAGCCGCGAACCCGGAAGTCGCCTCCTGGGCCGGGAGCGCGCTCGGAATCGCGCCGCGAACCGGAGCGCCGAAGCATGAAACGCCGCGCCCGATATTCAACTCCCAGCTCGACATCAACGGCTCGGCGCTCGACCCGATGTCCACGCGCTATCTCGACATGTCCGTCCTGGAGATTCACGGCTCGAGCGTGGTGCAGGACACCGCGAAAAGGCTCGGCCTCCTCCCCAGGGACCTCGAGGTGATGGTTTTCTACACATACTCGGACTATGCCCCTGATATCGCTCTCAACCCGCACGAAAGCCCGGACGGGGACAACCTCATCGCCATGGTCGGAAACCATCTCTGCACGGGCGATGCCGAGCGCATACTGGTCGCGTCGATGCTCATATGGAGGTTCCGCGAATGGCCTCCGGGAAGCGCGGCCGAATCGAAGCGCCTGGCCAGGGAGCTCTGGGATGCGGTCTCCACGATGGACAAGGACTCGCCGTACGGGTTTGCGTTCCACAACAAGGCATTCGCCTACCAGGGCCTGCTCCGCTGAGGTGGGTTTCCCATGCCACGGGCACGTTTTCCACGTTTATTTACTAAAGCAAACATTTAAATATATAACCCCACTAAAATATACAATAACACACTTAGTTTCATGAAACATAATAGGTGACGTGTATGGCGGGAGAAAAATCTTTGTCTGACGGAAAAGGGAATAACGCCCAAAAGGGCGCACGGTTGCAGAAGGCAGTTGCCGAATTGCAGGAAGGCTCGAAGTTTTTCCCGCTGGCAACGTCGATGATTGAAGGTTTGCAGGGCGCGAAGGAAGCGGCTGTCGAAGAGATGGTCGCGGACAACAACGCACTCCGGGCGAAGCTGACCGGCCTCAACAAGACGGCGGCGGAAATCGAGATACACGCCAAAAGCGCAAGGGCGGACGCAGAGCGCGTCGCGACGGCAGAGCAGGAACTCCAGACGATTGCGCGGTCCCTCGACGAGAAGGCGACCGGGGCCGAATCCTCGGCGGCAAAGGCGGCAACCGCCGCGGAAGAGGTGCAGGCCGCGATTTCCACCCTCAAGATAAAAGTCGGCGACAAGGAATACACAGGCACGCAGGCCCTCGGGATACTCGTGACCGCAGTGACGCAGATTCCCCAAAGGGTGAAGACTGAGGTCGAGCGTGTCATCAGCGGCGAAGTAACCGAAGATGACGGCACGAAAGTGAAGAAATCCGGTGCCGAACTGATTTCCCACGTGGTCGGCGAGCTTGAAACCGTGAAGAGCGCGGCAGGCGAGGCGGTCAGGCAGGCAGAGAAAGCCTCCGTGGACGCCGAGCACGCGAACGAGCTTCTCACCGAAGCGGGCGCCATGGTCAACGAGTCGAACGACGCGGCCATGAAAGCGGAGCAGGCGGCCGCTGAGGCCAAGGGCCTCGCCGAAGGAATCAAGGCGGAGGTCGCCGAAGTCCAGAAGGACCTGCGCGTGATGTTCAATGTCGTCATGGCGGTCCTGAGAAATAACGGTCTTAATACCGACGTCACAGATGAGATGATGGCGGAGGCAGAGGCAGGCGCAGTGGAAGACGCTTCTAAGGAGGGTGAATCTTGATGGCCAGCAATTTCGGTAAGTTCATAAAACGCCAGGGAAAAGGGAAGGATGACGCAGCCCGGCCGAAGCCGGCTGGTGCAGCCCCGCTTCTTGAAGGGGCGACGCGCCCGGTCGACATGAAGGACCTCGCGCACGCGGAAGCCGCAATCGCGGCGGGCGAGGCCCTTTCAGCCGGAACCGGCCCGGCCCCGGCGCCGAAGGCTCCGGCAGCGGCCGAAGTCGCGAACGACGAGGAGGTCACTGCGGAAGTCTCAGCGAAGGCCCCCAAGGCCCCTCCATCTCCGGCAGTAGTCCCGATGCCGAGAGCAGCCCCGAGGGTGGTCGCACCCCCTCCGGCGCGCCGCAGTCCGGTTGCGCTTGTGCCATCCGCTCCTGTGGAAGCACCTGCCGAAGCGACCGAAGAAGCGGCCGCTCCGGCATCTGCACCGGCTCCTTCGGAGAAGCCGAAAGGCGACATGGCCGGGCTGCTCGAGAAACTAAAGTCGACCGTGGAGAGCCTGCTCGCTCCGGTCAAGGAGCAGATTGAAGGGCTCGCCAAGAAAGTCGAAGAGCTCGGCACGCAGGTCGCCGCGATGCAGGAAACCGTTTCCGGCAACGATGAGACGATCACGCAGTTCGGGGAAGGCCTGGACGGAATCGAGCAAAAACTCGGCACCCTCAGGACCGACCTTGACACGCTCAAGGGAACGGTCGAGCAGAACGACCAGACCGTCACCAGCCTTGCAGAAGGCCTTGACGAGCTCAGCGGCCAGCTGCTTGGCGAGAAGCCCGAGGAAGCCCTCGCGGCATTCGGAGGCCAGCCGGTCGTCCCGCTCCTGCTCGAGCAGGTCACCGAGACCGCGGGCTACATGGACGCCGTCGTCGGAACGGACGGCGAGAGGATTGCGTCGTTCGTGAATGACAACACGACACTGACCGCGAAGACGTTCGCAATCGAGCTCCTCAAGAAGACCCCCGACGAGGCGAAGCTTCACCGGGCGGCGGTCGAGCGCGGATACGAGACGTCCAGGGACGTCCTGAGCGAGCTTGCGGCCAACGAGGAATACGCGATTGAAGTCGTCGGCGCGCTTTATCTTGCGCCGGCCGAATCGCTTGATGATGCAGACAAAGCCCAGCTCAAGGCGGGGGTCGTCGCAAACGCGAAGGCCGTCAGCGCCAGGGCGGACTTTTACATAAAGAAGCTCGATTGGAGCGCAATCGAGAAAGAGGGAAAGGCAGTTCTGTCCGGAGGGGATGAATAATGGGAAAATTCTCTGACATGAGGAAAAAGCAGCTTGAGGCGAGGGGAGCAGGAGGTCCTGCTTCCGTCAGGCCCCCCGCGGCAGCGCCGCAGGCAGAGCCGATTGTGACGGCGCCGCAGGCAGCGGTTCCGTCAGCGGCACCAGCGGCATCGCCGGCTCCGGCTGAGAAGCCGGCCCCGGTTTCAGCGCCTGCTCCGGTCGCTGCCCATTGCAGCACCCGTAGCCGCACCCGTTGCAGCACCGGCCCCTGTGGTCCCGGCAGCGCCCGCCCCCGTGGCAGCGCCAGTCGCATCACCGCCGCCCGCGCCTGTATCGGCGCCAACGCCTGCTCCACTTCCTGAGCTTCCGGACCCTGTTTTCGCCCCCGTGCCTGCGCCTGCAGGCCCGGGCGAAAAAAGCAGCGGAGAGATACCGATTGAATCGGGCGACGTAGACATCCTGAGCCTGGCACCGATAGGCGGTTCCGGCGCACCGGACCTGCTCGCAGGAGGGCTTCCTCCGGAAGCGGGGCCTGTGGATTTCGGCCCTGCGGTTCCCGGGCCGTTGGAGTCCATGGCATCATCGCTTCCGCCTGTTGCGCCATCCGCGCACCCTGGCCTCACGGCGCCAAAAAGGAAGGTTGGCGGAATGCTCCACTACGACGCGCCCGGAGACAACGGCTTTTTGGCCACCGGCTACAAGCTCATGTACCGGGCCGCTTATGCGACATCATGCACATTCAGCCTGTTCGTGAAGGACAAGGAGCTCCCCGAGCTTCTTACGCTCGAGCTCGACACGCCCAGGACAGTGACCGTCCCGACCAAGAACGGCGACATGACGATAACCCTCACATACAAGGGCGCGAACGATGTCGGCCGGAAACAGGTCGAGTACGTCATGGAAGGCGGGGTGGAAACAGTCACCGGGGTCATGGAGAGATTCAGGAAAGCGGGCGCAATCATGCGCTCCGCCGGAAGGAAACTCCTCCAGCACATGCCCGAAGTCGTAGTCGTCGGTTTGGCCGCCGGCCTTGCGGCCTGCGGGTTCTCGATGGACTGGATCCGGAACGAGCTCGGCCGCCTGCACCCGTACGTCACGGCGGCGGTGCCCGTGGTGATTGCGGCAGTCGCAATCTGGTCCGGATTCGAAAGGGAGAAGATAATCAAGAAGGAGATGGAGAACTCAGATTAACCGGGGTGTAATGCATGGTAAACAAACTTGAAGGCGGAAAAAGCGGAACGCCGGCCTCAGCGCCGGAAGTTGCGAAGCCGAACAGCAAATATTTCGGCCGCAAGAATGCGGTCGCGATAGTCGCGGCAGGCGGAATGATAGCGGCTCTGATAGCAATCAAGAGCTGCCAGGGCGGACCGGACAGGCTTGTGCCGCCGACGACCAGCGCCGAGCGCAACGGTGACGGTGCCTGCTCCGGCATGCCCGCAGCCCGTGGCGAACACGTGCAACCTCGAACTCGGCGAGCACGACCCGCACTCTCCGAACTGGGCCCCGGCCAAGTGCGGCGTCTGCGGCGACGGAGTGACCGAGAACCAGCCGTGGGAAACCCCGCAGAACTGCCCGGTGGACTTCCACTGCGGCGACGGAACATGCCAGAACAATGCAACCGTTTATGGCGCTTATATCAGGCCGACGGCGGACGGGGGCGTCTACTCGCTCGGAACGGTGCAAATCACCGAGTCGAACGACCCGAACAGCCCGAACTTCTGCGAATCCGACTGCGGCAGGCGCGGACAGCCCGCACCGGCCCCGGTCGGCTCAGGCCGCCGGACCGACCGGAGGGAACCCCGCGAGCCCCGCGAAGTTGCGACGGTCGCACCGCCCGTATCTACGGGCGACCCGTGCCCGGCCGAAGTCACCCAGAGGATAGCGCCGCGTGTCAGCAGCTCGCTCATGGGCAACCCTGGAGCCGCGAGAAGCGCATGCCGGAGCCGATTCGACACCGTCGTCCGCGCGCGCGTTTCGATACGCGTCACGAACGGCGTGCCGTCCGTCACGGGCATATCACTGTCGTGCCCCGGCGGGGCGTGCGCAGGGGGCTCGATGTCCCCGGGTACGATAAACCTGGCGGGCATCCCGCTCGGCGCGGTATCGTGCCCGACAAGCGTGTCCGTGAACATCCCTCCGGGCTGAACGTTTTACTTTTTTCTTAACTAATTCTATCGAATTTACGATTCGGACAAAGTTTGTGAAACTTTTCCTCATTTTTCTCAATTCCGCTGCCCCGTTTGGGGCAGTATATTTAAAAACCCGTTCTTACATATTTTACTTACTTAAATAACATCTTTGGGTGGGAGTGGATGGCCAGATTACTCGACATGCAGAAGAAAAAGGGCGGGGCCGCGCAGGAGGGCAAGGACAAGCCTGCGGCGAGGCCAGAGCCGCTCAGCGAAGGGCGCGCGGAAGCGACAGTCGCCGCCAGGCCGAGTCCCGCCGCTCCAGCCGCTTCACAATCCCCCGAGCCCCCGGAAGTCTCCCCATCGATGTTCATCGACGCGCCGGAAACGCCGGCTCCGCAAGCCGTTGCGCCTGCGGCCGCATCTCCCGCGCCCGAATCAGCCCCGGTTTCCGCGCCAGGCAGCCTCCCGCACGTAATCGACGAGCAGGTGCTCATGAAGCTTCCTGACGAGGCGTTCCTGAATTTCACCCTCACCCGCCTCGAATCCCTCGGGCTCGCATCTTCGCAGGACATTCTCATGGCCGCCATCGACAATCCGGAGGTTGCGGCGATAATAAGGGCGGCCAAGGCGCGCGAACGCGCTGCCGGCCCTGCTTCAGCAGTCCCCCGGCCCACAAGGGCAGGAGCCCCAGAGGATTACGATAACCAGCGGCGAGCACTCGGGGCCGGTGAGCGCATACGACGCCACAATGGCGTCCGATGTCGCGCCCCGCTCCTCGCAACCGCCCCCGCCCCCGCCCACGCGGAGGACCAAGCCCCCGCCCCCTCCGCAACGGACGAAGGCATCGGAGCCGCCACCGGTGTCCGAAGTCACGCGCGACCTGCCGCTTTCCGAGATGGGGAAATTCATGCAGGAGCTCAAGGATTCCGGCGATTCCACCAAGGACCGCTACGACCGCGCAGTCACGTTCTTCCAGGCAAAGCGCGACGAGGCGCTAAGGTCATACGGCAAGGAAGCGCTCGGCCAGGCGGCCGTGTCCGCAAAGCAGAAGCAGCAGGCCGAATCCGGCGCCGTGCCGGTCTTGACGCCGCAGGAACAGTTCATGCTCGAACTCGGCGAACTCAACAAGCTGATAGGCTGGCTGAAAAAGCGCATGGACGACGAGAGGGGCGTGCACGACGCGATGAAGGCGAACGGCAAGGACAAGCCTGCAGTCCCTTCAGTCCCGCCTGCTGCGCCCGCGCCCGCTTCGGCCGCGCCGGCTCCGGCACAGGCCGCGCCGGCACCCGCCCAGAAGCAGCAGGCCGAAACGCAGGCTCCGGAATCCGCCGCACCGGAGCAGCATCCGAGCTCGCCTCCGTCCGCGAAGCCGAGGGCCGGCGCAGTCGCAAGGTTCTTCTCGAATTACACGACGTGGTCCGTCGCCGGCATCGGCGCATTCACGGGCGCGCTCGTTTACACCAACCAGTTCCGCGACCTCTCAATCGGTGCGAAGAAGATTTTCGAATACGTGAGCGGCAGGCAGATAGCCGACATCCCGAACGCATGGGCCATCGGCGTGTACTCGGGCGTCATGGCGTCGATAGTCATCATAGGGACGCTGATCACACGCTCGAGGGCGAGGCGCATGGCGGAAAAGGCGCGCATCCGCTCCGAGCGCTCGGACGCGGACAAGGCGAAGGAGGCGTACGTGATAAGGAAGCTGTCGCAGATCACCCTCGACCCCAAGAACGCGAAGTCAGAGGACCAGATTTCACAGATACGGCATGAGCTAAAAAGCGACGAGGCATTCTTCGCCGCGATGTACTACCTCCGCAAGGATTCCGTCTTCAAAGACATACTCGAGGATGCCCGCGTTTCCGAGAAGGTCCGCGGGATGATACGCTCGGTGCTGCTGCCGAGGACGGAGCTCGAAATAATGCAGCGCAAGCTCAAGCGCTTCGCGGACATCGTGTACAGCCCGCGCGAGCGCGCGAACCTCTTCCGCAAGATGTACGATGATGACGCTGCGTTCAGGCTCATCAGCGACGAGCTCTTCTTCAGGAACATGTCGGGGGACCTCGTGAACGGCATCCGTGCGAGGGACGTGTTCTCCTACGTCGAGAACAACAACCAGGAGAACGTGGGCGAGCCGCTCCTGAAGGCGCTGCAGCAGGATTACGACGACATAATCAGCACGAAAAAATAACGTTCGGAAAATGAAGGAAATGGAAAAAATTGATGATTACCCGGGGTGTATGGAATGAACCAGATGAAGAAGGACACGTTTTTGCAGAGGGCTAAGGAGAAGGTCAGGAACAAGGCTTCCCTTTACATGGGCGTCGCCGCGATGGGAATCTGCGTCGGCGCGGTGTTCGCAGCGAAGAACTGCGGCGAACCCGGCAGCCCGTTTTCCCAGCCTCCGCCGCTTTGCGAGAACTTCCGGGGCGACGGCATCTGCTGCGAATCGGAATCATACCCGTTCCTGCGCAACCCGAACGGGACCGTCAAGACGAACGGCAACGGCGCTCCGGTTCCGAACCCGCACTACTCGCTCGAGGACTGCCATGACGGCGACAACGTCTGCCAGAACGGCGCAACGCCCGCGGAAGTCCGCGACGCCGCCGGAAGGCCGGCCGCACGCATCATGGAACGTTTCCTTGACGGCAGGCCCATTACGCTCCCCCTCGAAAGCGAATCATCGCAGGACTGCATCATGCAGGTCGTCCGTGACAACCCGTGCGGCCCGAGAGTGCCTGGAACGCCGGACCTCACGCGTCCGAGGATGACCGGGCCGCGCGTGCTCCACTCGATGAGACAGAGGGCCCAGCAGGAAATCGAGGAAATGCGCCTGCACCCGGAAAGCCTCAGGGCCGGAGACAATTATTTCGTGGTCATCAACAATTACGAAGAGGTCTGCACCACCGCCCGATGTGGTGCTTCCGATATGCACGCCGACATCGGTTACGGCGTGCGCGTGCCCCAACCACGCGGACTGCGCCCCGGGCCAACCCCGGCGCCCCCGCCCACATGCCGCAACGGCAAGCTGGACCGCGGCGAGCAGTGCGACCCGAGGTACAGGGGAAGGCCAAGGGGAGGCTGCGACGAGGGCTCGAGGTGCACCATGAGCTGCACCTGCGAGAGCGCTTCCGCCGCCCCCGCCGACCTGCCCGAACAACCGGATAGACCCCGGCGAGCAGTGCGACCCGCCCGGCTCATCGTGCGGCACCGACGGCACATGCAACACGTCCTGCCAGTGCGACGAGCGCCCGGCGCCCCCGCCAGTCACGCAGGTCGAGGAATGCCGGAGCGAAGTAATCGCCCGCTTCCAGAACCGCATCAGCAACTCGCTCCTTTCCGACCCGCTGCTCAGCCAGGCAAGGCAGGCATCGGGCGCGCACAGCATCTGCCCAGGCGGTCACCGCCTCGGTCAGGATACGCGTCGAGGGCGGAACGGCTACGGTGACGAGCATATCGCTTTCGTGCACGGGATGCGCAGGCGGCTCTATTCCGCCGTCCAGCATCAACCTGGGCGGAATTCCGCCCGGAACCAACGGGCCGTGCGTAGGCGGCACGAGGACCCCGCTGCCCCCGGGCTGAAAGCACAGGATTTGATTCACATGGTTAAGCCCAACACAGTGTACAAACTGAAGATTGCAGCCGCAACAATCACGGCAGGAACATCGCTCGGCGCGCTTTTCATGAAAACATGCGAGCCCATCAACGAGTCGCACTTGGTTTTTCCGCACCGCATCCAGCCGGTCCACGAAAACGAGGAGCGGACGGACTGCGCCCCGGTGAAGAATGATGGCCGCTGCGAAATCCGGAAGGGCGAGGCGGACCCGCTGTCCATAACGTTCGACCCGGAAAGCTGCGGCTTCTGCGGGGACGACATCCGCCAGGTGGCCGCCGAGACCGGCGGAAGGCCGTATGCGGAAGGGGACGGCGGCATCCAGTACCAGCGCGTCACCGAGCGCCCCAGCGAGACGGCCGAAAGCTGCCCGGTGGATTTCCACTGCGGCGACAAGAGGGTGCAGGTCCGCCAGGCGTATGGCGCGTGGGTGGCCTTAAACTCGCTCGCGGACAGCGGCGTTCCGGACGCTTACAACGTGGGAATCAAGATAATCACTGAAAACCGCCAGGACTGCCCTGGGGACTACCTTCCGTCGACAAACGGGAGGCGCGACGCGGGGGCGGAGGAGGACGCGGGGCCGGAGCCTGAACCGCCGCATACGGATTCGGCGTGGTTCTGCCCGTCCCTGATGGCGCCGACGCAGAATTCCGACATGGTGAACCTGCACTCGGCGAGCGTATGGAGCGTCGTCTCGCGCGTCAACGGCGCGATAACCTCGCACGCATCCGACTTGAGGAGGGCGCTCGGCCTGACAAGCCCGGGAACGAAGGTGGACGTCCGCGTGACGCTCCGCGTAGCCCCGAGCGGCCTGGTATACCTCAATTCGATGTCGGCCGCATGCGACAATGCGCCGTGCGGCGACCAGATCACGCTGATCAACGCGAGCCAGCTGACGCTCGAAGGCCTTCTCCTGGGGTCTCCGGGTGCCGACTGCTACTGGGTGATGAACATCCGCGTGCCCCAGGTCCCGCAGTGATGATTTTTTATTATCTTTTTTCCAATATCAGCACATGGTGAAATGCCTCCTTTTCGACATCGACGACACGCTGTTCCCCTCCACCGAGTTCTCCTCGCTCGCGCGCAGGAACGCACTCAACGCGATTATCGGCATGGGGCTCGAGTGCGATTACGAAAAGCTCGAATCGATGCTCCAGCTCATCATCGCGAAGAAGGGGCCGAACTACCCCAACCATTTCGATGATTTGTGCCGCGAATTCGGGTGCAGGGAGCCGGGCCGTTTCGTGGCGGCCGCCGTCGCCGCCTACCACGACACGAAGACTTCCATCGCGCCCTACCCGAAGGTCCCCCTCACGCTCCTCAGCCTCCGCGAACGCGGGTACCGCCTGTTCGCCGCGACTCAGGGGAATTCCATCAAGCAGTGGGACAAGCTCATCCGCCTCAGGATAGCCCTCTATTTCGAGGGCGTTTTCGTCTCGGAGGAGCTTGGGGAGGACAAAGGCCCGGGATTCTACCGGAAGATACTCGATACGCTTGGCGCGGAACCGCAGGACTGCGTCATGGTCGGGGACAGGGAGGACGGCGACATCGCCCCGGCGAAGGAAATAGGCATGCGCACCATCCGCGTAAAAAGCGGAAAGCACGCGGGCGAGCCCACGAAGGCGGATTTCACGGTCGCCGGCATCAGCGAGATACCCATCATCCTGCAGGGCCTTCGGGCGCCTAAAAAAGACTTATAAAACATTCACCAGATAGTCCATCCATGAGACTACTCATTTTAGGACTGATAGTGGCTTCATTGCTCCTTGCCGGATGCAGCGGAAGCAAGACCACGGGCTGCAAGGACAACTCCGGGTGCAAGTCATGGCAATACTGCAACACCACCGGCGGCACGTGCGCCACTCTCGCCGGATACTGCGACTCGGACCTCCAATGCGCCGACAACATGACGCGCTGCGACCTCGAGCGGACGCACCTGTGCGTCTACAAGGAGGGCCAGTGCAGGACGAACGCCAACTGCCAGGGCTGGCAGGTGTGCGACTCCTCCCAGGCGTGCAGGCCCGCGCCCGGATTCTGCGATTCCGATTCCCAGTGCGACCCGGTGTTCGAATTCTGCAACCCGTCAACGCACAAGTGCGGCCCGGCCCCCGGCTACTGCGTGGCCGACACGGACTGCGACTCGTGGAAGAAATGCGACATAGTCAGCAAGAGGTGCTACATGCTCGAAGGCAGGTGCGACCTCGACGGCGACTGCCAGACCTGGCAGACCTGCGAAATAAAGACGCACGTCTGCAAGCCCAAGGTCGGCTTCTGCATCAACGACGACAACTGCCAGGCATGGTCCAAGTGCGACCTCGTGACGCAGAAATGCATCGCGAGGCAGGGGTACTGCCTTGCGGACAACGAGTGCAACGAATGGGAATACTGCGGGACGACCACGCACCAGTGCACGCCCTCGAAGGACCGCTGCGGCAGCGATTCGCAGTGCGGCAAGTGGCAGATTTGCGACAGCAACCACTACTGCAACGCCAAGGCCGGCTCGTGCGACGACAACGCGGACTGCGTGCAGGGCGAAGTGTGCAACCAGGCTACCCACGCCTGCCAGTAGCGTTTCCGCCTTTTCCCTTTCTTTTCATTTTCCCCTTTTTATTTCCCATCTCCTTTGTCATGGCCAGAGCCCGGGCTCATCCACTGATTAAATGGAAAAAAAAGCGGCGCGTCGCTTGCGGGCATTGCTCCCGTTGCGTCCGGCAATCATTCTTCCGAGGTGATGCTCGGCTGCGTTCCGGTCGGCGGCGGATGGCCCGGCCTTCCGCCCGGCCTGGTCGGGGGCCTGCCTCCGGGCCTCACGGCCGGAGCGCGTTCAAGGGATACGGTGAGGGTCTGGTCCGAATCCGGCACGAACGTCCGTTCGGCATCTGCGAACCCCCTCTTCCTGAACCTCAGGCGGACCTGTTCCGAGCCCGTTCCGTAAGAGACGGAGCACGCTCCCGATGCGTCTGATACGCACAGGCTGTTTTCTCCGTCAAGCACTTCGACGCCCGCAGGCGTCGTCCGTATGGCGATGCTGAATGTGACCGGCGAAACCGCTGGCGCGGCGTCCGCCGCCGCGGCTGCGCTTGCCGTTTCGGCAGCGCCTGCATCAAGGCCCGCCGAAGTGGCCGGAATCGGCACAAGCGGCGGCGCGCGGGATGGGTCCCTTTCCCCGGGCCTAAGCGCATCCGCGCTAGCCACGGAAGTGGCCTGGTCCTGCGGCGTTGCGGCCTTGCTCCTCGACCAAACCGCGTAGCCCGTCAGGGCTCCGAGGCCCAACACCGTGGATATCACCGCGGCGGTCACTAACCTTTTTTTCTTGCGCGATTTGTCCGGATTGAATTGCGTAATCACTGTCGGGGTGCCGGGCTTCTTCCCCTTTCCTTCCTGCTGTTTCGAGGCATCGTCGCCCACGACCGCGTCCGGGGTAATCGGCTTCACGGCTACGGCTTCCAGCGCCATGGCCGACCTCTTCCTCCCGTCTATCTCTACGCCGCGGATTTCATCCGCGACAAGTATGCTGGGAAGGTCCGCTTGGGCGGGCTTTTCCTCGGCCTTGGGCTTGGCCTTCGGCTCGAATTTCACCCGCCTTAGCGCATCCTGGAGCTCTGTCATGCTCTGGTACCTGTCTGCCGGGTCTTTCTCGAGGCAGCGCATAATGACCGAATCGAGCCCCTCGGGAATCCCCTTGAGCGGGACCTTCTTGCTCGGGAGTTCAGGAGTGTCATTCTTTATTTTCGGGTAAAGCTTGGCGAAAATGGCGTTCGGGGTGGTTCCGGACTCGTCCGACCCGAACGGCGGCATGCCGGTGGCCATCTCGTACATCGTCGCCCCGAGCGAATATATGTCCGCCCTCTTGTCGACCTCCTTGCCTTCGGCCTGCTCCGGGGACATGTAGTCCATGGAGCCCATCACGAAGCCGACCTGCGTGCGGAATGATCTGGAGACCTTCGCGTCCTCGACCTTGGCTACGCCGAAGTCCATCACCTTGACCGTCTGCCTTCCGTTGGTTCCGACGACGAACAGGTTTTCGGGCTTGATGTCCCTGTGGATGATGCCTGCTTCGTGGGCGGCCGCGAGCCCGTCGCACGCCTGGATGAAGTATCTCTGCAGGGCCTCGGAATCGAGGCTCCCGTTCTCGTCTTTCAGCTGCTTCATGTCCCTGCCGTTCAGCATCTCCTGGACGATGAAGGAGAATCCGTCCTTCTTGTCCTGGAGTAGCGTGTATATGGTAGTGATATTCGGGTGGTTCATCTTCGCGAGCGCCCTCGCCTCCTTGAAGAACCTGACGCGGGCCATCTCGTTGCCGAACATGTCGGCATTCATGACCTTGATGGCGACCTCCCTGTCGAGGGAGTCGTCCCTGGCCGCGTAAACGTTGCCCATCCCGCCCTCGCCGATTTTCGCAATGAACGTATAGCCGTGCTCTGCGAACTTTTCCGTGAGCATCGACTCGAGTTTCTCCACCGCGTCTTCATATGATTCCGGCACCTGGAGTTCGGGGTCGGTCGGCTTGGAGACTATGACGACCTGCGGGCCTTCTGAAAGGGGGTTGCCCTTGCCCTTCATCGGCGCTTTCGGAGGAGCGGCGCCGAGCCTATCTTGCGTGCCGCTACCTGGTTTCTTGGAATGGGACATGTTATACTTTGTGTTAGAAAAGTATTTTAAACCCCAACCCCAAGGCTGTGCGGGCCGGTTGGGTGGCGTTCCCCATTACCTTTTTAAAGTGTTTTAGTTAATGTTTGTCCATGAAGCTATCACATGACGAGCTTACTGGAAAGAGGATTGCGGGGAAAGAAGCCGAATCCTGCCCGGGTCCGGCCAGGAGGGCCTTCTTGAACGCGGCATTGTTTGGAGCAGTCGCTCTTTCATCCCAGGTGGCGACTGGTGGGCAGCGCCAGGGCGCAGCCCGTCCCGGAACAGGGCCAGCCCGTCCCCGTGCAGACAGCCGCGCCGGCCGAAGCACCGGCTCCGCTGGTGCCTGCCGCCGTGCCGACGGCACAGCAGGCGGCGCGGCAGTACACCGCCGAAGGCAATGCGGCGCAGGTCGCCGACCCGAGCGGCTCGCACGATGTTTATTCCGTCAGCAGCCAGCGCGGCTTCGCCCCGAGAATCACCGTCGAAGGCCCGTGCAGGCTTACCGTCCGCTTCTATCCGGCAGTGCTCAGCGAGCGCTTCCCGAGCCCGGAATCCGAATTCGCCCGCCAGGTCAGCTACACGCTCGGCCCCCAGGGCGGCCAGCAGGCGGCCGGCTCATTCTCCGGAGTGACGCGCTCCTCGCAATATACCAGCGCCGACATCGCCAGCAATAGCGGGCTCGTCGTAGGCTCGCCCATCGAAGCCATAATCCAGGTGCCCGCAGGGCGCAACATCCTCACGGTGGCATCCCCGAACGGCCTCCTTGAAGTCGTCCGCGTGGAGCAGCTTCCCGCGGCGCCGGTGGCAAGGCCGGTGCAGCCCGCGCAGCCGCGGCCTGTCCAGCCGCCTGTCCAGGCGCCTGCCGAGCCGTCCGAAGACTCCCTGCGCCCGGCATTCACATTCGAGGGTTCGAGGACCCCGCTCCGCGGCCTTGGGACCGCGGACAACCGCGGCGACATATACGCGGCGGATGCCCTCGGCTACATCAGGCTGAACGAATCGCTCAGCCTCGTCGTGGGCGGCATGTTCACGACATACGGCCTCGCCCTGAGCGCGCCGCAGGCCGAAACAAGCCTGCGCAGCTATTCGGGCGACCTTGCGGCCGGGCTTGCCTACCAGAACGGAGGGCATTTCCTCTACGGCCTCGGATACGGCGGCTACCGCGGCATCCAGACCAGCATTCTTTCCATCGCGGACGGGCGCACGCTCGACCAACTTAGCAGCGGCTTCGAATTCGGCGGAAGGGCCGGATACAGGTACTCGGACGTTTTCGGCGTGCAGGTGCAGGGCGGCAACAACCCGTTCAACCCGCTCTCGGCGCGCGTTTTCGGCGCATTGCCGCGAACCCTTACGTGGGCGGAAGGCGTATCCCCGTACGTCGAGGCCGACTTCCTCTGGCTCCACACGCTCAGGCCTGCGGACAGCCCCGGATTCGTCGGGCTCACTTCGCTTGACGAGAACTCGTTCCACGTGCGCGCCCTTGCAGGCATTCCGATTTACCGCATCGGGCCCGGTCGTGCCGATAGCGATTGCGGGCGGAGAATTCAACATCTCCGGCGGAAGCGTGACATCCGGAACCGGCATCTTCGGAGGCGGGCTCAGGACGTTCTTCACCCGCGGGCTGGACCTCGAGGCCTTCGGCGCGGCGACGCTGCACGGCGACCCGCTCATACTGCTGAGGCTCGGCTACCGCATGTAATAACAGGTGCCTTGCGAAAATGCCGCGCAGGCGGCATCATTTTATCTTTTTCTCCCTCTTTCTCTTCCATGGGCATCAGGTTCGGGCCGGCAGGCATACCAATCCAATGCGCCGGGGATAGCACCCTCGACGGCATCAGGTGCTGCCAATCCCTGGGGCTCCGCGCCATGGAGATGGAGTTCGTCCAGGGCGTCCGCATGAAGGCCGATTCCGCAATGGAGATACGTCCGGTGGCGGACTCGCTCGACGTCTCGCTCTCCTCGCACGCGCCATACTTCGTGAACCTCTGCTCGGACGAGCCGATCAAGATAGCGAACTCGAAGCGCCACATTCTCGCATCGGCCCGCATCACCGCCCTTGCCGGGGGCAACATCACAGTATTCCATCCTGGCTTCTACCAGAAGCTCGCCCCTGAGGAAGCGTTTAGCCGGGCAAAGTCGGTCCTCAGCGAGATTGTCGCCGAGCTGAAGGCGGACGGGGTGAAAATCCGCCTGGGCGCGGAGACGGTCGGGAAGAAGGGCGCGTTCGGCGGCCTGAAGGAGAACATACGGCTCTCCCAGGAGCTGGAGATGGTGGAGCCGGCGATAGATTTCGCCCACCTGCACGCGCGCGGCGATTTTCGGATAAAGGGCGAGGCGGACTACCTTGCCATATTCCGCCTGCTGGAGTCCGAGCTCGGCGATTACGTGAGGCGCTTCCACTGCCATTTCTCGGAGATAAACTACGGCGACAAGGGCGAATTGAACCACTTCCCGCTCGGGACCAACAACGAGCCGCCATTCCGGCCGTTCATGAAGGTGCTCGCCGAGAACGGCTACTCCGGGACCGTAATATGCGAGACTCCGAAGCTGGATGCCGACGCGCTGACGATGATGCGCGAGTTCGAGAGGGCCGGCAGGGCCCGGGCGGGGGGATGACATGGCGCTGCTCATCGATTACCTTGAAGAGGCGGCCGCGTTCCTTCGCGAGAAGAAGCTGAAGCTGAAGAAGCTCGACGAGCAGTACCGCCACATCTACGACCGCGACATCAAGAAGGAGATGGCGCAGACGCGGATCGAAATCGCCAAGAAATCGTCCGAGGTCACGAACGAGCTGCTGTACAACCTCGAGGAATTCCGTTCCCTCCACAAATACTATCCGGAGCTCCTTCAGGCCTACATGGAAGACGAATACATCGGGAAGGTGATATCGAAAAAGGCGTGGCTTCTCGATTACAAGCCCCTTCCGGCGCAAGCCGCTGCGGGGAAGCTGGACGAGCTGAAGTCCTGGCGCGCCCAGCTGAAAGACGCGAAGAAATTCCTCAAGGGCTGGGTCGGGACGGTCAGCGCGCGGTCCTTCGTCGCGACGTATCCGGTCCTGCGCGGCTACCTGAGCGGTGACATCGACAAGGTCGATGTGGTCTCGGCGATAAGGAAGGCCGACAAAATCCTGCTCCGCGAAGGATGGCTCCTACTCATCGGCGACTCCCTGATAGGGATACCCATCGCGAAATTCATGACGCAGATAAACAGCCTGCTTTACGAGGAGATGACCGCCCGGACGGCATACGTGCGCTCGCAGGGGCGCGGCACCGTGGCGGAGACGGTGGCGCTGCGGAAATACCAGGAAGTCACGAAGAAACGCCTGCATTATGAAAAGGTGCTCACGCAGGTCCTGCTCGCGAACCCCGCCTACCTCAAAACGCTCAAGAAAAAGAAGGACTGGCTCTCGCGCGAGAAGGCCGGCAACCTGGACAAGCTGGTCCAATCGATAACCCCGCACACCATCAAGGAGCGCGTCTGGCTGAACCAGATGCGGAAAAAGCTCGAGGAGAAATGAAGTCCTGCGGCGACAAGCCGCCCACGCGCCAGCATTTTCCCTTTTTTGGCCTGGCTCCCTATTTCAGACCCCGCTCATGCGTTCCTCAATCTTCTTCTTCTGCGCGGGCGAGATGCGCGGGTCCTCCTTCAGGAAAAGCGAGTAGAAGTTGAGGAGCAGCTGCTTGGTCTTCTTCCCGTCCAGGTTCCGCGCCTTCCTTATATGGGCGTCCGAGCGCGGGTCGTCGAGGAAGAGGTAGCAGATTGCCAGGAAGAAATTCGTGGTCGGGTCGTCCGGCTCTATTTCGAGCGCTTCCGTGAACGCCTCGACCGCCTTCTCTATCTCGAAAAGCTCGAAATGCGCCATCCCCTTTATCTGGTAATACCTGGACTGGCGCCCGAGGAGGAGCGCGCGCTCGAAGCAGTCCTGCGCCGCGTCGTAATTCCGCATCTTGAGGGAGATGACGCCGCGGAGATACCACAATTCGTCGTTGCCGGAATCCGAGAGGATGAGCCTGTCCAGGACGGCTGCCGCCTCCTTGAACTTCAGCTCCCTAAGGAGCGACCTCGCCCTCTCCAGTTCCTGCATAGCCTAACTATCGAACGAAAATTAATAAAACCCCCAATCGGGGCCCGCCCGGGCAATGATATATAAAACGTTCTCTACACAATTTTATCGTAATTAAAGTAAAGAAGTGGTAAAATGGCAGAGACATTCCGCGAGAGGGAGGCCCCGAAGCCAGCCCAGAAGATGCTGCCCTCAATCAGGCGCGAGGAGCGCGAGCTTCACGGCCCGCTGGACGCGCTTGGCCGGGGCGCGCTGCACCTCCGGATTCCCGCCCAGTTGACGAGGCCCGGCGACGAGCGTGCGGTCTCGAGGGCCGACCTGGACATGCGCATAGCCCGGAACGTGTCCGAGCTGAGGCTTGAGGGCTCGACTCCGCTGCATGCCCGTTTCCTCCGGATGTTAGAGGGAATCTGACAATCGCCCTGGATGACCAATGCCATGCCCTGTATCCGGCTGCGTGGCGGATCGCTATGAAACTTATCGCCGATTCCAAGGACTTTTCTTCCGACAAGCGGGCGCTGGGTTTCACCCTGCTGCTCTGCCTCTCGATACCGTTGATGTTCGCCCCGCTTTACCTGCTGGTGGCGCCGTCCGGCATTCGGCATCCCCGTCGCAGGCCGCCCTCGCATCCTGCTCGGCGGCCTCGTCCTCATGCTCTTTTTCGGGCTATACCTGAAGGGGAGGGGAATCCTCTTCAAGGTGCCGCTCCGCGTACTCGACGATGGTATCCTCATCCAGCCCGCGACGGGCTTCCTCCCCGTCCTGGCACCTTATTCCGACATCTCCGCAATCGAGCTGTTCTATGGCGCGGAAGGGAAGGTGAAGACCGGATGCGCGGTTTCTTCTGCAAAATCAGGCAGGATCCGGAGCACCGAGAACTTTTCCGACGCGGTCTCCATGAAATCGTTCACCGAGCGCATCCGTCCCGCGCTCGAGCAGAACGGCTTCCGCCTGGTGGACTCCCAGGAGGGCAAGGACTCGGCGCGCTTCTCGTTCCGCAGGCCAATCATCCCTCCCGGCGCGGGGACGGCCCAGCCCTGGCGCATTTAAAAACACTAGCAACTATTTATTATAACATGCTTGGGCCGAAACAGCACCCTTCCAGGATACGCCATGCCCCTCCTGTCCGGGGGGAGCGCGAACTTCTGTGCAAGACCGACGAAGCGAGCGTCAGCCGGATGCGCTCCCCCAAGCAATACGCTGGCATGGTCGAGAGGCTCCAGAAGCCGGCGCGAATCGGACCGGCTCCTGGAAATGGCGTTCGGCCTTACCCTCGCACGCGCAACCCGGCGAAGGGGCATACGACGTCTCCCCGGAAGATTCCGCCAATTTCATACTCCGGTTCCTCGCCCTGCGCCTCGCCCGGAGCATCCACCCGGAAAATTTCGTGAATGTCAATGAACTTCGGATTTCCGGCGGGAGGAGGGTGGCTCGCCGCCGCGATGTATTCCGATTTCGTCCCGGACGAAACGGGCGTGATAGCGCGGCGCGAGGAATTCTCCCGCAGGTTCTATTCCTCGGACGACTATGCGGAAAGGAAGGCCATCCAGCTCGAGTCGAACGCGGCGGAGCATGCATCGAACCCGGCGCTCGCGAATTTCGCGCGCGTCATGGAGCTGTCCGGCATATCCGTCCCGCACCCGGAGGCCAATTATCATGTGGCGGGGGAGAAGACGGTCTTCTTCGAGGTCCTCGGCGTGGACGTGCGCAAGGCCTTCTCGGCCGCAGCCGCGTTCTCGCCCGGATCCGGAGGAATCGATTGCGCTCCTCTCGATGATTTGCGCGGTCATGTTCAGCCATTACAACCGCATGAATCCGAACAACGCATATATCCTCGCCCGGAACTTCGGCCATCTTCGGGTTCGAGGACATATCAAGGATAATCTACAACATCCTGTCCTCTGAAGCGGCAGGACGGTCCGTGTGCGACATGCATCCGGCGGGTGGGCCTGTTCAGCGAGCTCCATTCGTCCATGCAATACACCTACGCGATGGCGCTCGCCCTCCCGTGGAAATCCGAGTCCGGCATGCCCAAGAACGGCTGGCCGGTGGCAATAGACCCGCGCCTCATCTAATGCGCAATGCCCTAGTCACTCCATCTCGATGGTTCCGGGCGGCTTGTTCGTGATGTCGTAGACCACGCGGCCGACCGTGCGGATTTCGTTCGTGATGCGGGTGGAAATCCTTTCCAGCACATCGGGCGGTATGTGGGAAAAATTAGCAGTCATGCCGTCAAGCGAGCGCACCGCCCTCACAATGACCGTATACTGGTAAGCCCGCTCGTCCCCGCGCACGCCGACCGTCTTCGACGGCAAAAGGGCGGCGAAATACTGCCAGGGCCTCTCCATCTTCTTCGCGGCGACAGCGGCATCAATCTCGTTCTCGGCAATATCGCAGGCCTCCTGGACTATATGGACCTTCTCCTCGGTAATCTCGCCCACGATGCGGACCGCGAGGCCCGGGCCGGGGAACGGCTGCCTCTGGTGGACGCTTTCGGGGAGCCCCAGCTCCTTTCCCACCAGCCTGACCTCGTGCTTGTAGAGCTCGCGGAGCGGCTCGCACAGTTTCAGGTGCATCTTCTCAGGCAGACCGCCGACGTTGTGGTGGCTCTTTATCGTGTCGCGCCCCATGCCCCCGCTCTCAATCCAGTCCGGGGCTATCGTGCCCTGTATCAGGAACTTGACGTCCGTCTTCTTCGCCTCATCCTCGAAAATGCGCACGAACGCCTCGCCGATGATTTTCCTTTTCGTCTCCGGCTCGGTGACGCCCTTGAGGGCGTCAAGGAAGCGCGACCTCGCATCCACGACCTTGAGGTCCACGCCGAGCGCCAACGCCGTCTCCTTCACCTTCGCGGTCTCGTCCTTCCTCATGAGCCCGTTGTCGACATACACTATGTGGAGCTGGCCGGGAACCGCGCGCGCGGCGAGCGTGGCCGCAACGAACGAATCGACGCCGCCCGATACGGCGGTAATCGCGTGGTCCTTCCCCATCTTCGTGCGGATGTCCGCCTCTGCCTGGACGATGAATTTTTTCGCGTCGAATGCCATTGCTATGCACCTGAGGTTATGGTCGGGTCGATTCCGAGCGCCACCGAGACTATGCTCACGGCAGCAGCCCAGACTGCGAACCTGAGCAGCAGGACGATTATGGATATCGCAATCGCGTGCGGAATCGATATGTCATGGACGGCCGAATACGCCCTGGCATAGAGATAGACCATCACGTAAAGCGTGGTGACGAAAAAGACCGCGAGCAGCCCCGCGATTCCTATGCATGGGAGCGGAAGCAGGAACGAGGACACCATCGAGAACCCGGCCGCGAGCCAGATTACGGACGACACGTACAGGTGCTGGCCGAGGGCGCCCTTGCCGCCGGTCAGCTTCGCAAGGCCGAAGGCGATTCCCTCGCTCCCTATCATGACGACCGTGCCGAAAACGACGTAGAGGAAGAACTGGTAGACCGCCGCCGGCACGAGGATAGCCGTAGTCTATGCTCGGCATGTCCGTCTCCATTATCTCGGCCATCGTGTCGTACTTGGCGTTCGCGAACAGCACGAACTCGGCAGAGTTGAGTATGCCTATTCCGAGCAGGACGAATCCCGCGAGGATGATGATTCCGAAAGCGAATCTCGCATCCGTTGTCTTGGCCGCCTCCGCTATCGCGGCGGTGTGCCTGTCGAACGAGAACATGTCCCTGGCATACTGCCAGCTTTTTGCGACATCGCTTACTTTGATGCCGGCGACGCTCTCGATGCGCGGCAGCCTGCCCGCAGCGTAGCCTATCTTCTGGGCTTTCACCGCAGCTTTCTTTCCTCCCATGGCTACCTATTCCAGCGCCTTCTTTAAATAAGTTTGGCGGCTCTTTCATTGCATGAAGGTCATCGCCGACCTGCACGTGCACAGCAAATACGCGAGGGCCACCAGCCCGCGCAATGACATCCCCGGCCTTTCGCAAGGCGCGAAAGTCAAGGGCATCGACGTCATGGCGTCCGGGGACTTCACCCATCCCGCCTACTTCAACGAGCTGCGCCGCGACCTCTCAGGCGCGGAAACCGGCACCGGGCTCTACATGCACGGCGGCGTGCAGTTCATCCTTTCAACCGAGCTGTGCGTCAGCTTCGAGCTTGGGGGCAAGAACAGGCGCATGCACATGGTCGTGCTGGCCCCGTCATTGGACGTGGCGGCCCAGATGAACGAGCGGCTAGCGAAATTCGGCAACCTGTCCGAGGACGGCCGGCCCACGCTGAGGTTATCGTGCGCCCAGCTTGCTGAGGAGCTTTTCTCCATATCGAAGGACATCGCCATCATACCCGCCCATGCGTGGACTCCCTGGTTCTCGATTTTCGGCTCGAAGGCAGGCGTGGATTCGGTGGAGGAGGCCTTCGGGGACCAGGCCCGGAACATATTCGCGCTCGAGACCGGCCTCTCAAGCGACCCTGCGATGAACTGGATGCTGAGTTCGCTCGACCGCTATTCGCTCGTTTCGAACAGCGACGCCCACAGCCTGGAGAAGCTCGGCCGCGAGGCGAACGTGTTCGAGCTGGAAACGCCCACATACCGCTCGCTCATGGATTCGATACGCACCCGCAAGGGATTCCAGAAGACCTACGAGTTCTATCCGGAGGAGGGGAAATACCATTACGACGGCCACAGGGACTGCCATGTCGTCTTCTCGCCCTCGGAATCCAAGAGCCACAACAACATCTGCCCCGTGTGCAGGAAGAAGCTGACGATTGGCGTGCTTCACCGCGTGAGCGACCTTGCCGACCGGAAGCTGGGCTTTCGGCCCGAGCGCGCGGTCCCGTTCCAATACACGGTCCCCCTCACGACGGTCATATCCAAGGCGATGAGGAAGCCGGAGACGTCCGCGCCCGTCCTCGAGGCGTACTCCAAGCTCATCCGCTATTTCGGCAACGAGTTCGCCGTCTACGAATCGGCCGAAGACCGGCTCCGCCTCGCGGCCTCGAAGGAGATAGCCGACGCCATCGTGCGCGTGAATACCGGGAAAATCTCGTGGGTGCCGGGCCATGACGGCGTTTTCGGCCAGCTCATATTAGACGAAATGAAGGCGGAACAGAAGAAGGGGGCAGTCGACCGGAAACAGAAGAGCCTTGAGGATTTCTGACGCGCGCCCATGCGATGGCGATGCGGATTATCTTTTGCGAGGGGCAACCGGTTTTTCGGCCGGGCGCTCCTTCTTCCCCTCGTCCAAGCGATTCGCGTCCGCCTGCGGAGCGTCCATTCGCATCCCCGCGCGCGCATCCTTCGACTTCACGGGCACCTCATAATCCTGCCCCCCGAAGATGTTCACGAGGATGGGTATCGCGTAGAACGACGCGGCGAACCCGGCGATTGCGCCGGTGAGCAGCCTCATCAGGTTCGTGCTTTCGTATTCGAACGGGATGACATTCCCGCCGAAAAGGGGCTTGTCAATCTCCGTGAGCAGCTGGAGGCCGCCGTCTATGGCAATCGGCACCATGGCCAGGATGAGCCAGGCTGCCGGATACATCGAGCGGGATTCGATGCGCCTGACGAACGGATATATCGCCCCGGCAAGGAGCATCGCGAAATAGATGCCGAAATCCCTCGAGCACACCGGCATCTTGTACCCCGTCGCGCCGTCTTTCTCGACCTTTATACCCCGGCGGTCAGCGAGGTCGCCGACATATCCCTCGTTCTGGGCGGTGCAATCGGCTATCCAATACGACTCGTCCGCGTTGAAGACGCACAGCGAGCGCGAGAGCTTCTGGTGGCAGGTGGGGGCGAATGCGTCATAGGCGTACCCCATGTCCTGGCGGAATGCCAGGAACGGCACGAGAACCATCGAGCCGGCAAAGAGCAGGAAAAACAGCATGTATCCGGCGTAAGCGATTTTGGCCTTGTCCATCGGCGTTAGGTTAGTGGAAAGGTTTTTTAATTAGTTTCACGATTAGCAAGACAAGGTGATCGAATGAGCACAAAACTATCTAGACTCTACGGAATGGACATCTTCACCGATTCGGGGAAGTTCATCGGCAACGCGCAGGACTTCATCGTCGACCTTGAAGGCGGCGAGGTATCCAGGATTCTGATCGAGGCGCTTCCGGTCGGCAAAGAGGACGCGAAGAAAGCCCTCCGCGAGAAGAGCATCCTCTACAAGAACGTGAAATCGGTCGAGGATGTCATCGTCGTGAGCAAGGGCCCGGCCGTGCACCCCCAGTGATTATCCCATGGGAAGCACGCTGAAGAACATCATCCTCCTTGTTATTTCGCTGCTGATAGGCATCGGCGTCACTTACATGGGCACGTCGCTCATGGAAGGGACGTTCCCTATCGACCAGCAGCTCCAGATAATATTCGCTGTCGTCCTAACGATTTTCGCCTACACCGCCTTCTACTTCATGACCAAGGGCAGCGGCTGACAGCCATTTATCTATCTTCCTTTTCAGTCTTTCATCCGGGACGACCACTACCAGCCCTTCGTTCGGCTGGCCGTATATGATTATGTCCTTCCTGCCCGCGCTCCTTATGAACGCCAGGGCGGTGAGGTCCTCCTCGCCGTCGATAAGCACGGCCCCGCCCTTCTCGATAAGCATCGGGGCGTCGGCTATTATCGATTCGGAGAGCGTCCCGGGCGGGTTGCGGTAATGCGCAGGGTTCCTGAAATAGCGCCATCGAGCAGCCGCCTCCCCTTCTCCGGAAGCTCGTGCCTCATGAAAAGATGGTCGAACACTGCCAGGTGGGGGCGTATCCCATGGTCAAGCAGGCCGAGCGTGCAGACGTCCCCGATGGATATGATGCGGTGCGACCTTGCGAGCTTGCCAAGCCCTTCGTAACCTTTCTGGAGCTTTCCGAGGGGCTCCTTGAGCGCGGCCTTGATTTCCGCAGGTATTGTGACCATGGCAGGAATGCCCGAATAAGATTATTTAAGGCTCTGAGCCCCCCTTCAAAGCCCCACGATGTCTATCGTGACATGCGTCCACGTCGGCGCATTGTGGTTGGGCGTCACTTCGATGACCATGCCGTCCAAAGTCGGGACCGCCGTCAGCGTTCCGACCGGGAACGCGAGCCCGGAGCTCACCGCCCCGCCGCTTCCGCAGGTGATGTTGAGCAGGGTTTCGCCGCCCGCATTCGTGCCGGCGTATGCGAACACATAGTTGCCGACGTTCACCGGAGAGAAGTCATTGATGACGCTGTTGTACGAATCGATTTCCGTATCAAGGCACGCCACCGGCGTTATTACGCCGCCGTCCGGACCGCCGTCAGGTCCCGAGTCCGGTCCCCCGTCCAGCTCGCCCCCGCTCCCGCAGGGTGCGGTGACGTCTATCGCGGTATGCGTCCACGTCGGCGCGTTGTGGTGCGTCGTCACAGTGATGGTCTTGCCATCAGCAGTCAGCACCGTCGGGACGTAAATCGGGAACGGGTAGTTCGAGACGACCGCCACGCCGCCCTTGGTGACGTTCATCAGCGTGTCGCCTGCTAGGTTCTCCCCGACGTATTCGAAGGTGAAGCCGCCGACCGTTAGCGGCGTGCTCGCGTTGATTACGCTGTTGAATGCGCTCGTGAAAGCTGTGCAGGCATCCCCGCCGTCCATGCCGGTATCGGCGTCCACGTCGACATCGGCATCGACACCTGCATCCACTATGACGCTGCCATCCGTATCGGTGTCGGCGTCCAGGTCCGTGCCGGCATCCATGTCGACATCGGCGTCGGTTCCGGCGTCGTATCCCGTATCCGCGTCCGTATCGGTGTCTGCATCGACGTCCGCATCCATGCCCCCGTCGAGGTCGGTGTCCGCGTCCACATCTGCATCCGAACCCGGTCCGCTATCAAGGTCGGTATCGGCATCCGCGCCGCCGTCAGAGCCGGTGTCTGCATCAGTGTCGACGTCCGCGTCCGTGCCGGGGCCGCCGTCTACGTAGGCATCCGTGTCGGTCCCCCCGTCCGTGACGAGGCACCTCATGGTGGCGCTGAGCCTGGCCCTCTTCGGGTCGCTCACCGTGACCTGCGTGGCGGTGACGTCTATCTCTATGACCGTAGTCACGACGCCGAATGTCACCGTTGCGTTCTCCCTTATCGGAACATTGTCGCCGCTGGGGCCGACAAGCACGTGGCACGAATCCAGGACATCCACTATCGCCCTCTGCTCGCCTCCGGATTCGTCCGTCGTCTCGAGCCTGAAGTTGAAATCGCCTATCGGAAGGATGCCTCCTGCTTCAAGCAGGCTGGATACCGATTGCGGCGTGCAGACCGGGTCGACCGGGACGCAGTCCCCGCCATCCGTTCCCCCGTCGCGTCCGCCGTCGGTCTTCCGCCGTCGGTGACGTCGGCATCCGTATCGGCATCGGGCCCCCCGTCGTTCTGGATCCCGCCGTCGTTTTGCTGGCTGTTCGGCGGAATCGGCACGTAATTATCAATCGTCCTGTCCCCGCATGCATGCAGGCCGAGCATCATGGCGGCGCCGGCCGCCGGCGCAAGAAGCCACTTGGAAAATTTGCTTTTCGCATCCCGCCCCTCGGTTCCCCTCTCCCCCTTTCCCATCTCAGAATCCGTATCCTTGTGCAATCTGTTCATGAATTCCCCACCCTCTGTTAATATTGTTGTCTGTTTGTGATATATTTGCTAAGTTTTTTAAACAAATAGTCATGACTGGGAAAATATGGGCCTGGGGGCATCCCGGCGCAAGAAAAGGAAAAGATGATGAAAAAGGAAAAAAACTAAGGGCTGTGCACGTCAACCGTGACATGGCCCCACGTCGGGGCGCAGTGGTTGGGCGTGACGTCCACGACCAATCCCCCCGCGAGCGGGAACGTAGCCATGACGCCTACCGGGAAGACCTGGTTCGCGACCGTATCGGCGCCGCACGTGATTGAGAGCACCATGCCCGTGGCATCGGTCCCTCCGTTGTAGTCCACCGTCAATGCGCCCACCGTGACAGGCACGGCGTCGTTGATGACGCTGTTGAACGCATCCTCAAAGGCTTCGGCGCACAATCCCGCGTCCGTATCCACGCCGCCGTCGGTCACTCCGCCGTCCGTGGTTCCCGCATCAACGTCAGTATCCGCGTCGACATCGGCGTCCACATCCACATCGGCATCCAGTCCGCCGTCCATGTCGGTGTCCGCATCGGTGCCTGCGTCCATGTCAGTATCGGCGTCCATATCCGCATCGGCGTCAGCGCCGGCGTCGGTCACCCCGCCGTCGGTCTCCTCCTCGATGCACCTCATGGTAGCTGTTATCCTCGCGCCCTGGTCGCCTATCGTGACCTGCTCGGCCTTGATGTCGACCTCTATCTTGCCCGGGACGGCCACGATGGTGACCGTCGCGTCCTCATTGATTGTAACGTCGTCCCCGCCAGCAACCGGCACGTCGCAGATGTCCTGGAGGTCCACAACCGCCCTCTGCTCGGTCAATGATTCGTTCGTCCCTTCAAGGTCGACATGGAAATCCCCCACGGAGAGGGCAGCCGAACCCGCATTGAGCAGGGCCGAAACCGTCTGCGGCGTGCATATCGGCGTCGGGGCCTCGCAGCCCGCGTCAGCATCGGTATCGGCGTCAGGGCCGGTATCGCTATCGGGGCCCGTATCCGTATCGGTCGCGTCCATGTCCGAATCGGCATCGACATCCGGCCCGGCATCCTGGTTCGCCGGCGGAATCGGCACGTAGTTATCGAGAGTCTGGTCGCCGCAGCCGTGTGCGCTCAATGCGAGCACTGCCACCGCCGCCGGGGCGAGCAGCCACTTCGAGAACGCGCCTTTCCTCTTTTCTTCCCCCGCATTCCCCTTCTCCTTGCCTTCCGGTCCTTTCTCTGATTCGACGTCCTTATGTAGCCTGTTCATAATTCTCCCACCCATTTGTTAATATTTTTGTCTATTTGTGTTTTAGACAAAAACATTTTTAAAGATAGTTTTTTACCGGAAAATGGCGTTTCGGCGGGAGTTTTGCCCTAAAACATCAGAGAATGCGGTGGCCTTTGTCGTTGCCGACGATGATTATGTCGAATTTCGTGAAGATGCCGTTTTCCACGATTCCCGGCATGCTTTTCAGCCACTCCTCGGTCTTTTTCGGGTTCTCGAGCCTCATGTCGAAGTCGATGATGAAGCTGCCGTTGTCGCTTATCACCGGGCCGAGCTTGGCCTTCGCCATCCGGATTCTCGGCTTGTACTGCTTCAGGTGCCTCATGACGAGCGGGGCCGCGATTGGGAGCACCTCCAGGTTCACCTCGCCTTCGAGGACGCCCTCCTGGACCTTGCTCTCGTCGACTATGATGATGAATTTCTTGGCGTTGTAGCCGATTATCTTCTCGCGCGTGAGCGCGCCGCCCGCCGCCCTTGAGGAGCGCGGTCTTCGTCACCTTGTCCGCCCCGTCCACGGCGAGGTCAATCTCGTCAATCGCGTCGGTCTCGGTCACGAATATGCCGTTCTCGATGGCCAGCATCCTCGAGTCGAAGGATGTCGTGACGCACGTCACCTTCAACCCCTTGCGGACGCGCTCGCCGAGCAGCTTGATGAACTCTCGCGTGGTCGAGCCGCTGCCAAGGCCTATGCACATGCCGTCCTTCACGTATCCGAGCGCGGCCTTTGCCGCATTGACCTTAGCATTCATGGAGCATCCCCCCTGTCGCGGCCGATTTTCCCTGCGGCCCCCGAGCGGCATCATTCGCTTTTGCTGAACGCCACGCCCTTGCCGTCCTCCTGGCGCAACACCTCGAGGATATTGCCCTTCGTGTCGGCGAGCGAGACTTCGGTGAAGCTTTCCCCGGCCCTTACGGTTATTATCCTGGGGCGGTTGTCGAGCATGACCTTTATGCTGTAGATTTTCTGCCTCTGGTTGTACCCGTATTCTACCTTGCAGTTCTTGAACAAGTCTTCAGCCATTGGCATCAACCCTGCGACATCTGGTAGAACCGCAGGAGCTGGGAGTCCGCCCTTCTCATCTGCGTCTCGATTTCCGGCTTCGCCGCGACGAACCCGGCCATCGCGAAGCTGAACACCTGCCTGGCGTTCCTCTCCTGCTCGGACATGCTCTGCTGCATCACCGGGCGGAGCTGCGAGAGGTCCCTCGGCGGCTGCATCTCTGGCGGCCTCAGCACCGGCTTCTGGGCCTCCCCCGTCTGCGCATGCATGGCGAGCAGTGCATCGCGCCTCGACCTTCTTGCGTCCTCTTCACCAGCCATAATTATCATCCTCTTTGATACCAATAATAATGTTTTCCTGCATTTTTAAGATTATGGGAGAGGCTCTATACCTTGAGGATTCCTACATGCAGGAGTGCGAATCCAGCGTGGTCGCATCGAGCGGGAAGGAAGTCGTCCTCGACCGGACCGTTTTCTATCCGAGGGGCGGCGGGCAGCCATCCGACATTGGAAAGATAATATCGGCCTCGGGTTCCGAGTTCCGCGTCGTGAACGTCGCGAAAAAAGACGGGAAGACAATCCACGAGCTCGACCGGGAGGCGTCTTTCTCCGTCGGCGAGCGCGTGAAGTGCTCCATCGACTGGGACCTCCGCTACCGCCTGATGCGGATGCATACCGCCGCGCACGTCCTCGGCGCGACGATGTTCAACACGCTTGGCGTCCTGATAACCGGCAACCAGCTGGAGGCGGACAAGGCCAGGTTCGACTTCAGCCTGGAATCGTTCGACAGGGCCAAGTTCGAGGAAGTCGTCCGCAAGGCCAACGAATCGCTCGCAGGCGGCGCGGAGCTGCGCGTCTATTCGCTTCCGCGCGAGGAGGCGATGAAAATCCCGGGCGTCGTGAAGCTCGCGAACGCGCTACCCCCCTCAATCACCGTGCTCCGAATCGTGGAAATCCCCGGAATCGACATCCAGGCCGACGGCGGGACGCACGTCCGGAGCCTGAAGGAGGTCGGGCGCATCGAAATATTGCGCCTCGAGAACAAGGGGAAGGACAACAGGAGGATTTATTTTAGTTTATCCGGTTAATACATCGGGAGGTGTTGATATGAGCAAATACAAATTGGTAAGCGGTCTTTTCGTCATACTCGGCCTGCTCGTCATAGTCGGTGCGGCCTATGTCATCATCCAGTACGCGACCGGCATGATAAATGCCGTCGTGGATTTCGTAACGACCAACGATTACTCCAAGCTGCAGCAGTGCGGAATCACTCCGCCTAGCGAGTTCGCCAAGGTGAAGAACGAGTTCGCGACGCTCATCCTTCCGACCCTTTACATCGGGCTGCCTGGCCTGCTTCTTGTCGTGTCGGCCCTCATGTTCCTCGCGGGATTCTATTATCACCGGGGAAAGCTCGAGGACGATGCGAAAAAGCACGAGGAGCTCGAGCGGGCGATGGTCCACAAGATAGTCAACAAGATGGAATCCGAACGTGGCGGCCAGCCAGTCAGGGCTGCCCCCCCGCCTCCAAGGGCGCCTTTGGCAAGGCCGCCTGCAAGGCCCCCGGCGAGGCAGGAGCCTGAGGAAGAGCCCGGGGAGCCCGAAGAACCCGAAGAGGAGCCGGCCCCGGCCGAAGAAGCGCCTGCGGAGGAAGAGCCCGAGGAGCTTCCGCGCCCGAAACCGGTCCTGAAGAAGAGGAAATAATCCTCTTTTTTTCTATTCTTTTCCCTTTCCCCCCAATAAATTCCGAAAGGAACCTACTCGTTGCCGAGTCTTTTCTTGGCGCTCCATCGACCAAGCAGCATTATAAAAGGCATGCCCAATATTAATCATGTTCTGACTTATTTTTGGTCAGGTAAATATCTGGGTATAAGTCTCCAAGCATTTAGCGGGGTAGGGAAGCTTGGAGTTCCCGCTGGACGGACTGATTGGTTAAACAACCGCGCTTTCCGGGCGAAGCTCATAACCCAGAGACCGGTAGTTCAAATCTACCCCCCGCTATCTTTTTTTCCCCCAGGGCTGGAACTCTGGAAGAACCTCTTAGAAGAGCAGGTTGAGGGTGAAGGCGCCAAGAAGCGCGAGAAGGACATACCTCAGGGTCCTTCCGGCCGCGCATGAGAGCAGGAACCTCCACCATGGGATTTTCAGGCTTCCGGCTATGACGCCGGCCACATCGAAAAGCGGGTTCGGGAGGAACGCAAGCACGAATATGGCCGCCACGTCGTGCTTTCGCACGAATTCCTCCATTTTCTTGCTCTCCTTTATGCGGCTGTTCATGATTTCGCGGACGCCTTCGCCTGCGAGGTAGCCCGTCAGCTCGCCTATGGCCGAGCCTACGCCCACGACAATCCCCAGGACGACCGGGTCCAGGGTCGAGCTCATCGCTATGACTACGGCCCAGCCCGGGGCCGGGAAAAGGATGGTGGCCGAACTCAGGAGGGCAATCAGGAACGCGCCCAGATAACCGTAGCTTCCCAGGGCCGCGATGTCATTGGAGAAGTACAGCACCGCCGCGGCTATGCCAAGCGCCGCGATTATCTGCAGGATGCCCTCGGTTCCCTTGTCCATCTTATTGACCAATTGCGGTTCAGCAATGACGTTTTCATCAGATGTCAGTAATACCTCTATTCATCATAACCGCAATAGGAACGTCCCTGCAAAGGATTAAAAAAAGGATTAGGGGGCGATGTTGATGTTGACGAGCGTCCATGTCGGCGCGTTGTTCGTCGGCGTCACACGGATGACAAGCCCGTCCACGCTCCGGTCGTACGGCGTCATGACTCCTACCGGGAACGAGACTCCGGATTCTATGGGCGTAAGGCCGCATGAGAAATCGAGCAGCGTATCGCCGCCGGGATTCGTACCGGCGTAAGCGATGGTATATCCGCCCACGACTTCAGGCGTGGTCGAATTGATGACCCCGTTGAAGGTGTCCGCGACAGCCCCGGGGCATGCCACCGGGCCGCCATCTACCTCTCCGCCATCTGCGTCCGGTCCTGCGTCCAATCCGCCGTCCACGCCCGCATCAGCACCTGCATCGACGTCGGGGCCGGCGTCTATATCCGGTCCCGCATCATGGCCTCCATCCGGGCCGCTGTCCTGCCCCGCATCGATGCCGCCGTCCTGCTCTTCCTCGAATCCGGCAGGCTGGAACGTGCACGATGATGTAGTCGTGGCAATAATTGCCGCCGGAGCGCTTACAGCGAGGGCTATGGCGAGCACCCTTCCCATGAGCTTGTCCGTCAGGGGGGATTTTGAGAAACCTTTCTTGTCATCGGCCCTGTCCTCAGGACCCTTCTTCTGGGCTTCGATTTCGTGGGTTAGTTTCATGTCAATCAACCGCATTATGCGCTATCCTCTATTCATCGCACAGCCGCCGATGAGTCCGTCCCTGAATGAATGATAAAAAAAGAATCAGGGGTGGACAACAACGTTGATTGTGATGAGCGTCCATGTCGGCGCGTTGTTCGTCGGCGTCACCCGGATTTCAAGCCCGTCCACGGACCTGTCATACGGAGTCATTACCCCGACCGGGAACGCGACTCCCGACTCTATGGGCGTTACGCCGCACAAGATGTTGAGCAGGGTATTGCCTCCTGCGTTGCCGGCGTATTCGAAATTGTAGTTCCCAACTTCCTGCGGCACGCCCGAATTGATGACTCCGTTGTAATTCTCGGCAATCGTCCCGGGGCATGCCACCGGGCCGCCATCAGGCTCCCCGCCATCAACGTCAGCGTCCGGTCCGGCGTCCAATCCGCCGTCAACGTCCGCATCAGGGCCCGCATCAACGTCTGCGTCCGGTCCGGCGTCCAATCCGCCGTCAACGTCCGCATCAGGGCCCGCATCAACGTCAGCGTCCGGTCCGGCGTCCAATCCGCCGTCAACGTCCGCGTCAGGGCCTGCATCAACGTCTGCGTCCGGTCCGGAATCCGCATCCGGGCCTGAATCATGGCCGGCATCGATATCAGCGTCCGCATCCGGGCCGCTGTCATGCGTCGCATCCGTGTCCCCGTCCTGCTCCACCTCGATTCCGGCAGGCTGGAACGTGCACGAAGGGATGGTAGCGACTGCAATCACCGTCGGCGCGGCTGCGGCAAGGACGATGGCCAATGCCCTCCCCATGAGCTTGTCCGTCAGGGGGGATTTTGAGAAACCTTTCTTGTCATCGGCCTTGTCATCGGCGCCTTTCTTCTGGGCCTCGACGTCATGGGTAAGTTTCATAATAATCAACCAATAATATGCCTCAACCTGTTTTTAAGTGTTTCCATATGGTAAAAAGGGGCCACTTGCCGCACCCTCCCCGGGGGATGCAATAATGCCTGCCGTTTACCGGGGGTAAATGAAAAAATGGACTTTCGTTTGGAACCTGCGGGTTCCAAAATCGTCCATTTTTCGTGAGAAAAACTCAGTGTATACTGAAAGAAGAATGAAAAATGGACTCGGGGGGACATGCGTCGCCATTTAACGCCCCGTTTTGGGGCGCCTTTTTGGGGAAAAAGGCGCACTCGCACCCCCGGCCCCTCGCGATCTGGAGGCATTTGGTTTCCTCATGGCTTTTTCCAGGGTTTTTGCCCGGAGAAAGATTGAAGCCAAAAAGCCTTTGCAAGGCGAGTGCTCTGCTGCTGAGCTACGAGCCCATTGCTGGATAACGTGTTCCCAAAAGCAGTTATAAACTATTCGGAAAGGACGCCCGCAGGGGCTGGAGTTATTCGCAGCCGCCCCATCCGCAGGAGAAGCAGACCTTGCACCCTTCCTGGAAAACCAGGCTCCCGTCGCACGAGGGGCATATGCCCTTCTTTATCTTCTGTGCCTCGGAGAGTATTTCTGCGGGCGCATTGATGCTGTCAGGAACCTGGATCGGGATTTCTTCGGACATGGGACCCCCGTTCGATTTGCGCATTAACAAAATATAAATGGTTGTTTCCTATTCGGAAAAATAAACCCATAAAAATAAAAAAAAACCACAACTCCCCCTGCAAATCAGCGCCATGCCGGCTGTCCGGCCATGATTTCATCGACGTACGATTCGGCGTCTGCGCGCTCCTTGCGCTTGTTCTTCATGTAATACATAATCATGCCTTCCCGGACTTCGTGCCTCGGGCGGAGGTCGCCGTTCTCGTAGGTGCAGTGCTTGCAGTACCTGTTTCCCTGTTTCATTCCACCGAAATCGGATAGCCTGACCATAGGCATCCCGCAGCTCTCGCATTTCTTCAGGTCCATATGTGTTCCACCTTGGTGGGGCGTCCGCCCCGTCCGTTTCCGCAGGCAACGCGTGCCCGCATGGCCGCGTTCGGTATTCATCAATAAAGCGTTTATAGCTTGCGCTTGCCCATCGGGGAGCCCCCGCTATGCTGATGGTGGTGGGGGCGGGGCGCCGGGCAACCGGAAACAAGAAATAGTTGGATATTTTCCGTCAGCTTGACGCTTCGCGTCAAGTCCGGCAAATTTTCCCGCGGCCTGACCTAGGCCTGGGTCAGAACCGAGATACACGGGAAAAAATGCCGGAGGGGGGAATTCGAATCCCCGGCCTCTCGATCTCTCAGTTGAGTGCGCTAATATCATCGGCGCATCGCCTCATCACTCATCGGGTTTTACCTATGAGTCGAGCACTCTAGCCGACTGAGCTACCTCGGCGTGTAGGGCGTCCGTTTCGCGTCGCGCTAACCGGAAAAAGCCAAGTCTTATTTAATTTGATTACCTTTAAATGCTATACGAATTTTCCGGGAGTCTGTTTATGGGCGAGGGTTATTTCGACATGCTGCGCGAGGGATTGCAGAAAGCCTACGCAGTGGCAAGCGAAGCCCGCTCCAAGGGCTTCGACCCCACCGACGATGTCGAAGTCAAGATAGCCAAGGACGTCGCGGCCCGCGTCGAGGGCATCGTCGGCCCCCCGGGCGTGACCGAGCTCATCCGCGGCCTGGAGGCGAGCGGCATGGCGCGCGATGACATAGCGTTCGAAGTCGCAAAGCGCATCGCCGGCGGCGAGCTCATGAAGGGGGGCAAGGAAGTCCTCATCGAGCAGGCCGTCCGCACCGGCCTCGGCATCCTCACCGAAGGCGTGCTCGTCGCGCCCACGGAAGGCATCGCGAAAGTGCGCATCAAGCGCAACCCGGACGGGAGCGATTACATCGCGGTCTATTACGCCGGCCCCATCCGCAGCGCCGGGGGCACGGCAGCCGCGCTCAGCCTGGTCCTTGCGGACATCGCGCGCAAGGTGTGCGGCGTCGGCGACTACCGGGCCACCGATTCGCAGATAGCCCGCTATTACGAGGAGGTCACGACCTACGAGACGCGCGTGACGCACCTCCAGTACATGCCCCCCGAGGCGGATGTGACGGTAATCGCGGGGAACTGCCCGATTTGCATCGACGGCGAGCCCACAGAGGATATCGAGGTCTCCACGTACCGGGGCGTGCCCGGGGTCGAGACGGACCGCATCCGGGGAGGCGTCCCGCTCGTCATGTGCGAAGGGGTGGCCGCCAAGGCCGCCAAGCTCTTCAAGTATTCTAAGAAGCTGAAGCTCGGCTGGGACTGGCTCGAAAAAATCATCAAGATAAAGAAGAAGGAGGACAAGGTGGAAATCAAGCCGGATTTCACCTACATGGAGGGCCTCACCGCGGGGAGGCCCGTATTCGCACATCCTTCGGCCAAGGGCGGGTTCAGGCTGCGCTACGGGCGGAGCAAGACCACCTGCCTCATGGCGAAAGACGTGCATCCGGCCACAATGATACTGCTGGACAGCTTCCTCGCCTACGGCACGCACATGAAAATCGAGCGGCCCGGGAAGGGGTGCGTCGTGTCCGCGCACGAGGGCATCGAGCCCCCGGTGGTGAAGCTGCGGGACGGGCGCCTGATGAAAGTGCGGACGCTGGAGGAGGCGTACGCGGTGAAGGCGGACGTGGCGGAAATCCTGTTCCTCGGCGACATGCTCTGCACATACGGCGATTTCCTGAAATCCAACCACCCCCTCATGCCCAGCGGGTATTGCGAGGAATGGTGGGAGCGGGAAATGGAGTCGAAGGGCGTCCAGCCTCCCGGCAGCATGGACGCACCGACGCTATTTTCCTTCTCGAGGACGCACGGCATCCCGCTCCACCCGGAATTCACATACCACTGGCACGACATCACGAACGAGCAGCTCGACATGCTCGCGGAATGGCTCAAATGCGGCCGCGTGGAATGCGACAACGCGAGGATAACGTCGCTCATCGCTCGAGAAAAACGACGCCAAGCGCGTGCTGGAGGAGCTCCTGGTCGAGCACCGCGTCCACGAAAGCAAAGTGGTGCTCGGCGGCGACAACGCCTATGCGCTCCTCTTCATCGCTGGGCTCGAAGAGCCCCGAGAACCTGGACCTCGCGGCATATTTCGCGTTCGACAAGGCCGGCAAGACGGTCCTCGAAACGGTGAACGCGCTTTCCGGAATCAGAATCAAGGCGAAGGCCCCGATGTACATCGGCGCGCGCATGGGGCGGCCCGAGAAGGCGAAGGAGCGGAAGATGGACGGCTCGCCGCACGTGCTGTTCCCCACAGGCTCGTTCAAGAACCGGAGCCTGACCAAGCAGTACCGCACCGTAAAGGGGCAGGAAGGCGAGAAGACGATAAACATCGAGCTTTCGCGCATGCGCTGCACCAAATGCAAGCGCCTGGGATTCTACCGCCGCTGCGACGTCTGCGGCGCCCGGGCGGCCGAGGAGCGCGTGTGCGGAAAATGCGGGCGCATCTCCGAGTTCGAGATGCACTGCGAGAAGAAGACGCTCTCATACGACCGGAGGCCCGTCGACATCCTCGAGCTTTTCGAGCAGGTGAAGGCGAAGACCGGGATTTCGCCCGACGACGTGAAGGGCGTGAAGGGGCTTTCGAACGCGGTCCGCATCCCCGAGCGGCTGGAAAAGGGGTTCCTGCGCGCCAAGCACGACGTTTACGTATTCCGTGACGGGACCTCGCGCTTCGATGCGACGGACGTGCCGCTCACCCATTTCACCCCGAAGGAAGTCCAGTTGAGCCTCCAGAAAGCCCGCGAACTTGGCTACGTGAACGATTATACGGGCAAGCCGATGGAAAGCGACCTGCAGACCGTCAGCCTCCGCCACCAGGATATAATCCTCGCTAACAGCGGCGCCGAGTATTTCATGAGGGTCGCGGCGTTCATCGACGACATGCTCGTCAACCTCTACGGCCTCAAGGCGTTCTACAACATCAGGTCCAAGGACGATTTGATAGGGCATTTCTGCGTGGGCCTCTCGCCTCACACCAGCGCGGGCGTGCTGTGCCGCATCGTGGGCTTCACGAAGGCGACCGTCGGGTACGGCGCACCCTTATTTCCACACCGCAAAGAGGAGGAACGCGGACGGCGACGAGGACTGCGTCATGCTGCTCATGGACGCGCTGCTCAATTTCTCCCGCCGCTTCCTTGACGAGAAGCGCGGCGGCACGATGGACGCCCCCATTGTCCTTTCCATGGAGATAAACCCCAAGGAAGTCGACGACGAGGCGCACTGCATAGAGTTCGTCTCGCGCTATCCCCTCGAGTTCTACGAGGCGGCCGAGCGGCTCGTGCCCCCAGGCGACGTGAAGATAAAGACGGTCAAGGACGTCCTTGGCACCGACGAGCAGTACGAGCTCCCCATCACGCACCCCGGAGGCACAATCGACGTCGGCAACTGCCGGACCGCATACGTGGAGCTGCAGTCCATCCCGGACAAGATAGACATACAGTTCGGCTTGCAGGGGAGGCTCCGCCCCGTCGACAGCCGCGATGCGGCCGAGCGCCTCATCCTGTCCCACTTCATCCCGGACCTCTACGGCAACCTGCGCTCGTTCTCCAGGCAGACGTTCCGCTGCGTCTCGTGCAACACCATATTCCGCCGCGTGCCGCTCGCGGGCAAGTGCTCGCGCTGCGGGGGCAACCTCCTCCTGACAATCAACAAGGGCGGGATAGAGAAGTACCTTGAGATTTCCCGCGGAATCGTCGACCGCTACCAGCTTCCCATGTACCTGAAGCAGAGGCTGGAGCTCCTGGAGCGCGAAATCAAGAGCATCTTCGAGGACGACAAGGTCAAGCAGATGGGGCTCTCCGACTTCCTTTAGCCCCTCCGCCATGAAGCTGGCGCTGGGGGAAAAGGAAAAATCGGAAAGAAAAATAAGAAAAAATGAAGAAATTACTTCTTCATTCCCGCGACGAACGCGCCTATCGCGCCGAGCACGAGGCCGATGATTGTGCCTACGACGATGCCGACCACGATGAAGACGGCGCTGAATCCGGCGCCTATCGCCGCGCCGCCGACGTCACCGCCGGTCGCAACTCCGACTCCCACGCCGAGCATGTTGAGCACGAAGCTGACCACGCCGTTGACGATGCCCGCTATGAGCGCCGTGAGGCCGCCGGTTATCGCGCCGCCGACCAGGTCCATCTGGGCCTCCTTAACCGCCTTGTATCCCGCCCACGCGGTCACGACCCAGCCTACTATTGCCAGGGGTATGCCGACGAGGCATAGAAGCATGTTCAATACGGGGATTGCCCCGATAACGCTCGAAAATATCCCGATAGCGATAAGAATCACGATCGGAATCGTCGCGACTTTTAGCGATTTGCCGATATCGAATGCCAATATATCACCGGACACTCATCGAAAACAAGGTTTATAATGCGTTAAGGACTCGCCTTCGGCTGCCGCTATGGGTGAAAAAGGGGAAAATAAGAAAAATAAAAATGAAAAAAAGGAACTCACTTCATCTGCTTCTCTGCGTACTCGCCGACGACCGGGAGCAGGAATTTCTGTCCCAGGTAGGCCTGGTACGCGAAGTAAAGCAGCACGAGCCACAGCAGGGGGAAGCACAGGCCGCCGATTCCCAGCGTGACTACTGCAAGCACCATGCCGACAATCCAGCCCGCGAGCGCCGCAAGCATGCTCTGCCACGCGTGGAACAGGACGAACTTGTCCTTCTTCTTGTCTTCCATCACGTAGACCAGTATGAACATGAGGATAGGGAACACGTAGCACAATGCCGCCCACACCTTGCTGTCGTTGCTCAGCCCAGAGACGGTAGTTGATGCCATCGCCGGCGGCTTGATATCCTTTTTCTCTTCTGCCATAATCAAAACCTCCTAAATTTATGCCTCTCCGGAATCCGGAGTATTGGGTTATACTCGGATAGTATCTTTATAAATATTTTTAGGGGCGAAAAAAGGTGGATGAACCTCTTCAATTCGCTCACCAGGAAGCACGAGGCGTTCTCGGCCATCGAGGACAAGCGCGTCGTGATGTACGTCTGCGGGCTCACCCCGTATGACAGCGCCCACATCGGCCACGCCCGCGCGTACGTGTCGTTCGACCTCATAAAGCGCTACCTCCTGAAGAAGGGCTTTTCCGTCTATCACATCCAGAACATCACGGACGTGGACGACAAGATAATCAAGCGCTGCAGGGAGACCGGGGCGGACCCAAAGGCGCTGACAAGCACCATACACGACGAGGCGCTCTCGCTTTTCGGAAGGCTGAACATACTCCCTGCCGACGTCTACCCGAAAGTGACCGGGCACATCCAGGACATCATCGACATGGTCGGGGAGCTCGTCAGGAAGGGCCATGCATACGAGACGGATACCGGCGTATATTTCGACATATCAAGCTTCCCGCAATACGGCTCGCTCTCCGGCCAGGATTTGGAGCAGATTCGCGCCGGCTCGCGCATCGGCGTGGACGAGACGAAGAAGGACGCGGCGGATTTCGCGCTCTGGAAGAAGACGAAGAACGACATCCTCGAGTTCGACAGCCCCTGGGGGCGGGGAAGGCCCGGATGGCACATCGAGTGCAGCGCCATGTCGAGGAAATACGCGAAGCGGACGCTCGACATCCACGGGGGCGCGCGCGATTTGATATTCCCGCACCACGAGAACGAGATAGCCCAGAGCGAGGCGGCAAGCGGGGAGCGCTTCTGCAATTACTGGGTGCACGCCGGCTTCCTGACGGTCGAAGGGGAGAAGATGAGCAAGTCGCTGGGCAATTTCATCACGCTCGCCCAGGCGCTCCAGCGGAGCAGCCCGAACGCGCTCCGCCTCTTCTACCTGCAGTCGCACTACCGGAGCCCGCTGGATTACGACCCGGAAGCCCTGGACTCGATGGAGGAGGGCGTAGAGCGCATATTCAACTCGCTCGGCCTGATACGCGAAGCCGAGTCCGCCAAGCATGGTCCAGGCGCAGGGGCCGGTGCCGGTACCGCAGCAGACGCGGATTTCCGCGAGAAAAGCGACGGGCTTGTCGCCGCATTCCATTCCCACCTCGATAACGACTTCAACTCCCCCGAGGCCATCGCATCGCTGTACTCGCTCCTGCGCCTGGCCAACCACCACCTGGGCACGGGGAAGCACGACCATGCGCAGCTTGCGCGCGTACGCTCGTCCATAGATGACATGCTCTGGATACTCGGCCTCGTGGAGGAGAATGCCGGGCTGGACTCGAAATCCGCCGCCATATCCGCACTCCTTGCCGAGCTTGGCGCCCCGGCCGCATCGTCTCCGGAGGAAGCGCTCACGCGCCTGATTTCCATGCGGGACGGAGGCCCGCGCAGCCAAGGACTACAAGAAGTCGGATTTGGTCCGCGGCAGGCTCAAGGAAATCGGAATTATAATCGAGGACAAGGCGGGCGCAGGCGGGACGCGCTGGAAGCTTGCGTAAAGGGCTAATAATCAGTATTCAGTCTTGTAGCCCGAACTGTCCACGCCCTTCCCAGTCCAGGCCGCGATGTTGCTCCTGCCCCAGAGGCCGACCGTGCCCCAGAACCCTTCCTTCCTGAACCTGCGGTCCGAGAGGGACACCTCCAGCCTGCTGTCATAGATGACATTCCGCGACGGCGGAAGCCTCCTCGTCAGGTCCGTGTCCTCGCAAATCACCGAGCGGAAGCCGCCGACAGACAGGAACACGTCCCTTCGGTATGCGCTGTTGTTCGAGGCGAGCCAGTACTTGCCGGTTATCAGGTGCGTGAGCCTGGCGGTCAGGAAAACGGTCCTCGAGAACATGTCATATACGAATTTTCTCGCCCCGGAATCCGAGCTGTACAGGTCGAGGCCGCCGACGGCGACGACGTCCTTGGAGGCGAAATGCCTCCGGATGCGCGCGAGGAAATCCCTGGACGGGACGCAGTCCGCATCCACGAACACGATGACCCCGTTCCTCGCGGCCTCGGCCCCGGCCGTCCGCGCAAGGCCGTTCCCGCGTTTCGGCTCGAGCACCACGCGGGCGCCCTTGCCCTTGGCTATCTCCGCGGTGCGGTCGCCGCTGTAGCTGTCGACGACGACGATTTCGTCGCCCCGCTCGAGCTGGGGGCGCAGGTTTTCGAGGAGGGCCCCGATATGGGCCTCCTCGTTGTATGTCGGGATTATTACGCTCAGCATCGTTCTTCCTCCCTCACTCAACATCCGGAAAAAAATAAAACCCTGCCTTTATCCGCGGCCCTCCGCGGCACCGCCTTCCGCACGCGGTTCTTATGCCATTATATTGAATTATATCCCACGTTTTTAAACCGTTCCCAGCCATATCCCCACCGTGACGGTCAGCAGAAAGGAGCTCAGGGAATATTTCGGGCCAGCCCTTCGCAGGAAGACGTTCAGGTTCCACCAACTGCGCGGGCTTGTCGATGACGGCACCCTGCAGGGCCTGCGATTCGCCAAGGTGTTCTCGCGGCCCGACAAGTCCTGGATGAGACAGGCGTTTGCACATGCCGGCCCGGCCCAGTTTTCACAATCGTTCGCAAAATCCGACCCGGCCGGGTTCGCAGAGGCATATGCCGAGCGCAGCGGCATCCCCCCGTCCCGCATGATGGTAAGGAATCTTGTGAGCTCATTCGGCGCGCATCGCGCCGGCGGAATCGCAGGAAAACGCAACGACGGACGTGATTTCATCCGCGAACTGTCCAAAGCCGCCCCGGTTCTGAGAGAGCCCGTATCCCAGCATCCTGGGGGAGATGATGAAGTCCTCCGGCCCGGCCGGCGTTCCCGATTCGGTGCGGCTGGGCGCGATGGCGAAAATACGCGGCATCCTCCTCGAATGCGGGGTGCACGCTTTTTTCTCGAGGCCCTCCAGCGCAGGGCTGATGCTGCACTGGCGGGAAGCCGGCGGCCTCCCCCTCCATCTTTACCTTGGCGAATCGGACGGCCATATAATCAGCCAGGGAAAGCTGAACCTCGGCCCGGACGGCCGGGGCTCAATCGAAATCGACATCACCCAGAATGCCTCAAGGATGATGCAGATGCTGGATTACTGGCTGTCCGATATGGAAGCTGGGGGAAATCGTTTCGATTCATTCAAGCTGAGGATGGCCCGCATTCCCCGGGAAAAAATGCCCCGCTACGCCTCGCGGCTTTTCGAAGCCGCATCGCTGTCGGAAAGGGAAATCCCGGCGCTGTACGCGCTCGAGATATCGTGCCTTCGCCTCGCCATGGAGCGCTTCGATTCGATAGCCGCGGAGAGCCCTTCCGCGCGGCATTTCCTAATGCGCGCGCTCAACCTGCATGTGGACTCGACGCTGGCCCACGAAGTCGCCCACCTGGAAGAGGGCAGGGCGACCGGCTCGATTCCAGTGCATCCGATGGTGAGGGAGGCATTCGCCTATTTCCTTCAGGCAATCCACGCCGACCCGGGCGACGCGTTCAGCTCGATGCTGTCCCGGGGGTTCGACATAACCGCGGTGATGCCGTCTTTCGACAGTGCGCTCCGGGCGCTCGGCCCCCAGGTGTTCTACGTGGAGGGGGGCTTTCTCAGGGGCTGGGCCCGCGGCATGCTCGATGCCATCCTCGACCGGTGCGTCGAGATGGGCGTGCTGAAGGAAAGGCCAAATCCGGAACCGATCAGGAATGCGCAGACCACCGATTTCATAACCGAAAAAGACATGCCCTGCATAGAAAGAGCCTTGTGCAACCCCAACCGGAGAAGCGTCAGGGCGGACATCGTGCTGGGCAATGCGGAACCGCAGTGACTTGGGCCTTTTCAGGCCTCGAACCGGCCTATCTCGTCCGATAGCAGGACGCACTCGCGGCGCAGCCTGCGAAGCTCGCCGATATCGAACGTGCTCGCGTTCGACTCTATTATCCTGCTGATTCTGCTCTCCCACAGCTTGATGCGGAAAGAGCCTGCCGATGGAACCGCCGCGTGCGCCTTCGTCCTCCGGAGGAGCACCGAGCATTCAGATGTTATGCCCTTGCGCAGCCTGGCCACCAGCGTCTCTATGGGTTCTGCGTCCTGTACGTCGGGGATGGAAAACCGGTCGATTTCCGTCGCCTTCATGCGCCTTTCTAGCGCACATGATAATTAAAACTGTTTCGCCCATTTTCCAGTTTATGACGGTGAAAATCGCGGTTCTCGCATCCGGCAGGGGCAGCAACTTCAAGGCGCTCCTGGATTCCATCAAGGCCGGAAACTGCGACGCCCAGGTCCGTGTCCTGATTACGAACAATCCGGACGCGCCCGCAATCGCCATAGCACGGCAAGCCGGGGTCCCGGTGGAAATCGTGCAGCGCAAGGATTTTTCCGACCGCGATTCGATGGACGGCCGCATCAAGGCGCTCCTGGACAAGTCCGGCGCCGAAATCGTGGTGCTTGCAGGCTACATGCTCCTGATAAAAGGGAAGAAGCTCCTCGAATCCTACCGCAACAGGATAATCAACATCCATCCCGCTCTGCTGCCGGCGTTCCCGGGCACGGACGCCCAGAAGCAGGCGTTCGATTTCGGGGCCAAGGTGTCCGGACTCACGATACATTTCGTCGACGAGAGCCTTGACGGCGGGCCGATCATCTACCAGGAGGCCGTAGACATCGGCGATTGCAGGAGCGCGGAAGAGGCCGCGAAAAAAATACTCGCCCGCGAGCACGAGGCGTACGCAAGGATAGTCGATTCCTTCTCGAAGGGAAAATACGTAGTCGAAGGCAGGCACGTCCGGTTCGTTCCCATCAAATGATTTTCCGCTTTTATTTCTTGGCTTCCGCGCAGCATCTTCCGCCCATCGAATAGTCGTGGTAGTTGCTGGCGTGGGCCGACGTCTTCCTCCCGCATCCTTCGGTCCCCGCCCCGCTGAACGCGTCGCCCGCGAACGTCCCGTGCAGGCCGTCCGGCATCCTGATTGTGTCCGACACCCATTCCGAGAGGTTCCCGTCCATGTCGTAGATGCCCTCAGGCGTCCTGCAGCCCGCATCCGTCCCGGCCCTCTGGAGGTAATCCGGGTCCTGAAGCAGTGCCGGGTCGTTGAAATGCTTCCCCGTCCTTTTCAGGTGCGGCGTGTCGGGGAAATGCTTGTCGAGTATGTGCGGGTTGCGCTTGTCCGTATTGCACGTCCCGCCTGCCGCGTCGTTCCCGTATGGGAACCTCCTCTTTCCTGCTCCGGCGCAGGCCGACTGCCATTCGGAAAGCGTGCAAAGCCGCTTCCCGGCGTTCGTGCATGCCTTTCCGAGCATCTCCTGGCTGAGGTAGCCCTGCGGGAAGACTCCGGGCTCTGAAATCGCGACGAGCCCGTCCATCCCGTACGGCGGGCGCACGTAGTACGGGTGTATGGCTCCGCTTTTTTTATCGAGAAGGGTGATTTCGAACCTGTCCATGCAGATGGTGCCGGTCCTGCCCATGTTCGCCTGGCATCCTGGGACATCCGCTTCAGACGCGACATATCCCCCGCTTCCGCCTTCTCCCATCGCCTTCATGGCGCCTCCTGAGCCGGAATCGCCCGCCGTGGCGGCACCCGAATCCGGAACCTGCACGCGCGCCTTTTCCTTGGGCGGGATGAAATGCGGAATCTCCGTCCCCTCGGCTTCCTGAGCGCCCTGGGGCGGCATCTCCTTCCTTTCACCCCTGCATGCCGTGAATATGGCTGAAACAAGAACCGAGCACGCGAAGACTTTGGCCGCCCTCTCCTGGCGGCTCCCGTTGTTTGCATGAAGAAGCCGGATGTTCATGTGGAGAATTATATCTATTAATGTTTTAAAATAAGAGGGCAAGGACGAAATCCGCCGCCCATTTTCCCGAAGGGAAAATTTATGGGCGAAAACGGGCCAGTCGTGACCTTCGGTCACTTCCGTCCCGTTTCAGTCCTGAGGGATGCTCAAGACCGGAAACTGGGGACAGATGACTGAAACGGGCCTGGGGAGATTTGAACTCCCGACACATGGATTAAGAGTCCATCGCTCTACCAAGCTGAGCTACAGGCCCACAAAAAGCAATACGGATTCATGTGAGAAACGAATTTAAACTATTGGCCTGCCCCCAAAGCCGATACCGTATACGTCTGGCCGTCCCCGGTCACCCTTATGGAGCCATTCACGTAGTTCTCGTACCATTTGATCCCGTACTGGGTCATCAGCCTCTTGAACGGCTCCCTTGACCCGCCGTTCACGGCCGATTCGTCGCTGCTTCCGCTTATTATCATGATTTTCGGCTTGGCCGTGATGAGCATGACGCCGATGTTGCTCGTTCCCGAGCCAACGCCGTAATACGGCGCCTGCATTATCTCCGTCTTGATGCCTTCAGTCTTCTGGTTGACGAGCCTTCCCTGGGCGCCCGTCTGGACTCCGGATGTCAGGAGCATCGTGAAGTTCCTGTCCACGACCCTCATGACAATCGCGTCGTTGTTCACATCATCGAACGTGTCGGCCGCAGGCGGGTTCAACGCCGTGAGGTTGAAGCCGTTGAGGTCCGCGCTGAACCCCTCGCCTATTCTCCGCACGGTCTTCACGCTGCCATTCATCCGCGAAACGACGGTCGCATAATCCGTGTCCGAGAACGTCTCGCCGTTCCACCAGAACTCCTCTATCCTGTACTTGTCTGCGACCGCAGTTATTCCGCCGTAATGGCGGGGGTCGGCGTTAGTGGATATCAGGACCTCGATGTCGTCAACCTCGTGCGAGCGCAGGAAGTCGACTACCCTGTTCCCCTTCTCGGCCGAGCCTGCGTCGACCAGGATGTCGCAGTCCCCCTTCTTCAGGAGGATGGCGTCCCCCTGCATTCCCACCCCGCCCACGTCTATGAAGTATATGCCGAACTTCTGTCCGGGGTCATAAGTGTATTCCAGCTCCTTGGTCTCGGGGGGCTTTTCCGGGGGCTTCTCCTCGGTCTCGTTCTTCTCCGCGGTCTGGTTCTTCTGCTCCTCGATGATGATATTTACTCCGGTATTGTTGGACTCGTTGGTCTTGTTCTCGGCCGGCGGCGGGGTCGTCTGGCCTCCGCCTATGCAGCCGAAAATACCGATAAGCAGCACGAGGCCCGCGAAGATGACGAACGTTTTCATAAGGTCACTTTCCCCTTTTTGATGCATTCCTTGATTATATCCGCGCATTCCGATATTTTAATCCTTTCCTGCTTTCCGTCGTTCCTGTACCTTATCGTCACGGTCCCGTCATCCAGCGTGTCATAGTCGACCGTCAGGGCGTACGGCACGCCGATTTCGTCCGCGCGCGCATACCTCCTCCCGATGCTGCCGCTTTCGCGGTACGTGACGTCCAGGCCTGACGAGCGGAGCGTGTGCGCGAGCTCGTTCGCCTTCGCGTCCATCCCGTCCTTTCCCATCAGCGGGAAGACGGCGACGTGGTACGGGGCGATGTCCGGGGGGAAGTCGAACCACTCCCATTCTTTTTTTGTCGAACGCTCGCCTTTGGGGCTCGCGGCGGACGCACCCGCGGAGGGCTCGCTTTTAACATCGGCATTTCCCTCCCCTTCATTCGCAGGTGCGGGGTCCTTGTCCCGGAAGCAGTGCTCGAGGATGCAGTAGAACAGCCTGTCCACGCCCATCGAGAGCTCGAACACGTGCGGCATCACCTTCTTCTTCTCGCTTTCGACGAAGACCGAGAGGTCGCCCCCGCTGTGCTTGGAATGCTGCGACAGGTCGAAGTCCGTGCGGTACGCGTTGCCGATGGTCTCGATGGCCCCGTACGACGTTTCGACCTCCATGTCTATGTTGCCCTTGGAGTAGTGCGGAATCTCGTTCGAATCCAGCACCCTGAAATACATCCTTTTCTGGTCGATTCCGACGCGCTTGTAGAACTCCCACTCGCGGACGAGGAAATACGCCATTATCTGGTTGGCCGCAAGCGACTTTTCGACCAGCTCGCCGGCGTCCATCTCCGCAAGCTCGCCCCCGGCCTTCATCATCATCCTCTGCGCCGCCACATCGGCGAACGACGCATAACGCGTTTCGGACGGGTTGAAGAAGTATTCCAGCTCCATCTGCGTGAACTCCCTCATGCGGACGAGCCCCTTCCGGGGGGAAATTTCGTTGCGGAAGCTTTTCCCGACCTGCCCCACGGCTAGCGGGAGCTTGGTCCCGTGGTTGCGGAAAATCCTCGGGAAACGACGTGAATATTCCCTGCGCGGTCTCGGGCCTGCGCGAACGCGGTCGCCCTCTCCCCGCCGATTCCGGTCTGGAACATCAGGTTGAACATGTGCGCCTTCCCGAAGTCCCCGCCGCATTTGGGGCACTTGATGCCCTTGCCGCCTATGACCTCGTCGAGCGATTTCCAGCTTCCCGTCCCACCTCTCGCCGTGCAGCGCGTAGTGCTTCTCCTCGGCAAGGGTGTCCGCGCGCATGCGCGTCTTGCATTTCACGCACTCCACGACCGGGTCCGCGAAGCTCCCGACGTGGCCGGATGCCACCAGGACCGCCTCCGGGGTGATTATGCTCGTCTCGATTTCGTGGAACCCCTCGGCCTTGATGAACATCTCGCGCCACAGGTTCTCTATCTTGTGCTTGATCAGGACGCCGACCGGCCCATACTCGTAGAACCCCCCCGTGCCGCCATAGGGCTCGTTGCTGGGGAAGAAGAACGACCTTTTCAGCGCAAGCTCGAATATCCTCTCGTGCATTTGCATGTTATCGCCTATGCATCGGCGGTTTTAAATCATTTTCCGAAGAATTGGGCTCATATGGACGGGGAAGGCACAGCCTCGGAAATAACCCGGATTTCTCCGAACCGAGCCGGGGCGCTGATTGCGCTCCAGTCGGCGTCCGACCTCCTTCTCCTTGCGCGCGAGCACTTCTCGCACCGGGATTTCCGCGGCGCGCTCCAGGAATCCCGCAACGCGATTAGGCTGGCGTCATCGGCCGTGCTTTTTTCCGACGGCGTGGTGAGCGGCAATCTCGAATCCACTCTCGCCTACCTATCCGAGCGCCACCCCGGGGCCCTTCCGACAGAGGAGTGGCATAGGCTCGAAGAGGCGCCGGACGAGGATTCGCCCGGCCTGTACGGCATGCTTATGGCCGCCATGGGAAAGCTTAAGAAAACCGGCAGGCAAGAAGCAAAAGACGCGATTACACTTGCCGAATCGTTCATCATGTCGGCAGGCGCGGAGATGTCGCTATGAAGGCCATTGCATTGCTGCTTCCGTTCGTACTGCTTCTAGGATGCATCAGCTTCAGCGAGAGGCTCAACGAGACGAACACCACCGGCCCCACAAACGCGACCGGGCCTAATACTACCATGAACGAAACCATTCCGCCGCAGAACCAGACGCAGAACGGCACCAACGAGACGCAGCCGCCACCGCCTCCCCCGCCGAAGCTCTACGAGCGATACCTCGCCAAGGGGTTCAGTTTCGAATACCCAATCAACATGGCGACCCAGGAATCGAAAAGCTACTACGGCGGCATATTCACCGGCACGCATGAAATCGGCGGGAAGACCGGCGAAATCCTTATCGTCTCATACATAAACACGACGCAGGTCTACGGCGCCAACAAGGAGGCGCTCCTGCAGGACAATCCGACCAAGACTGCATCGGACTTCCTGGTCCAGGACAAGAAGGATGATCCGGCCGGCGGCCTGCTCCGGCAGGCATACTATATAGGCAACATCTCCACTTACGGGCTTGCGAGGGATGCGTATGTCGCAGAAGCGCCATTCAAGATACGCTTTCCGGGCTCGAACGTCAGCTACAGCGCTTATGCGCTGAGCATATACATCCCGGAGCGTTCCATCCACGCGAAGGTGCGCATTGTCGCCCTCGACCCGGACCTTGCAGCCATCATGAAGGACAACTTCCTGCTTTCGTTCCGCATCGAGTGACGCGGGTTGCGCCAGGGGGCACTGGCCCGGAACTGCCATAAAAGAGGTTAAAAGCCTCTCCGCGCATTCATCATCCATCACCAACCAAAGGTAATTCTTATGGACGTCGACAAGAACGCTTTGCGCAAGCAGTTCGCTGCAGAATGGGAGAAGCACTACAAGATAAAGGTCCTTGCCGAGCGCGGATACATCCGCCAGAAATGCACAAAATGCTCGCGCATGTACTGGGCCAAGGACATCCGCAACATGTGCGGCGACCCTTCCTGCATCGGCTACCAGTTCATCGGTGCGAGCCCTGTCAAGAAGAAGCTCGGCTACATCGACACCTGGAAAATCATCGAGAAATACTTCATCCAGAGCGGGCACGGGTACGTCAAGCCCTACCCGACGGTAGCAAGGTGGCGCGACGACCTGTATTTCACCATCGCCTCCATCAACGACTTCCAGCCCTATGTCGTGAACGGCGAGCTGGAGCCCCCGTTCAACCCGCTCATCGTGCCGCAGCCGTGCATCCGATTCTCGGACATCAGCAACGTCGGCGTTTCGGGGCAGGCACTACACGAATTTCGTGATGATTGGCCAGCACGCCTTCAACACGGACAAGACCGGCCTCTTCTACTGGAAGGAGGAGGCGCTCACGCACGACCTCAACTACCTGAAGGCGCTCGGCATCCCGGAGGAGGAAATCATCTTCCAGGAGGACGTATGGGCCGGAGGGGGCAATTTCGGTCCGTGCATAGAATACTTCTGCCGCGGGCTGGAACTCGGCAACTGCGTGTTCATGCAGTACGAGGTGACGCCGAAGGGCCCGCGCGAGCTCAGCACGAAGGTCATCGACATGGGCGCAGGCCTCTCCAGGCTGGCGTGGATAACCTCGGGCGAGCCGACGAGCTACGAGACCGTGTTCGGCCCGGTCATCGAGGAGATGAAGCACGAGGCCGGGGTGAAGGTCGACAAGGATCTGTTCCTGCGCTTCGCCAAGATTTCAGGCAGCCTGAACGAGGACGAGGTGCCTGACCTCGAAAAAGAGAAGGAGCGCGTAGCAGAGATGCTGGGCGTCAGCAAGAAGGAGCTTTTCAACTCGCTGGAGCCCCTCCAGGCGCTGTACGCCTCGGCCGACCATCTTTGCACGGTGCTTTTCACGGTGACCGACGGCATGCTCCCGAGCAACTCCGGCGGGGGCTACAACCTGCGCATGCTGCTCCGGCGCGTGTTCGGGTTCGAGGAGCGCTTCGGATACTCGCTCGATTACGGGAAGATAGTGGGGAAGCACGCGGACTTCCTCGAATACCTGTTCCCCTACCTCCATAACGGGGTGGACACGACAATCGATGTCATCGAGGAGGAGAAGAAGCGCTACAAGGCCACGAAGGAGAAGGCGGGCGCGATGGTGCTCAACATCGTCCGCAAGGCCGGCAGCGGCAAGGAATGCTTATCGAACAAGGAAAGGCTGGGGGGCGGCAGGATAGGGAAGGAGGAGCTGATAACGCTCTACAAGAGCCACGGGATTCCCCCCGAGGCGGTCCTGGAGGTAGCATCGGAGAACGACGTGGACGTCGAGATGCCGGGCAACTTCTACTCGCTCGTGCGGGCGGGCGAAGGGGAGGAATCGTCCCCTGAGAACGCGCCTGCGGTCAAAGTCCTCTTCTCGGACATCGCAACGCTTCCGAAAACGCACGCGCTGTATTACGGCACCGAAAGCGCGTTCCGGGCGAAGGTGCTCTCAATCGTGCACGGGAAATACGTTGTGCTCGACCAGACCGCGTTCTATCCGGAAGGGGGCGGGCAGACGTTCGACACCGGCACTCTCGATGGCGTGGACGTCGTCCAGGTGACCAAGCAGGCGGGCGTCGTCCTCCACGAGGTCGCCGACGTCTCGCGGTTCAAGGCGGGCCAGCATGTCGAGGGCACGGTAGATTTGGAGAGGCGCAAGACCATCGCCCGCCACCACACTGCCGCGCACATCCTCAACGCGGCGTGCAGGAACGTGCTCGGCCCCCACATATGGCAGGGCGGCTCGGGCAAGGACGAGGAGAAGGCGCACCTCGACCTCACGCATTACAGGAAAATCACCAACGACGAGCTCGCCGAAATAGAGCACAAGGTCAACGAATACATCATGTCGAACATTCCGATACGGACGCACGTCCTTCCCCGCAACGAGGCCGAGGCCAAATACGGCTTCACCATATACCAGGGCGGGGCGGTGCCGGGCAAGGAGCTTCGCATCGTCAGCGTCGGCGACATCGACAGCGAGGCCTGCGGCGGGACGCACGCGATGAACACGCTGACCGGCGAACTCGGCCCGTTCAAGATAGTGCGGCGCGAGAGCATCCAGGACGGCATAGAGCGCATAACCTACAAGTGCGGGCATGTGGCAATCGATTACGTCCAGGAGCGCGAGCGCCTGCTGCACGAAGCCGCATCGGTCGTCAGCGTCTCCGAAGGCGAGTTGGTGCGGACCATCGAGCGCTTCTTCTCGGAGTGGAAGTCGCAGCGCAAGCGCATAGAATCCCTCGGCGAGCTCCTGGTGAAGGAGGAGGCCCACGGGATAATCGTGGAATACCCTGGCCACCCGGTCATCAAGGTCCTGGACCTGGACGATGCGGCCCTGCGGAAGCTTGCCCTCAAAGTCGCGGAAAGCGAGAAGGCGGCCGCAATCCTGATGAACAGGAATGGGAGCATCGTCTGCGCGGCAGGAAAAAGCTCGGGCATCAGCGCAAAATCCCTTCTCGACAAGGCATTGGCGCAGCTTGGCGGCTCGGGGGGCGGAAGCGAAAGGATTGCCCAGGGCAAGGTGCAGAAGGTCGCCCAAATCAAGCTCTGAAAGCGGATGGCGGACGTGCCGGGCGCAATTAGCGCAGAAGCACATGATTGCGGCGGGAATGCGCGCGTCTCAGCCCTTGAACCTGGCCTTCGGCTTCTTCAGGAACTCGAACGCCTTCGGGTTGGCATGGAACTCGGCGAGGAGGTCCTTGGAGGAGAATCCGTACCTCCCGTTAAGCTCCTTTGGGGAAATCTTCTCGCTTTTCTGGACTATGTAATTCGTGTTCTGCACGATTTCCCCGCCCCGGATGTAATAGAACGCGGCGCCCCTCATCTCCTCGTATTCGCCGTACATGGATTCGAAGCGGTCGTAGACGAGGTTCGCGAGCACCAGCCTCTCCTCGCCGTCATTTATCGAGACATGGCCGTAGCCCGGGGGAAGGAGCACGATATCATTCTCCTTCGCATGGACCACGATGGCGTCCACGCTCCCGTTCCGGTTCCTCTTCTGCATGATGAAGACCGCGCTTCCGCGCAGGACCTGGTATACCTCGGGGTACGAGGAGCCGTCCTCGCTTCCGGGGTGGTAATGGCCGAACGTCTTGGCGCATTCGCCCTTGATTGTGGCGCTCGGGATGACTGTGATGTCGTAGCGGATGTCGTCCCCGACAAAGACGCTCCGGTACATGAAGTACGCCTCCATCGTGGCCGTCTCATCGACGTTGCCCATAAGCACGCTTCTCATCTGGGCTATCGTCCGGACTGACTTGGGGTGCTGCCCCCCGTTGACGAACAGCGTCGTTCCGACAAGCTCTATCTTGAGCGGTTTCTCATAAAGGACCTCGTCCATTCTCAACCACCCCTTTCATCTTCTTGAATTCCGCAAGCGTAGCAAGCGGCTTCTTCACTTTCAGTTTTTGCTTCTCGAATTTATAAAACAGCAGTTTGAGGAACATGAGGAGCTCGCTTTTCTTGATTCCGCGCGCGTCCAAATCCTTCTGCATCATCCGGATGGTCTTGAACGACGCGATGAAGTAGGACATCTCCATCGAGTTGTTGCCGTTCCAGCCCCTGATTTCCTCGTATATGAGCATGCGTATCATGCCCAGCTTCGCCCGGAGCTTCTTCGCCGCGGCGTCATCCCCATCCACCCCGCTCTTGATGGACTTCAGCATGTGGGCTAAGGAATCCCAATCTGCATCAGCCATGCTGTCGCTTATGCTAACTGGATGGGTCATGCGGTTAGGGAATTTGTAGCTAAGGTTTTTACAGCATCGCTCAGGCGCAAAAACGGGTTGTCGCCCATATCGGGACGCTTCCTGCCATGGTCCGGGCATACGCCCGCGTGCATTAATAGAAAAAATATATTAGCCCCGAGCGGATTCGAACCGCTGTCAAAAGGTCCAGAGCCTTCTATCCTTGACCGCTAGACGACGGGGCTAAAACAAGCAAAATGGATTAATGGTGGAAATGAATATAAACTAAGCATTATGCTTGACGACCACGATAGTCATGTCCTCCCTGAGCACGAAATCCGGGTCCGGCGGGAGGAACCTGCCGTCCTTGATGACGGAAACGACCGCGAACCTGTTCTTCTCGTTTACCTCCCTCACCGTCTTGTCCTTGAGCGGCCCCGCCACCTCCTTCTGGAACATCTCCACCTTGGAGTACGACGGGTCGAGCATGAGGGAAATCAGCGGGTTGAGGACCGCGTTCGCGAGCTCGCGGGCCAGCGTGGTCTCAGGAATCAAGGGAATGACGCCGAGCTTCTCCATGAGGCTCGAATACCTCGCCTCGGAAGCGCGCGAGATGACCCTCTTCGCGTTCATGTGCTTGGCGTAGACGGACACCAGGAAGTTCGTCTCCTCGCTCCCGGTCACGGCGAACACGAAGTCCGCGCTGTCCAGCTTCAGCTCGCCGAGCATCTCAGGGTCGCTGACATCGTGGCAGATGACCTCGTTGTTCGTGATTCCCGCCACATCGTCGCAGACCGCGCGGCTCTCGTCGATAATAACGATTTTGTGCTTCTTCCCCTCAAGAATCCGAAGCAGCGCCCTGCCCACCCTTCCGGCACCGAAAATCACGATATACACATCATCGCCTCGTCAAGAACGCCACGAGCGCAAGGCTCGGGAATATCTCTATCCTTCCAACATACATCAGGAATATTAAAAGCATCTTTCCGGCCGCGCCGACCGCCGGTATGCTGACCGTCGACAGGCCGACGTTCCCCATAGCGGTCGCGACCAGGAACATCGAGTCCTCGGTCCCGTAGCTCCCCACCATGAACGCCCCGGATGCCGCCAGGAATATGATGATGTAGGCGAACACGAAAATCGCGCTTTCAAGGATCATCCTGTCCGGTATCGGCAGGTGGTTCACCTTCACCACGTGGATGGCCCCCCCGATGTGGAAATTCTCCCTCACCTGCCTCCAGAGCGCCTTCCCGACGACAAGCAGCCTCCACAGCTTTATCGCGCCCGTCGTGGACCCAGTCATCCCCCCGCAGAGCATGAGGAGTATCAGGACGTATATGGAATACGTGTGGAGCGCCGCCAGGTCGCCGAGCGCGAACCCGCCCCCGGCAATCGCGGCGGCCGCACTGAGCGCGAAATTGAACCAGCCCTCGTTCACGAGAAAGACCGCGAACGCAATCGCAACCACGAACGTTGCCGCGTACATGATGAACTCCTCGTCCGCCAGTGCCCTCTCGATGTGGAGCTGCCACACGTTCCTGAAGAACAGCACGCTGGTCGCTCCTGCAAGCATCATGAGCGCGAGGTCCACCTTCTGCAAATCAGTCATCGGGTAGCTGTCGAACGGATAGAACCCTCCGTTCGAGATGCCGGCGAACACGAGGTTGACCGAATCGAACAGGCTGAAACCGAGGACGAATGTGATTACGATGAAAATGACGGTGAGGCCGATGTAGACGTTGAAAATCGTGCTCACCGTGGAAGCTATGCTCAGCTCTGTCTGGCTCCTCCCTTCGGCGCGGAGGAAGCTGACGGCCTCCCTCCCCTTGGCGGTGCTCAGGATGAGGACGACGATGCCCAGGCCACCAACCCACTGCGCGATGCTCCTGAAGAATATGATGCTCGGCGGGACGAGCTTGACGGTGGTGAGGGCTGAAAGGCCGGTCGAAGTCCATGCGGACATGCTCTCGAAAAACGAGTCCACCGGAGAAATGCCGTAATAAAGGAACGGGATGGCCGAGATGAGGGGCACGAGAATCCAGGCTACTGCGGTCAGGGCGAGCACGTCGCCCATGGTCAGCGTCTGCACCTGCTTCTTCATGCCGTCGATATCGACGAGCCTCGCGTAATTGAACGGCCTGTCCTTCTCGACGACCGAGCGCACGAGGTTCATGGCGTTGTCTATCAGGCCGAACAGTATCTGGGGGACTGCCGGGAGCGCCATGACGAGCATGGTCGCGCTGATGGGAATCCAGCCGTCGTCCCCGTTCATGATGCTGTAGCCCAGCGCCAGCAGTAGGGGGATGGACGCGTAGAACATCACCGCCGCCAGTTTCCGGAGTATTCCCATCAATAATACTACCTTGGGTGGGATTTTATGCCTTATGAAGCGCGAATCCGGCGGAATCCGGCATCATATGACAGCATAATAACCGATGGCTTCCAATACTGTCCATGCGCGCATTCCTGGTTGTTCCGGCGTTATTCCTCGCGTTTCTCCTTGTTTATGGGTGCTCGCAGAAGCCGCAGGATACGCCCCAGAACCCGGCCGGGCAGGCTTATCCCAATTATTCGGACGGTTACCTGTCCTTCCAGTACCCGGATTGGCCGGATGCCGAGGCGAAAGACCAGAATTTCCTAGTCAAGAACAACGGGACATGCGTCTTCGCCGCCGCGCGCTACCCTTCGGTCCCGTCCCGGGCGCTGAAAGGCCGGCTCGAATCTGAATTCAACAGCCCGTTCGGCGGGGCGGGCGGCGAATACCTGGATTTCACGATGAGCCCTGGCGGACAGCATTTCGATGCCCGTACGCGAATCATCTACTGCAACTATGACACGTATTCCCTTACGGTCGCGTGCACGGGCGGGCGGCCCGACGGCGCATTCCTCCAGTCAGCCTCATGCGGCAGGCGGAACCTGACCGTCGTCCCGAAACTCGCCCTCATACCAACCCCTACGAACGACAATCCCTCCGGAATACTCCCGGCAATCCGCGAAGCGCGCGAAAACGGCGTCGATGTCCTGGACTGGTATTTCGGCTGGAAAGGCCTCGACGGCAACTGGTCCACTTCGGACTATGTCATGGAGCCGCTTTCATACGAAGGGCGGAGCGCCGCGATGGTGGAAGCAATCCACACGAGCGTCCTCCCCGAATACCCAAGGGGCTACGAGTCATTCGACGACCCAGGATTCGCCGAAGATTTCTCGGACTTCTCGGCCGCGTTCGTCGCCCGCTACAAGCCCGATTATCTTCTTCGTGGGCAGCGAGGTCGACGACTACCTGTACAATCACCGCGGAGAAGATTCCCGCGTTCAAGGAGCTCCTGAGGAAGACGCGCGAGAAGGTGAAGGCCGCGAATCCCTCAACCAAATTCGGTTTCACCGTGACCTACCATGACGCAATCACGCACAACGCGACGGACATCGCGCAGCACGCTCGCCCCGGAAGCCGACGTCATCGCCTACACCTCATACGGATACCACGGCATGTTCGATTTCGGCAACGTGTCCCAGGGCGTGGCATACCTCGAAGGCGCGAGGGAAGTGGTCCCGGGCAAGCCCTACGTGATAATCGAGACCGGCTGGAGCAGCTCGACGCTCCTGAATTCGAGCGAGGAGAAGCAGGCGGAGTTCGCAAGGGAATATTTCCGCTTCATCAATTCCACGGATGCCGAGTACGTGAAATGGTGGGGGCTGAACGACGGGCAGGACTGCACCGCGGGGGCGGAAAGCTTCCTCACGGACTACCCGGAACTCAAGCATGACGACTCCTTCATGGTGCCGTTCAAGGAATACATGTGCAGCATCGCACTGAAGAGAAGCGACGGGACGCCGAAAGCCGCCTGGCGCGTCTGGCAGGAGAATACCTGATACATACCTTTATATTTCCCGGGCGGGCAAATTAGTTAGAATTAGGAGTTGATTATGGTGAAAGGAAGGGGTTGCCTTCATAGGAAGGGATTTGCTTCATCGGGCCTGAATTCGAGGCCCGCCTAGTCTTACAGATTGATTGCGAATCCCCCATCCGCAGGCTGCGCTACTATTGACAGCGGAAGCCCTGTCTCATGCGCAAAACCCCCCGCAGAAACTGCGAAGGGAAAAACAAGGAGGTGTAAATGATGGAATCATTGGAGAGAATCACGGGAAGGGGTCTACTTCACAGGGGCCGGGATTGGCAGGCGCGCCGGAAGGGGCGGGCCGATTGACGAGGGCATCCGGAAATTCGCCCTCGTCGAATGCGCAGGCGGGCCTGCGGGCATGTCCGGGACGCGTTCGGCATATTACGGCATAAGCACATCAAGGTTCCGCGAGCCGCTCGACCAGCTGGACGTGTTCCTCCTGGCCTCGCGCCTGCAGAGGGCCGGCGCGGACATCAGCCTGACGGTTTTCATCGCAGGGCAGTTCGCCATGCTGAACGGGCGGCTTTGCGCCGATTTGCTCCTTGCAGAGGAGAGGAAGCTGGTATCCCTGCGCGCCGCGGCCGGCGCGATTGGCATTTCGCCGTCATTCCTGCGGACAGGGGACCTATGGTCGGCGCCCGCCTATTGGGAAGAGGTCGAAAGGTGGAAAGGCGCGCCGGGCATAATAAGCGGGAGGAAAGGGCCGCTGTTTTCCGAAATCGCGCCCAACCTCGGGCCGGGCGTCATCGCCGCGATGCCCCCGGGGCTCATGGATGCGCTAAGCCTGTTCGACGCCCCGTCCCTTTACCGCCTTTTCGAGGTCGCCGAGGCCGCATGGATGAAGCGGGAGTTGCAGGCCGGATGCAAAATCGGCCCGGCAAGCGAGCAGGAATACGACGATTTCATCGGCGGCTTCATGGGCATCGTGCAACTGAGGCAGCCGCTCGATTTCAGGAGTACCGCATCCCAGCCGAAGCCCGTAACGCCATATATCGGAAAAGAGGGCGAGGAGCGGATTTTTTTCGAGGATTCGAAGCGGGAGCTCGGGGACAAGATAATGAGGCTCGCCCAGCGCGCGCAGGGCCAGCCGCTGTATTACGGCGATTTCCTGAACCCGTTCGCCCGGCTTTCCGTCCTTGCCGTAGAGGCCGCGGCTGCCGCCGACTCGGTTCCGGTCCGGATACTCGGCTCATCGGTTTCTGACGGGGCGGGTGCGCTGAACGTCCTTGAGAAAGCGGGATTCGGCGGAACGACCCGGCTTGCGCCGGTGCTGGCCGAGTGCCTGTGGGCCTACCTCATCCGCCCCATCCAACAAAGGCTCGGGGGTGTGGCCGCATGATAGGCATTCTCGGAGGCATGGGGCCGGAAAGCACGGCCTACACCTACATGCGCATCATCCGGCGCTGCCAGGAGGATTACGGCGCGAGGCTGGACTCGGACTTCCCCCCGATAATCGTATACAGCATGCCGGTTCCGGATGTCGTGGAGGAGGGGAGCGACGATGATGCCGTGCTCGCGCTCCTGGATGGGGGAATCGGGAAGTTGGAGCGGGCCGGGGCATCATTCTCCTTCATCGCATGCAATACGATGCAAGGATTCGTCCCCGCGCTCCGGAAGAAATACCGTATGCTCTCGCTCGTCGAGGAGACGGCCGTCTGCGCGAAACTGAGCGGAATCAGGAGCTGGGGGCTTCTCGGGACCGAGGTCACGCTCCGCAAGGGATACTACCAGCGCGCGCTGGCCGGCATGGGCCTGAGGCCGGCCGTTCCGGACGAGGGGGGCCAGGCGCAGGTGACGCAGGCAATCCGGGAGATACTCGCCGGGGCAGACATGGCAAGGCCGCGCGAAAGGCTGAAGTCCGTTGCGCGGGCGCTCGCATCCGGGGGTGCGGAAGGCGTCATACTCGCCTGCACGGACCTGCCGATTGCAATCACCGCGCCGGATGCAGGAATGCCCGTCCTCGATACGGCGGACATATCCGCGAACGCCGCCCTCCTGCGCTGGAGGCGGGAGCAGGGCCTGGGGTGCAAATCCCCTTTTTAACATATAATGACGAAGTGATTCCCATGAAGCTCACACCCAAAGGCATGCGCGACATCGGCCCGGAGGACATGTTCGTCCGGGAGGACGTCATGGGCAGGATACGGGGCATATTCCAATCCTATGGATACCGGCCGCTTGAAACCCCTGCCCTCGAATACCTGGACACGCTCCGCGCCAAGGCCGGCCCGGACGTGGACAAGCAGATTTTCGTGATAGACGGCGACGAGTACGGCCTCCGTTTCGACCTCACGGTGCCGCTCGCCCGCTACGCGGCATCCGCCGACACGCCGAAGCCGTTCAAGAGGTATGCGATTGACGTAGTGTGGCGGCGGGAGGAGCCGCAGAGGGGCAGGTTCCGCGAATTCTACCAGGCGGACGTGGATATAATCGGGAGCGCGTCCATGCGCTGCGAGGCCGAGCTATTGTCCCTGGCGCGCGACGTGTGCCTGGCGTTCGGATTCGACAAGCCGAAAATCATGCTGAACAACCGGAAGATACTCGACGGCATCGCGTCCGCGCTCGGAATCGAGGGGGATGCGCGGGGCGAGGTCTTCCGCGTGCTCGACAAGCTGGACAAGATTGGCGAGGCGGAAGTGGAGAAGCTCCTTCGCGAGATTCTCGGGGACAAGTCAGACGAGCTCCTCAAAATCATACGCGCAAAAGGCGACAACGCCAGCAGGCTGGCAATCGCCGAAAGATACAGCCCGGACGGCGCGAAGGAGGTAAAGGAAATCCTTTCGATGTGCGATTTCGAGGTGGAATTCGACCTCTTCCTTGTCAGGGGCATGGGCTACTACACCGGCCCGGTCTATGAAATCAAGCTCAGCGAGGATATCGGGACGGTCATAGCTGGCGGCAGGTACGACAACCTGCTCGGCGTCTATGGCCAGCCCTCCCCGGCGACTGGCATTTCCGTCGGCATCGAACGCCTCATGACGCTGATAGCCGAGCGGGGCGCCAAGGCGAAAAGGACCGACAGCGTCGTGCTCGTCGCGGCCGTGAAGCCGGAATTCTACAAGAACGCGATGGCTGCGGCCGCAAAGTTCCGCGGAGCGGGCATCCCCTGCGAGACGGATTTGAACGAGCGCGCCCTGCGCAAGCAGTTTGATTACGCCAACGCGCTTTCCATACCTTATATCGCGGTAATCGGCGCGAAGGAGGTGGAAAGCGGCACGGTCACGCTCAGGGAAATGGCATCCGGCGAGGAGTCCCAGGTCCCGCTTGAGCGGGCGCTGGCGATTCTGCGGGGGCGGTAGCTTGCGGATTCCATCCATCTACATCCGCGACAAGCAGGCGTTCCGGAAAGAGGGCGGCATCCTCAGGCTCATCGGCAAGCCGCTGGATTATGCCAAGAGGCAGAAGGAATCCGGGTGCAAGCTCATCCACATCATAGATTTGGACGCGCTCAAGGGCCTGCAGAGCAACCTGGACGTGTACGACAACCTCACTTACCTGATTAACGTGGAAGTGGAGTGCGCCCCGCAGCAGGACATCATAACCCGCCTCCTCAACCTCAAATGCCGCGTCGTCCTTCCGCTTTCTGCCGATATTATTTCCATGAGGGAGAAGAAGCTGCTCGTGGCGAAAATCCCTGCCGGGTATTCCGGGGACGCCGAAGGCTTCCACGACATCATTCTTGAAGACGCCACCGACGCCGAAGTGGCGCGGTTTGTGAAACTAGGGAAGCGCGTCATCATCTACGAGAAGGATGAGAATAAGCTGAAAGGGAAAAGCGAAGGAAAATCCGCCATTTTCGGCGTCATTTCTTCTTCATGATCTTGTTCTTGGCCTCGGCCAGGCGCGCCGCGAGCGCGGGCGTCATCTTCGCCGGGGCGGCCTTGGCCGGCTGCGGAGCGGCCTTCGGCGGCGGCGCTGCGGGCGGAGCCTTCGGCTCTTTCGCCTCCTTCGGTTTCGGCGGCGGAACCATCCTTAGCGTCCTGCCCGTTTTTTCCGGCTCCTTCTTTTCCGCAGGCGCCGAAGAAGGCGCTGGCGGCTTGGCTACACCCGGCTTCTGCTGGCCGTTCGTGATTGCGAATCCCTTGTTCGTGAGGCTTATCGGGTAGGAGCGCGCGGAATGCGCGACGCCCTTCATCTTGACGACTTCGACGAAGCGCGAGCGTTCCATTGTCCTTTCGTCATACCTGTAGAACAGGTTTATCCAGCCGTCGGTGAAGCTCTCGATTCCGAACTCTGAACTCGGCCTCGAGCCGGAATGGATTTTCAGGTCCTCGGACACTATGATGGTCGTCACGTTCCATTTCCGCAGGTTGTCAATGAACTTAAGGAATCCCTTCTTGCGCTCGTCATCGCCCTTGAAATAAAGGGCGATAGGCATCACGGAGTCTATAACGACCCTCTTCACGCCGGTGCTGTTGATGATTTCCTGTATGGACCCGGACTGGTTTACTATCTGGTCCACCTCGTGGATTGGGTAGTCCAGGAGGATGAACTTCCTGTCCCTCTCAAGCGATGCGAAGTCCATCTCGAACCCGCCCATGTGGAAGAAGAAGTCCCGCCTGCTCTCCTCTATGGCGATGTATATGCCCGGCTCGTCGGACTGCATCGCCCCGTTGTAGAGGAACTGCGCGGCGAACGTGCTTTTGCCCGGCCCCGGTCGGCCCGCTGACCGTGATTATCGAGCCCTCGAGGATGCCCCCGCCCAGCACTTCGTCAAGGCCGTCAATGCCGCTCTTGATGAATTTTCGTTCCATTAGCGCTCACCCTCTTTCTTGTCCTTATCCATGATTTTCTTCCCCATCTCCGCCCTTTTCTTCAGGTTCTCCTGGAGCTGGAGTATCTCCTCGGGCTTCGAGAGCTTCAGGAGGATGTACTTCTTGTACTCGGCGGTCGTCGCCGCCATGGTGCCGAGCAGGTCGTGGGCCGCGCTCAGCGGCAGCCTGATTTCGTCCGGCCGAAGTATCTCGACAGAATACGGGCTGTGGGCCATGGCGATGGATGCGAGGGTCGCGAAATCCCTCGTCAGTATCTTCACTTCGACGGTTCCGGACCAGTTCTTCCCCTCCCCGCCCTCTTTCGGCTCGTCGATTTCCCCGAGCGCGAACACGACGCCCTCCTTCTGGATGAGCGTGTTGACGAATCCGACCCCGAGCTCCTGCACGAGTTCCTTGGTCCTGGCATGGAGGTCGAAGTAGAGCATGGCGAGGATGCCGCCGCTGTTGATGGTATCCTTTGTGAGTTTCTCAACGTCAGACATGGGCTTTATTTCCAAGTAAACGCTTTAAAATACCCTTTAGGCATCTCATTTACCAGGTGCTATTTATGCGTGATAAAAGACCTCAAGGCAACAACCGTGGATTTCGTGGGAAGCCGTCGTTCCGACGCGGCCCCCCTGGGGGGAGCGGGGAGAGAGCGGAGACCGCGGAGGCCGCGAAGACTGGTTCGACAAGCGCGCGCGGTTCATGAAAAAAGCGCGGTCGACGGTCATGATGGCCCTCCGCAGCCGCGACATGCTCCTTGCGAGCGTCACCAAATCGATAGAGGACCTCGACAAGACCATCAACCTGCTCGGAGAACGCTTCGAGGACTGGTACGGAATATACCTCCCGGAGCTGAAAGCCGAGGACAAGATGCAGTACTGCAACGCCGCACTCATAATCGACCGCGACAACATCGACGAGAAAGGAATCGCTGCAATCCTCGGCCAGAAGAGGGCGACCGAGCTCCTCGCATCGTCGAAAAATTCGCTCGGCGCGAAGCTGTCGCAGAAAGACCACTCCGAATGCCTCTCAATGGCCCGCTCCATACTCACGCTCGACAAGCTCCGCAAGGACTACGAGGCGTACCAGAAGGAGCTGGCGACCGAGCTGTGCCCGAACATGTCGGACGTGGGCGGGGCCGACATAGCGGCGAAGCTCGTCTCGCACGTCGGCTCGCTCGCAAGGCTCGCAGTCCTGCCGGCAAGCGCGATACAGGTGCTCGGCGCGGAGAAGGCGCTCTTCAAGCACCTCAAGAACAAGCGCGTGCCGCCGCCGAAGCATGGAATCATCTTCCAGCACGTGCGGATTTCAAGCTCGCCAAAAGCGGTCCGCGGGAAAGTCGCCCGCGTGCTCGCCAACCAGCTGTGCCTTGCCGCGAAGGCGGACGCGTTCAGCAAGCGGAGCATATCTCCGATGCTGAAGAAGAAATTCGACACGCGCTTCGAGCAGATAATGAAGGAGTACGAGGCGCAGAAGTCGGCGAAGAATGCCGCCCAGGGTCCCGCGCCCGGCCCGTCTTCCGGGCCCGCGCAGGTTTCCGGAGAGGCAAAGGCGCCCGGGAAAGAATGATTCCCATGAGGATTCTCGCATTCTCAGACCTCCACGACGAGGAGGCTGCGCTGGAATCGCTCGGAAGGCTCGCCCCGTCGTACGACCGCGTCTTCATCTGCGGGGACATGACGCACAGCCGTTCTTTCGCCGAATCCGTCGTGAAATCGTTCCCGGAATCCTTGATTGTGCCCGGGAATTGGGACAACCGGGCCGTTAATGAATATCTGTCAGGACAGCCCCAATGGCTGCAGGAACGGAGGGTGGAACTCGAAGGCGGCTTGAACGCCGTCGGGTTCGGTTTCAGCCCGCCGACGCCGTTCTACACGTACGGCGAAATCAGCGAGGACGAGATATACTCCCGCATGTCTAAACTTCCCATAGACCGCAACACGCTCCTCCTGCTGCACTGCCCCCCGAAGGGGCATTTCGACCTCGTGCATCTCGTGCGGCGCATCGGGAGCTCGTCGATACTCAGGATTATCGAGGAAAAGAAGCCGCTCGCGGCGTTCTTCGGCCACGTGCACGAGCATATGGGGATGTCGAAACTCGGGACCACGGAGCTCGTGAAGCTCCCCCCCGCCAATTCCATGCGCGCGGCCTCGGTTACCGTCAAGGATAAAAGAATTACCACCGAATTCATAACACTTTGAGAATGAGTCCCATGCGCTCGATAACAGTCCGCGTAGTCCGGCCGTCCGAGATGGACGTTGCGAAGAGCTTCATACGCAGCGTCTTCCCCGACGCCATGGTGCAGGTCACAGACGACGACACCCTGCTCCTTGCGGAGTTCGGCGGCCGCATGGTGGGCTTCGCGCACATCGTGGACGACGGGGAGAAAATCCTCCTCCAAGGCATTGGCGTCGACAAGTCCATGCGGGGCCAGGGAGTCGGGACCATCCTGCTCGAGCACATCCTTGACACCCTTGCGGACACCGAGCGCCCCATCTTCCTGAAGGTGAAGGCGATGAATTCGGCGATTGATTTGTACTCGCGCTACGGCTTCATGCTCAAGAAATTCGGCGACGTCCACGTGCTGGTGAAGCGGGCGAACAGCTGACAATCCGCCATTTTTAATCCTTTTTGTGGATTATCAATCACGACTTGGAAAAAACCCAAGATTCCCTCAGGAAGTTTTGATGAAACTTTTATCATCAGGATTCCCTTGGGAAAATTTTCGGGGAAATGAGCTAACCTGGTATGCTGTCAGCTTTGGGAGCTGGTTGTCTGAGTTCAAATCTCAGTTTCCCCACTTTTTTCAAACAATAAACCTGCCAAAACACCCGTTTTTTGTGTGTTTTTCGGCGAATCCTTTATATACTTATCGTGGAAAAAACTCTCATGGCATCCAGTAGTAGAAGAATCAGACTCCCCACGATAGAAATTGGCCCGGACCTGTCCGAAGACACCCGGGTGAAAAGGCCGGACCGTAAGAAGGACAAGAAGGGCATCCAGAAGTTCCACAAGGGCCCCGACCGGTTCAGCTTCTCGCACCTCGCGAAAATCCTCACAAGCGGCGAGCGCCTCGCGATGCTCAGCGCCGTGGACAGGCTGAAGGGCAGGGCGAGGGTCCTCGTCGAGCTCGCGCTTTTTTCGAACTTCCCGTTCGTCCGCCTCGCGGCGGTCTCGCACCTTTCGAACGACGTCGAAGGGCTGACCGACATCGCGAAATTCTGCCACTACGAGGACACGCGGGCTTCGGCCGTGGACGAGCTTTCCAACAATGCGTCCAGGCGCTCATCGAAATCGCATGCTCGTCGCTCTTCGGGTCGACGAGGATGGACGCCGTGAACCTGCTCGTTGAGCCCGAGTCGTTGGCCGAAGTGGCCGCACGCTCCCCGCACAGGGACTCCCGCTCGGCCTCGATGGAGAAAATTTCGGAAAACGCGAACGCGCTGCGCAAGGTGGCCGAGCACTCCTCATTCCGGAGCGTCCGCATGAGCGCCGTGGACACGCTCTCGTCGGACATCGACTCGCTCTGCTCGCTCGTGCTGTCGAAGCACGTCGAGGTCAAGAAGGCCGCGGCCGCCAAGCTCTCCGCATTCGTCGAGGAGCTTGACGACGTGGAAGCGCTCATTGAAATCGCGAAGATTTCCCCGAGCGAGGACGCGAGGTACATCGCAGTCGGCCGCCTTTCGAACGACCCGTGGTCGCTCCGGACCGTGATTGCGGACTCGGATTTCAGCGACGCGCGGACGACCGCCCTCATGCTGCTCTCGGACATGGTGGCGGACCTCGATGACGCGGAAGTCCTTTCCGAAGTCGCCATGCTCTCGCCATACCCGGACTGCAGGTCCGCGGCGGTCGAGCGCCTGGTCGGCCAGAGCAACGCGCTCCTTTCGGTGGCGTCGAAATCCAAGTTCAAGGACTCTCGCGAGCTGGCGCTCCACAAGCTGAAGGGCGATGTCGACGCGCTGAAAAGCGTCTCCAAGCTCTCCAAATACTCGGACACGAGGAAGAAGGCACACTCGATGGTGTCGAAGCCGGACGTCTTCGAGGCCGAGCTTGCCCGGATTCTCGGATAATCGCGCATAATTGCGGCGCTCCCGGTCAAAAGGCGCGCCGCATCATCCCTTTATTAATTTCAAATGCGCAGTACGACCCATGCCCGGTGATGAGAGGACCCGGCTCGAACATACTCGCAAAGCTCAGCAACCTCTCCGTCAAGTTCGGGAAGATGAAGAAGAAGTCAGCGGAGCGCAACCGCTGGCTCGAAGTGAAGAAGGAGCTCGAATCCCTGTGCGGCGCGGAAAAGGAGAGCGACGCCGAACTGATGATCAGGCTCATGGAAAGCCGCCTCGCCCGTGAGGAAGGCAGGCCGGACCCCCTTTCATCCGAGATGGCGATTATCAGAAAGAAGCGGCCGGACCGATGAATGATTCGCATCCCGCCGCCTGATTTATATTCACTATTCCCGATACCATTGCAGGATGATCCAAAGCCCCGATGATAAGATTAACTTACCCAAGCTAATGAGGGGCGGCGGGGACTGGTCTTATTCTTCCTGAACCCTTCATCCCAATGCCGTTTTTATCCTCGCTCCATGCTCGTCGACCGGGCCGTAATCCCGCTCAACCTGCTCTTTCAGCACGGAATCCATAGATGCCAGCGTTGCCATGTTCGGCAGGCGTTCCACAGGCACGAGGATAGCCCTCTTCGCCGCAGCGAACCGGGTATCGATGAAACCATCCATCTCAGATATCTCGGCCGGTGTTGACTGCCAGGCGTAAGTGCTGGCATACGCGCCGGCAAGATTCCTCGCCAGCCCCAGGTCGATTTCGGACACTCCTCCAAGCCGCTCAGGATTGGCCTGGCGTTCCCGGAATAGGAGATGCATCAGGATAGGGTTCGAATACTCTGAAAGGGCGGGCTGGAAGCACGGCGTAATCCAGCAATCTGAACCCGTGTCGAGCATCAAGGCAAGCGCCCCAAGGCGCTGATAAACTTCAAGGCGGGTTCTCGTCTCCCGGATGCCCGTTTCGGTATCCGCCTGGCCGATGAACGATGCATCCATCATGGTTCCCGCCACATTTCCGGCGTATCCGAGTTTTCGCGCATCCTCTTCGGCCATCCCGTGCTTAATCAGCATGAACAGGCTTGCCATGCCTTTGCCCCTGAAATTATCCGTGCTACCGTACTGAGTAATCATGAATGCCTGGTCTGCCATGCCGCTGTATAGGCTGTAAACCACGGCATTTCCCGTATCAAGCGGCATGGTCACGAACGATGTGAATCCAACGACGCGCCTTCCGCTCAGTGCGACCACGTCGCGGTAGCGGAGCATGCCGTATGTCTTGCGAAGCTCCTCGGAACCCTCGGTGCCGCTGTCGATGCGGGCCATGTCCGAGAATGTGCCCTTCATGCTTGACCATGGGCTCTGCTCGTCCGGCTCCGGAAAGCAATAGCGGTATAAGGCGCGATAATCCTTCGGATTGAAATCCCGTTTCCCTTCCGGGCTGCGGATTTCGACAAGCCGGTCTACACCGGGCAGCGGTAGGCCGGCAAGTTCCACCTCTTTCCTGCTTCCGGCGAGATGGCGGTAATCATTAGGAGAAATAACCCTATTCCTGAATAATGCTCTCGGAACCATTAGTTAATTGTGATACTAAGTGTTTATGAACGTATGTAATTCCGGATTAACCGGCATGGGATTTGAACTAATAAAAAAAGCCCCCGGAGCAGTCAGAGGGCTTGTCTGAGGATTCCCTTTACATTGTGGTGCGAAAATTCGCATCAATTGTAAAATAGCCCAAAATGGTCTATTTGCACGATGGCCGACCTTCCGCTGGAGTTGGGAGCATGAACAAGGTGGATATCTACGACTTTCAGCGCAGGCTAGAGCAAGCGATGGATAAACTCAGGAAAGACACTATCGGCAACGAGAATATACGAGATATTGAAACGTTCTCCAAAATCAAGCTCGCCAAGGGAGTATCGCCTGAAGAGCCGCCAAGATTATTCATTGCCTTCGATTGTTGGCAAAACGGCTTAGAAAACCATTCAGAGAGGCGACAAAAGACGATTTGATCGCCCTAGTCGGAAATCTCGAAAGAAGCGACTACGCAGAGCATACAAAATACGACCTCAAGGTCATGCTGAAGATGTTCTACAAATGGCTTAAGGGAAATGATGAATTTGTTCCTCCTGAATAATAAGCTGGCTGAAGAAAAGCAAGAAAAATCTAGACCATAAGCTTCCCGAAGACCTCTTAACAGAAGATGAAGTCCTAAAGATGACGGAGGCGGCAATCAATCCGCGCGATAAAACCCTGATTTTGGTTTTATACGAGACCGGCTTCCGCCGGATTGGTGAACTCCTATCATTGCAGATGAAAAACGTCAATTTTGACCAATACGGCGCGGTACTGAGGGTAACTGGCAAGACTGGCGATAGAAGGGTAACGGATTATCAGCTCAGCGCCGGTTCTGGCCTCCTGGCTCAACGCCCACCCCAGAGCAAAGGATCCGGAAGCCTGGCTATGGTTCCAATACAAGAATAACAAGAAAACCGACAAGCGCCGAAGGCATGGCACGGTTTATGCAACGCTCAAGAAGATAGCCAAGAGGGCCGGAATCCAAAAGAAGGTGTATCCCCACCTGTTCAGGCATTCCAGAGCTACGGCCCTGGCAAACAAGCTGACGGAAGCCCAGATGAAAGAGCATTTCGGTTGGGTCCAAGGTTCTGAGATGGCCGCGACGTATGTCCATCTATCCGGCCGGGACGTGGATAATGCATTCTTGAAAATGCATGGGCTGGTTCAAGCTGAGAACGCTCAAGAAGAAAAACTGAAGCTTAGGGTGTGCCAACGGTGCAAGGAACATAACTCTCCAAGCTCAAAGTTTTGCACAAAATGCGGTTTGCCTCTGGACGAACAAACGATGGCTTCTATCGAGAATCAAAGGCAGAAAAGCGATAATGTCATGAACAAGCTGATGGAAGACGAAGAGGTCAGGAACTGCTTGTAAAGAAGATTCTGGAAAAGGGCTTGGACAAGGCATTCTTCAAAGAGGGTTTCCACACTGGTTTAGCTCCTCTAACCTGTTTGTACTCTTGTTATCTGTTGGCATATCTGGGGATTGTGGGAATACCGTGGTTCAAATCCGGCGCTCAGAAATACCTCCCGTCATCTGGGCATTAAAAATATGCTTGCAGTGCTGATTATTATTGACATGATAGTGCTTACAACAAGTATCATGATTGTTTTGAGAATATCATTGTCTTGGTACTTGCGAGATATCCTAATGTTTATGACCCAAGCCATGAGAAATAATAACCCGGCTGGTATCGCAATGACTAAAGCGTTATACAAAATTATTGAAACAAGAAGGTGTGAAGATTAAGGTCGGAAGAGCACTATATAAATAATCCCGAATAGTTAATTTTCGGATATATATCTCTTCATCATCAATTTTTGCTTTTAGATTTGTTGGTAAGAAAATAAAATTGTCAAATGAAAAATACAAACGTTCTTCCTTTCCATCCTTCACTATTGGATAGAACTCTTTCGATGTATCATCTTTCCTTTTAGGTATTTCTATATCATCAATGAATACCCTTAGATCTCCCCCGATTATCCTCTCATCGATTTCAATCTTCAGATTCTTTTTTTGGAGGTTAATAAAATAGCCCATAGCGTCATTCATTCTCTCAAGATTAAATCACTTTGTGTGGGAAGAACCCAAATGAGATTGGTGGCCTCTATGCACTTGTTGAACGAAGCAATCTCGAGAAGTTAGCCCCTGAAATGGGACTTCTTCTAACGGATTTATTCACACTGGTTTTCGCTCTCTTTATCTATGCAGTCAAAGCGTTTGTTTCAGTGTGTTCTAGCCTTCAGAACGCTTGAAGCAGTGTGAAAGCAGTGTGCTTCATTATAAACGCAAAATAGGCTAAACACACTGGTTTCTAGCACAATGGTCTCGCTCTCTCATCTCAGGGCAGTGAAATCGCCTTTTTCATTGTGCTAACCACGACGTGAAAGCTATCTGGGGCATTGTGCTTTTCATTGTGTTTCTTTATAAATAAAAATCCGGTTTAGCACATTGATTTCACATTGTTTCAATTGTTTTTTCTGACATTCTAATCTGAGCTATTGCCACATTGAATCTATGGAACTTTGCATTGGGATGTAAATAACCTGAATAATTGAGATATGGGACCGTTCGAGAAAAAAAGGTATATTTTTCTTTATTCTGCAATTTGCCTATTCTATCGAATGGAAATTTCTAACATATCTGGAAAAGGACCATGCCCTGATTGTAAAACTAGAGACGGAGATCATACTTGGAAAGTGCTTTATCTATGTTCATATTGTCAGGAGCCAGATGTATTAAGCATGCGATACCGAGACTCGTATTAAATCGATATAAAATTACAAATGCAAATCCTGACCTAAAATTTGCTTATGAAGGAGATTATCAAAAAGACGGCCACCCGTGTCCTGAATATGATGAACAATGGCATAAAGAATTCCATGATAAAAAAGAACGCGAGTCAAAATATTTTAAAATCAAAATAAACGACTTTTCTGTTTATAGGGACACCATTGAGGGCATGGAAACACAACAAAAAATCGATACTAAAGATTCACTAATTATACCGAGAAGGATGAACCTTCCCAAAATATACGTATTTCAAAAAAACAACTCAAAATTATCGCCATTAGTGTTATCTTGTTAGCGATTTTTATCTCGTTATATATCATTCTACTTCAATCGGGGGAATCATTTAAGCGATGTTCTGACGGAACGCTCAATGGATTATGTACCTCAAACAAACCATACGCATGCAAACTCGGGCAAATAATTTATTCCCCAGCCCAATGCGGTTGCCCAGATCAAATGCTTGTAGATGGGGATACCTGTCGAAACTTAAGGATTGTTTGGACGGCACTCATCATAACAATTGCTCAGTTACTAAGCCACTATTCTGCAATGATGGAAACTTGACTTCGATTCCTAGAACTTGTGGTTGCCCTGAGAACTCGCTATTGGACGGAGAGGTATGTGCAGGGAAGAAATTGACTGCGTCGATGGAACTAAGGATGCGTCGTGTTCATTGAATAAACCGTATCAGTGCTATAATGGAACATTATCACAGAAAGCTTCTAGTTTGCGGTTGCCCTGCCTCGTTCGGAAAGATGATGGCGATGCATGTTACGATCCGTTTCCAACCGATGCTACGAAGTCATATACCTGGAAATACCGAGGAAAATCATACTCGCGTCTCTAGCCAGTCAGCAGCAAGCTGAATACGTATTATTACGACAATTTCTGCTACATGTACTATACCGGTAGCCAAAGTGATTTTTATTAAGAATATATCAATGACCCCTACCAATACCCACTATTTGACTCGTTATCCTCTCAAGTCCAAGAAAATGACAATGATACGACACTTATGGCGATAATGGCATATGCCCAAAATATCCCGTATAGCACATTATACTCAATCAAATTGAAACCGCCATATGAAACGATTTATGAAAATGAGGGTGTTTGCGCAGATAAAGCAGTTCTCGGTGCTGCACTTGGCAAAACATCTTGGATATGGAGTAGTCTTATTTGATTACATAGATGAAAATCATTTGGCCCTGGGGATAAAATGCCCCCAGGAACTTTCTAATTATAATTCAGGGTACTGCTTTTAGAAATGACCATGCCATGCGGACGTTTGACGGACAATAACGGAATATACACTGATGGAACTAAGCTTACAGGAACGAGTAAATACCATCCCCATTTCCGATGGTAACTCGCTATTATATTCAACTGTAATTCGGGATGTTAATGAAAGAAAAGAATACGAGAATATCCCAATCGTGGAAAGTCAAATAATCGCACAAGAGTCGGAGGCTTCAGCATCTGGGGATATATCACGATATAATGAACTGGTTAATGAGTATAACGAATATGTCGATAAGTTTAATGCGTATAATTCTTGTGAATAGAGAATAGAGTCTTTTTGAAAAGTAATAAGAAGAGTGAGTAAGGTATGAGTGACGAACATATCTGCGATAAGAAAACCATACACGATACACGTTATATTCGAGGAAAGTCACAACGTCTTTAAGCAACCACTTAACAGATAAATAAATCTTCCTCAGAAGTTCGCTAACAGAATCAGCGAGTTGGTATTCAACCATCTAATTCTCAAGGGTGGAATGCAGTTGTACCTGGCGGTTCTCGCAGTCCTAGCACTGGTTATGTTTATTGGGGCAATTATTTCACTTTA
>CAVTHI010000001.1:0-104226 GCA_963734525.1 uncultured archaeon | reverse complement strand
GATCAGTGCACCACGCGTCGATTGCTATTCGTGGTAAAATTTGCGACGGGCTCGCGACCGGCGCGGTGTGGGCGCGGCGAGCGCTCCTCAGCGCCCTTCGAAGCGGGGATCGCGGTTCTCCACGAAGGCCGCGGCCGGCCTCCACGAAGTCCGCGGACTCGAGGCAGGCGAGCTGCGCGTCGGCCGCGGCCCGCATGCCCACGGCCGTCGACTCGCCGAGCCCGCCCCGCACCGCCGCCTTGGCGCCGCGGAGGGCGAGCGGTGGCCGGCGCAGCAATTCCGAGACCAGGCCGTCGACCTCGCCGTCGAGCTCGTCGCGGGCGACCACCCGATTCACGATGCCGAGGGCGAGCAGCTCGGCGGCGGCGAGGCGGGCGCCCGTGATCATGAGCTCGAGCGCCTTGGCCGGCCCGACCAGCCGGGGGAGCCACACGGTCCCGCCCAGGTCGGGCATCAGCCCCCAGTTGAGCTCGAGCAGGCCCATCTTGGCGTCGTCGGCCGCGATACGGAGATCGCAGGCGAGCGCGAGCTGCATGCCCGCACCGAACGCGTGGCCCTGCACCTTGGCGATGGTGGGGTAGGGCGCATCCTCGAGCCAGGTGAACGCGCGTTGGATCGCGAGGATCGAGTCGACGCCCGACATCGGCGCCGCCGCGGCGTCGCGCCGGGTGACGGGGGCGCGGGCCGGTCGTGAAGGTCGCGATGTCGATCCCGGCCGAGAAGCTGCGGCCCGCGCCTTCGACGACCAGCACGCGGATCGTCTCGTCGGCGGCAAGCTCCGCACCGACGCGGCCGAGGTACTGCCACATCGCGACGGTCTGGGCGTTGAACTTGTCGGGCCGGTTGAGCGTGACGTGTACGACGCCGCCGGCACGCTCGATCGAGATCTCGTCGATCGGTCGGTTCGTTCAGGAGCGCAGTCATTGGTGGAGTGTTGCAGGCCCGCGTAGCGTTCGGCGCCGTGGATCCCCGCATCGACCCCGAGCCCAGTGCCGACGAGCGGGTGACGCTCAACGGCTTCCTCGACTACTACCGGGGGCACGATCCTCACCAAGATCGACGGGCTCACCGACGAGCAGGCGCGTACGCGCTTCGTCGGGAGCGACACGACGTTGCTGGGTCTCGTTCGCCATCTCAGTGAGGTCGAACGGAGCTGGTTCCGGCGCCGGTTCCGCGGCGAGGACGCGCCGCCGCTCTACTACAGCGAGGAAGACCGGGACGGCGACTTCCATCCCGGCCTCGACTGGACCGTCGCCGAAGCGGTCGCGACGTATGAGCGCGAGTGCGAGGTGTCGCGCGTGATCGTCGCCGACACCGCAAGCCTCGACGAGCTCACGGTGACGCCGATCACCGGGTACGACGCGCCCGTGAGCCTGCGTTGGATTCTCGTGCACATGATCGAGGAGACCGCTCGGCACGCAGGTCACGCCGACATCCTGCGTGAGCTGATCGACGGTTCCACGGGCGACTGAACGAGGGAGACCATGACCGAAACGATGCCGTCCGCCATCGCCGCGGCCGACGCGGTGCGCAACCGCGAGCGATCGGCGGTCGAGCTCACCGAGCAGTGCCTCGACGCGATCGCGAAGCGCAATCCCGAGTTGAACGCGTTCGTGCACCTCGATGCCGACGGCGCGCTCGACGCGGCGAACGCGTCGACGCACGGCGTCGCGGCGGGCGAAGATCCCGGACCCCTCGCCGGGGTGCCGTTCGGAGTGAAGGACCTCGACGACTGCGCGGGTATGCCGACGACCCACGGTTCGCGTTGGTATCTCGGATCGCCGCCGGTCGAGAGCGACTCGCTGCACGTCGCGCGGCTGCGGGCCGCCGGCGCGATACCGATCGGCAAGACCGCGGCGCCGGAGTTCGGGACGTTCGCATACACGGCGAGCCCGGCGTTGGGTGTGACGCGCAACCCTGGAACCCGGAGCGCACTCCCGGCGGTTCGAGCGGCGGCTCCGCTGCCGCGATCGCCGCGGGGATGGTGCCGTTCGCGACCTCGAGCGACGGTGGTGGGTCGACGCGCACGCCGGCGGGGTTCTGCGGACTGGTCGGCTTGAAGGCTTCGTACGGGCGCATCCCCGACTACACCGCGAGTCGCTACGGCCAGACCGCGGTGGCGGGCGCGCTCGCGAAGACGGTGGCCGACAGCGCGCGCCTGCTCGATGTCATGGCCGGCCCGCATCGCCGCGACCGCAGCTCACTCCCGCGCTCCGACGGTGAACTACGAGGACGCGATCGAGATCGCTCGACGTCAGCGGGCATGCGCGTCGCGTGGTCGAGCGATCTCGGCTTCGCGGTCGTCGACCCGGAGGTCGCCGACGATCGCGCACGGCCGCGTTCGACAGCGCTGGTCGACGGCGGGCTCGCTCACGCTCGACGCGCGACCGATCGCGTTCGCCGGATCCGATACCCGTGTGGGCCAGGCTCGGCGGCGCCGACACCTGGGTGCACCTCCCCGACGGGTGCTGGCCCGAGCGGGCCGACGAGCTCGATCCCGCGTGTGCGTCCCGGGTTTCGATGCGCCGCGGCGCAGGTCACGTTGCCGAAGTTCGGCGCCGTGTTGCGGCACGCTCGCCATCGAGGACGCGATGGCCGACCTGTTCGACACGGTCGACGTGCTCGCGACCCCCATGGCCGCGATCCCGGCGTTCGCCGCCGAAGGGCCGATGCCGACGCGAGATCAACGGGCCGGCGGGTGCACGCCGGGATGTCGGTGCCGTTCGCGATGCTCGCCAACATCTGGGGATCGCCCGCCGATCTCCGTGCCCGCGGGCGTCACCGCGGTCGGGGCTCCCGGTCGGGCTTGCACCTCATGGCCGACCGGCACCGCGAAGACGTGTGCCTCCGCCTCGCGCGCGTCCTCGAGCAGGCGCGGCCGTGGCCGCTGGGAGCCTACGCGGTGCTGACGTCGCGGTAGCCGTCGCAGACGCCGGACGCCCACCACGAGGAACACCGCGCCGCCGACGAGCATCTTCACCGCGACGATCCAGAGCGTGATGTCGTGCGCCGTCGTGCTCTCGACGATGATCACGTCGGTCGGGCGATCGGGCCGGTAGAGCACCGCGAGCCGCTGCCCGTCGTGCTCCGTGCCGGGATTCACGCGTCGGGCTCGGGCACCTGCACGACCCGGCCGTCGTCCGTCGGCGAACCGCAGATCGTCGCGTGTCGCCCGACGATCAGCAGCACGGCCTCGGTCTTCACCCGCCCCGCCTGCCGGCGAGCGCTCGTTCGCCTGGAAGTGGGCCACGAGGCCGGCGACGAGCAACCCGACCAGCGACGACCGCCATGCCCGCCGACGAGCCACGGCGCGCAGCCGCGTCGGCGCGCGCCTCGGGCGAGACGGCGAGTCGGCTCGGCTGGCGGGCCGGCCACCGCCCGCGCACCGGTGAGGGCCGTGCACGGTCGACCGCATCGTCTCGATCCGCACGCTGGTCGTAGCTGCGCCGCAAGCGTTCGTTGCCGAGCGACCTCGTACGCGGCGGTCACCGACTTGAACTGCTCGACCTCGGCCGCCGACGTGCCCGACGCGGTCGGGATGCAACTCCTTCGCGAGCGCCCGGAACGCGAGCCCGATCTCGTCGGTGCTCGCCGTCGGCTGCATCCCGAGCACCTCGTAGAAATCGACCGTCGCCCAGTCGCGGGTGCGCACGGCGACCACTCTACGAGATCGAGGAGGTCGTCCTCGTCGACGACGAGATCCCACCGGTCGGCGCAGTCCTCGCAGCGGTAGGTGAGGATGTCGCCGGGCTCGGGCATGTACTCGGGATCGAGGGCCTGGACGAGGTGCGCCCGCCCCCCGCAGTCGACGCAGACGATGATCGTCGCGATCGTCACGTTCCACCTCGGGTCGTCGCCCACGCCGCGAACAAGGGGGCACCGGCCTTCACGTTACGCTGCGGCCATGCCGCTCCCCGAACCGCTGCGCGAGCTCTCGGCGCGCGTGTCGAACTGGGGCCGGTGGGGCGCCGACGACGAGCGGGGCACGCTCAACCTCGTCACGACCGACGCCGGCGCTCCGCGGGCTCGCCGCGGTCCGCACCGGTCGGGCGTTCTCGCTCGCGATCCCGTTCGACGCCGACGGCCCGCAGTGGGACAACGTCAACATGCCGTTGCGCACGAACCCGACGCTCAACACCTACGCCGTCAACGTGAGCTTCACCGGCGACACCGGCCGATTTCACCACGAGCGACGACGCCTTCACGATGGGATCGCAGGCCGCGACCCACTGGGACGCGCTCGCCCACGTCGGTTACGAGGGCACGCTCTACAACGGCATCGACGAACGTCGGTCGTCACCGCCGACGGCGGCGCCGCGAAGCTCGGCGTGCGAGAACATCGGCCCGGTCGTGACGCGCGGTGTCCTGCTCGACATCGCCCGGCTGCACGGCGTCGACCACTTCGACGACAACTACGCGATCACGGCCGACGATCTCGACCGCGCGGCGGGCGCGGCGGACCTCGACGTGCGACCCGGCGACGCGGTGCTCGTGCGCACCGGCCAGATGCACTTCCTCCGACTGGGTGAACGCGAGCGCTACTCGCATCCGTCACCGGGTCTGTCGAGCAGCACGATCGCGTGGATGCGCGATCACGACGTCGCCGCCGTCGCGACCGACACGCTGACGTTCGAGGTCTATCCCTGCGAAGACCCGCGCCGTCTTCATGCCCGTGCACATGATCCACCTGCGCGACATGGGACTGCTCCAGGGCCAGGTGTGGAACCTCGACGACCTCGCCGCCGACTGCGCGACCGACGGCCAGCACGACTTCCTGCTGTGCGCGACCCCGCTGCCCCTTACGCACGCGGTGGGCGCGCCGGTCGTGCCCACCGCGATCAAGTAGAGCGACGGGCCGTCAGGCGGGCGCGCGGCGTCGGCTGCAACTCGACGAGCGGGATCGTGCTGCCCGCGCTCGAGGGTCACGATCGATCACGACCGCGCGCGCGACGGTCGCGACGTCCATTCGTGCTCCAGTGCCGCTGCAGGCCGAAGCGCTGCCACTCGGGGAGCAAGCGTGTCGAACACCTGCGGTATCCCACCCGTCACCGAACTCCGTGAGGGTCGGCCCGACCCGCACGACGCCCGAACGGATGCCGGTGCCCTCGAGCTCGAGGCCCAGGTGTGCGCGAGGTGCTCGAGCCCGGCCTTGCTCGCGCCGTACGCGGGCATCTTCGGGCGCGGGTTGCACGGTGACGTCGGACGCTACGAACACGAGATCACCCGGCGCGTCGCGGGCGAGCAGCGAACGCACGACGCGGCGGGTCATGTAGATCGGTCCGAGCAGGTTGGTCTCGACGACGCGGCGGTGCACGTCGTCGTCGATCTCGTGGAGCGCGCCCGGCCACGCGATACCGGCGTTGTTCACCAGCACGTCGACCGGACCGACGCGCGGCCTCGGTGGCGGCGAAGAAGTCGTCGACTGACGCCGGGGTCGCACACATCGAGCGAGTCGCGCGAACGGCGTGCCGCCCGCGGCCGTGATCCGGCCGGCCGTCTCGGTCGAGCTTCTCGACCCGGCGGGCGCCGACCGCGACGCGCCAGCCGAGCGCGCCGAGCGCGATCGGCGATCGCCTGCCCGATCCCCGAGGACGCGCCGGTGACGATCGCCGTGCGCGCTCGACGGCGTGCCCGTCAGTGGCCACGGGCGATCCACTCGTCGAGGTGCGGGGCCTCGTCGCCGATCGTGGTGGTGTCGCCGTGGCCGGTGTGGACGACCGTCTCGGGCGGCAGCGTGAGCAGCCGCGTGCGGATCGACTCGATGATCGTCGGGAAGTCGGAGAACGACCGACCGGTCGCGCCCGGGCCGCCGCTGGAACAGCGTGTCGCCCGCGAACACGTGGCCGTCGCGGCGTCGTAGAGGCTGACGCCGCCCGGGCGAGTGACCCGGGCGTGTGCAGCACCCGCAGCGTCGACGCCGCCGACGTCGAACTGCGTCGCCGTCGGCGAGCGCGCCGTCGGGCGCGCGGTCGGGGTAGACGACGTCCCACAGCATGCGGTCGGCGGCGTGGATGCAGCGATCGGCGCGCCGACGCGCGTCGGCGAGCTCGACCGCCGCGTTGATGTGGTCGTTGTGGCCGTGCGTGCACACGATCGCGACGACCCGCCGGTCGCCGACGGCCGTCGACGATCGGCGCCGCCTCGTGCGCGGCGTCGATCACGAGGCACCTCGTCGTCGTCGCCGACGATCCAGATGTTGTTGTCGACCTCGAAGTCCTCGCCGTCGATCGAGAAGATCCCGTGGGTGACGACGTGCTCGATGCGGCGCAGCTCGCTCATCGACGAGCACGACGACCGAGCGGAGGACCTCGCCCCGCTCCATCTTGTGGAACGCCTCCTCGACCTCGTCGAGCGCGATCGTCTCGCGACACGAACCGGTCGAGGTCGAGGCGGCCCTGGAGGTAGAGGTCGATGAGCATCGGGAAGTCGCGGCTCGGCAGGCAGTCGCCGTACCAGCTCGGCTTGAGCGCGCCGCCGCGGCCGAAGAACTCGATCATCGGGAGCTCGAAGCGTCATCGTCGGGTCGGGCACGCCGACCTGCACGACGGTGCCGGCGAGGTCGCGGGCGAAGAACGCCTGCTCGCAGCACCTCGGGGTTGCCCGACCGCCTCGATGCACACGTCGGCGCCGTTGCCGTCGGTGAGCGCGCGGATCGCCTCGACCGGGTCGTCTGCGCCGGCGTCGACGGTGTGGGTGGCGCCGAACTCGCTTCGCCCACTCGAGCTTGCGGTCGTCGAGGTCGACGGCGATGACCGTGCGGCGCGCCGGCGAGGCGCGCGCCGACGATCGCCGCGTCGCCGACGCCGCCGCAGCCGAACACCGCGACGCGTGTCGCCGCGGCCGACGCTCGCCGGTGTAGCATCGCCGCGCCGAGCCCGGCCATCACGCCGCAGCCGAGCAGCCCGGCGGCCGCCGGGCTCGCGCGCCGGGTCGACCTTCGTGGCCTGGCCCGCGGCGACGAGCGTCTTCTCGGCGAACGCGCCGATGCCGAGCGCGGGCGAGAGCTCGGTGCCGTCGGTGAGCGTCATCTTCTGCGTGCGCGTTGTGCGTCGAGAAGCAGTACCAGGGGCGGCCCGCGCCGGCACGACCGGCACTCGCCGCACACCGCCCGCCAGTTGAGGACGACGAAGTCGCCGGGCGCGACGCCGGTGACGTCGGGGCCGACGGCCTCGACGATGCCCGGCGGCCTCGTGGCCGAGCAGGAACGGGAAGTCGTCGTTGATCGCGCCCTCGCGGTAGTGCAGGTCGGTGTGGCACACGCCGCACGCCTGCACCGCGACGAGCGCCTCGCCCGGGCCCGGGATCGGGGACGACGATCGTCTCGACGCTGACCGGCTCGCCCTTGCCTGCCGCGACCACGCCCTGCACCTCTGCGCCATGCTTCCTCGCTCACTCCTGCGCCTCGTCGCCGTGCAGGCTACCTACTGCGGCTATCCGAGGAACTCGCCGCCGTTGACGTCGAGCGTCTGGCCCGTGATCACCCGCGACCACGGTGACGCGAAGAACACGACCGAGTGCGCGATGTCGTCCTGCGGCGGGATCTGACCCGAGGGGGATCTCCGCTTCGATCTCGGCGCGCACGGCGTCGACGGTGATGCCACGCGCCTCCGATTGCCACTGGAGGTAGACGTCGACCGAGGGGCCGCCGATCCAACCCGGAGCGACGGCGTTCGCCCGCACCCGGCTGGGTCCGAGCTCGATCGCGAGCGTCTGCATCGCGGTGCGGAGCGCGCCCTTCGACGTGGAGTATCCGCCCTCGCCGGGACGGATCTTGCGCATGCTCATCGAGAGGATGAACACGATCGACGCGTCGCCGCGCTGCGCCGGCGGATTCCTTGAGCGCGGGGATGCACGCCTGCGTGAGCGAGAGCGTACCCCACACGTTGACGTCGTAGACCTTGCGCCACTTCACGAGGTCGACCTGCCTCGAACGGCTGGTACGGATCCATGCGGAACGCGTTGTTCACGAGGATGTCGATGTGACCCAGCTCGGACACGGTGCGCTCGACGAGCGCGTCGACCCGCTCGCGATCGACCAGATTGGTCGGCACCGAGAGCGCACGACCGCCGGCGGCCTCGATCTCGGCCTTCACCGAGTCGAGGTAGTCGGCCGAGCGGGCCGCGAGCACGACGGTCGCTCCCTCCTTGGCCAGCGTGTGTGCGTTCGCCTGACCGAGGCCCGGACCCACTCCCGAAACGATTGCAACCTTGCCTCCGAGAGCATCGTGTCCTCCTCTTCGCAGCCTACGATGCCGACGATGTCCCGTCCGCTTCGACTGCGGCCGCGCTGGTCGGTGATCGTCCGGTATCGTGGCGGACCGCCGTCGATCGGTCGCCGAGCTCCGCGCCCGGGTGCCGCTTCGGCGCAGGAGGGCATCGACCACATCGGCGTCGACGTCACCGCCACGCGCGACGGCACGCCTCGGTGTCGTCGAGACCATCGAGTACGACTTCGGCGTCGTCCCGAAGCACGGGATCATCCGGGTCGATCCCCGATCGCCGCCGCTTCGACGACCACCACGACCGCCGCTACCCGATCCACGTCGGTTTCGTTGTCATCGCCGGCTTTCTCCGTTTCCCGCTCCCTCTCCTTCTCCTCGACTTTTTCGACGTGCCTTTCGTAGTTGCCTATCGAGTTGTTGAGGGCGCGGAGCAGGCCGTCCTTCGCGGCTTCCGGCGCTTTCTCATAAACCCTCTGCAGCACGATTATGCTGTTGCGGGTGTAGTTCTGCACCTGCTCGACTTCCGTCTCGTTCGCGCTGCCGTCCGTTACCGCGGACTCGAGGTCTGTCTGGGCGTCTTCGAGCTCGTCGGTCTGCTCGTCCGCGAGCTTCTCGACTTCGGCGAGCGTGGAGTTGGCCCCGGCCTCATCCCCTTCGGCTGCAAGCCTCTGCGCCTTTCCGGACAGGACGTGGGCTTCCATCGCCCTCATCAGCCCGTATTTTGCGTGCTTCTTCGCGCTCTCGCTCTTGTCGAGGGTGAAGAACTTGTCCACGTTCTCGAAGAACCTCTTGAACCCGTAATCCCAGTCGCCGGGCAATGCGCCGACTTCGCTCTCGTTGACCGTAACGTCGGCTGCGCCTGCGGAATCGTCCAGAGCCGCTACCGTAGTGTTATCTCCCGATTCCACCGAAGCTGTCCCGTTCGTGTCAGCACCCGCGGCTTCCTCCGCGAATGCGGGCACCGACAGGAGCCCGATGGCGAGCAATAATATAACAATCTTGTTCATACGAATTTCCTCCAACCCCGGCAAGCAGCCGGAGGCCGAACCAATAAAAACATGAACTGCATTTATATGATTCCAGGAACGGCCGTGAACGGATGTGAACGGACATGAACAAGGGGCTATTATTCGCGCTTCTGATGCTATCCGCGAGCTTCGCCTCCTACACCTATTCCGTGGATGTGGACCGCTCCGGGTTCGCATCGGTCACGGTTTCACTCGAAGGCGGCGACGCCGTGAACGTCAGCCTGCCGCAGGACGCATCGAATTTCAGGATTGTCGGCGGCTCGTATAAGCTGTCCGGAGCCAATGCGTCTGTTTCGGCCGGGCCGAGCGGGCTGGCGCTCTTCTCGTTCTCTTCCGCCGCGCTGACGGCAAAGACCGACACGGGCTGGAAGCTCTCGTTCTCGCCCCCCGAGGGCGCATCAATCCGAATTTACGCCCCGCCATATGCTTCAATCGAGAGTTCGTTTCCCCAACCGGACAGCATTTCGTCCGAAGACTCGCGCCTGGTCGTCGAAACCCCCTTCTCGAAGCAGATAACCGTCTATTACAGCCTCGCAGAGCCGCCCCAGTCCGCGCAAACCCCTGATTTCCTCGTGTACGCCATCCTCGTGCTGGCCCTGGCAATCCTAATAGCCGCAGTGTTCATGCGAGGCAGGAACGCCCCCCAGCCCCTGCCTCCGGCTCCGGCCGGACAATCATCCCCACCCGCCCCTGCCGAGCGCCCGGCCGCCCAGGGCAGCCCGCCTGGCCTTGGAATGACCGCGGGCAAGAAGGGGATGATGGAGACATTCAACGGCAACGACCTCGCAATCGTCAATCACCTGCTCGGGTGCGGGGGGAAATCCCGGCGCAACGAGCTTGAACGGAAGACGGGAATATCGAAATCCAGCCTGGCCATGGCGCTGAATCGGCTGGAAAAGAGGAATATCATCGGGATTGACCGCACTTCCACGACGCATTTCGTGAAGCTGTCCGATTATTTCCTGCGGCTCTGAGCGCGCGCACGGGGGCAACTCCGACCAGGCATTTCCACAGCGGAAGCGGGGAAACCTTATTATATCAAAAAAAATCCCGCTCACCCATGGCCATCGACCGCGGGGTCGCATTCGCTGCCGGGATGGCGGCAGGCGCCCTTCTCCTGTTCATCATCCAGCCCGCCGTCTTGCGCCCTGAAATTGAGCCTGTCTTCTCGCCTGAGGACGGGGCCCGCATCCCCGCATATATCGACGGGGCGAAGGAAAGCATAGACATCGAAATCTACGTGTTCAGCTCGCGCGATGTCGTGGAAGCCCTCGAGCGGGCGAAATCCCGCGGGGTGAGGGTGCGCATCATCATCGAACGGAACGTGGTGGGGGACGACAACGACGCGATATTCCGGGAGCTGGCGGCGAAAGGGTTCGACATCCGCTACGCATCAAGCGCGTACAAGCTCACGCACGCGAAGTTCATCATCGTCGACGGGAAATCCGTATTGGTGGGCTCGCACAACCTGAGCAATTCCGCCCTCTACAAGAACCGGGAGGCGTCGGTGATAATCAGCGACGGCAGAACGGTCCGGTCCTTCCATGATGCGTTCGATGAGGACTGGAACCTTGCCTGAGCCCGCCTAAGCCAGCCTGAACCGGCGCAGCTTCGCTCCGCATGATGCTGCCGACTATTCATTCCCGCTGGGATACATATCTCATGTAAAGCTTCGAGAATATCCGGTACTTCCCCCGCCCTATCTTCGTTATCTGGCCGCGGTCAAGGAGCCTTTTCGTCAGCGCGGTCACGGGCCCGAGCTTCTTCCCGGCCTTTTTCGCGATGTCCGAAACGTGCATGCCCCCATCCTCCTTGGCCAGGATATGCAGGATTGCGCGCTCGCCAGGGGGTATGTCCTGGTAAAGCCTCCCGAACCATTCCCTTGACAGCGAGCTCATGATCTGCGGGAGGTATGCAAGGTAATGCCCCTTGCTGATGATTTTCTCGTTCTCGCGGAGCTTATCATATATGATATAGCAGACCGTCTTGATGAGCCTGGGGTTCCCCCCGCTGTCCGAGAGGATTGACTGCAGGCATTCCTCGCCCATTTTCGGGGGGCCTTTCTTGAGGGCGTGCTCAATCATCTCCCTGGCCTCGAATTCCGTGAACGGCCCGAGCGCGATGTCTTTTGCGATTTCCGGCTGCCCCGTGAAGCCGCTCGTCGAGGATATCGCGAAGCCGGCCTTCCTTCTCCCCCATGCCGCCTTGAGCGCGGACTCGACGGAAGCGATTGCCCCGCCCGCGTTCCTCATTCGGTCCGCATCGTCTATGAAAATAACCGCGCCGAAATTCTTCTTCGCGGCCTTCTCAGCCGAATCTATGAGCTCCCTGAAGTTTTTCGGGGGGGCGCCGCCCCTGCGGAAGTCCGGCGACAGCGCCATCTCCTGGTAAACCTTCCCTGCGATGTCCGCCTCGCTCTCCCCCTTCTCGGCTTTCACGCTCAGGCCGAGCATCCCCGCCCTCTCGGATTCTGCCTGGAAAAGGCGTATCATCGACGTTTTCCCGCACCCCGGGCCCCCGGAAATCCTCAGCAGGCCGCCCTGGGCGGCAGCCGCGGCGTTCGCGAACGCGGTGAAAACCCTTGTTTCCTCCTTCCTTCCGCTGATGCCTTCGGGATCGCTTTCGTAGGGCGCAAACGGGTTCGGGCCTTTGATTTAAACCACCTTTGTTATATTATTACAACAAAAAGCTACAAACCTTGTAGTTTTTGTATTTTTCATATACCCTATGACCATAAACATTTATAAAGCGGGAAAAGCGCGATATAGCAGTTATGTTTAGGTGTTCGGTATGACATCAGTGAAATATGTTCTGGGCGTTTTGATGCTCGCTCTGCTAGCCACAGCCGTGTTCGCAGACGACCTGTTCCCTCAGGAGAACCTGAAGGAAAGCCAGGTGATAATCACCCCCGCGGACAGCGAGGGCAAGGTCCTGAACCTCAGCGTGCTCGTTTTCGAGCCTGCCACAAGCACCGGCGGGACGGACATACGCACGGTGATGCAGGAGATTGTCGCCGGCTGCGCAAGCGCCGCGGACAAGCAAGGCTGCATCCAGAGGGCGGCTCTCGAGCGCACAGCCGCATCACGGGACTACCAGATGAACCTAACATCGCTCCAGAACGCGCATTTCATAGTCGAATACTTCAACCCGCAGGGAAACGCATACCGCGGCCAGTGGACCGTGATTCCCGGCTGCGAGGATGTCGTGGCGGGCACGGTGGCGACCGCATACCGGCCGGTCCAGGGTTCGGATATCCCCGCGCCATATAACTATTATTACGGCCAGTGCGACCTCGCCCCGGTCATAGGGGGAGGCAGGGTCTTCGTGAGGGCGACGTTCGTGCCGCTCCCGGACCAGGCGATAAGCCAGAGCTCGGCCGAATACGAATACAGCAACGCGCATGTCACTCCGGCGACCCAGTTCGCGCAGGACCTCAATAACTTCATAACCGGGGTCGCTGACGCGGGCGGGCAGGGAGTCGGCGCAGGCGGCGCCCTTCCATGCGTGGGCCTTTTCATGATAATGGGCCTCCTGCTGGCATCATTGTACTTCTCGGGAAAATCCCCGATTTCGCTCCTCGACATAACGACACCGAGGCTTCCGGCCCCGAAAGGCGTTACGGCGAGCGGGCAGATACTCGCCCCGTTCGGTTACACTGAAATGAAGAAGACCACGGGAGCCAAGATGAGGGCGGCAGCCGATGCGGCTGCGGCAACGACCCGCATACTCCAGAACCAGATGCGCGGCAACGCGGAGATGGACAACGCCGTAAGGCAGGCACGCTTGGCTCAAGGCACGGCAGGCGACCGCGCGGTTGCAAGAGGCGACCCGGCAGACGTAGCCCAGCAGAGACGGATTTCAGAGGCATTCGTCACGGCCGCGGCTTCGGTAGGCGTGCGCGGCGCTGCCCTCCAGCAGCTTTCGACGCTCCCCTACCACTGGGGAGACGCCCAGCACAAGACAGTCGCGCAGGTGCTCTCGGCGCTCGAATCAGCCGGCGGAAGGCAGGCCCTTCTTGCCATGACGCTGAAGGACTACCTGTACAGCATGAGGACATTCCAGAGCCTTGAAGTGCTCACAGCGCATCCGGGCGTGGCGCAGAGAAGCGCGATGCACTACAGGCTGACCGGAACCCTCAACAAGTTCTACGGCGCGAACCGCTATGCGATACTGAGCGGCGTCGTGATGGCCGGAACCGATTCGGCATTCAGGACCGCGAGGGTAGTAGGCAGGATGAGCAAATCCATAGTCACGGAAGCCCCGAGCCTGGTGCGCTCCACGACGAAGACCACAATGGAGATGCTCGGGGGGAAGCACGCGATGGCCGACCTCGAGGCGAAGGCGAAGACGTCGCCGACGGCGGCCTGGCTTACTGGCCAGATAAACAAGCACCCCTCGCAGGTCATAGTGGGCTCGATGTTCCCGATAAACGACAAGATGGCCCACCTCTACCGCACGCTCCACAACGAGACGCTGCGCGACGAGATGAGGTACGTCCTGCGCCAGCTCTACAAGAAGATGGGCGTCAAATTCGACATAAGCGAGGCCGAGCTCGCATCGATGGGCCACCTCGACATGGACATCCTCAAGCGCTCGGGCTACCACGGCTCGGCCGAGCTTTCGGCAGCCGAGGCCGAGATACGCAGGATACTCTCCAACAGCGCGCTCTCGGGCCAGGACAAGCTGACGGCGCTCAGCCACCTTGCGGAATCGCACGGCGCGCACCTGGACCACCAGATGCTCTCGTTCGCCCAGCGCGTGGAGTCGATAAGCGCCTCGAACCAGGAAGACCACATGAAGATGATATCGCTCCAGCAGGCGCTCGAGGAGCAGGGCAAGGTCAGGATGGCCGCCAAGGCTGGCGGAGGCCGCGACGATGCCTACATCTGCCACGTTGGCGGCGAATCGCTCAAGGGCAGCCAGGTCTGGGAGACCATGGTGCTGCGCACCATGATATGGGATGCCGAGAACGGCTTCCTGCGCGGCGGCCTGAAGGACGAGCTCATCTCGGCCCGGCTGAACACGGCGAACAGGCTCGCGAGCCTCGACCCCACCACCGCGATGATGCAGCTCCCCGAGCACATGAGGGACCCGAGCCAGCTCAAGGCGGTCGCCGAGAGGAACAGGCAGGACCTCATAGCGCTCTTCAGCGAGGAGGGCAAGCAGGCCTTCACCCAGTATTCCAAGGGCAAGGGCATGACTTCGGCCTCGATATCAGAGATAGTCGGATTCATGTACGGCGGCCTCACGCCCCGCATGGGGGAAATAGACAAAAATACCGGCAAGATGATGTGGCGCGCATCGGACAAGGAGCTCCAGCTCCCCACGACATACACCAACGTGGATGTCAAGAGGCACTGGATCCCGGAACTGAGCGCGCGGGAGAACATCGCGATAGCTCAGTCCACCGAGTCCAGGTTCACGAGGAGCTACACGCCCTACTACAACGCCTCGGTAGAGGCGCAGGCCAACCGGATGGCCGGCTCGGCAAGCTGGACCGTGGAGCAGAGGACCCAGGTGGTGAAGAAGCTCGCGATAACCGAGACGCTCATGCAGGACTTCGAGTCGAGGTTCAACTCCCACTTCGGGCAAAACACCTACGGCACCACCCGCGAGACCACGAGGTTCTACGCGGGCGTGATGGCCGGCTTCATGGAGAAGGCGCTCCAGGAGAAGGGCATGGAGAACAACCACCCCGACCTGATGTTCCTCTCGAAGATGGACCTCACGAGCCCCAAGGACCTTGCGAAGCTGAAAGACCTCATGAACACGCACAAGGAGTCCTACCAGAAGGTCATAACGAGGGACATGAGCTACGATGACGTGGCCAAGGCCAACAAGGCCGTAGTCATGCTCGGCGAAGGAGGCTATGCCTACTACAAGAAGGGCATGATGCTCAGCGATGCGGACCGCATCATGGCCGGCGAAACGGCCCTGCGCGACGAGAAGGGCGTGCTCCGGAAATTCATACCGGAGGACGTCGTCGTCAGCTTCGGCAGCCGGGACGACCTCCAGATGCAGTTCCAGAAGGTGCGCTCGTCCAAGGACCCGGCCGAATGGACCGGATTCCTCGACTCCGCGGTCAAGTGGGCCAAGGAGGGCGGGTACAACTACGAGAAGGAGCGCGTGCTCGCGTCCGTGCTCTGGGAAGGAGCCCAGAGGACCTACGACTACGGGCGCTTCTGGAACGAGAGCGCAATCACGGTCGAGGCCAAGCGCCAGGTCACTCCTGTCGCGCCCTCGTCGCTGCGCTTCTTCGGCGTGGACGGCCCCAGCATGGGCCCGATGATAAAGCCCTTCAGGGACATAGGCATGCACGGCGGGGACTACATCTCCAAGGTAGCGATGGCGGCTGGCGGGAACCTGCTGAACACGTCATACGACATAACGCCGACGTCATCCCAGCTGAGGATGCACTCGTTCCAGCTGGCGAACAAGATACAGTCCGGCCAGATACTGAACGGCCTCTCCGACGAGGAGAAGATTGCATACAGGGCGGTCGCGGCCCAGCACGGCGCATACGTCCAGGTATGGCAGTACGCCATAGACAGGAACCCGTGGAGGATATCGTCCTCCTTCGGAACCCACCAGGCGTGGGCCGCGTCGTTCCACTACGGCCCTGCCGTCCCCTTCAACGTGAAGGACAACCTGAGGGCGTTCATGGGCAAGGGCGAGTATATGAACTTCACCCTGGGGCCCTACGGATTCCCGATGGACATGGCAGGCAAGATGCTCCGCCCGTACGTGAGCATGATGAGGGGCATGCAGATGTCCATGCAGGGCTACGCGTCCAAGTGGGACTCCACCGGGGATGCGCTGCGCCAGTGGAACTACACCGAGCCCAGGGTGCTTGAAGCAATGCAGTCCCTGAACCCGATGTCATTCAAGTGGTTCGGCGGCAAGAGCTCCGACACGATGGCGAAGATGAACGTCTTCGGAGGCAGCCTCGAGAGGCACCAGCTTGCCGGGCACGACTACATGACCGGCCTGAGGCAGGCGCCGCAGGACATATTCCTGCAGAAGAAGGGTGTCTATGCGAATGCGAGAACGGAGGACGTCAACCCCGGCGAAACCTTCTACGACTATAGGATGACGATGAAGGCCGACGCGCCGATGGCGGAGTACCTCTTCAGGAGCAAGGAGGCAACCTACCTCTATGACAAGGACCTCTACTCGGCCGCGATGGACAACACCACGAGAAGGACGGTTTCAGCCGAGTCCCTCGCAATACGCAGGGACCAGGAGCTGAGAGGCTTCGGCGTGCTGCAGAACTCGCTCTTCGGGTGGGCCAACCCGCTTGCCTTCATATGGCACATGCCGGTTCCGCTGTTCCCGCAGTCGGCGACTCCGAAGGAGATTGCCGCGAAATACGTCGCGCGCTCGAAGCACGGCTACGGCGGCGGCGGGTTCGGTTCGAACCTGCGCGGCATGGCGGAAGGCATGGGACAGGGCCTCTCGAAGCTGGTCCAGCCCCAGAAGCTCTCGATGGTGGTGTACTGCCCGAAGTGCGGCATGTCCAACTACCGCGGGAGCATGTGCAAGAACTCGGCATGCAAGCAGGCCATGTACTAGGCCTTATTTTTTCATTTTTTCTTCCTTTTCCTAATGGATTCATTTCATTCTTGGCCTTTTTTCTATTTCTTTTTTCCCATACAACCGGCCAGTCCGGCGATTCCTGCCCAAAATCCGCCCCCCTGGCCCGAAACTGCCCGGAATCGCTAGTATTTTAATCCTGAAACGGGAAATATACCCTCATGGATTCGAGGCGAGCGGCATTCATACTGGCCATAGCGGTCGTGCTGGGCGGGGCTATCGTGCTCACGGGATGCCTGCAGAGGCTGAACGGCGGCTCCTCGCTCTTCGAACAGGATTACCGCGACGGCCTCAACCGCGTGGCGATCAACAACGCCTCCATGGTCGAGTACTGCAAGCCCGGAAGCTGCTGGTGCATGGTCTGCCGGAACGGCACGAACATCTTCGGCCCCATGCAAAGCCTGATAGGCGGCTACTGCTATTTCGACAAGAACTGCACGCCCCAGCAGATGGCGCGCTATGCCAACTACAACAATACCTCCATGGACCAGAGCCTTTCGGTGCGCCCGTTCATGATAGGGCAGGGTCCGACGTTCGGCGATTTCGGCACGGCGAACACGTTCTGCTCGGACCGCCTGAACATGGCCGTCCAGTGGCTGGTGGGGAACAACGAATCTCCGTACCTGCGCCCCGATTCGATGCGCACGATGTGCTTCCTCAGCAAGGACATCATACCGGTCTACATCCTGTACAGCAACGGCACCAACATCAACATCAGCCGCACGCAGGACATCGCGAGGATACTAGGAACCGAAGGCGACGATGTCTACCTCGGGAGGCTCTCCAGCGGCCCCGTCGGCCCGGTGATAGTCGTCACGGAGATGGACTTCGACCGGAGCAGGGCGCCGGAAATCGCCAACCAGGTCCGCGCAATCGACCAGGAGTGCAGGAACGACCGTGCCGCAGGAAAAATATACTGCTTCATCGCGGTCGCCCCGAAAATCAACGACTTCAATGCGCTTAACGACGTGATGATGGCCCTCGGCGCCGATGCGGACAAGGTCGACTACGTGGCGTACGGCATCAACGGCAAGTACGTCCATTCATGCGACGCCGCGCGCGTCCGTTCGCAGGCCACGAACTTCTCGATGTATTCCCTTTACAACTGGAGCAAGCCCTCCATCATCCCGTACGTCCTTTTCGACCCCGGGACGAGCGATATCGACAACTCGTGCAACTGGACCGAAAGCGACGTGGTCGCCGCATACGGGTCGTTCTTCCCCTTCGGGGTGTCCACGCTGCAGAAGCGCGGCGTGATAGGCATAGCGCCATATTCATTCAACACGAGCGGCGGAATCGGCGTCACGAACCCCCTCAACTGCACGAACTGCGGCGTGGGCAGGACGGCGCAGCGCCTCCAGGCATGGTACGGGGGCTGCCAGGCGTTCTCCAACGTTTCCGGCCAGAACTCCGGCAACCGCCTGATCCTTTTCGGCAACGAATCGGGCACGGCGTGCAATGCGAACGAGAACCAGGACTACATGCGCGGTTTCGCTTTCGCAGGGCGCGACATCATGCAGCAGCAGACCAACCAGCTCCGCGCCCCGGCGCCGCTCCTCTTCACGTGCGACGCGTGCCTGATATCGAATGCCAGCAGGCCGCTTGCAAGCATCTTCACGAGCCTCTCGCCCGGCGGCGGCGTTCCGCCCGACCGGTACTGCAACAGCTTCCCGGAAATCAACCAGTGGGCGAGTGCGCGCAACCTCGACCCGATGATAGTCCGCGCATTCATACTTACCGAAAGCGACTTCAACCCCTGCTCGGCGGCGAAGGTCTGCAAGCAGGGCTATGACGGGCCGGGATGCTTCGAGCCCGGGCCGGGCAAGGACGAGTGCTACGACATAGCATACGACGAGATGTACGACCCGGACGGCAACTGCAACGCGAACCTCACGAACGCGCCTCCGGCCGCGCAGCCGGACTGGCGCTGGTGCGCCGTCGGCATAATGCAGAGCCTCGAGCCGCCGTTCACGTTCTGGCCGGCCCCGAACTTCCCAGGCGGCGGCGACGGCCCGTATGAAGACATATTCACCCGCTCGGGCATGCGCAATCTCGACCTTAGCGGCGCAAAAGGATGCAATCCAAATTTCAACCCATTCGTCCCTACCGATTCCATCTGCATCGGCACCCTCAAGATAGAGGCGATGATGAGGAACGCCAGGGGCTGGATAAACACGAACAGGGGCAAGCTGAACTGGGGCGCAGGTGACCTCGACAAGGACAACCTTTTCGCATTATACATCGCAGGCAACATGTACTCCGGCTTCTGGGGCTCGAAGGCCAGGGCCGCGGACCACCCGCGCTGCTCAAGCAGCGTGTCGAACGGCGACTGCTGGGCGTACGGCTTCTCGCAGAGCTGGGCCATCAACGAGACCTATTGCGCCTCGTCCGACGGCCAGAGCGACAGCCGGTGCCAGGACGGGCACCCGAAGAAGAACCCGCCCTACGAATGCTACGGCTACACGGATTTCATCCAGTACGTGCAGGAATGCGAAGTGCCTTTCCTCGCGCGGCAGGCCGACCCTGGCAAGAAGAAGGTCGAGGCCTTCATCTACCTGAGCAACGGGTGCGACAACAACTTCTGCCCCGACGGGAAGCGGCTTTTCCAGCTCATGGAGCGCCCGCTCCCCTTAAGCGGGACGCCGTACATCCCCAACAACAGCTCGAACGCGAGCGCGCCGAGCATCCCTAGCGGCAGCTGAACGGGGTGGGGGCCGCGGCACAGGCAGTTCAGCGGCGGATTCAATTCGACGGGCTGAGTTTCCCAATCATCCGGGCACGCGGCGCCGCTTATAAGCAACTGGAAAAATGAAAAATTAGAACGTTCGAATGCCCGCATAGCCGGCCGAATCCGCATGTGGCTAAATGCGCCTATGACAGCCATTCCTTGTTCTTGATTTTCTTGTTTATGTACTCGCCGACGAAGGTGAGCCTCTGCCCCTGCAGGGCGTCCTGCTCGATTTTCTTCCTCGTCTTCAGGACCATCTTCAGCTCGCGCACCCAGTCAGCATAGCGGTTTATCCAGGGGTATCCGAGCATCTCCTCGGCGCGCTTCACGTCGACGTCCTTGGCCTTGATGGTGAGCTTGTCGAGGAAATCGAACTCCTTGATGTCGCTCATCGTGACGCCGAGGAACTTCGCTTCAGGGACCGCGAAATCGCGTCCGAGATATGCCAGGTTCATGCTCCCGGTCTTGATGGTCCAGTATATGTACCATCCCCAGGCATCGCAGTCCATGAGGCAGTAAATCGGGAGCTTCTTGTCCGCGAGCTTGCGGAGCAGCCTGCGCGTGCCGCGCGTCGACTGCCCTTTCGGCGTGATCAGCAGGCAGTTCTCCTTCTTCCAGAACTTGTCCTCGTTCAGCCTCTGCCAGAGCGCGTCCTTCTCGACGACCAGCACGTAATCGGCGTCGAGCTTCTTTATCTCCATGCCATTATCCACGTCGGACGGTATGCTCCAGCCGCTGCGGCCCTGCTTCTCCAAATCAATCAGCGTATCATCGCCGCCGAAGCGGTCGAGGATGGTCATCGGCCCGGCGACGAACCCCTTCCTGTCCGTTGTCAGGTTCAGGTCCTCGCGCTTGATTTTAAGGGCGACCTCCAAATCCTCGATGAGGGCGTTGGATTCCGACTGCTCGGTGAACAGGTCCTCGTCGATGTCCTCGCCGAGCGTGAATTTCAGCTGGTAGAAAAGGCCCCTGATCGAGGTATGCAGGTTCTCTTTCAGGAACTGCCTGCTCTTGGCGGCGATGGCGACGGTCTGCATGAACGTGCGGGCCTGGGCGACGCTCAGGAACTTCCTGAGTTCCTTCTTGTCGCCGGTCCTGAGGCATCCAAGCCCCTCGTCGAAAATGGTGTTGCTTCTCGTGCGGAGGACCGTCTCGAATGTCGGCCCCTCGCCTTTCTTGACCTGCTCGACCATCTGTTTCCCCATGGCCTGGAGCTTCGTGTTGGCAGCGTCGCTCATTCTTCCTCGCCTCCTTCATCCGTTTTCCCGATTCCGGTGTCCGGCTCCGGGTCCTTTTCCGTCGTCTCCTCGGCCTCCATCTCGTCCTGGGCGTATTTGTCCTCGATGATTTTCGTGAGCGCTTTTTCGATTTCGGCCTTCTTCTCGCCGGTCAAGCTGGCCATGTCCCCTGAAAGCTGCTGGATGTACCTGCTCACGACCTTCTTCTTGTTGGCGATTTCGTGCGCCTTCCTTTTCCCTGAAAGGTATTTCTGGACGCCGCGCGAGGCCTCCATTATGGCGAACTTGATTTCGTCCATCACGTCCTCCTCGGGCGAGACGGCCTGCTTGCCCGCGCTCGTGTACGGGACATGGACGCTGATGAGGTTCACGAGGACAGCTATCGGCTCATCCTCGAAATCCTTCACGTCGTACCTCTTCCAGTCCATGGTCTTGATGGTCTCGGTGATGGCGCATCCGCCCGAGTCGAAAAGCAGGGGGACGCGGTTCGCGAACCTCATGACCTCGCCCTTCTTCCCGGCCGCGGCCACGCCGCCTCCGTAGGCTATCCCCACCTCGACCATGAACGGGATTCCGCCCCGGTACACCTTGGGGCTCCTTTCGGTGACCACGAGGACTTCGGGGTTGAATATGTTCCGGAACGAGACCTCGACCTGCTCCCTGCCTATCGGGACGAGCGAATCCGTTGCCGGGGCTATCCACTTCACCGACGCGAATGCCTTGACCATCGCCTCGGCCTCCTCCCAGGTCATGTCCTGCGGGTTCTTGTTGAGGTCCATGTCCGGGAGGAGCGCCCTCAGCTCGTCGATTTTGCCCGCGCTCACCCTGGAGAACGTCTCCTGGAGGAACGACGAGAGCCTGCGGTTCTCCTTGTTATGCCTGGCGAATTCCAAAAGGTCGTGCGTCCCGATGCCGAGCGGATGCGGCTTAATCTCGCTGGGCCTTGCCGGGTTCACCAGGACCGAGCGGGGGAACACCGTCCTCTCGTTGTTGGGCTCGATGAGCGTGATGGCGCAGTGCGGGTTCGCGAGCGCGGTCCTCCTGAGGTATTCGTAAACGCCGTAATTGCTCCTTTCATAGCGGACGTCCTTGAATTCCGATATGAAGCTGAGGCCCGTCTCGTCCATCGCGTCCGCATCCTCGACGACGTCCAGCACGGGCTTGTTCTGCTTGAAGTCGATGCCTATCGAGGCGGTGATTTTCCTTCCCTTGTGGCACGATATGGCCTTGGTGGGCTGGCCGGTCGTGAGATACGAGAACATGGTGCACGCGGCCGCGCCGATTCCCTGCTGGCCCCTCTGCTGGATGTAGCGGTGGAACTTCGTGCCCGCGAGCATCTGGCCGAGCGCCTTGCCGAGGTGCGTCTTCGGGATGCCCGGGCCGTTGTCCCTTATCGTGAGCCGGTAATGCTCCTTCTCCTTGTCCAGCTCCTCGACCTGCACGAAAAGCTCGGGCAGTATGCCCGCTTCCTCGCACGCGTCGAGCGAGTTCGTGACTATCTCGTGGACGATTATCGTCATCGAGCGGACTTTCCCGGAAAACCCGAGCATCTGCCTGTTCTTCTTGAAGAATTCGGCGATTGAATGCTCCTTGAACTGCTTGAAAATGTCGTCGTCAGCCATTCTATCACCTGGCATGGGTATTATTTCGACTAATCGGAATGCAGCTATTAATAGCTTGCGGCGCGTTCAGCGCCCTTTGAGGCGCGATTCGAGTATCTCCCGCTTCGCCTTGGCGAGGTAGCCGAGGACGCTGGTATGGCGCGCGCCGTCAATAAGCAGGCCGATGGCCTCCTTGGCGTATTCCATCGTGTCGATTTTCGCGATTATCGCTATCGTATTCCCGTATATGCTCACGTACGAGTCGGTGGCGTCCTCGATGGCGTATTTAATCTTCCCATTTTCACCGATGACCCTCCCCTTGAGCCTGGTCAGCGCGTTCTCGGAGTGCACGATCTCCTTGAGGGGGATGACGTACAGCCCGTAATCGTTCCCGAGGAGCTTCAGGGCGGTTTCGGGCGGAAAGCCCCTCCCTATGGCCTTCACGATGTCATGGACGAAGAAGACGTCGGCCGGGTCGCCGATTATCTCGACTTCCCCTTCGGAATCCACGATGAGCTCGACATTGCATTTCTTCTCTATCCTCTTCTTGGTCGCCTCGTCCTTCCCGACCAGCACCTTGACCCTCTCGGAGGGTATCCTAACAAAATCCGTCATGATGCAATCCTCCTGAGCAGTTTAATTATCTCCTCGTCCCTTTCGGCCTCGAGCCTCTTTGCGGCCGCGGCCTTCACTTCCGGATTGTCGCACATCCCCAGCAAGGCCTCCGCGGCTGCGAGCCTCGCCTGCGCATCCCAGTGCGAAAGCAGGATGATTATGGACTTCCGTATCTCCTCGTCATCTTTTATGAGCGCTATCGCTTTAATAGCGTTGAGCTGGTTCTGCCCGATGTCCCCGCGGGCTATTATCATGAGCTCCTTCTTCAGGGCCAGCACGATGTCATCGCTTTCCATGTCCGCGATGAATTCGAGGGCGGCCGCGCTGGTCTCACGCCCGCGCACCATCGCGCCGAGGCTCTCGCTGACCGCCTTCCCGTACCTCTCCTGGGGGAGCAGCTTCTTCAATGCCGAGGAGACGTCCTTCTTGATGCCGAGCTTCTTCTCGCATGAAGTCTCCAGGTATTCGGAAAATACGTCGTTCCATCCCCCGTCGATAATCATCATGAGGGAATAAATCGCGATGAATTTCGGGGAAAGGCCGTATCGCTCGCCATGCTGGCTCGAAAGGGCGGATATCGCCACCCTCATGAGCGCGAACCTGTCGTTTTCAAGCGACGAGAGCTCCTGACCGGGCTTCTTCGTCGCCGCGTATGCGCCCATTATCCTCCAGAACACGTCTCGGATGTTGGCGTCCGGGGACAGGCCGTACTTGCTGAGGCCGATTTTCTTCTTATCCGGGGCTGGGCCTGAGCTGTCGTCGCCTCCGCCGAATGCTTCCTTTGGCATTTCAACCATTTCCCCGCCCAATCCACCTTCTCCAGGCTGGGGCGTCAACATCCATATTGTGTAAAATGCCTTAAAATCACTTCCGAATATCCATTTAGTCCATGGACTCCGAGCCATATGACGTAGTGATTGTGGGTGCGGGCCCGGGCGGGCTCTCATGCGCAAGGCATCTCGCCGGTTCCGGGCTGCGCGTCCTCGTCCTCGAAAAGAACGACCGGCTCGGGAGGAAAATCTGCTCTGGCGAAATCTCGTCCAAGGTCAGGACGCCCCCCGGCTTCGACCGCGGCCGCCCGTGGACTGAAATCCACGTGGGCACGGACACGACGAAAACGGTCGTAAGGCTCGGCAGGCCCTACCTCCATACCGTGGGGCGCCCTGAAATCGAGAACCACCTCAAATCATTGTGCGACGCGAGTGTCAAATTCTCCGAGCCCGTGACACGAATCACCCCGGAGTTCGTCGAGACTCCGAAAGGGCGCTACGGATACCGCCACCTTGTAGGGGCCGACGGCTCGTTCTCATCCGTCCGCGCGCACCTTGGCCTCCCCTCGAAAAACATCTCCGGCTGGGCGTTCCACTGCATCATCGACAGGCCGTGCACGGAATTCCAGATGTACTGGCTCCCGAAGACGCTGCCCGGCTCGTACGGCTACATGATGTCGAAGAACCGCGACAAGACCATGGCCGGCATGGCCTGGCGCGGCGAGTTCGACCATAAGCTCGCGGCGAAGGCGAAGGCCTGGGCCGGGAAGACGTTCGGCATCGACACATCGCGCCTCAAGACCGAGGCGATGCGGGGCAATGCGGATTACAGGGGCTGGGAGTTCGGCAACATTTACCTGGTGGGCGATGCAGGCGGGTTCCTGAACCCGCTGACCACCGAAGGCATGGCTTACGCGATGATGAGCGGCGAAGGAGTCGCCAAGCACATACTCGGGAAGCCGGAAGGCCGGGCGATGATGAAGCGGATGGCGGACGCGCACATCTGGCAGGTCCGGCTGTTCCACCTGTTCACCAACCCCCTCCTCCCGTTCTGCTGGATGCTGGATTGGGTGCTGAAGAACCCGAATGGCAGGGTAAGGCGGAAACTGTTCGACTGGGTGTTCTGGGGCCTCATCGACGGCTAGCGATTCGCATCATCCGGGCCCTTTCCGGACATTTTCATATGCTCGATTTTCATGCACCTGTCCATGACGACTTCAAGCCCGGCGCTCCTCGCCTTCTGCGCCGCCGCCTCATTCACGATTCCAAGCTGCATCCACACGGCTTTGGCGCGTATGGCAATCGCATCGTCGACGACCGGGGGCACGTCCTCGCTTTTCCTGAAAATGTCGACGACATCCACATGGACGTTTTTCGGGATTTCGCTTAGCGAGCCGTACGCCCTGATGCCCTTCCACTCCTTCAGGTTCGGGTTCACCGGTATTATCCGGTAGCCCTTTCCGAGCAGGTAGCTTGCGACATCGTAGCTCGGCCTCTCGGGCCTGTCAGACAGCCCGACGACCGCGACGGTCTTCGCGTTCCGTATGATTGTTTCCGTATCCATGCGTATCCCCACCACCCTTCCGCTTGAAAGGATAAAATCCCGCGCATTCCGCGGAAATGCGCTATGCAGCGAAACGCTCTTTATGCGCGAATCAGCCCGCATTTGCGGTGTTTGCATGATTGGCCTGAGCTATGAAGACCTTGAACTGCTGGGGGAGATAGACAATTACATGATGCGCGCGTTCCGGAGGGCGCGGCGCGGAAGAAGGGCGAGAAGGCAGATGGCCCGGTATTACTAAGATATACTCCATCTCTCTTTCATCATTTAACGTCTCATCCTTGACTTCTCTTCCTTTTTTTATCCTCTCGTTTTTTCCGCTCATCCCGTGACCGCGCCGAACGCGGCTATCCCGCTCAGCAGGTACTGGATGCCCCAGGCCATCGTGATTATCCCCATCATCGTGGACATGATTTGGAGCCCGCTCCTCCCGACAATCTTCGTCAGGCGCGATGAGAGCACGAGCACGCCGAGCGTGATAATCAGGACCATAGCCCCGGCCATCATCGTGAGCGTCGTCCCGGTTTCGCTTGTAAGGATGATTGTGGTCGTGATTGTCGCAGGCCCGCAAATCATCGGGGTGCCGATGACTACCGCGACCTCGCTTATCTCCTCCTTCCCCTTCGGGAAGGAAATCCCGAGGCCCATCTGGATGCCGAGCAGCACGAGTATTATCCCGCCCGCGGCCCGAAACGCATGGATGTTCACCCCGAGGATGTCGAGTATCGGCTGGCCGCCTATCGCGAAGATGAAGAACACCGCCGCAGCCACGAGGACTGCCTTGTGCGCAATCCTGAGCTTCTCCTTGTCCGCCATCCCCTTCGTAAGGGAGAGGAACGCGCCGAGGCTGGCCAGCGGGTCGATGATTCCCAGAAGTAGGACGAACGCTTCGATGAAACCGGCCATGCGGGGATTGTGCAGGGAACGTTAAAATGCCTTCTTATGCCCAGCACGCATCGTGGCATTCGCGCAGGATTGTCCGCCCGCCTTCCGACTACTCCGTCTTGATCTTATAGAATTTGATTACGCAGTCGATGCAAAGGTCGGCAAAACCTCTCGCGCTTCCCATGTAGACCTTTCTGGTCTCATTCTGCCCCTGGCAGAGGAAACACTCCCCCATGAGGGTATCTATGCAGGGACGCTCTTTTATCCCTGCCGGATGCCCCCGCAGGGGCGCTCCCGTCCCGCGGTGCGCTTCAATCATCTTCGGCGAGCTTCTTCCTCAAGTCGTCGAGTTCGCCGTGGAGCGACTTGTTCTTCTTAAGTGGGTCCATCTTGGCCTTTTTCTCGAGGTCCTCGATTCTCGCCTTGATATTAGCCTTCTTCCGTGACAAGTCTTTTTTGCTCATTCCCATAATAAAGACCTATACCCCCTTCTCCGACGGGTTTATTATTGGGCATGCCACTCATCCAGATATATTAATAAAATATAACATCAAATGAATAATCGATGAAACCAGTCCATCTCATTTTGGCCAAGCACCCCGATTCACGGGCTCGCGGGCGAACCCTCGGGGAGGCGTTCTCGTCCGGGGCTCTTTCCCAAATCCTATCGGGGAATCCGTCCGGGAGATTCGGCGTCATACTGGAGGATAATTTCACAGGGAACGACCTGGCCCTGCAAGGCGATTCCATCCGCGCGGATAACGCCCTGAGGTCATCCCTTGCCGGCCAGACGCGGGAATACCGGAAGTACCTCCTTTTCCTGGCCGGCCGGGTCAAGCATGGTATGGATGATTCACGGGGCATTATGTCGCCATTTGCCGTCACGGAAAGGATAATCGACGAAAACAGGGAAACTCCCGGGAGAATAGTCCTCGGGTTCTCAGCCACCTGCGAGGAAGCGCAGCTCCTCACGCTGGAATCGTTCTACTGGAAGAACCGGGGTTATCTGGCGGCATTCCAAGACGGTGACGAATCAACCGGAATAAGATGCCTGGCCGACAGCATACGTTTCATGGCCCGTGCAGTGGTCGCCAGGGATATGCTGCTGATAGGGCAAACGGCGGCCCTTTCAGATTCCGTAGACGAAGTCGTCGTTCTTCAGGGCTCCAATCACAGGAACCTGGCAGGCGTCCAATGGCCCGGGCTGGACATCAACGTGCATATCCAGCCGGACGACCCGCTTCCTTTCTATGACGAGGCTTTGATACGCCTTCTCAGCCCTTCCCCGCCCGACGAGCCGTCTCTCACCGAATTGATGCGGAAGGAAATCGCATTCCACAGGCTGTTCCTGCCTTTGGTCCAGTCGCGTTCCGATGCATATATCGAGGATATGGTCCGGGAATGCCGCGATGCGGTGGATTCCGTCCTCTAAAAAGGCAGAGCACGAAATTCCGTATCTTCATGCGGTTCCCGGAATGCGTCCGGCTGGTATTCATTTTTTAGGACAAGGGCATCCCGTGCTCCTTACGAGCAAGATGACGAGGGCGCCGGATGCCACGATGAAAGGAACTGGGCAGGGGCCGGTGTTTTCCGCCCACGTGTACCCTTCGGGGCATTGCCATGATTCCGTGCCATTCGCTTCCCCCTCCCATCCAGAGGGCGCCGTTCCGTTCGCGAAAACGCACTGTTTCGTCCGCCGGTTGATAATCATCTTCCCGCAATCCCCATTGGCCCCGCTGTGGCCCTCGCTGCAGCATCTTTCGTTCACCGCGGGCGTGCATACTATTGGTGCCCTGGTTTCAGCGTATCCCTGCGGGCATTCCACCGTGCCGTATCCGAGGCTCGTCCAGCCGTCAGGGATGGCGCAACGCGTGCATTCGTCGCCCGCATTGTATGGCGAGCATTCCATCGTCCTGTTGTTGACGATGACTTCCGGGGGCGACGGCGCTGCCGCCGCGAGGGCGGCGATGAGGATGAGCGCTAAGACGGCTTTCATGATACCGCTTGCCCGATGGGCATTTTAATGCTTCTTGATTCCGGCATGCGCCGCCGCATTCCCCCCGCCGCCATCCTCCGGCCCCCCGATTTGGGGGAAAATATATAAATCCGGAAAATCCATGCTCTCCTGGCGGACTAATCTTTTTTCGCGCTGATACGGGATGGATTCAAAGACACGCCTGCTTTATTGGCTCCTCAACGCTTCGAGAGGCGGACCGACGAGGCTACGCATCCTCAGGGCCGTATCGGAAAAGCCGGAGAATATCCGCCAGCTCTCGATTGCGCTCGCCATGGACTACAAGACGGTCCAGGGCCATGTGGAGCTGCTTGTCGAAAACGGGATTCTGGAGACGCCGAAGAAGAAATACGGTTCGGTGTATTTCCTGAGCCCGGAATGGGATGATAACGCTTATCTGAAGGATTTGCTCGTGGGTGATATGGATGGAAAAAAGAGAAGAAAATAACCTCACAATGAAGGCGTTTTTCGGGGCGGTGCTGGCCTTGCTGATTTCAGCGGGCTTCCTGCTCGCCGCCAATGCGGCGCTGCCGTTCCGGCAGTTCGAGCCCGGCGACATCCCCCCGCGCGAAGCGCCGCCCAACATGTTCCAGGCCGTGTTCCTCACGCACACCGTCCTGTCCGTCGCGATGCTCATCCTCTCGTTCTACCTGTTCTTCATCTACCTGAAGGACTACCTCCAGCTCAAAAGCGGGTTCACCCTCGGGCTCCTTCTCGCCGTCTTCTCGTTCATGCTCTTTGCCGTGGCTGCCAATCCCCTGCTGCACGTCTTCTTCGGCGTTTACGGGAGGGACGGCCTGTTCCAGAGCGTGCCGTACCTGTTTGCGACGATTTCGCTCGGCATCCTTGTCTGGGTGAGCTCCAAATGAGGGCATATTGCGGCGTAATTTGGGGGTTATTTCGGTAAATCTATAAATAAAAAAACCGTTCCCGGTCCAATCCGGTGATTGGATTGGATGGAACAAAATCGTTGTTCGGAATTGCACTCGTTTTGCTGTTCTCCGGAACGGTGTTCGCCCAGGGATTCCCGGCATGCCCCGGCGCTAACCTGACGGACGATGTCCGGGAACAGATTGCCCAGGCGAGGGCCGATAATGACACGGCCGCCCTGAAGGCGCTTATGGGCGAATACTGCCCTCTCCGTGAACGCATGCCCCCGTGCGGGTTCGGGGCCAATGCCCGCTTCGGAAGGGCTGGCGTCCTTTGTCCCAATGAGAATATCACGGACGACGTCCGCGGGCAGTTCGCACAGGCTCTGGCTGACAAGGACTTCGAGACCGTGAAGTCGCTGAGGGAAGAATACTGCTCCCTCCCAGAGAAACCGGAGGATGGAACCGGCAGGGGAGCGGCGGGCCGTGCGGGAGGCATCATCACCTTCATGGACGAAATACGGGACTCGATATCCTCCGGGGATTACGCGACGGCGCTGTCCTCGCTCGAAGACCTGCGCAGCGCCTTCGAATCCTTCAAGGATTCCGGCCATGCGTTCGGCCCGCGGCGCTTCGGCAGGCCTCCGATTCCTGGGCCCGGGGGGTGGATGACGAACTCTTCGGTGGTTTCCTGATGGCTTGTCCGCGGGGATGCCGCGCATCCGTTATGGCATCGGACGCGCAATCCCCGGCCAGGACAGAGTGGGGGCGGCCTTTCGCCCGATTCAATCGGGACCAGTCTCATAGGCCAGCCCCCGCTCACCCTCGCCGCGCCGCAGCCGTTCCGGGGCCCGCCGTGCCGGCAATAGCGGTGCGGGGGGCTTGTGCTGGGGCCCTTCCAGCGAGAAAACAGGTCTGACGCATGGCAATGCTCGAACTGCGCGATGTGGTCAAGGAATACAGGACCGGAAAGACCAGCTTCAAGGCCCTCCGGGGGGTCAGCCTCAGCATCGAGGAAGGGGAATTCGTCTCAATCATGGGCCCGTCCGGTTCGGGCAAGAGCACAATGCTCCACTTCCTCGGCTTCCTGGACAAGCCGACGAGCGGCGAAGTCCTTATCGCAGGCAAGGCGATGTCCGGGATGGACCGGGACGGGCTCGCCATAATCCGGAACGAGAAAATCGGCTTCGTCTTCCAGTCATTCAACCTGGCCCCGACGCTGAGCGTCGCCAAGAACGTGGAGCTTCCCCTGATTCTTCGGGAGATGGACCGCCCGAAGCGGGAATCGAAGGTTCGGGAGATGCTGTCCCTTGTCCACCTCCTGCCAAAATGGGACAACCTCCCTTCCCAGCTCAGCGGCGGCGAGAAGCAGCGCGTAGCGATAGCGCGCGCCCTATCCACCGACCCGGACATCATACTTGCGGACGAACCCACCGGAAACCTCGATTCATCGAGCGGCAAGGACGTCATGGACTTCATATATTCCCTCTGGAAAGACAACGGGAAAACGGTGGTGATAGTCACGCACGAGCCGCTCGTCGCGGAATACGCGAAACGGACGATACACATCCGCGACGGGAATATCGAGCGGGACGTGGCCCAAAGCGGCAGGAAAGCCGAAGCGCATGAGCTGAAGCTCAAGAAGTGAAAAAAATCGATGAAAAATCAACGCTCGGGATGTGGTGAAATGAAGAACTTGAACATATTCGTTGCAGTACTATTGGTTTTTTCGACCGCGGCATTCAGTGTCGATTCGACCGCCCCGGTCCTTCAGGTGACTGATTACACGATCGTCCCTTCCTCCGTATACCCCGGAACCTCTGGCCAGCTCCAAATCACGGTATCGAACACCGGGACGGAGGCCGCCAAGGGCACCGTGGTATATTACACGTACGGTTCGGACCAGAACTGGAACCTTTACCTCGGGGACATCGGGCCGGATTCCAAAATGACTACTACAATACCGTTCGAAGCGCCGGAAAAGGTGGACAGCGGAATATTGCTGGTGAACGTCGACATCTATTACATGGACGAGGACGAGACCGGTTCCAAGCATACGATGTCAACAATCCCCATCATAATCAACCAGCACGGGGTGCTGGAAGTCAGGACGCTCTCATTGAGCAGCAACAGCATCGGCAAGGGCGAGACGCTCACCGCAACGCTGGAACTCGAGAACACGGGCGGCATCATGAAGAATGTCATCATCAAGAATGCCGACAACTCATCGTTTAGCCTGGACGGCACGACGCAGAAAAGGGTGGGCGACATCGACGCGAACTCGAGCAGGAATGTCACCGTCCAGATGATCTCGTCATCGGATGCGGCGGAGGGCAAATATGCCATTCCCCTCACATTGACATACGAGGATGCCCTCCAGAACGAGATATCCCAGACGATATACCTGGGCCCGGTGATGGTGTCCGGCTCCTCATCTGCGCTCCGCATCACCTGCAGCCCTGTCTCAAAGAGCGAAATCGGGTCGGAATTGCTCTACAACCTGACTATCGAGAACCGGGGCAGCAGCGTGCAGTCCGCAGTCATCACGGCCAACGGAACCGACGTGTTCACCCCGATAGGCGTCAACACGTTCTATCTGGACAATATCGCCCCGGGCGAAAGCCGCTCGGAAATACTTACCCTGGGCGTGGATGCCGGGTCCACATCGGGCTATTACACCCTCCCGATTTCCATGCAGACCAATGGAGATGAGAAAACATACGAGGTCGGCATAGTGGTCCAGGCCACGCCGGAAATCCTCCTGACATCCGAGACGGAGCCAGCCGATGATGGCACCCAGATAACTGCCAAGATATCCAACATCGGAAACACCGCGGTCCGCTCCCTGTATGTCCGGGCGGACTCGACGCAGTACTACCGGGTAAGCGGCTCGGGAGAGAAATTCATCGGGACCCTCAGCGTCGATGATTACGCGAGCTATTCGGTGACGGTTACTCCGCTTGGCCAGGTCCCCGCCGGCGCTTCGGCAGGCATCCCGCTGACGGTCGTCTTCAAGGACAACGACAATGTCGAGCATACCGTGAAGAAAACCATCGCGCTGATTGGGGATTCGGCGGCAGCGGACGCAGGGGGCGCATCCGGAGCCGCCGCAACGTTGTCCGGGAACCGCACTTTCAACGGCCGCCCGGGCAGCCCCATGGGCGGCGGTTCCACGGAAAACATCCCGTTGTATGCCGGCATGGGCCTCGTCATTCTCGGCGGGCTGTACATCGGGTACAGGAAGCTGAAAGGCAAGAAGAAAGGCCCGGAGGGCTCGGATGAAACTCGAAGATAGCATCGAAATCGCCCTTACGAACATAATGCACCAGAAGCTGCGCAGCTGGCTCACCATTCTGGGCATTGTCGTCGGCGTAGCGGCGATAATAACCCTCATATCGATAAGCATGGGGATGCAGGAGAACGTGACCAGGCAGACCAGCTCGCTTGGGGCCGACCAGATAACCGTCACCGCCGGTTCGACGCGGGCAGGGCGCATGATGGGCATGGGGCTGGCAGGCGGGGGCGGGGGGCCGCCGCCGGGCGGGGCGTTCGGGGAGGAAGAGCCCGATGACGCGTCCATAACCTTCGACGAAGCCGACGAGCTCCGTTCGATTTCCGGGATATCCGCCATAGACGCCCGGCTTGAGGAGCGCGCGATAATCGTTTACAAGGCCAAGAACACCACGCTTAGCGTCATAGGCACCGACCCCGACGCGTTCCCGGAGACATTGACAACGGAGCTCGAGAGCGGCCGCCTGCTTGGCGTCAGCGACAACTACGTGGCGGTCATCGGCTACAATGTCGCGCATACCGTATTCAATGGCGACGGGGACGGGGAAGAAGAAATGCTCAACAACCAGATAGAGATAAACGGCGTCGCATTCAAGGTAGTGGGCATCCTGGGCGAATCCGGCGGCATGGGCGGGGAGGACAGCAGCGTCTACATCCCAATCGAGACCGCGCAGGACCTCTTCGACGAGGACGAGGATGCGGGCGAGCTCATCATCGTGGCAAAGGACGGCTATGACCCCGACTCGGTGGCGGCTGATGTGGAATCCGAACTCAAGTCCCTCCACGGGCTTTCCGATGACGAGGAGGCCGACTTTTCGGTGGTGACGGCGACAACCATGCAATCCGCCGTGTCATCGATTACAAGCACGCTGACGCTGTTCCTTGGCGGCATAGCCTCGATATCGCTCATCGTAGGCGGCATTGGAGTCCTCAACACGATGTTCATGAGCGTGCTCGAGCAGACCAAGACCATCGGCGTCTTCAAGGCGCTCGGGGCGAAAGACAAAGATATCGTGCGTTTGTTCCTCATCGAGGCGGCGACGCTCGGCTTCATAGGGGGCGCTGCGGGCGTGGGCCTGAGCTTCTTCGCATCCATAGTGCTGTCGATGTTCGACCTGCCCTCGTCAATCACGCTGGAGCTGGTCGCCATGGGACTGTTTTTCTCGGTCATCGTGGGCATCATAGCGGGGATAGTCCCTGCGAGGAACGCGGCCTCAATCTCGCCCATCGAATCCCTGAGATACGAGTGACCCCCCAGCCGGGCAAGCTCCCGCCCTTGTTTCCCGTTTCTTATCGTATGGGGTAGAACGGCTCGCCCCTCGCTTCGTCGAAAAGCGTTTCGACCGAGAATTGGGGGAACGCCCTGTTGAATCCGGCCCGGAGTTGCTGAAGGTGGGGCACGGCGCGGGCGAGCATCGGTATCTCGGGCCGGTCGAAATCCGAAGCATAGATGAACAGGATGCCGCGTTGCCGCAAATCATCGAGCGCCGGGCATGCGGCGCTAAGGGCTATGTCGTGCTGGAGCGAGAATACGAACGGGAACGCGCGGCAGACCACCGGCCTCTCGTCGTACGCCCGGCAGCGCTTCTCCCCCCCGTCGAAATACATGCACTTCCCAGCCCTGAAGGAGAACAGTGTCGAATCCCCGAAGTCCTGGGCGATGGCGCGCATCGTCCCCGGCCTCCTGGTGGCGTCCTTGAAAAAGGCGATGAAGCAACCTTCGCTCCGCATCAGCCGGATGGAGAATTTTCCTTCCACCTCCAGGCAGCACCTGCCGCAGCCGATGCAGTCCCATCCCTCGAGCCGGCTTTGTATGACATCCTTAGCCCCCGTGGGCCTTGTGGCGAGGAATTCGCTTTTCGATAAGCTTGTGCGCATGCCCTGATTAAGCCCAATAATGTTCTTAATTATTACATTTTTACCACAATTAATCCGGGGCAGGGGCTGGCATGGCGGTTTTTCCCGGCGCATTTGAACATTTATAAAATTTCAGAGATTTGTTGTCCCTGGGATATCATGAAAACCAAAGGAAAAACTTCGGATGCCGTGGGCGCATATATTGCCGCAGCCCCAAAAGAGGCCCGGCCCAAGCTCATCCGGCTTAGGAAAATCATCAAGGCCGCAGCGCCCGGGGCCGACGAGCGCATCAGCTACGGGATGCCCTATTACGGATTTTACGGGCGGCTCGCGTATTTCAGGCTTGCAAAAACCCACATCGGGCTTTACATCCCTCCCCCAATCATCGCGGAGAACAAGGGTGCTTTGAAAGCCTACGGGACTTCGGTTTCGACTGTCCGTTTTCCCCTGGAAAACAAGCTTCCCGCCGCGCTTATCCAAAAGCTGGTCAGGGCCCGGGCGAAAAAAAACGCGCGGAAGGCGAAGAAATAGCGACTGCATGCGATTTCCATGAAAAAAGGGAAAGGAAAAGCGACGGTTTGCAGCCGAGGCCATGAATTTTACAAGAGCAGCGAAATCCCCGTCTGCCCAATCTGCTGGCCCGGATATTACTCGAAAAAGCAGAAATCCTCCTAACGCATATATTTTATTATCCGGACGGGTTATCCGCATGATGGACGCTGAAGCTGTCAAGAAAAGGGCGCTGCTGCTGTTTCCGGCAGCGTTCCTTATGCTCGGCCTCATGTTTTTCGTGCCCGCGGGCACCCTGGATTACTGGCAGGCGTGGGCATACCTTGCAGTGGTCTTCATCCCCGCGGCTTTCGTGGTCGCGTATTTCCTGAAGAACGACCCGGAGTTTTTGGTGAGGCGGTTAAAATTCAGGGAGAAACAGGCGAAACAGCAGCTGGTCATCAAGCTTTCGAGCATCGTTTTCATCGTCGGCTTTTTGCTTCCGGGCATCGACCGCCGCTTCGGATGGTCGAGCGTCCCCGCGGAACTGGTTCTGGCAGCGGACGCGGTCGTTTTCCTCAGCTACCTCTTCATCTTCCTTGTCTTCCGGGAGAACAGCTTCGCCGGGCGCACAATCGAGGTGGTGAAGGAGCAGAAAGTAATTTCCACGGGACCGTATTCCGTCATCAGGCATCCTATGTATCTCGGCGTCATCTTCATGTATTCCGCCACGCCGCTGGCGCTCGGCTCCTACTTGGCATTGCCGGTGTTCCTGCTTGTCATCCCCATACTCGCCCTTCGCATCCGGAACGAAGAGGATGTCCTCAGGCGCGGCCTGCCGGGGTATTCGGATTACTGCAAAAAAACGCGATACCGCCTGATTCCGTTCGTCTGGTGACTGTAAATTGGGGTATAAACGTCGCAATCCCGTTTCCCGGCTACAGCCTGCCCTCCGCTTTCAGCCTTTCCTTTTCATCCGCCGGTACCCCGTATTCTGCCGCATCGACCGAATCCGGGATGTTGCCCCGCTTGTACCTCCACAGCGGCGCGGTGTCCAGGCGATAGAAGAATTTCCAGCCCGAATACGTCGGGGCATAGTCTATCCTGGTGCAGCCCCGGCTTTTGGCGAGCTTTATCGCCTCGACCAATGCGACCTTGAGCGTATCTCCGTATCGTTCATCCACGCCCCAGATGCAGACCGACATGGTTTTCCCATAGAAGAAGTATTGCGTCGTGAGCACGGGGGTGCCGTCCTTGATTACCGACCAATACTCGGTCCGGGGGTCCCTGTCGAGGATGTCATAGCAGCCCCGGTCGCCTGATGCGAAGTCCGACTTCTCCCCGAACATCACCTTGCTGAATTCGGCGATGCCTTCCAGGGAGCCCTCTTTCCGGAACTCGTGATCCGCCGAATTTCCGGTAATCATTCTTGAAATTCTTCCGGTGCTTCTTCGAGAACCGCTTGAGGTAGTCATCTATGCCCTCAATGCCGGTCAGGTCCAGGAAAAACTGCGGGCAGAGCCCCTCCAGGCATCCGTCGAACCGCTCGACAAGGAAATCGAAATACACGTCCTTCGGAATCCCGTCGGTCTCTTTCATGAACTCCGGGTCGAACGTGAGATAGTTCCTCTCCACGCTGTCCCCGCCGATAATCTCGTAGAACCCCCGGTCCGGCGTCGAACATCAGGGGGAAGAAGTTTTTCCCGTCGTAGAGAATCAGGGTCTTGTACCCGTAATGCCTGCAGATGGCGACGCGTATGTCCCAGTCGTCGGTCCAGACGACCTTATCCGGGACGAATTTGTCCCAGATTGGCTTGGCCTCTTCCAGCGACAGTTCCCTCATCATGATTTTTTCCTCAAAGATGCGTTTGTCCATCGGTTATTGGCCCGGACGTGTTTATAATTAGAAAAACGCCCTGGGGATTTCCGAGAACGACGAATCGTTCTCGTGTCCCCGAGGCTAATGCTTCTCTTATGTTTTCACGCCCCGGGGAGGATTCGAACCTCCGGCCTGCTGATTGCTTTGGCGAATTGACCTCCTTTATCCTCAGGGTTTTTTCCAGGGTTTTTGCCCGGAGAAAGACAGAAGTCAAAAAGCCTTAACAGTCAGCCGCTCTACCGGCTGAGCTACCGAGGCAATTGAAGATAGAACCTTGATTGGCGAATCGTGTTTAAAAACTCTACTGCTTTCCCGCCGCCCCGTCTATGGCCTCCCTGGCCGCTGCGAACACCGCGTCAGAAATCTCGCGGTAACAGGCGTGTATCATGGCGCCGGCCTTGTCTATGTGCCCCCCGCCCCTCATATTCTCCGGCATGCCGCAGGCCTCGCTCGTTCGCCTTGCGATGTCATTGGCGTGTATGCCCGACCTCGCTTCTCGGAACCTTACGCGGAACGAGGCCTTGTGCCACCCGCCCTCCTGCTCTTTCAGCACCGCGACGACCGCGGCGTTCATGTTGCGGATTTCGTTCGCGAGTATGGCCGGGTTTTCGAGCGTGCTCGCCGCGACCGCGATGACCCTGTTTCCGTAAAGCTCGCTTTCGACGTGCTTCATCTCCTCGAGGATGGCCGCGACCATTCCAGGCGGCAGGTCCGGGTAGGCCAGCTCGTCGACGGCCTTCTTGGACGCGCCGGAAATCCGGAGCAGGGACTCGAAGATGTGCAGCGTCCCGATTTCCGCGTCGCTCAGGCGTTCGCTGTCGCCCGCTATCCCGACGGCCAGCGCGAGGGCGCTCTGGCGGTCTATCAGCCTCCTGTCGATGAGGGACGCGACTATCTCGCTCGCCGATATCGCAGACTGGTTCTCTATCATGTTCAGGGGCTTCAGTGCCAGATGGCCGTTCTGGTGGTGGTCTATCACCATCAGGAGCTGGTTCTCGCGGCAGTTCATGCCGCTCAGGAGGGCCGGGGTGTTCGTGTCCACGACTATTATCGGCCGCGGGTCCGATGGGGGAATCTCGCCCCAGCGTTTGGTGCATATCCCGAGCGCATCGACAAGCGGGTCGGTGAGGTGGATATGCGGCCCTGTGACGATGTCCGATATGGCGCCTTTCCTGAACAGTATCCTCTGCAGTGCGTATGCCGCGCCGAGGCCGTCGCAGTCAGGCACGTCGTGGGTCGTGATGATGGCGCCGCGGGCCGCTGCCGCCTTCATGGCGTTGCTGAACCTGCCGCGGTCTGCCGCGCTTGCCATGTATCCCAGGTACCTGTCGCTGCGGGCATGCATGATGCGGATTAGCGTCATCGAGTTTTTAAAAGTTGCCAAAATAGTATATTTGCGTTAAAACCGCCAAAGGCGCCCCTCGCCGGATGCCGGCGGCGCAGGTTCTATCCAAGGCGCAAATCCGTGATGGCGGGCGTCATGCCTCGCCGCACTGGCTCCATCCGCACATGATGCATTCCACGCATCCTTCGATGTGCTTCAGCTTGGTGCCGCAGACCGGGCACGTGCCCTCGCGTATGAGCTCCCTTGCCCTGCTTTCGTCAACGTTCATGAGCGTTATTTCCCGCCGCCGAAGACCGCTTTCAGCCCTTTGATCAGGCCTTCGGACTTCGCTTTCAGGCCGGAAAGCACCCCGCTGAAGCCGTCCAGGCCGCCGAGGCGCAGCAAAATCCTCTCCGTCTCTTTCATGACTTCCTTGTCGGTGAGGTTGGAATTGCGGTGCAATGTCCCCATGATGTCTGTGATTCCCCTTCTGGTTGCCGGGAAATTGCCCTGCTTCAGCTTTTCCGACATCCTGCCGATGAACTCTTTGGCCTCCGGAGTCTTGAGGAAATCGTCCGAATTGCTCGAGCGGTCCTGAGTGCCCTTCTGCGTCTGCTCAGGCTCCTTCTCCTCCTCTCCCGGCGGCTTCATCGCCATGGGTTTGAACTGACCCAGAATCATGCCCATGAAAACTCATGGCAAATTTATAAATTTACCCTAATCCCTTCCTCAGAGGCCGAGCTGCTCGAGAATCTTCCCTGTCTTGAACTTCGAGTCGTCGATCCTGCGCTCGAGCTTCACGATTTCGACGCCCGCGGGCCGGACGGAATCCTTCTGGTCGTACCCGTAGACGATGACGTCCGGCTTCACCAGCGCGAGCATCCTCTTCTGGTCCTCGAACCCCTCGATGGCCATGTCCACCGGCTTGAGGCATTCGACCATGATTTTCCGGTATTCCACGTCGTGGATAGGCTCCCTGCCCTTCTTCCTGATGTGCTCGTTGCGCGCGATGGCCACTATGAGCACGTCGCCGTGCTTTTTCGCCTCGGTGAGCGTCACGATATGCCCTATGTGGAGCACGTCGAACACGCCCCCAGTCAGCACGACCTTTATCCGCTTCCTTTCCGCATCGCTCAGGAAGAACCGGCCGTCCTTCTCTATGAGCATCCTCTTTTCATGCTCCTGCAGGTAATGGTATATGCCTTCAGGTATGCCCCCGTACTGGAGCTGCATGACGAAAAGCTTGGCCGCTTCTTTCATATGGACACCTCAATCAACGTCAATCTGCGCCTTCTGGAGCTTTCCGGAGTAGTCTATGTAGACCGTCTTCGTGTTCGAGAACTCATCCAAGCCCAGGATGCCCGCCTCCCTCGTGTGCCCCGTGCCCTTCACGCCGCCGAACGGGAGATGCACCTCCGCGCCAATCGTGCTCGAATTGATATATGTTATCCCGGCTTCAATCCCCTCTATCGCCCTGAACGCGCGCCCGATGTCCGCGGTGTAGATGGACGAGCTGAGGCCGTATTCGACCGAATTCGCGATGCCAATCGCCTCATCCAGCGTATCGAAGCCTATGACCGAGAGGACCGGGCCGAAAATCTCCTCATTCGCTATCCTCATGTCCGGCCGAACATCGTCGAAAATGGTCGGCTTGAAGAAGAATCCCCTGCCCGCGGGCTTGTTTCCGCCGCAGAGCAGTTTCGCGCCCTCGCTTATTCCGATACCCACGTACTTGCCCGCCTTCTCCTGCGCCGCCTTGTTTATCAGGGGGCCGACATCGCTCGTCTTCTGGATGCCCGGGCCGAGCCGAAGCATCCTCGCCCGCGTGACAAGCGCGGACAGCATCTTCGGCTTGATTTTCCTGTGCGCAAGGACCCGGCTCGTCGCGGTGCAGCGTTGCCCGGTAGTCCCGAACGCGCCCCAGAGTATCCCGTCCACCGCCAAATCCAGCCTGGCGTCGTCCATCACTATTATGGGATTCTTCCCGCCGAGTTCCAGGCCGACCTTCTTGAGGCCGGCGTTCCGCGTTATCCATTCGCCCGTTGCCTTCGAGCCTGTGAATGAGAGGCCGGATATATCCGGATGCTTAACAATCGCCTCGCCTACGGTTGATGCCGGCCCGGTCACGAAATTGACGACGCCTGGAGGCACGCCCGCCTTCACCAGCACCTTCACCATTTCATATGCGCAAAGCGGCGTATCCGAGCTTGGCTTGAACACGACGGTGTTCCCGCAGACCAGCGCGGGGGCGAGCTTCCATGCAGGTATCGCGGTCGGGAAGTTCCACGGGGTAATCAGCCCGACGACGCCGACCGGCCTCCGGATTGTCATGCAGAACTTGTCCTTCAGCTCGCTCGTCGTCGTGTGGCCGTAAAGCCGCCTCCCTTCCCCTGCGAAATACTCGAATGTGTCGATTGCCTCCTGCACGTCGCCGAGGGCTTCCGGCAGCACCTTCCCCATCTCGGTCGCCACGAGCTTTCCGAGCCTCTCCTTTTCAATCCTGAGGATTTCAGCCGCCCTCTGGAGAATCAGGCCCCTTTTCGGCGGCGGCATCCTGGACCATTTCCCGAACGCGTCCTTCGCCGCATCGACAGCCATCCCCACGTGCCTCTGGTCCCCGAGCGGGAACCTGGCTATGGCCTTTTCAGTCGCGGGGTCGATTGAATCGAAATAAGAGTCAGCCCCCACCCATTCCCCCCCGATATACATCCTATAGGCGGCCATACCCTCGTCTCTCCCCCCAAAAATATAAACCTGCCTTGCGTATTAGCCCCATGATTCTCCCGAAGCAGCATCTTGAGGCGGCGAAGATATTCGAGGGCCTGCACAGCAGCCAGTACCAGCCCTGCGGGATAGACATCACCCTGAAGGAGGTCTACAGGTTCAAGGAGGCCGGCCTGATTGACTTCGACAACAAGGAGAGGAAAATCAGCCCGGTCGAGCCCGTTCAGTTCGATTCCGGCGCGGAAGCCGACCGCGTGCACCTCAAGATGGGCGCATACAAGGTGATATTCAACGAATACGTGAGGATTCCGAAGAACGTCGCCGGGCTCTGCCTCCCGCGCTCGTCGCTCCTGCGCTGCGGCGTCACCCTCGAATGCGCCGTGTGGGACCCTGGATATGAGGGCAGGAGCGAGGCCTTGCTTGTCGTGCGAAACGAGCACGGGGCGGTGTTCAAGAAGAACGCGAAAATAGGCCAGATGATTTTCATCCGGCTCGCCGAGGATGCGAACACGCTGTACGAGGGGCAATACAAGGGGGAGAACCGCTGATATTCCCAGCCAGCTCGCAGCTCCCTCGCGTTTGCGCCTTCAGTCCTTTCCCTTGAGGAACTTCGCGACTATCGAATCCAGGCTTCCGGTGCGCTCCTTGATGTTGAAATCGATGTGCAGGACCGGTATGTTGACATTAAGCAGCTTGGTGATGTTTATCGGGGTTCCCGAAACCACGATTTCGGCCTTGCTCCGGTTTATCGTCTCGGCCAGGTCCTTCATCTGCTTCTCGTAATACCCCATGGAGGGCACGACGAGCCCGATGCTGTCGAATTTGGAATATATCTCCTTGATGCTCCCGACCGCAAAAGGCCTCGGGTCTATGATGTCCGCCCCGTTCCTCGCGGCGTATTCGAACCCGGCGCCGAATTTCATCCCTCCGTGCGTCACAGTCGGGCCGTCCTCGATGACTATCGTTTTCTTCCCGTAAAGCTCGAATTCCCTGGACGGCGTCAATTCCATGTCGGTCTCGATGACTTTCGCCTTCGGGTTCGCCTTCTCGCAGTTCTTGAGGATGCGCCGGACGTCCATCGGGTTCTCGCTCACCTTGTTTATGACTATGATGTCCGCCATGCGGAAATTCGTCTCGCCCGGGTAATACCAAAGCTCGTGGCCGGGCCGCAGCGAATCCGCAATCGTTATGTGCAGGTCCGGCTTGATGAACGACATGTCGTTGTTGCCCCCGTCCCAAACGATTACGTCAGCCTCCTTTTCGGCCTGCCTCAGGATTTCGCCATAGTCGATTCCTGCGTACACGATGACGCCGTTCCGCACATGCGGCTCGTATTCCTCCCTCTCCTCGAACGTGCAGTTCTGCTTTTCCATGTCCTCCATGGTGGCGAACCGCTGGACGCGCTGCTTCACGAGGTCGCCATACGGCATCGGGTGGCGGATAACCACGAATTTGACGCCCTTCGCCTTGAGGATTTTCGTAATCGTGCGGGAAAGCGCGCTTTTGCCGGCCCCCGTCCTCACCGCGGTGACCGCGATGACGCGCTTCGAGCTTTTCAGCATGGTCTCGCGCGGGCCGAGAAGGACGAAGCTCGCCCCCTTTGCCTGCGCCCTGGAAGCGAGGTGCATGACATACTCGTTGCGCGACGTCGGAATACGAGAAATACACCTCGTCGATTGCGTGCTTCACGATGAGCTCCTCCATCCTGCTTTCGTCGAAAATCGGTATCCCCTTGGGATATAGCTTCCCCGATAGCTCCGGCGGATATCTGCGGTCCGCTATATTCGGAATCTGGGTGGCGGTGAAGCCCGCGACGCTGTATTCCGGGTTGTCCCGGAAAAACATGTTGAAATTATGGAAATCCCTGCCTGCGGCGCCGAGAATGAGCACGTTCCTTTTCATGGGTTGGTTATACCCTATGATATTTTTATTCTATCATGCAAAAGCGCCTCATGCGTATCGTCATAGCGCTCGGGGGCAACGCCCTGCTTAGGAAGGGGGACAGGGGGACCGCGGCAGAGCAGCTCCTTGCCGCCAAATCCGCAATCTCGAGCCTTGAGCCCATACTCAGGCAGAACCAGGTGGTGCTCACGCACGGGAACGGGCCGCAGGTCGGCAACCTGCTCATCCAGCAGCAGGCGACGGACAAGGTCGCGCCCATGCCGCTTGACGTGCTGGATGCCATGACGCAGGGCCAGATAGGCTATTTCCTCTCGACCGCGGTCTCGATGACCGGCCTGCATTCGGCCACCCTGATTACGCGTGTCGTCGTAGACAAGGAAGACAAGGCGTTTGTGAATCCATCGAAGCCCATCGGCCCTTTCTTCGATGCGCCGCCAAAAAACATGAACCCGCAACCCGGGACCGCATACAAGATGGATGCCGGGCGGGGATACCGCCTTTTCGTGGCATCGCCGGAGCCCCTCAAAATCCGCGAGCATGACGCGATAAGCGCCTTGCTCGAAAAAGGGTTCGTCGTGATAGGGGTCGGGGGCGGGGGGATACCGATAACGAAAGGCGGGGAGGGGCTCGAAGCCGTGATAGACAAGGATTCCGCGACATCGCTCCTCGCATCGAACATCAAGGCGGACCTGCTCGTTTTTGTGACATCAATCGATGCCGCCTACCTGGATTTCGGCAAAAAGTCCCAGAGGGCGCTCGGCCGGGTAAATGCGCGGGATGCGCGGAAGCACCTCGCGGAAAATCATTTCGCCGAGGGCAGCATGAAGCCGAAAGTCGAGGCGGCGCTGCGGTTCCTGGAAAATGGCGGGGGGAAGGCAATCATCTGCTCCATCACGGATATCCGCGACGCCCTCGAAGGCAAAAAGGGCACGGTTTTCGTTCCCTGAGCAGGTCCAAAGTTTGCGGATGCCATCATGCGCCCGTGCAATCACACGTCTATGATGACTACCGCTTTCCATCCATGGGCGGTTTTTTCGACCTTGAACTTGTGCCAGCTGACCGCCTTCACATCGACAAGCAGGTGGTGCTTTTTCTGGTCTATCTGCTGGCCTTTCAAGCTCGCCGCCAGGACCAGGCCATCCTCAGCCCTGGAAATCTTCAAATCGTATTCGCGGAAAAGGAGCAGTTCGGCATCCTTGAGGAAAATGAGCTCCTGGAGGAAGTCGTGGAGCAGCCTTTCGGGTTCGCCGGCCTTCAGCATGAATTTCTTGCTGATATCCGGCTTTATCTCGCTTAGGTCCTGAAGCTGTGTGTTGGTGACCGCATCGGCGGCGCTGGCGAACATCTCCTCGAGCGTCGCGCCTGTCGCCTCGAATGCGATATCAGCCATCGTCAGGCCCTCAAGGAATCTGTAAGGCATCATACCACTTCAATTCATCGTTATCCTGTTATTCGCCCATCATTATATCCTTATAGTGCAGGCAGTGCAGGCCGAATCATGTCGCGGATGCGGATTCGAGCGACCTGACGATGCCCTCCTCGAACCTGCCTGCATCCTTGCCTATGAAAACCAGCCCGGTCCTGCTGCACGCATGCTCCTCGAACTCGAACCTTCCCGCCACGTAATTCACGAGGAAGCCGCCCTTTTCCGTCCTGGCGAACCCCTTGGCGCGGTAAATCCCGGACGGGAGCGTTTCAAGGACGCGGATGAGCGAAGCATGGTCCAGCTGTCTTGTCGGATGAATAATCGAAATGCCCGAAAGAAACCTTGTGCGTCTTGTGCTTTGGTGCGGGCGCATCGCGCATGACTCCGAAAAGCGCAGGCGTATCCACCCTGCACCGCTCAGCCTCCAATCGATGCGCGGCCATTCAGCTATCTTGACCGCCTGCCTCACTTGGTCGAGCGCGTCCTCCGCGACAAGGTCCGCCTTGTTGATGATTATGATGTCCGCAAGCTCGATTTGCTCCCGTCCGGTGTGCCCGAGGCTCGGGAACCTCGCCATCGCATCTGCGTCCACTACCGTCACAATCGAGTCCAGCCGGATATTCGGGGATGTTTTCCCGGATGTCATAAGCGAGCGCGGCGGGCTCGGCGACGCCGGTCGTCTCGACCACAATCCATTCCGGTTTCGCCGTTTCAAGCAGTTCCGACACCGCTAGGCCGAATTCGCCGGAAAGCGAGCAGCACACGCAGCCGCCGGCAAGCTCGGCTATGCTGATGCCCTTGCCTTCGACCACCTTGCTGTCTATGGCGATTTCGCCGAATTCGTTCATGATGATGGCGAGCTTCATCCCGGACTCGCTGGATTGGGCGGCTATCCGCCTGAGCAGCGTCGTTTTGCCGGCGCCAAGGTAGCCTGTGATAATTGTGACTGGAACCCTGTCCATAGTGGATACACCTGCCCAATTGGTTATAAACCGGCGCCCAGGTGGCGGTGCAACTCCTGGAATCGGCCGATTAAACTTATTTTTAAACATTTATCAACACATATCTACATATGCCTACCCAGTTGTCGTCATTCCCTCACCGGCTGCTCAGGCCAAAGGCCCCGCTGATACGGGCGCCGCCACTGCTGTCGGATTTCTGCAGAACAGAGGACCTCTGGGTAAAGGATTGTAGCCGCACCGTCACGGGCACCATGAAGGATTTCCGGAGCGTGCGGCTGCTTGAGCTATTCCACGCGGAGCGCGCTATTGTCAACGCCATGGTCGTCTATTCCATAACCTATGGCAACGCCGGCTATAGCCTTGGAAAAATCGCGGATATGTACAACCGGTATACCGGCGACCGGGTTGTCGGTGTCGTCAATTTCGTGGATAGGGGGCTGGAACCGGCAATCAAGGGGAAACTTGCCGAGGTGTCCGAGGTCCTTGAACTCGATCTTTCAACCCATTATTTTCCCCCGTCTGAGCTGATTGACATCATACTCTCACGGAGCAAGCAGGTCGAGCTTTTGGTCGGGCGCTTTGGAAAAGACCACGTTTCGCTTATAAACCCGGAATATCTCACTTTCCAGTCCCCCGAATCCGGCCTGTACGTACGGCTGGTCGGAGAGGTCGCCCGGGAGACGGCGGATGTGATTTTCATGCCCATCGGCAGCGGCGAGCTCTATTTCAACTTCATGTGTCACCACCCTTTCGGAAATGAGCAGTGGGAGCATCCGCATTCCATAGCCAGGATACGGGGCGCCTCCGTGGCCGGGAACCCATTTTTTCGCGTCTCCCAGAAAAGCCGTGTTGCGGACAAACTTGTGACACCATTCTCCTTTTTCCGGAAAATGACTGCTTGCCTGTGCTATGTCACCGACGATGAAATCCTGGAGGCCTACAAGGTGGCGAATCGCGCCGGCCTCGCATGCGAGCCTAGTGCCGCGACGGTATTCGCGGCAATCCGGGGCTCGGTCTTGGAGCGCTCCACCACTCTCGCAATCAACACTGGGAGGGGCGACTTCGCGAGCTCTAGCCCTTGACATTCCCTATAGGCACGAGCTTGGCCACCTTGTTCGATATCCCCGCCCGGTGGGTGGTCTCGATGACCTCGTCGATGTCCTTGTACGCCGCGCCTGCCTCTTCGGCAAGGCCGCGCATACGAGCTCGTCTTCACGTAAATCCCGCGCTTTTCCATGTCCTTCTGCAGTTGGTCGCCGCGGTAGAGCTGCTTGGCCCTCGTCCTGGACATCGTCCTGCCTGAGCCGTGGGCTGTCGTGAACCACGTGCTCGCGCCGCTTGCGACGCCTGAAAGCAGGTAGCTGCCGGTTTCCATGCTCCCGCCGATGATTACCGGCTGGCCATCGTCGCGGAACCTTGGGGAAAGCTCTTCCCTGCCCGGGCCGTATGCCGCGGTCGCGCCCTTGCGGTGGACGACCAGCTCCTTCATGGTCCCGTCCACGCTGTGCTTCTCCACCGAGGCCCGGTTGTGCGAGACGTCGTAAACCTGTTTCATCCCGAGCTTTTCCGCATCCGTCTTGAAGACTTCGCTGAACACCTCGCGCACGCGGTGGACGATTGTCTGCCTGTTCGCGAAGCTCATGTTCATCGCGCACTTCATGGCCTTGAAATACGCCTGCCCCTCAGGGGAATTGAACGGGGCGCATGCAAGCTCCCTGTCGAGTATCTTGATCTTGTACTTGCTCTCCATGACCGAGAGGAACTGGTTGAGGTAGTCCGTCGCGACCTGGTGGCCGAACCCGCGCGAGCCGCAATGGAACATGATGACTATCTGGTCCGGGAAGATGCCCCATTTCTTTGCGAGCGCCTTGTCGAATATGTTCTCCTCCTTCACATGCTGGATTTCAAGGTAATGGTTGCCGCTCCCCAGCGTGCCTATCTGGCCCTTCCCCCTTTCGACCGCCTTGTCGCTAACTGTCTTCTCGTCCGCGCCATCGTCCCTGCCCCCGAGCTCGGTGGCTTCGAGGTCGTCCTTCCATCCGTAGCCGTTGTCGACGCACCAAGGCGCGCCCTCCTCGATTACCTTGCGGAACGCGCCGGCATCCAGCCTGACGAATCCCTTGCTGCCGACGCCTGCCGGGACCTTCCCGAACAATTTATCCACGAGCTCCTTCAGGCGCGGCTGGACGTCCTTGATTGTCAAATCCGTGCGGACGAGCCTCATGCCGCAGTTGATGTCGAACCCGATGCCGCCAGGCGAGATGACGCCGTTGTCGTTGACGTCCATCGCGGCGACCCCGCCAATCGGGAACCCGTAGCCGCTGTGCCCGTCCGGCATGCAGTAAGCGTATTTCACGATGCCCGGAAGCGTCGCGACGTTGGTTATCTGGTCGAAGACCGTGTTGTCCATGTGGTTGAGAAGCGCTTCGCTCGCGAACATGCGCGCCGGGACGAGCATGCCCGGCTTGTAATCCGTGCCTATCTCCCAGACGTAATCGTCAATCTTCCTGAAACTGGGCTTTTTGACATCCCTGTTGAAATCCATTGTCACACCTCAATTATGCAAAACAAGCATAGTCCCTTGGACAGATACATAAATTAAGCTTAGCGGAGAATGCAATCCATGCGATTCTTTCCTGAAGACTTGAGAAACGAGGCGCGCGAAATCGCCTCAAGCGGCAAGGGCGCAAGGCAGGTCTGGGCCGAACTGAAGCAGTGGGCCGGAACGCGCGGGCCTGCGGCCGCCAAGTGCGCGATGATTGAATTCCTCGGCACCTACGGCGGGACGCCGGAGGCCGCATACGTCATGCCGGAACTGATGCGGAACGCAACCCAGTCATTTTCACCAAGCGAGCGCGGCGAGCTTGTGCGGCTTGCCATGCGCAGGAACCCGGTGCAGGACATCCGCGCGCCCGCGAAGCAGGTTTCAGCCAAGCCGTTCATGCCGAACCCGTCGGACCGCTCGGCGCTCGCATTGAACTTCAGGCCGGTGTCAAGGGACGGGGCGGCCCCGCGCCTCGGCGTCATCGAGCCCGTCTCTTCCAACCACGACCTCGCCTACATGCGCGACATGCCGGTGCGAGCCCGCGAGCGCCTGGAATCGGCAATGCTCCCGCCGCCGCGTTTCCAGGAGCAATCAAGGCATTTCGATTCCCGCAAGAGCCCGGACAGCCATCCGCTTAGCGCCCAGAAGGGCGAGCACATAGTCCGGAGCCTCATCCACTCGGTCCGTTCGCACGGCAGGGACGAGATGTCCCACCTGTCCCCGGCAGTCCCGGCGGCCAGGAAAGCGCCGAAGAAGGCTGTTCGCGTTTCAAAACGCTCTAAAGCCGCGAAACCCGCCAAAAAGCGCGTCGCGCGTTCAACAATCAAGAAAGCGAGCAAGGCGCGCGTGCCGGTCCGCAAATCACGAAGCAAAATAAGGGCCGCAAGGGTCGCAAAAGCCTCGATTCGCCTCCAGAAAAGAAGGAAGAGGTAATACGCGCGACAATCCCCGCCTAGCCCCTCTCTTCGGCGTGAAGCCGGGGAGAAATCGGGGCTAAGTTATAATCCATGCGAGCCTTGTGGGGCTCGGATAGCCTTTTCTATCTTCCTTTGCTAATTCTCCCAAGGTGGGGGAATGGTGTTAAAGATAAATTCAGTTTGGCACGATAGGAACCGCATCCCGGTGGGGGCGACGTTCGAGCAGAGGGTCGAGTGGCACCTTGCGCATGCGCGGAGCTGCAACTGCAGGCCCGCGCCGTCGAAAATCGCCGGGGAGCTGAGGAAAAGGGGCCTGCTTTAATCTTTTAAAACCCTTGTTGTCATGATTAGTCGCTAAGCTTAGCTTCTGTAGTCTAGCCCGGTCAAGGACAACAGACTCTCAGCGCTTTTTGGAAAAAAGCGCCCAAAAACAATCTGTATGCAAATCCTCGAAGGATTTGCAGACAGACCTGTTTTGGGCCGCCTTTTCCTAAAAGGCGGAAGAACTCTGTGAACCCGCGTTCAAATCGCGGCAGGAGCATTTTCTTTTCCTGAGTATCCCTCGGTGGTAAGTATACCCAAAAAAGACAGATTTTTATATTAGTAGACACCAATTATAACTATAATTCACAATAATGCGCCACAACGAGGTCTATAAGTTTATTATACTACCTGGAAACTATCAACTAAGGTGATATGCTTTGACGTCCATCTCAAAGAATTATCATGCTTATCTATCAATGGATTTATCTAATTTTCAGGGTATGTGGGTAGCTATTTTCAAAGGTAATCTTATAGCGTCTGGGCCTAATGCCACGGACGTCTACAAAAAGGCTTTGGGGGAATCAAAAAACAAACGTGTCATGTTAACGAAAATCCCCAAAAAAAATTCCATGGAAATATTGTGATTCTATGAGTGGGCAAAAGTTTCATTATAGAAAATCACTGTCATTAGAGCACGAAGACGATTCCAAACCGCTAGCTCCTCGTATACCTGTTATTTTGAAAGGTAGTGGAGGCAACCAATTCGAAACAATGGGGTTAATCGATTCAGGATCAACTTGGATGTATATCAACAATGATATCGCAGAAATCCTTGAGCTCGAACAAGGTGAGGAAACTAAGATTGATACTGCCGGGGGACTAGTATCCGGTATTGAATCTAGTATCACGATGGAAATACCTCTGATACACAATCCTGTTACACTTCGAAATATCCATTGTTGTATTTTGAACGAGCTCGATGAAATAGTTTTAGGACGAAGTGGTTTCTTTGATGCATTTGAAATTACTTTTTGTGAAGCCGAAAGTTGGATTAGTTTGAAAGATATTAGAAGTAAAAAATCCCGCCCAAAAGGGTTTAGGTCATAATAAAATTTTCTTTGAATTAGAATACGCTTCAAATAATCCTCTAATATCTCCCGTCAGTGCATAAAAAGTTCTATTACTGGAACCGTTCACAGTGGAAGGTCAATCCGAATTTCGTCAGATACCCCCTTCAATGGCCTTTCTGCACCCCTAAGTAGCACTAGTCCAGTTACTAATCCACTAATTTTACCTGGAACACTATTTTCTATTTTTTTAATACGCTGAATACCACCCGACAGTCCTTTTCAGTCCGTCCTCGATCCTCTTTTCGGCATAAATCCGAGCAGTTTCTTCGCCTTGGAATTGTCGGCCTTGTATTTCCAGACCTCGCCCGGACGGATGTCGCCCAGCGTATTTCCGATTTCGACTTGATGATGCCCTTCAGCATCTCCGCGACGTCGGTCAGCTTGACGTCGTTGCCGGACGCGATGTTGAACGTTTCGCCTGCTACGGAATCGAACCTGCCGACGATGCGGGTAATGCCGTCGACGCAGTCGTCGATGTAGGTGAAATCCAATGTCTTCTCCCTGCCGTAGATGGTCACGGCCTCGCCCTTCTTCATCTGCCGTATCCAGAGGGGCACGACGCGCTCGGAGTCGTCGTACATCCCATAGACGTTGGAAAACCGCGCTATCACGTGCCTGATGCCGTAGCAGTTTGAATACGCGTGCATGTACGCCTCACCTGCCATCTTGCTCGCCGAATACGGGCTTTCGCAGTTCCCGACCCGCATGTCGCCTTCGCTTACATGCTTTGCGCCCATGATGTTGCCGTAGACTTCCCTGGACGATGCGAAGAACACCCTGCCGACATCTTTGGCCCTGGCGTATTCCAGGACGTTGAAGCAGGTGTTCACATTCTCCATGGCCATGTCCGGGTTGACGACCAGCTTGTACACGAGCGCGTTTGCTGCAAGATGAACGATTGCGTCATACCGCCCTTCAAGCCCCATCAGCGCGTCCTTGTCGAGAAGGTCTATCCGGCGTGTCTTACGCATCCAGCTCCGGCTTCCATTTGTTCGGCCTGCGGTCGGCTCCCGTGACATCGTGCCCCTGTGCAAGCAGCATCTCGAACAGCCTTGTCCCTATCGTGCCGCTCGAGCCGGTAATAAGTATTTTCATCAGTCCGCTTGTCGCATGCAATTCTTAAAAATAGGCCGGGCGGGACGGCCTATAAAATAAAATCAAGGAAAAATAAGGGATAAGAAAAATAAAAAGAATCAGGACGGCCTGGCGTCGAACTTGAAGAGCCCGCCGTCGTTGAACGTCAGCGTGGCCCTGTAGCCCTGGCCGAGGTAGTCGAACCTGTCGCCGGTCCCGAGCTCGAATTCCTCCCCGTCAAGCTCGATTGTCACCGTGTCGCTCGACACGTCGATTATCCTCGCAGTCGTGTCGAATATGTCGAACCTCTTCCCTTCGAGGTCGAGGTGCGAGGCTGACGTGTCGAGGTAGGGGTAGAACTCCGACTTGTACAGGTCGTAGACGGTCTCGTCATCGGGGCAAATCGGGTTGTCAGTCCAGTCGCTGATGCTGCCCTCCTGGGTGTAGAACTGGACCGCGTGGTACTCGCCGATTGAAAGCTCGACCATGTCCTCGCTGTCGTTCACCGAAAGTATCTCGATGGTCTCGGTGTTCTCGCCGCAGAAATCATTGTCGCTGTCGCCATCGTCGAGAGAGAAGGCGCAGAGGTGGTCGTTGTCCTTGAGGGCCTGGTAGTTCTCGTACATCCTGAACGTGGATGTGTTGCCGCTGATTGAATACAGCTTCACAAGGAACTCGTCGTTTATCTCGACTACCTCCCCGACGTGGAGGAAGAGCTCGTCGGTGTCGTCGTAGTTCGCTATGTTATACCTCTTGTTGGCCTCGTCGATATTCGTCACGACCTCGGTGCACTCGACAGTCCTGCACTTGCCGTCGAAGCATTCCTTGCCGCTCGGGCAGTTGATCTTCTCGTACTGCATCGACGTCTCGGAATAGCAGAAATATTCCAGGACTGCCGTGCTGCTGTAGCAGCTGTCGGTCCCGGTCTTGTTCTGGTATGACGCCGTGCCTTTCACCGAGGTGTCCTTGCCGTTGTCGCTGTCGGTGCAGACCTCCTTGAGGCACTTATCGTCCTGGCAGACGAACCCGGACCCGCACGGGAGCACCTCGGATTGGACATTCTTTGCGCTGCAGTAGTATTCCTTCACCGCAGTGGAGCCGCTGCACGCATCCTGGAACGTATCCTGCCCCTTCGTGACGGTGCCGCTTTTCAGGGCATCCTTGCCGCCGTCCGAATCGACGCACGCCGCCTCGATGCACGCGCCGCTGACGCACTGCATCCCGTCGCCGCATGCGATATCCTCGGATTTGGCCGCATCGCCGCTGCAATAGTATTCCTTGACCGAATATGAGCCCGTGCACTCGTCGCTGGCGCTTGTCCCGGGCGATGTAACCGTGCCCCTGACATTCGCATCCTTCCCGTTGTCGGTATCCTGGCAGGGCGTCTTGACGCATGCGCCTGCCATGCACGCATAGCCGCCCGGGCAGGGGAAGTCTTCCGAGACCGCCGCACTGGCCGAGCAGTACGCTTCGGTCACGGTAAGCGCATCCTTGCACTTGTCCTGGACACTGCCTCCGCGGGCCGAGGCGGTCCCCTGGTTGAACAGGTCCTTGCCGCCGTCCGAATCTTCGCAGAGGTTCGCTTCGCAGGTGCCGTTGGCCTTGACCGTGGTCCCGGCCTGCACCGCCTGGCATGCGTTGGTGTAAGTAACGCCGTCTTTTCCGCAAACCGGCTCGACCGTGCTGGGGCACGCCTGGCCGATACAGCCGTACAATCCCAATATCAGGATAAGTCCGAACGCGAGGAAGGTTCTCATGAACCCCCTTCATCCTGTTAATTTTAAAATATCTGCCCTTTTCCACGGCAGGGCGTCCAGCGCAACCGCCCGGATGCATTTTTAATTTTTAACCCGAATAAGGCTCGCCATGGAAGAAGACAAGGAACTGAAAGAGGCCGTAGCGGCCTGCGCCAAGATTATCGAGGAGAAATGCGGAAACAAGCCGTTCATGATAGCCGTGTCGAAGGCCGACGTCATGTTCGCTACGGACGAGGACCGGGAGAAGGGCATCGTCAGCGGCACCGCCCACTATATGTACATAGCGCGGCCGACGCTCAGGAAGAACGGCCTCAGCAAGCTGCTGATAGACACGGCGCGCGTCGCCATCAACCAGGCCGAGAAGAAAATCATCGAAGAATCGGAATCCTGAAGGGTCCGGCCGACCGGTTGATGATATGGGGCTTAAGCGCGGACTGGGGCTTGTCAGCACCACGCTATACGGAATCGGGGTCATCCTCGGGGCGGGCATCTACGCCCTCATCAGCGTGGGCGCGGGCCTTGCGGGAAACATGCTCTGGGCCGCGTTCCTGATATCCGCATTCATCGCCATCTTCACCGCGCTCAGCTACGCCGAGCTTTCGAGCATGTTCCCGAGCGAAGCGGCGGAATACAACTATTCGCGCAAAGCATTCCGGAGGGAATGGCTGTCTTACGCGGTCGGCTGGGTGCTCGCCGTCGGCACGGTGATTGCCGCATCCACGGTCGCGCTTGGTTTCGGGGGCTATCTCCATTCGCTTGCCGGCGTGGACCCGACAGTTGCCGCCCTCCTGCTGATTGCGGCCATGACGGTCCTGAACTTCTGGGGCATATCCGAATCCGCCAGCTTCAACAACGTCGCCACGTCGCTGGAGATGCTCGGACTGCTCATAGTGATAGCCGCCGGCTTCCTCACGCCGTCCCAGGCGGACGTGAATCTTTTCGAACCCCCATCAAGCGGACTAGGGGGCATCATCGCCGCAATCTCGGTCATATTCTTCGCTTACATCGGGTTCGAGAACATCGCCAACCTCTCGGAGGAGGTCAAGGACAGCAAGAAAACTGTTCCCCGGGCCCTCATCCTCGCGCTCGGGATATCCACAATCCTCTACATGCTCGTCGCAATCGCCGCGGTGCGCGAAGTCGGGTGGGAGGCGCTCTCGCAGTCGAAGGCGCCGCTGACGCTCGTCGTCTCGCGGATGCTCGGGGACTACGCGCCCCTGATGTCCTACATCGCCCTGTTCGCGACGGCCAACACCGTGCTGATGTTCCTCATCGTCCCCTCCCGCATCTTCTACGGCATGTCCGCAGGCGGCTCGATGCCCAAGCCGTTCTCCGCCGTCGGTTCCCGGGGGACGCCGTTCTTTTCAGTCGCCGTCGTCGGCCTGCTGGCGGCGCTGATTGCATCGCTTTCGGACATCAAGACGGTCGCCCAGCTCACCGATCTTGCCGTATTCACCGCGTATTTCGTCGTGAACGCGTCCCTGATAGCCCTCGCGGGCGAGAAGATGAAGCGCGGGTTCGTAAGCCCGAGGTTCGCCGGCATCCCGGTATTCGCATACATCGGGGCCATCACCGCCCTGCTGATGCTCCTCTTCTTCCCGCCATTCCTTTTCGCGCTCGAACTAATCATACTGGCTGCCGGGGGCGTCCTGTTCCTTTTCCGCAACCCTGCGGGCCGGGCTCCTGCGAAACCGCTGAAGGGCGGATGACCTCCGGCCAAAGGCGGAAAGCGTTTCGCTATCCATATATATTTCTTATGCCCATCCTGCACCATGAAGGCCCTTATTGACCGCCTGGCGCCGCTCGTCATCCTCGCGCTGTTCATGGTCCTTGTGCTGTCGGTCATCCGCGTAAGCGTCTTCGAAAGCGTCGCGCTCGAGAAGCACGTGTATTTCGAAATCGTCTTCCTGCTTCTCCTTGCCGTCCTCGGAGAGCTGGCGGTCATCTATCTCAAGCAGCCCTCGGTCATGATACTCCTGTTTCTCGGCGTGCTGATAAGCCCGAGCGCCCTCAGCCTGCTGTGGCCGCCCCTCTCATCGTCCATATCCGCCCTGGGCCTTCCCCTGTCCGCAGCTGCGCCGAACGTCCTGAAGGACGAGGCCATGATACACGTCTTCGCCCAGCTTGGCGCGATAATCCTGCTGTTCAAGGTAGGCCTGCATAACAAGATGGAGAAGGTTTTCGCCGGGGACAACCTCGTTGTCGCCACGCTCGGCGTCCTGCTCCCCTTCGCCGCGGGCTACCTTTTCGCCTCGATGGGCGGGGGCGATTTCGCATACTCGATGTTCCTGGGGGCCGCACTGACCGCGACGAGCGTGGGCGTCACGGTCGCACTGCTGAAGGAAGCCGGCCTCCTGCACGAGCGTTTCGCGCAGATAATCATCGGGGCAGCGGTCATCGACGACGTCCTCGGCCTTCTCGTCCTTTCCTTCGTGATAAACGTGTCCGGCGGGGTTTTCGTCCCCGAAACCCTTGCGATGACGTTCGTCTCAGCAATCGTGTTCCTTGTCGGAAGCGTCGTGACGGGGAACTATTTCATAACATACCTCGACCGGAAGGAAATGAGCCCGAGGCGCTTCCTCATGGTCCTCGCGCTCATGCTGTTCTACGCCTATATAGCCGAATTCATCCAGCTCTCGGCCATCGTCGGGGCGTTCCTTGCCGGAGTCATCCTCAATCGCAGCCGCCACGTGAAGGAGCTGGAGGAGAAGACATACGGCCTGGAGATGCTCTTCATGCCTATCTTCTTCATCAGCCTCGGGGCGCTGGTAGACGTGAACGCGCTCGGCGCTTTCTTTGTCCCCATATGCCTCCTGACGCTGGTTGCGGTCGCCACGAAGATAATCGCGTGCGGAATCGGCGGCCTGATTGCGAAGCTGCCATCAAGAGAAGCGCTTGCTGTCGGCATAGGCATGGTCCCGAGGGGGGAAGTGGCCCTCATCGTGGGCTCCATCGGCCTCACGACCGGCGTGCTCAGCGCCGCCCAATACTCGGTCATCACGGCGATGGCGCTCCTGACGACCTTCATCGTGCCTCCCTTGCTGGGGAGCCTCCTGAAGAAACAGTGATGAACACGGAAAAAAAAGCATTTGGCGGAACCGGCCCGCCCCTTCACGCAGTCTCTGGGCCCGCCTTCTCGCTCCTGACGCCGTAGTCCGCCACTTCGGCGCTCCACCAGTTGCCGTATTTCTCGCGGAGCTTGTCCTCAATAGGCCTCGACTCGCGGATTGCGATTTCGACATCCTTTGGCTCGATGAACTCCTTCTTCTGTGTCGCGGCCATATCGCCGGCCATCTTCATGATTCCGCTCAGGTTGCGCAGGCGCAGCGTGAATCCCTTCACGTTGTCTATCCTGCGGGCGATGTTCCTGGCCTCGTCGATGGCGAGCTTGACCGACTTGCGCTCCGCGTGCGGGATTTTCCCGTCCTTCAGTATCTCCTGCGCGATGAACTGCTCCAGCTTCTCCTCGTTCACGTCGTTGTCGTCCATGTACGCGTTCATGAGGCACTCATAGCCGTCGCCGCGGATTCTCGAGCGCATCGGGGGCAGGATGTGCTTGATGTCGTTGATGTTGCACGCGCCCACGAATATGAAGTCGCACGGGACAGCCTCTACGCGGACCGCCGCGCCGCTGCTCATCGGGTTGCGCCCGACGATGTGGAACGCCTTGTCCTGCATCGCGGAAAGGATATACCTCTGGATGTTGCCGAGCGTCGAGAGCTCGTCTATGAAAAGGACGCCTTCGTGCGCCTCGTGGACCGCTCCGGGGAGCACGCGCTGGTATGTGGGTGTGCCGAGAGCCTGGTGCCCGCCGTACGGGTCGTGCCTGATGTCGCCGAGCAGCTCGGTCTCGCTTCCGCCGCTGGCCTGCACGAACGTCGAGCGCTTGAGGGGGACCAGGATTTTCCTTTTCGCCTTCTTGCTCAGCTCCTCAAGCTTCTTGATTTCCTCCTGCCGAAGCATCATGATGCGGCCGTCATGGCTCCTTTCGTAGATTATGACGTCCTCCTTGCCGTCCATCGACCTTCTCGTCGTGGCGACTCGGGCCTTGTCCGGCTCAGGGGCTCCGGCCCCCTGCGGCGGCATGCCGAACTTGTCGAACAGGTTCTTCTGGTTCTTCGCCGCGCCGCACTGCGGGCAGATGCTCTCGGTGAACTGGCTCAGCGTCGCGCACCTGCGGCAGCGGAAGCCGAGCCTTTCGGAAACGAACGTCGGGACGTCTATCGGGGACACTTCCGTGCCTATCTGCTTCTCGTCCTTCTTGTCCCTCTTAATCTGGCTCTCGTCGCGTATCTGGACGATGGGCCTTTCCGGATTCTCCGGGTTGTCAAGCACCGAGACCTCGAACTTGGGCTTCGGGAGCACGCTCGCTATCGCCTGCGCTATCATGCTCTTGCCCGTTCCGGGCGGGCCGACGAGCAGCAGGTGCCTCCTCTGGTACGGGACCATCTTGGCGATGGCCACCGCCTCGGGCTGGCCTATTATCCTCTCGAAAGGGTCCGTCGGTATGACTATGTCTTTGGTGGTTTCGAAATCCCTGCTCGCCATGAGTTGGATATGCTGCAACCAGTATTTATTAATGGCAGTATCATTATCCGCCATGACGCTTCCTCGAAGAATACCAGAACCCGGTTCCGGACCCGTCCCGGCTCGGCTTCGGGCCCATACTGGAAAGCCTGCCGCTCGTGCTGGCTGGCGCTGCAGTGATATTCGTGCTGATCCTGATAATGTATTTCCTGCTTCGCGGCAAAAAGGAGTATTAAAGGCAAGGGGTTATGGGCCAAAATAATAATTTGAGAGAGGCGGGAGGTTTCGGCCTGCGCCCCTTGCCATGCGTATGACGGAAGAAGAGACCTTCTTCCCGATTTTCTGTCGATGCCCAAGTGAAAATAAAAAAAGAGGATTCTAGAAACCCTGGTCGGAGCTTCTAGCCTTCTTTTTCTCTTTCTTTGTGGGAGGATAACAAGTGAGAACGGACCAAAAATTGAGAGAGGCGGGAGGTTGATCCGTTCTCGCCTTGCCATCAGTGTTACGAAGGGAGCCGCATTTGGGGTCCCCCTCGGTGTTGCTTCTTTTTCTCATTTACGGAAAGAAGAAAACCTTCTTTCCTACCTGCTGTTTCTGCAGCAGGCCCATGTCGCAGAGGCGGTTGAGCCTCGCGGATGCCGCGTTCTTTCCACGGTACTTGAATTTCGCACGAACTTCCTCTGCCGTCGCTTTCCCCGTGTCCTTGACGAACCGCATAATCTGTTCGTCGATTTCTGGAAGGAGGGTTTCCGCAACGCCCGTAGGTGCCGCGGATGCCGCTCCCATCTTCATTTCGAGTGATTCCAGCTTCTGGAGCAGGGTCTTGAGCAGCCGGTTCGTGTTCTCGCGCTCCTCCAGGAGGCGGTACACCAGCTCGCCCAGGACCACGGGGTCCTTGAACTTGTCAATGTGGGTTTCTAGGTCGCTTCGTACTTCTTTGGTGAACGCGGAGTCAATAGGTTTATATTCCTTGTCGTCGTGTTCTTTCATTGGTTTCACCATCGGGTTGCGATGAAATCACGCAACTGTCATGACATAATCATGATACATTTATAAACCTATCGCGTATTCTCCTCAGGTGTCCATTTGGAAACACAATCCTCGATGGCGGCCAAGATTCTTTCGGCGTTCCGCAAGAGGAACCAGCGCCTCCTACGCAAGCTCAACGACGACGTCCTGAAGGCGACGGCGATGCACTGCAACCTGGCATGCTTCAACCTGGCCGTCTTCTCGTACGTGCTCTCGAAAATCGTGTCCAAGCCCAGGTTCCTCCGCCCGGAATACAAGTCCGGCCTAATCGGCATCGAGCGCGTGTTCGAGCGCCTGACCGAGCGCCTGGATTCGGCGAGCGAGGCCGAGCTCACACAGATATTCTCCGAGCTCGAGGCGGCAATCGCGCATCTGGAGGAGAAGGACGCGCGGTTCGTTGTCGACCTCGTGACGAAGGGGAAACTCAAGATGGCCGCCACATTCTACGCGCAGGGGATGAGCCTCGGCGTGGCGGCCGAGATGACCGGCCTGGAGAAGCAGGAAATCCTCGATTACGCCGGCGAGACGATGATGTTCGACCGCCTCCAGGCCGAAAAGACGATAAACGAGCGGATGAAAATCGCCCGCAAGATTCTTGGCGGCTAGGCCGGGGAACGGCGGCATTGATACGGGAGAATCTTTATAATTGAAGGCCGAGTAAACCCACACCATGACACGCGACGTCCTGTGCGATTCCGGGGTTCTCATCTCGCTGACGGCCGGCTGCCTCGACAACATCCTCTACCATTTTTCCGAGCACCATAATGTCCGTTTCGTGATTCCCCCGTCCGTGGAATACGAGACGGTCACCCGCCCGCTCTACAACGGCCTGAAAAAGCACCTCTTCTCGGCCATACGCATCAAGGACGCGATAGCGGACGGCGTCATAGAAGTCGTCGATGCGAAGGTCGAGGACGAAGCGAGGAAGGTGATGCACGCGGCCAACAACATGTTCTACATGAAGGGCCAGCCCATCCGCCTCCTGCAGTTCGGGGAGTCCGAGATGCTCGCCCTCGCCTCCGCGCTCGGGGTGGAGGACATCATCGTGGACGAGCGGACGACGCGCATGCTCATCGAGGCGCCGTTCCAGCTGAAAGCGCACCTCGAAAGCGAGTTCCAGGTCAACGTGATGGTCAACAAGAACAGCTTCCGCGAGCTCTCGTCGCGGATATCCAAGCTCAACGTCCTGCGCAGCAGCGAGCTCGTGGTCCTCGCGTACGAGAACGGCTATTTCAAGAATTTCTCCAACCTCCAGAGGGAGGCCCTCGAAGCCGCGCTCTACAAGATGAAATACTCCGGCTGCTCCATCAGTTTCGACGAGATAAAAGGATACATAGAAATGGAACGATGAACGGGGTGCTTGCATGCAGCAGTTCCTGGACAGCCCCGAAAGCCCGAAAATAACGATTGCTGTCGACGAACGCGAGGACCGCTTTTTCGACGACACGTTCCGCTCGCTCGGGGCGGAAGTCGAGCGGCGCGTGCTTTCCGTGGGCGATTTCCTCTGCTCGGCCCGTGTCGCCGTGGAGCGCAAGACGCGCTCGGATTTCGAGCAGTCCGTGATTGACGGCCGCCTGTTCTCCCAGCTCCCCAACCTCGTTTCGAACTACGAACGCGTCGTCGTGGTCATAGAGGGCATGAGCGACGAGGAGCGCCTAAGCCGCGAGTCGCTGCTCGGCGCGTATTCCTCAATCATCGCGGATTTCGGCGCATCGGTCATATTCACGCGGGATAAGGCCGGGACGGCCGAGCTCGTCTTCCATCTGGCGAAGCACGAGCAAATCGCAAAGAAACAGCCGATGCGGATCTATGCGAAGAAGCGCACCTTCACGCCGTCGCAGACCGCGCGCTCCATAGTGGAGTCGCTTCCAACAATCGGGCCGAAACTGGCAAAGGCCCTCCTGCTTCATTTCGGGAGCGTCGAATCCCTCGCGCACGCCAGCGAGCGCGACATAGCCGCTGTGCCCGGCGTCGGGAAGAAGCGGGCGCAGGTAATCAAGGCCATCCTGGCCTACTCCTACAAGGAAGAGGACGACCGGTCGATGTATTAATATCTTTTTTCCGCCCAATACCATCCATGCGCATCAAATGCAGGGGCACACTCATCGGCCTGGACGGCCCGGGAGGGGACCTGCCGTTCCTCTCTCACGCGCATTCCGACCACACCGGCGGGATAAAGAACGAGGAAAGGATTATCGCAAGCGCGGAGACGCTGGCGCTTGCAAGCCTCGATGCCGAGCCCGCATCGCTGGAAGGGGCCGAGCTTCTCGACGCGGGGCACATCCTCGGCGCGCGCATGCTCGCGGCGGATTGCGGCGGGGAGCGCACGGTCTATACCGGCGATTTCTGCGTGAAGCCTAACATCTTCGGGATGAAGGCGCAGATTCCTCAATGCGACAGGCTCATCATGGAAGCGACATACGGCGACCCCGACTACGTTTTCCCCCCTCACGAAGAGGTGCACGAGCAAATCAGGCATTGGGTGTCCGGCAACAATGACGCGAACCTGATTATCGGATGCTACGAGCTCGGGAAGGCGCAGGAGGTAATCAGGATACTGAACGGCTGCTCGGTCGCCCCGGTCGTGACGCAAAAAACCGAATCGTTCTGCTCCATATACGAAAAGTCCGGGCTGAAGCTCGACCGCATCGTGGTCGGAACGGACGAGGCCGAGGAGGCGATGTCCCGTCGCTTCGTGGCGCTGGTCCCGATGGGGAAGGCGAAGCGGTATTTCGCGCACCGCCTCGCGCAGGCCTTCGAGAGGAAGACGCTTTGCGCGGTCGCGACCGGCTGGGCGCTCCATTACCGGTTCAACACGGACGCGGCGTTCCCTCTCAGCGACCATGCGGACTTCAACGACCTCGTGGATTTCGTGGGGGGAACGGGGGCGAAGAAAGTCGAATTCTTCACCGGCGACGGCTCGCACGTGCTCAGGCGCGCCCGCGCCTCGACCGGTGCTGTTTTAAACCTCTGATTCATTCTCATCCACAAGGTTGATTATATGGCGGTCAAGAAACGTGATCCTGTTTTCGTTGTTGTCGTGAGCTTCATCACGATGTACATATACGGGCTCTACTGGTTCTACAAGACCAGGGACGAGCTGAACGGCCTCGTGAACGGGAAGACCAGCCCGCTTCTCTGGACGCTGGGGCTCTTCGTGCCTTTCCTGAACATCTACGTCCTCTGGAGGTACTGCGAGGACATCGAGACGGTCTCGAAGAAGGCGCGCGACAAGGTCGTCCTGCTGATTGCATGGATAGTCTTCATGCCGATTGCGCAGTGGCTCATCCAGGAGGAGCTGAACAAGCTCGCCAAATAAGCCAAGCCCATTTTTTCCTCATTTTTTTCTCGTTCCGGAGCTTTCAGGGCGCAAAATGGAGATATTTTAAATACTAGAGCGCACGTTTGTATCCAGAAACTTGCTAGGCACAGCTAACAAGCGAGTTTTCAGAGATAACAATCAGTTTTGATGAATGGCCATGATGGCGTAATGGTAGCGTGAGAGGCTGTGGCCCTCTAGGCCCGTGTTCGATTCACGGTCATGGCCCTTTTTTGCCTTTTTTTATATTGTTTGATGCCTAACTTATCGAGGTGAAAATATATGGGTGAACGTGTTCTTAATGACAAATTTGTAGGTCAGATTCCTATCAGCATTTCTCGAGCTTGGCCTTACCTTGTTTTTATGGTCCCGGCCGTAGTCCAATAAATTCAAACCCTAAGCGAGCCGCGGAACCCCCTGGCGGCATAGTAGGAATCGGCACCATTGTGATACACGAAGACATGGCCGTAGCGGCGGTCGCAGAAGATGGCGCCGCCGAGTTTCCTGATGTCCGGGAGGCGTTTTCACCCAGCTCGACGTGTTCGCATCGAAATCCCCGAGTTTCTGCAGCTCCCGGTATTGCTCTTCAGATAACAGCTCGATGCCCATTGCAGCCGCCATGTCCAAAGCGTTATTTTCCGGCTTATGCTCCTTTCTTGCCTCTAACGCATCATGGTCGTAGCAAACGCTCCTGCGGCCTTTGGGGCTTTCCGCCGAACAATCGTAAAAAATGCATTCGCCCGTCTTTTTATCCAGGCCGACGACATCCGGTTCGCCTCCTGTTCTTTCCATCTCACTAAGCGACCAAAGTTTTTCAGTATCAGCTTCCAGCCTTGCCCGCACTTTCGCCCATTCAAGACCTTTATGGCGGTTCATGTTTTTCTCGAAACGGGCTTTCAACGCCTTGAGCAGTTCTTCACGCTTTTCCGGCGGCAACTCCCTTTTTGTCCTGGCTTTTGATGATGCCTGCGGCATGATTTACCATCCCCCGGGTCAACCAAATATGTATGCTCAATCCTTATAGTATTCTTCTCGCGTAATCAGTTTCCGGCGGAAATGGCATCACGGAAGATAGAGTCGGATGTATGATCTATCTCATGCTCTGGCTGTCCGTAGAACCGTGCGAACACCTTCTTGGTCTTCTTCTCCCACCTGAACTTGCAGCTCTCGTATGGAAAATCTAAGTAGACGTCGCCTGCTTGGAATGCTTCTTCCATAGCTACCATTGTTCAGCCTACCGAGCCAGCGAATAAAAAACTGCTGAAAATCGCGCGGCCCTGCATTCTTTTTAATTTCCAACGCCCTAAGGGGGTTGAATGGCAGCAGCAAACAAAGCTGAAGCGTCGCTATTTGCCGGAAGCGCCAGGAAGGCGGCCGAATCGCTCGGCTCCGACCTCTCGAAAGGCCTAACGGTGGAGGAGGCTAAGGCCCGCTTGCTCCGGAACGGTTACAACGAAGTCCAGGAAAAGAGGCGGAATCCCTTCCTGCGTTTCCTGAAGAAATTCTGGGGTCCGGCCGAATGGATGCTGGAGGCAATCATCTTCCTGTCATGGCTGCTGCAGAAGGATTCGGACTTCTATATTGTCAGCGCCCTGCTCGTTTTCAACGCCATCCTCGGGTTCGCGCAGGAGCAGCGCGCAATCAACGCAGTCGAAAGCCTCAAGAAAAAGCTCCAGGTTTATACCCGGGTGCTGAGGGGTGGAGCATGGGACGTCGTCCAGGCCAGGGAACTAGTCAGCGGGGACATAATCCGCCTCCGGATGGGTGATTTCGTCCCGGCGGACGTCAAGGTGGCCGAGGGCTCCGTGATGGTGGACCAGGCGGCGCTGACCGGTGAATCCGAGCCCCTTGAGAAGGCGAAGGACGACGCGCTTTATTCCGGCTCAATAATCACCCGCGGCGAGGCGGGCGGCGTTGTCATCGCAACCGGCGCGGAGACGTATTTCGGAAAGACGGTTCAGCTCGTCCAGATTGCAAAGCCCAAGCTCCACATCCAGGACGTGGTATCCGACCTTTCCAAATGGCTTCTCTTGATAGTGCTGGCCCTTCTTGCGGTGGCCGTTGTATTCTCCTTAATCAACGGATTGAGCCTGCTCGATTCGCTCCCGCTGATGCTCATCCTCCTCCTTGGGGCGGTTCCGGTCGCGCTTCCCGCGATGTTCACCATCAGCATGGCCATCAGCTCGATGGAGCTGGTAAGGAAGGGCGTATTGGTGACTCGGCTAAGCGCCCCCGATGACGCAGCCAGCATGGACATCCTATGCGTTGACAAGACCGGGACGATAACATCCGGCAGGCTGTCTGTCAATGAGGTCCTTCCCTACAACGGATTCCGCGCCGACGATGTCCTTCTCTACGGGGCGCTGGCATCGCAGGAAGCGAACCAGGACAATATCGATGCCGCGTTTATAAGCGCTGCGAAGGGGAGAAAGCTGCTCGATGCGCCGCCTCCTGTCCTGAAGTTCATACCCTTCGACACCACGGCAAGAAGGACGGAGGCTGTCGTAAAGCTGGGGGGCAAGCATGTCCGGGTGATGAAGGGGGCGGTCGACGTCATCGCACGGCTCTGCGGGCAGGACGAAGCGGCAGTCCGCCGGCTTGAGGCCACCATGGACCATCTGGCAAGGAACGGCTACCGGACGCTGGCGGTGGCAGCGGGCGAAGGCAAGGGCGGCATAAGGCTGGCTGGCCTGGTCGCGCTACACGACCCCCTGCGGGACGATACGTTACAGATGGTGAGCGAACTGAAGGACCTGGGCGTTTCCATCAAGCTGCTCACCGGTGACGCCTTGCCGATAGGCCGGGAAATATCGAAAGAGGCCGGAATCGGAGGCAATGTCATCAAGGTATCGAACCTGAAGCAGTATTTCGACGAGAACCCCGCCGAAGCCGGGGAGCTGGCCGAAAAAAGCGACGGTTTTGCGGAGATTTACCCCGGCGACAAATTCACAATCGTGAAAAGCCTCCAGAGCCGGGGACACATCATCGGTATGACCGGCGACGGCGTGAATGACGCGCCCGCACTGAGGCAGGCCGAGGTCGGCATCGCGGTGAGCAATGCGACGGATGTCGCCAAGGGGTCGGCCAGCATCGTCTTGACCGGGCCGGGGTTGCCGCATGTCGTGGAACCCATCAAATCCGGCCGGCTGATGTTCAAACGGATAAACACCTGGATACTGAACAAGATCACGCGGACCATCCTAAAGACCTGCTTCATCGTTTTCGCTTTCCTGCTGACAGGCCGGTTCGTGGTCTCGTCCACGGCGGTCCTTCTCATGATTTTCATGACCGATTTCGTGAAAATCACCCTCTCGACCGATAACGTCAAGATGTCCCGGAAGCCAGACGTCTGGGATATCCGGGGGCTGACACGCATCTCCATCCTGCTCGGCCTTGTGCTGGTCGTGGAGGCGTTCGGGCTCCTTTACCTCGGCGACCATTTTTTCGGCCTTATGGCGAACGACGCGGCGCTGCACACGTTCTCCTTCGAGATACTATTCTTCTTCGCCATGTTCTCGGTCTTCGTGCTGAGGGAGCATGGGCATTTCTGGGATTCCGCCCCGAGCAAGGTCTTCTTCGGAGCAGTGGTCGCCGATATGGCAATCGCGATCGTCATAGTCTCTGCCGGCTGGCTTGGGATGGGCGCAGTACCGTTGGATATGACCGCGTTTGTAATCGGGTATTCCGTCATATTCCCGCTGATTGTCAACGACTACATAAAGCACGCTACGCTGAAACTGACGGGCTGGCAGTGAGCCCCGCGCCATCTCCGGGAAGCGCCGCATCGCCGCCTTGCCAGCCCTTCCGCCATCGCGTCATCGTGGCGCGTGTGTGCATTATATAAATTTCGCCTTCCCGTTCCTCGCATGGGGTCCATGAATCTGCGTCCTGCCCTCCGCCCCTACATGCGGGCGTTCGGCGCGCTTGCGGTGATTCTGGTATTGGCGGTGTTTATAGCCGCTTCGTTGGATGGCGATACCGGCATCGCAGTCCTATCCATGGCCGTTCTGGCCGGACTGCTGGCCCTCGGCTGGCTCGGCATTCATTTCTACTCGCACATCTCCAACCTCTATTCGGTATCCGACGGGGAAATCATCCGCATCTCAGGAATATGGGTCAAGGACGAATATCACGTTCCAATCAGCAAGATCCAGGACTACGAGGTTAACCGTTCCTATGTCGGGGAGCTCCTGGGCGTCGCCGATGTGGGCATCCAGACCGGGCGGGCCGAACGCGGCTTCGAAATCATCCTCCAGTCCATCCATGAGAAGGACCTCCCCGCCCTAGAGCAGATGCTCGCGAGAGTCTCCCGGCCCAGAATCCGCGAACCCATCTAATCCTGTTCATCCGCCCCTGAACCATAATATATAACCTTCGCACTGGAAAATTTATCATGGCCGGACCGGTCGCTGCAACACAATCGCAATCGCTTATTCATCTCCACCCCGTGGTTTTCGGGGATTCGCTAGCCCAGGGCATGTTGTACAGGGAAGCACGGTCAAGGCTTCCGGAGGTCGGCCTCCAGAGCATGCAAGTCCATAGCTCCGTCGGCAAGCCCTTCGCGGATGTCGCGGCAATGATACAGGGCGCTTATGCGAACGGCCAGATACCCCGAGGAGGAACGGTCGTAGTTTTCGGGGGCATGAACGATTTGACCGCCCTGACATCGCCCGTATGGGATGCATTATCCTCGGCCAAGTCCCGGGCCGAGCGCATTGCGAAAGGAGTGGCGGCCCTTGAGGGCCGGGTTGACTCCTTCCTGAAATGGGCCAAGGACAACGGCCTCAATGTCGTGTTCGCCACCCTGCCCCCTTGCAGGGAGCACAAGCCGCTGCGCCACCTTCGAAACGAATACTCCCCGGATTCCATGGCAGCGATGTCGGAATTCAACCGTTTCCTGGTCGGCAGGCAGAGCGGCACCGTCCGGGTGATGGACCTCTCGGAGCTGGCAGCCAGGAATCCCGACGGCTCGAGAGGCAATGCCATGAGGCGGGAACTGACGTCCGACGGGATGCATCCGAACCCCGAAGGCTACAGAATCGTCATGAACCTGCTAATCCAGTCCCTCAACGAAATCCGGAACTGACTTCTTCGTGGCGGCGGACGCAACCCGACCACGGGTCGTTAAAAGGGGGCTATCATCCTGTTCACAGCACAGCTTATCGTCGATGAGCAGTTCCTGCAGAAATTTACGCCCGGTATCACGAACCTGTCAATGAAATCCGCGAAGTTCTCGTTCGCCTGCATAAGGCAGCCCTTATTCTCGCAGTGCCCCTGCACCCCGAATACGTGGCCAAGCTCGTGCATGACCGCCAATTCAATCGATTTCAGCGCGATTCCCGAGTCCATCCCGTTCCTGTACACAGGCACGGAGGCATCCGTGCTCGCCGTTTCCATCTCCCTCGGCTTGAAAAGCGATACTATCGCGCCTATGCCCCCCCTGGAAAGCCCGAGGCGCGGTTCCTTCTTCACGGAAAACTCCTCCCCGACCAATTCGTTCATCCGGACCGGCGTCAAACCGACCGGGATTATGTCCCTCTTGAATAGCATCCCTACGACGTCCACATGCAAATCGACGGGGCTCATCACAAGTTCCGGCGAAGTCACGAGCCTTTTCATCGTCTTTCCGTTGCTTACGCCGCGGAGCGCCTCCTTGTCATTCCCGCGCAACCCGGCGCTGTCATGAAGGACGCCATAAGTCCTGAACCTCTCCATGCCGCGCAGGGCGGCCCCGACTTCCTCGGGCTTCACCGAGGCCGGGTATAGGAGGCGGACTCTCACTTCTTTCATGCATTACTTGTGTCTAAAAGTATATATAAATGGATGTATGCCCCTGCTTTGGAGACGCGCCACTCCCCCCATCTTTCACTTCTTCTTCAGCCTTTTATCGCCGTCGTTGAATTCGACCGTGAGGTGGGTGCCGTCGCAGAACGGCTTGTTGATGGATTTCCCGCATCGGCACAGGGTGACGCGGTTCCTCACCTCGTAAACGGTTCCGTCCGAAGACTGGATGGGGACCCCGCCCTTGACCCATATCGGCCCGCTCGCCCTTTCTGATGGGTCCTCAATCAGGCTTATCGACTTCTTCAGTTTCGGCTCAATCGGCTTTCCGGTCTTATTATCCCACGCCAGGAGCCTCCCGGCCGGGCAGTCGCATGCCTCGCGTATGGCCAGCTTCACGGATTTCTTGTCCTTCCTTGAGGAAAGCTCCCAGACGCCTTCTGCCTTGTCGCAGAACCTGGCGAGGGCGCAGAACGAGACCGCATCCAAGAGGTTTATAACGGGCCCCCTGTACCTGTCGGCCTGCTTCATGAACTTTTTCCGGCTCGCAGTTTCGGTGCCGTCGAATCTCTTTTCCGCATGCATCCCCGAGCAATACGGCTTGCTTACGGAGTGGCCGCAGCGGCAGAGCGAATAGCTCTCCTGAGCGGGGTATTTCTCGCCCTTGCCCCACCGGGCCGGTATCCCCCTGCGGTCGGTTATGATGATGGCCTTGTCGAGAGGCAGGCTGCCGGAGACGCGGTAAGGCCCGTCTTTTACGATGACCACCCGTCCGGACCGTTCCTTCGGGATTCTTTTTGCCATGCCGACCGCCTACTTCTCGAAGAACTTGCGGATTTTCACAGCGGTCCTCTCAAGCCTCTTCTCGTCTTCCTCTTCCTCGTCCCGCTCCGGCATCCTGAGGCCGAATCCGTCGCCGCGGTATCTCGGGATGATGTGCATATGCACGTGGAAAATCCTCTGCCCGGCTTCCGCGCCGTCGGACATGATGTAATTGACGGCGTGGCAGTTCAATTTCGACTTCCGGAGGGCCTTGCCGACCTTCTTCGCAAGGATTATCATTTCCGCTGCGAGGTTGTCGTCGAGTTCGGTCAGCAGCTCGGCATGTTTCTTCGGGATGATCAGGACATGGCCCTTCGTTATCGGCTTGAAGTCCATGAAGGCTATCATGTTCTCGTCTTCGAACAGTTTCACGCTCAACTGCGACCCGCGGACAATCCTGCAAAATATGCATTCTGGCATGCAGTTGTTAGTTGGCTAATTATCATAAACCCTTTCCTTCCATCCCTACCATATGGTCTCGCGCAGAAATCTCGACCGGAACCTCGCGCTTGAGAAGGTGGACCTCGTATTCTACCTCGTTGTCGAGCGGGACGGCAAGAAATTGCTGAAGCCGCTGAAGCTGGACACCAAGGTCCCGCTCAAGCTCGTCCGGGCAATCGCCGATGACACCGTCATCCCGGAATTTTACACCCAGCTGGCGAAGGATTTGCGCGCAAGGGGCGTCCCTGTTGCGTCGAAAGTGCAGGTCAGGGCGAAGTTCGGGCCCGCGCACGAGATGCTGGACCCCGCCCTGAAGGGCGTCCGCGTCCTCTGCGAAATTGACGTCTGATTTTTTCAGGATGCGCATTCAGTAGAGCGCCGCGATTTTTTTCAGGGCATCGCCGAGCCTTTTCACGTCCTCTGGAGTATTGTATATGTAGCAGCTCGCCCTCACCGCGCCGCCTTTTGCGCCCATGGCCTCCATGGCTGGCTGGGCGCAGAAGAACCCGCTCCGGACCGCGATGCCGTCCTTGTCCAGCATAAGCGCGACGTCGTGCGCCTTGGCGCCCCTGATGTTAAACGAATAGAGTGCGCTCCTTTGCTCATCCAACGGGCCATGAATCTGGACGCCTGCGTTTTCAAGCTCCGAGCGCATGGCCGATGCGAGCGCCTTCTCATGCGCCTCCACGTTTTCCATCCCGTAGGCCCTCAGGTAGTCGCATGCCGCGGAAAAGCCCAGCATCCCGCTGTAGTGCTGGACGCCAGCCTCGAATCTCGTGTAATCATTGACCGGCTCGACCTTGGCGAGGGTCACGGTCTTCACGGTCCCCCCTCCCCGGACGAGCGGCTGGAGCTTCGCCATGTGCTCCTTTTTCATCACGAGCGCCCCGATTCCGGTCGGGCCGAGCATCTTGTGGGCAGAAAAGCACAGGAAATCGAAATTCTCCTTCCTGAAATCGACCCTGCGGTGCGGGATGCCCTGCGCCCCGTCTATGCACAGGAGCGCCCCGTTGTCGTGGGCGAGCTTCGCGAGGTTTTTCGTGCACTGGCTGACGCCGCTGGTGTTGTTCCCGTTGTTCGTGACGACCAGCGCCGTGTCCCTGTCTATGGCATTTGCCCACCTTTCCTCGCCGACATGCCCGCTTTCGTCGCACCCGACTATCTCCAGCCTGATTTTCCCCTGCTCCTGCAGGTCCATCCATGGAAGGAGCACCGCATGGTGCTCGAGCGCGCTCGTCACGACCTTCCTCCTTTTCGAGTAATCGAGCCCGTATGCGACGATATTGAGCGCTTCGGTCGCGTTCCTCGTCCACACGGCCTCCTCGGCCTTCGCGCCCACGAACGCCGCGATTTTCTCCCTCGCGCCTTCGACCGCGCTGCTGGCCTCGCGGCCGAGCCTGTGCGAGCTCCTCCCCGCGCAAGCGCCGAGTTCGGCGTAATAAGAGGATTCGGCATCAATCACTTCGCGCGGCTTCAGCGACGTGCACGCGCTGTCGAGATACGTCAGCTGCGGGTGCCTCGCAAGTATCGGGAAATCCTTCCTCACGTCCTTCATCAGCCCATCCCCTTCAGCCAGCAGTCCAGCTCCTCGAAGACGCCCTTCTCCTTCTTCATGGCGCATTCGAACTGCTCGAGCGTTTTCGGGCCTACGATTGCCTTGCCGTTTATGAAGAACGTCGGGGTCGCGTATATGCGCGCATCCTGGCCCTCCCGGACGTACCTATCGAGCTCGGCCCCGGTCTCGTTGTTGTCGAAGCACGAGTCGAACGCGGCCATGTCAAGCCCCGAATCCTGCGCGAGCTGGCGGATGGCTATCGAGCCGTCTGTGGAGCAGACCTCCTGCTGGCGGAAAATCTCCTCGCGCAGCTCCCATTGCTTGCCCTGCCTGTTCGCGCAGAGCACGGCGCGCGCGGCATCATAGCTGTTGTTGTGGTTCGGGAGCGGGTACGGTTTGAACACGTAATAAACGGAATCGTCGTACTTGCGCAGTATCTGCTGGACTGCGGGTTCGGCCTTCGCGGTGTACGGGCAGGTGAAGCATCCGAATTCCACAATGACGGTGTCCGCGCCCTCCATCCCGGCGGTTATTCCGTCCAGGGCCGTGGGGGCCACCAGGTCCTTGGGCTCGCTGAACCGCCCGTAATCCCCGGTAATCTGGTTGAGGACGCAGGCGTTCACGCTGGCCGGCCCGTCGCAGTTGCCGAAGTAATAGAAGTTGTATATGCCGTACAGGCTGTAAATCAGGCTGCCGGCGCTCAGCAGGACGAATATCCACGAGAACAGCGTGAAATGCCTATTCAGGAGCTTCGCCCCGCCCGGCGAGAATTTCAGCAGCCCGCTGACCATCTCGGCCTTGATGCGGTCGTCCAGCCCGGTATCGCACGGCTTGAATGTGACCGTCCTGAACACGCACCTCAGCCCCTCGCGTGCCAGGGGCCTGTATTTCGCCGAGAACACGGACATCACTGCGAAGACGAAAAATGCGATTATGCAAAGGACCATTCAGATTCTCCCTTCTCCCTTCGGGCTATTCCCCGCCTGTTGGGGGCCCGCATCCCTGCCGGGCCCGGTTCAACGTCTTTCTGCTGTGCATCTTTAAATATTTAGCTTAATATCAAGGCGTAAGCAGCGCATTGACAGCTCTTTTCCGGTGTTTATTTGGCGATAGAACGATATAAGGTCATCAAGGTCGGCTCCCCGGCGCCGGATGTCAGGATTTTCCGCCTTCAGCCGGTTTCAGGCCGGATTCCCCCGTATGTCCCGGGCCAGTTCTTCTTCCTTCACAGGCTGGATGATGGCGGCGCAAGCGTCCTCCGGCGGCCTTACTCCGTCGCTTCGGTCCCTTCGATGGATTACCTCGAATTCGCCATAGACATGGTCGGAGGGCAGATGACGAGCCAGCTCGCCAAGCTCAAATCAGGCGACATCCTTGGCGTCGAAGGCCCTGCAGGCCACATGGCATACAAGAACGAGCAGAAGGCCGCCTTCATCGCAGGGGGGACGGGCATCTCGCCGATAATGAGCATGCTCCGGCAGATATCCGAAAAAAACGTGCCCGGCCGGTTCGTGCTATTCTACAGCACGAGGACGCGCGACCACGTGCTATTCGCGGACGAGCTTGCGGAGCTCCAGAAAAAACACCCTGGCATAAAAGTCGTAATCACGCTCACGCGCGAAAAGCCGGATGGCTGGGCGGGCGAATGCGGGCGGGTGAACCACGAGATGCTTGTCCGCCACGTCCAGACCGCGAAAGATTTCGACTGGTTCGTATGCGGGCCTCCGGGGATGGTGAAGGCAGTCCGCGAATGCCTCGTCGCGCTTTCCGTGGACCCTAAAAAACTCCGGATGGAAGGATGGGGCTGAACACCATAAGGGGAAATGCGAAAAGGGCCGGTTCGCGCCAAAAAATCCTCGTTTTCGGCAACCCGCTCGTGGATGCCGATTCCATAGCCCTGCGCCTGATGCCCCTGCTGCAGAAAAAGTTCCCGTTCGTCTCATTCAAGGAATTCGACGCCGCCGAGAACCTCGAGAAGGAAGGCCGCGACCTCATCATCCTGGATTCGGCTGTCGGCCTTGACAAGGTCGTGCTCCTCGAGGGCATCGATTCGCTTTCCGGCGGCAAGGCATACTCGATGCACGATTTCGACCTCGCGATGACGCTCAAGCTCCTGCTGAAGATGGGCGCGTTGGATTCGGTCCGCATCATCGCCGTTCCGTCTTCGATGCCGCCCGGGAAGGCGCTCTCCGCGGTTTCGCGCCTCCTTTCCAGTTTACTTTCAGGAAGTGCGTCGCGCAGCTCATGCAGGGGTCGTAGGCGCGGATGAGCTTCTCGATTTCCAGGGGCATCTGCTCCCGGGGGACGCCCTTCTCTATCCTGTCCTGGACGAGCGCCCCGATGTCCTTGTCCATCTTTATCTGGTTCTGCGACGTCGGAATCACGAGGTCCGCGAACTCTATCTTCCCGGCGTCGTCGATGTGCAGATGATAGTACAAGCGTCCCGCGCGGAGCCTCCAGCACGCCGATTCCTTCGGATTTTTTGGGCTTTATCGCGACTTTAGGCTCGTTCCGGAACTCCATGGTCTCGAGGAGCTCGATGGACGAATCGATGCAGTGGACTATCTCGATGGCCTGGGCCAGGTTATTGTTGAAGATGTTGTCCGAGGGGAACACGGAAAGCGCGGACGAAAGGTCCCTGCGCGTATCCCGGTGGAGCGTGTCCCGGTTCATGTTCATCCTGGCCAGGGCGCCGACGACATACGGCCTCCCCTTGAATTCGAATCCCGGCGCCTGCGAGTACGGCACGACGAACTTCTGGAGGTGGTCCCGGAAATTGCCGTGCGCGACGCGCGCGCCGTCGGACGTCATCAGGTCCCCGTCCTGGTAGCTGAACCTGTCGTTGCGGAGCGCGATGTACATCGTCTCGGAAATGAACCGGAAGTCCCTCTTCTTGAAGATGTCGACGAACTCGATTGCCGAGCTGCGTATACTCCGAAGCTCGTCCGCGATTTTTTTCGCGTCCTCCTTCTTCGGAATCTTCATGAAGCCCCCTACCTGCGGGAACGGCGAATGGACCGCCCTCCCCCCGGACAGCACGCACAGGTCGTTCCCGGCGCTTTTCACGTCGAACGCCTTGTGCACGAGGTCGTGCTCGTATCCCTCGTCCGCGAAATCGAGCACCGAATCCTTCCCGAAGATGTCCGGCAGGCAGAACAGGTACAGGTGCATGCGCATGGTCCCTGATGTTCAGCCCGTACAGGAGCAGGTCCCTCAGCTTGACCGTCTGCTCCGAGGGCTCCACGGAAAACGCGTCCTCGACGCAGTTGATGCAGGCGAGCAGGTGGGCTATCGAGCAGGTCCCGCATATCCTCGACACGACCTGGTGGATGCCGAGGGCCGGCTTTCCTATGGCCCCGGTCGTGAAGAACCTCTTGTTCTCGTCAATCCTCAGCTTCGCGCTGACGACCTTCCCGTCCTTGACGGCCACGTCCAGGTCTGTGTGCCCCTCGATTTTGCTCAGGTTCTTTATCGTAATGTCGAAGCTTTGCGTGTGCATTGTGTTTCCCCCTATCCTTTGGCTATGGCCTTTCCCCCCTTGGCCCCGGGCAGGCCGGCATTCTCCTTAATCACCCCGAATTCGGCAAGGTACTTGCCGAGGACCTCGAGGAACTTCTGCTCCACCATGGGGCAGCCGTCGACACGGTCATCCACGGCCACAATTTTGTCCAGGGGCAGGACATCCCTGTAAAGGTCCCATTTCCGCAGGAACGGCTCGATTTTCACCTTGAGATGCTCCGGGAACGTGTTCCTCTGGGCGGAAGGGCCGCCGGTGCATGCGCACGAGCCGATTGCGACCAGGTATTTCGCCTTCCCCCGGATTTCCAGGAGCTTGGCCTTGTCGCGGTCGTTCGATATCGCGCCCTCCACGAACGCCACGTCGAGGCTGTCCAGGACGTTTTTCGACTTTATCATCTTGCAGTGCCTGAAATCGAGAATCTTCTTCCACTCGAAAAAGCGCTTGTTCATCATCTCGACGAATATTATCGAGCTGTCCTCGCAGCACGTGAAGGTGAACCAGCCGATGCGGAGCTTCTTTCCCATGACCCAACATTACCTGCCGCATCCTTTAATATTTTCCCGTCCAATCCCACAAACATGGAAGACAATATGCGCAAAGGCATCGCACTGGCCCTGCTCGCCGCCCTCATCAGCGGCTTCTCGGTGTTCATGAACGGCGTCGCCGTGAAGCTCGCCGACCCCGTCGCCTACACGGTCCTCAAGAACGCGGGCGCGTTCATCCTGGTCGCCGCGGCAATACTCGCCCTCGGGGAGGCAGCACGCATCCGGAGCCTCTCGCGCAGGCAGCTGGCCGCGCTTGCGGTCATAGGCGTGGTGGGCGGGAGCATCCCATTCGCCATGTTCTTCTGGGGCCTCAAGCTCGGCGGCGCGGCGGTCAGCTCGTTCATCTACCGCTCGCTGTTCGTGTTCGCCGGCGTCTTCGGCTATCTCGTCCTGAAGGAGACGCCCTCCCCGAAGGACATGGCCGCAGGATTCGCAATCCTGATTGGCAACGCGCTCCTGGTTTCCGGCGACATGCAATTCGGCGCCGGGCAGTTGCTCGTCCTCGGGGCGACCGTCCTGTGGGCCCTTGAATACGCGCTCTCCCGCAAAGCGCTTGCAGACATCCATCCGAGGACCCTCATGGCGGCGCGGATGCTCATGGGCTCTTCCATCCTGGTCGCATTCATGTGGGCGAGCGGCTCAATCGGGTCGCTTGCGCAAATCAGCGCGGAAGCCCTTGCATGGCTGGTTTTGACGTCGGCAGCCCTCGGCGCGTTCATGATGGCGTGGTACACATCCCTCAGGTACGTGCCCCTCTTCAAGGCGGCATGCATATTCACCCTCGGCGGCATCGTCACGTCCGCGTTCGAAGCGGCTTTCCTTGGGAAAACCGTCACGGTCATAGGGGCGGCGGGCATTTTCCTGATTCTCGCCGGTGCCGCGTCAGTCGCCTACATGGCCGTATTATCCCGCCCCCGGGCGGCGGGCCTGCAGGAAATCGGGTCCTGATTGCATGGAAGGGGCCGAACTCGCATCCTATTACGCGTACCCGCCTAACAGGCGCGGATACTGCGGCACGCGGGGCTTCTGCCAAGCCCTCCGGAAATTCCAGTCCGGGAAAACCGGGCCAGGCGCAATCCGGGCTGAACTGGCGGGCTTCTCCGCCCATTACGCGTATCTCTCCCTCATCGCCCGCGAAAACGGCCTCGATCCGTTCGACACCGATGTGGTCAGGGCGTTCTGGACCGGAAACCGCCTTCTCGAATCCGTGCGGGCAAGCGCATTGCGCTCGTTCATCGAAAAAGACCTCCTCAAGGGAAAACAGCCCGCGAGGGCGAGGCGGCTGTGCGACAATCTGCCCGAAGGAATCCTCCCCCACCACAGCTTCAACGTCCTTTACGTCAATTTCGTCAGCAACGCGGTCCCGCGCTCTGTGCGCAACTTCGATTCATGCTGCATTACCTCCGGGAAGGTCATTTCTGCGGACGGGGGCAAGGCGACGCTCCTCCGGCGTTCGATTGCCTATGACGGCGGGTTCGCCATGCGGGAAAAATTATCGAAGGCATCGCTCGAGCGGGGCGGGATGCGCTTCGTTTCCGGATTGAAGAATGGGGATGCCGTTTCGGTCCACTGGGGGATGATAATCGAGAAGCTTGGGCGGAAAGACGAGCGCCTCCTGGACGAATATACCCTTAAGAACATGAGCGCCATTAACGAATCGGCCGGAAGGAAAAGGCTGATTATATGAAAATCACGGACGAGGTCTCGGGTTTCCTAGCCGCTCCGTTCAACCGGAACCTCGCCATCATCCTGCTCATCATCGGCGTAGCGCTCCTCGCATTGGATTACACCGCCCCCCGGCAGGCGGATTATTCCGGAAAGATGATAGTCCATTTCTTCTATTCCCCCACCTGCCCGCACTGCGCGGCCCAGGAGCCGTTCAACGGGAAGCTGCAATCCGATTTTCCGGACATCGTCATCGTCAGGCACGACATCACCGTGCCCTCCGAATCGCGGCTCCTGCTCATCATGGCGCAGAACTTCAGCATGGGGCCTGAAAGCCTGGGCACGCCCACGACAATATTCGGGAACAGGATATTCGTCGGCTTCCAGTCCGAAAACACGACCGGCGCGCAGATACGCGACGCGGTCGGAAAATGCCTGGAAGACGGGTGCGGCGGGGCGCCCGTTTCATCGACGACGTCGGATTTCCTGACCAAGGGGATGGACCTCCCCTTCCTCGGAAGGACGGATGTCACGAAGATGTCCCTCCCTCTCCTTGCCGTGGTCCTCGGCCTCGTCGACGGCTTCAACCCGTGCGCGATGTGGGTCCTGGTCTACCTCATCAGCCTCCTCATGAACCTGAACGACAAGCGCAGGCTCGCGCTGATTGTCGGCACGTTCGTGTTCTCCTCGGGGGTGCTTTACTTCCTGTTCATGACCGCATGGCTGAACGCATTCCTCTTCCTGGGCTACGTGCGCGCCGTCACGATAATCATCGGGCTCATCGCGCTAGGTGGCGGAATCCTGTCCATACGGGAATACCTCGAGACGAAGGGCGCCATGGTCTGCAAGGTGACCGGCGTCGATGACAAGAAGAAGCTCTCGGCCCGGATGAAGGAGCTCGTCGCGGCCCCCCTGAGCTGGATGACTTTCGCGGGCATCGTTTTCCTGGCATTCACGATAAACTCAATCGAGTTCGTCTGCTCGTCCGCCATCCCGGCCGTGTTCACGCAGGTCCTGGCATTGAGCGGCCTTTCCCCGCTGGAGCATTACGCCTATATCGCGCTATACGACTTCTTCTTCATGCTGGATGATTTGCTCGTTTTCGGGTCCGCCCTCCTCATCATGAGCAACACCGGGGAGAAATACGCAAGGTACTGCAAAATCATCGGCGGGGCCGTGATGCTGCTCCTGGGCATGATGCTCCTTTTCGCCCCGAATCTCCTCTCCTGATGAGCCGGCCCGTGGGACCGCAGGAAGGTATAAAAACAGATATTTCACATATATCCAGTTAATAAGATGTCAATATTACGTAAAAATAGACTTTTTCTAACATAAAAAGGAAAAAATTATAAATTTTTTGTAGAAAGCGTTAAGCTTTTTTCGCTACAACGACTATAACCTGATGCCTTTGTTCGGGCATTTCGGTTGTCCTGGAAAGGATGCGTCCTTTGCAGCCTCTGTCAAGCAATTGGCCATAAATGCGGTGACTGGACTATAACTCACTGCACGAAACCCGTGCTTGTTAAGCTCGCTTTGGCGCGATGAAGATAACCTCTAAAGTGCGTGGATGGGTTAAGATTGTAATCCTATAGCGCTTGAGGAACTTCCTCACCGAGTCCAGATATCGAAGGCATCAGTTTTTGGTGATACGGAATGGCAGTTAAAAGAAAAAAGGCAGCGAAGCGCAAGCCGGCCAAGGCGCCTAGAAAGGTCCGCAAGCACGGCCGCCTGCCCGGCAGGAAGGGGAAGGCGTCCAAGGTGCGGAAGCTCAAGCGCCTTCGAAATCCCGCCGCTGAACGCGTCCGCACCACCAAGCCCGGCACTCCCTTCAAGCCCGATTCGCTATTTTTAAATTGTTTCCAACCCATTCAGCCCGATTCTTATGGAAGGCCACTGCAAGAAAGGCAAGTCTGAGGATGAATGCTGCGGCGGATGCCACGGCCACCACGGAGCCCCCGAGGAAATCGATGTCAAGGCGCTCGGCCCCGAAGCCGTGGAGCTGGCAAAGATGTTCGAGCAGGTGAACGACAACCTCGTCGGCGCGCTGAAGGCACGGCAGGCCATCCTCACGCTGCTCCACGAGAAGGCGAAGGCGCCTGGGATGAAGGAAAAGCTGGACAAGGTGATCGACTCCAGGCATCCGGTGCTCCTGCAGTTCGTTTTCGGCCAGCAGTAATTTTATTATAAAAAAAGTTCTAGAGTGGGAGGCGGGAAGGGCAAAGCCCTCCCACGCCCCTAAAAATATCAGCCGGAGCAGGCCTCTCGTCCCGCTCCGGCGGTTGCTCCCATAAAGAAGGCTGTTACCTCTTCAGCATGAATGATTGGTCTGGGGAGATGCCCTGCCCGACGGCCAGCGCGACCTCGTTCGCATAATGGATGAGGACGTCGAACAACTCCCTCTCGCTCTCGTCGAGCGATTCACGGTATCTCATCAGCGATTCGATTTTTTCCGCAACCGAACTTTCCATCCTTTCCATCCGACCACCTTGATTGATTATAATGAGGCCCGGAAGGGCCCCCAGATTCTTGGACCGGGGAAGTGTCCCCGACTTGAGGAAATGTCCAACCAAGCCTTCTTTATAAAGAAAATCCGGCACACCGCGTTTCCGCGGCATGGGAAGGCATTAAACGGTTGCAGGCGTTAATGCCATCATGGCAATCTACATCGAGCTCGGTGCGCTCATCGCCGCGCTGTTCGTGCTTCTCCTCCTGATACGGTTCCTGAAGGAGCCGCTCCTCATTCTCCTGAACTCGGTAATAGGCATCATAGCGTTCGTCCTGCTGAATTCCGCGTTCCATCTCGGAATCGACATTAACCTGTGGTCCGTGCTCGCCGTCGCATTCGGCGGCGTAGTCGGCTTCATCTTCGTGCTCGTCCTGCATTTCCTTGGACTGGGGTTCTGACCCTGGCTGCTACTGCCGGGAATCCCGCCCGCGGGAGCACCCATAAAAATGTTGGGCGCAAAGTAGTTCCGATTCTATGAAATGGATTTCTCTGTTTCTGCTGGTTATGGCCGGTTCGGCTTTCGCGGCCAATGGCGCGTTGCCCGCCATCCTCGATGCGCGCTACGACTACGCATCGTGCGATGTGGCGTACGCTAAAGACTGGCTTTCCATGAGGGAAGGCTGCGCGGACGCGGAAAACGTCCCGGTTTTCGATTCATCCGGCAACGTGGACGACCTGGATGACGACCTGGCCGATTTGAGGGACGCCGCCGATGACGCGAGCCAGCTCGAATTCGGGCTCGCCTCGCTGCAGCTCGGCGCGGATTCGCTCGAACTGCTCGGGGACATCGTGAAGGACGCGTTCCAGAACAAGACGCCCGCCTTTTTCTCGTGCGTGCGAGAAGGCGAAAAACCGCTGATGGAAACGCGCGATGAATGCAGGATGGACGCACTGGACAAGGAGAAAACGGCCGCAAAATCCTACGTGGAAAACGAGATTGGCCAGGCGAATTCCGAGATAGCGTCCCTAGGCGCTCTGGGGGCCGACACATCGGGAATGGAAAGCGTCGTGGAAAATGGTGAGGAACTCACCGACGACATCTATCCCGCTTACGAGAGCGGCAACATCACGAGAATCGCGTCGCTCCACCTGCGACACTCGAGGCTCATCCTCCTGTTCCGGGCCGATCAGATGCTCGCGGTCCTGGATTACGCCGAACCGATAATCGAGGATGGCAACAACGGCAACAAGGAAGAAATTCTCAGCCGCGGCCGGGCGCTTCGGGATGATGTCGAATCCCTCATCAGCCAGTGCGAGTATTCCGCGGCCGTGGAGAACAACTTCGAATACGGCCGCGAGAACCTCGAGTGCTGGGATGACGGGCTCGACCTGTTGCAGGAATTCAATGCGATTAGGCTGCTCATACTGGAGGGTGCATGAACATGAACATGAAATTCGTGATACTGCTTGCGATGGCGTTGTCCCTAGCGCTCTCCGGGTGCGCCAAGAAGGGCCCGGCCGGCAGCGATGCCGGGAATGTGTCCGCCGGAACGGGCGGAAACGCGCCGGATAACGGGGCAGGGGCCGGCGCCGAATCATCAGGCAACACGACCTCCGGTTCGCAGGGCGGCGCCGGGGAATCCGGCGACAAGAACGGGAACCTGTCGGATTTATTCATCATCGACACCGATAAGCCCCTCGGCGACGAGGGCCTTGGGACAGGAACCCCGGGCGCGGACAAATGAGCGGATAACCGGTAATACTGATTCGAGGTGTTCAGATGGGCGATGAGAAGAAATGCATGGTTTGCGGGGCAATGGCGTCCCCGAAGTGGATAGAGAGGCAGAACATCATCGGGCAGAAGGCGTATTTCTGCACTCCCAAATGCTTCCAGGAATACAAGAAAAAAGGGGCAGAGAGCGGAACATGCGAATTCTGTTAACCGTCTGATATCTTCTCCGCCAGCTTCTGTGTTCTTTTCTTCTTATGTAAATCGGAGTGCCGGAGCGGACTCCGTATATACTAATGCTCGCTCCGGCGGCAGACGGATGGATTGTCCGTAAATGGGCGGAGCCCGGTCCTTATCCCGCGCCTTAGACATGAAGGGTGTTCGTCATTGCCCAAATCATCAGGATGCCCGCCAGGATGGCCGCGAGCTGTATCATCGATTTCGACCGTTTCTCCTCCTTGTGCATCTCGGGCAGGATGTCGGTGCAGGAGATGTAGATGAATATGCCCGCGGTGAAGGCGAGGCCGAAATACTGGACGTTCTCCACGAAGGACGAGGAATAATAGAACGCAATCGCCCCCAGGAGGGCCGTGAGCCCGCTAAGGAGGTTGGTGAAGGCGGCCTTCTTCGGCGAGAATCCCGCGTACAGGAGGAGCGTGTAGTCGCTCAATTCCTGGGGGATTTCGTGCAGTATGATTGCCAGGGTGGTAGTAACCCCGAGCGCGGGCGATGCGATGAAGCTCGCGGCTATGGCCACGCCGTCGAAAAAGTTGTGGACTCCGTCGCCCAGCAGGACCATGTACGCGACGGGCTTCTCGTGCTTGGCATGGTCGTGGTGCTCGTGGTGCCAGTGCATGATGCGCTCGAGGACGAACATCAGGATGATGCCGGTCAGGGCCAATGTGAACGCCGGCTCGGGCTGGATTCCTGAAAGCGCCTCGGGAAGGAGGTCGAAGAATGCCGCGGCGAGCAGAGACCCGGTCGCGAATGCGAGGATGACGAAGACCAGCCTGTCCAGGGTGTCCTTCTTGAACGAAAGCAGGAGGATGCCGACAAGCGACATGAGGCTGACAATGACGGTCGCGACGATTATTTCGAACAGCATGATCTCATTTCGCTCCGATTCATTATTAAATATTATGATAATTATTATTAACTATTCCGAAATCCCGCCCCGAAATTATTAACAGGCCGCAAGCCGCCGCACGAATGGGGGCCGGCGGGAAAGTGGATTGCATGGAAATCATCAGCGTGTCTATGGACAAGGAAACCCTTGCGGAGCTCGACCGCGTCCAGATTAGCCTGGGGTTCAAAAGCCGCTCGAAGCTCCTCCGGGCGACGCTCTCATCGCTTCTGGGCGAATACAGGCTCCTCGAATCCATCAAGGGGCACGTCGATGCGGTGTTCATGGTCACCTACCGCTCGAGCGAGAAGCACGGGGTGTCGGATTTGCTGCACGAATTCGAGGACAGCATCAAGACCGTCGTGCACCAGCACCACGTCGGCATCTGCCTCGAGGTGCTGATAGTGTGCGCCGATGCCAAAAGAATCCGGGAGCTGTTCGCCCTGCTGAAAAAGGACAAGGGCGTCCGCTCGGTGAGCTGCTCCGTGCTTTGAGCAGGCGGGCGGGGCGGGCCGGCGCCGTCGGCATAAACCTTTTAAATCCGCCCATATATCAATCATGTTGCGATTTTTAGTTGGACCGGAATCCGATGGATTCCGGTGCGGACAAAATTCGATTTTTGTCCTCGTTAAACCGATGACAGAAATCGAGGTGTAACTATGGGATACGTAGATTTGGAAATACCAGCGGAATTGATTCCCCAGATAATGGAGATGCTCTCTGTCGCAAAGGACGGGGGCAAGATAAAGAAGGGCGTCAACGAGACGACGAAGTCCATCGAGCGCAAATCAGCGCAGTTCGTGGTCGTCGCAGGCGATGTCACGCCCGAGGAAGTGGTCGTGCACATCCCGATGCTCTGCAAGGAGCACAGCATTCCCTACGCGTTCATTCCGACGAAAGTCGAACTCGGGAAGGCGGTCGGCATCGAAGTCGGCACGTCCGCCGTCGCGGTCGAGAATGCGGGCGGGGCTACGGAAAAGCTCCAGGACATAATCAAGAAGCTGCCCAAGCCGCAGAAGTGATACCCATGGCAGATGGTTTTCCAGCTGAAATCGTCGAGATACGCGCGAAGACGGGCGTATACGGCGAGATATACCAGGTCCTCTGCAAGGTGCTCGAGGGTCCGGATGCCGGCAGGGTCATCCTGAGGAACGTGAAAGGCCCCGTGAAGAAGGGCATGGTCATCGTCCTTCTCGAGACCGACAGGGAAGCCAAGGAGATAAAGGCAAGGTGAAACAAATGGCCAACTGTTCGTTCTGCGACGGTCCCATAGCAAGGGGGACCGGCATGATGTATGTTAAGAAGGACGGGACGATATACAATTTCTGCTCCAGCAAATGCAAGAAGAACAACCTGGGCCTCGGGCGCGAGGGCAGGAGGCAGAAATGGACCCCGGCGGCCAAGAAGTTCATGGCCATGGAAGCCACGAAGGCCGGCACGGCGAAGGCCGGGAAGAACCCCCCGGAAGCCGCCAAGAAGAAGGCGTGATGGGATGAAAGAGCGCACTCTCCTCCTCATCAAGCCGGACGCCGTCCAGAGGGGCCTCATCGGGGACATCCTGACGCGCTTCGAGCACAAGGGCTTCAAGGTCGTCGGAATCAAGATGCTCCAGATGAGCAAGGAGCTCTCGAAGGAGCACTACGCGCACCTTACCAGCAAGCCGTTCTATGCGGACCTCGAGAAGTTCATGACCTCGCAGCCGATAGTCGCGGTCGTCATCGAGGGCAAGGAGGCCGTGGAAGTGACGAGGCTGATTGTCGGCCCGACGAACGCCTCCAAGGCGCCGGGCGGGACCGTGCGCGGCGATTTCTCGAACAGCACCTCGCGTAACGTGATACACGCGTCCGACTCGAAGGAGACCGCTGAGAAGGAAGTCCACCGCTTCTTCAAGCCCCACGAGCTCTTCGAGTACAAGCTCAACGACGCGTTCCTTTACGCGTCGGACGAGTGAACCCCCTATCTTCCTTTTCCTTATTTTCCTTCGTTCAGATATTTTTCCTATTTTTCCTGCTTATCTCGACAGAGGCGCCGTCGCCATTATCCGTCACCACGATTTCTATCGGGACGGAAACCCTGCCGCGCACGAGCGATGCGGCCCCCGGGACCGGAAGGCTGAGCGTGCAGCTCTCCTGGAACCTCTTGCTCCCGCACGGCATCCGGATGTCCACGCCATCGACTTCATTCCCGCTGCAGTTCCCTTTCACGGAAACCTCCACCCAACCCACCTTGGCCTTGGTTTCGCTCCGGCTGCATGTGACCTCGGCCTTCGCGCTCTGGGGCAAATTCCCCCCTGGAATCGCACCCTGCTCCGATGAGCGGGGCGACAAGAAGCAGTCCTGAGAGCGCAAGAGCGGGCGTTCTGCCGGCTGGCGCTGGTATGTTTTCCCTGTTTTTCAACCTGTTCATTACACCACCCCTATCCCTGCTGGTTATATCCAGCTATATGTGGGATAATCTTTATTAACGCGTCAGAGATGGCCGCAAACCGCGATAATAATGCCCATACCCTTCATCGCATGCCTGCGGCTAAGGTGTGAATACGCTGCTATGGCATCAACCCGGACAATCCTTCCAGCTACGGATAGCATCTATTAATCGTGCGCGGGAATGGAATCGCGTCGCGGATATGGTCGAGGTTCAATGTCCATTTCACGAACCTCTCGATGCCCAGGCCGAAGCCCGAATGCGGGACGCTCCCGAACCTGCGCAGGTCGACATACCACTGGTAGTCCTCGATTTTCAGATTCTGCTCCTTCATGCGGGCAATGAGCTCGTCGTAGTGCCAAATCCTCTCGCTTCCGCCTATAATCTCCCCGTGTCCGGCCGGGCGCGAGCAAATCGTCATTGAGGACCACGTCGGACTTGTTCGGGTCCTCCTTCATGTAGAACGCCTTGATTTCCTTGGGGAACCTCGTCACGAACATTGGCGCCGGGGCGCCTTTGGTGAGGAGAGCCTCCTCGTCGGCCCCGAAATCCTGGCCCCACTCCATCTTGCCGCCCAGCTCGTTGACCTCCTCTACCGCCACCTCGTAATCCATCCTCTCGAACGGCTTCTCAATCGTATCGCGGAGGTCCTCGGGGTCGCGTCCGCACGCTTTGAGGAGCTCGGGATACCCGCCGACCATCTTGCCCACCACGTATTTCACCATCGATTCCTGGAGGTCCATGTTCATCTTCCAGTCGTAGAATGCCATCTCGGGCTCGAGGTGCCAGTATTCGGCCAGGTGGCGTATCGTCCTGGACTTCTCGGCCCGGAATGACGGCGCCATGACATAGACCTTGCCGAGGCCGAAGATGAACACCTCGGCATACATCTGCGAGCTCTGCGTCAGGTACGCCTTCTCCCCGAAATAGTCCATCTCGAAAAGCGTCGAGCCTCCCTCGCAGCCCGAGCGCGTGATTATCGGCGGGGCGAGCTCGTAGAACCCCTCGGTCTCGAAGAATTCGCGGAGATAATTCACGATGTGGTGGCGCGCCTTCATGATGTTGGTCATCTTCTGGGAGCGCATCCACAGGTGCCTTATGTCCAGCAGGTATTCCTCGGAGAGGTCCTTGGAAATCGGGAACGGCTCGCCCTGAGAAATCAGCGTGTACCCGTTCGCCTCTATCTCGTATCCGCCCGGGGCGCGGTCGTCCTTCTTGACGCGGCCGGTCATGGTGAACGAGCTTTCGACGTAAGCGCTGTTGGCGTCCTTCCAGTCCTTGTCGCAGACCTTGTCCTTCTTCACGGTTATCTGGATGATGCCTGTCGGGTCCCGCATCACGATGAACGCCATGTTCCCGCTTACGCGGTGCCGGTGGACCCAGCCGCGGAGCGCGACGTCCTTGCCCTCGAGCTTCGATTGGAAAATAGTGCCTATGTTGGTAATCATGAGAGAGCTTAGCCGCAAAAGGAATAAAAACGAGTGTTACTTGCGGGCTCCCGAACCGGATGCGTTTGCTTCGCAGGCGGCGGCGTTCCTTTCGAGGGTCTGCCTGTCCGCCGGGCTTAGCGCCTCGCCCGAAGCGAGCGCGTTCCTGAAGTGCGTTACGCATCCCTGCCAGTCCTGCCTTCCGAAGGCCTCCTGCGCGGCCTGCAGCTCGTGGTTGTATGTGCCGCGCGTCCGGTCGCCCCTGAACCTGGGGTCGAGTTCGGCCGCCCTCCGAAACGCCTGGGCCGCCCCCCTCATGTCCCCGCTCCTCTCGAGCAGGATGCCGATGTTCTGGTGGGTGTAGCCGTCGTTGTTGTAAATCTCGGCCGCCCTCCGGTAAGCCGCAAGGGCCTCGGTGCCCTGCCCGCGGTCGCGGTAGTAGTCGCCCTGCTCGCGGTGGAACATGAAAGCCGCCTGGTCGAACGTGAGCCTGTGCACCTCGGTATATTCGCCCTGCGCCGTGTCTCCGAGCCTCGAGGTCTGGAGGTCGACTATTATGCGCCTCCCGCCGATTTGCACGTACGGGACCATGTGGTCGACATCCGCGGGCGCGTTGTTGAAATGGAGTATGTAAGCGCCGCCGGGAATCCGAAGCTCCCTGCAGAGCGCGATGACTATGTTCGCCAAATCGGTGCAGTCCCCGCCCTGCGCGAGAGCTTCAGCCGCGGTCCTCGGAGGCCTGCCTGCCATATCCATGACGGCCACTCCTGAGGTTCCCCCCCGGTGAAGCCTGTCGAAAAGCGCGTTCACCTTCGCCCTCGCCTCCCTGCCGGTTGTGGCAGAGATTATGGCTTGAAGGGCCGAATCGAGCTCGAACGGGTTCGTGCGCGTAGTGTAGAACTGGACGCCCGCGTTCGCAGGCGCGGCGGTTGCGCTTCCTGATGTCGCCGGATTTGCCGCAGATGCGTCTCCCGAAGACACCGGAGCCTCGGCCGGTGCTGCCGCCCCGCCGTCCGGAACGACTGCCGGGCCTGGACTCGGCGCGACCGGCGCGCTTGGGGGCGATGCGGGCACGGGGATTCTCGCAGGCGCGTCCATGGGGACCACGCCGAATTTGCCATCCCGGTCCAGCTGGATTGCCCTCGCGACCGCGTCCCTCCGGATTGAGAACCTCTCAAGAAGGCTCCTCCTCACGGATTCGGGGCACCTGCCGGCCATCTCGGAAGCGTCGTTGTCCATGCCGAGCATGTTGAATTTTAGAGCCGCATCCTGGAACCTGCCCTCGTTCCTGTCCCTCTCGGCTTCGGTCCGGAGCCTGTCCCTGTCCTCGTTGCTGAAGCATTCGTGGTATGAGATGAACCTGTCCGGGCAGCCCTTGAACCTCTCCACCATCGTGGCGACGCTCTGGTTGTGCGCCAACTGCCTCTTGTGGTCCTTGAACGCCCCTATCCCGACATACGTTCCTGCCGCTATCGTGAGCGCTATGCTGCTTGCGAGTAAGATGTTATGCCTTTTGACCATGAGTATCCCGTATATACTGTTGCTAGAAGTGTTTAAAAATATAGCTTAATGGTTGGGGAAAAAGCCATGTGGCGGCATGGGATGATTCAGGCGAAAAAGAGGAAAATGAGAAAATAAAAAATCAAATAAAAAGGGGTTGAAAAGGGCTGAAGTTCCCTTTACGACATGACCTTCGGCTTGACTTCGAGCACGACGCCCGCCGCCACCGTCTGGCCCATGTCCCTCAGCGCGAACCTGCCCAGCGGCGGGTACTCGGAGAACTTCTCGATGACTACGGGCTTCAGCGGCTTGATCTTGACGATCGCGACGTCGCCGGTCTTGATGAAGTCCGGTTTCGCCTGGGCCGTCTGCCCTGTCTTCGGGTCCTTCTTCTCCACGAGCTCGGATATCTGGCCTGCAAACTGCGCGGTGTGTATGTGGAACACCGGCGTGTAGCCGACCGATATCGCCGTCGGGTGGTTCAGCACGACTATCTGCGCCGTGAACTCCTCCGCGACCGTCGGCGGGTTCGTGGACGGGGCCGATGACGTCTCCCCTCTTGATGTCCTTCTTGTCGACACCCTTGAGGTTGAATCCGACGTTGTCGCCGGGATCGCCTCGGTGAGCTCCTGGTGGTGCATCTCGATTTTCTTGACCTCGCCCTTCACGCCTGAAGGCATGACGATGACGCTGTCACCCGGCCTCATCTTGCCGGTCTCGACCCTGCCGACCGGAACCGTCCCGTGGCCGGTGATCGTGAAGACGTCCTGGACCGGGAGCCTGAGCGCCTTGTCGAGCGGCTTCGGCGGGATCTTGAACGTGTCTATTACCTCGAGGAGAGTCGGGCCGGTGTACCAGGGCATGTTCGCCGACTTGTTCTTGAGGTTGTCGCCGACGTAGCCCGAGCACGGGACGAACGGGACGTTCTCGACCTTGTAGCCGATGCCCTTGAGGAGCTTTTCGACTTCAACCTTGACCTTGTCGAATTCCTCCTTCTTGTAGCCGACCGCGTCCATCTTGTTCATGTTTATCGCAATCTGGCCGATGCCGAGCACCTTCGCAAGGAACGCGTGCTCCTTGGTCTGGGGCTGGATGCCGTCCTTCACCGAGACCTGGAGGACTGCGGCGTCCGCCTGGCTCGCACCGGTGATCATGTTCTTTACGAAGTCCCTGTGGCCGGGTGCGTCGATGATGGTGCAGTAGTATTTCGGCGTCTCGAACTCCCTGTGGGAGATGTCGATCGTGACTCCCCTCTCACGCTCCTCCTTGAGGGCGTCCATGACGAATGCGAACTCGAACGTGGCCTTGCCGACCTTCGCCGCCTCGTCTTTCAGCTTGTTGAGCGTCTGCTCGGATATCGCGCCGGTTTCGTACAGTATCCTACCGACCGTGGTCGACTTTCCAGAGTCGACATGTCCAATAAACACTAAGTTCAGGTGTTCCTTCTTTGCCATATTCATAACCTCCTATTTACCATTAATTTCCCAATCATTCCCTAAACTGACTTGCCAACCTTTTAGAAAAAGGCAATTCTCATTTAATCCGAGATATTTTTAAAAGTTTCCACTTTCCCTTCTCGCAAGCCCGTGCCGGAACGGGCACGGAATGAGTATCGAGAGGGGATGGTACACCCGAGGGCTCCATCCCGCCTCCCACTCTTTCCGCCCCGGATTGCCAGGGCGGATTGTTGCTTTGAAAGAGCAAATTTAAATTAATGAATTTTCTCCTCTGTCAAGCAGAACCACACTAATACCTTTTTTGCGATAGCGTCGATGGCTCGTTTTTAAACTTTCCCTCCGTTTTATCCCCATGGCTAGGGATAAATCCTATTACTCCAAAGGGGACAAAGGCGACGACGCCAAGGACGGAAGGCAGACGATAGTGCTGATAGGCGTCCTGCTCGTCCTGATAGTCATTGTCGGCGCGGCCCTTATCTCCTTGCTGGGCCAGAAAGGCAGCGGGCCTGCGGTAGTGCCCCCGAACAACACCAACGTCACGCCGCAGCCGCCCGGCGGGGCGAACGATACCAACCAGACGCCCGTCACGCCAGCATGCAACGACCAGTGCCTATACGACCTTGCGGTCGCAGGGCAGAACGCATCCGCATGCGCCGCGATTTCCGCGGCCAACATGTCCCAGTCCTGCTTCGAGCGGCTATCCGACGTTTCGCTCGATGCCTGCATGGAGGTGAATAACCCCGACAAGCTGCAGGTCTGCGTCACGTCGTTCGCAGTCGCAAAGAGGAACATCTCCCTTTGCGGGCTGCTCGTCCAAGGCAAGGAAGACTGCAGGCTTTCGGTCGACCCGTGCATCAATGCGCCGGACAAGCGCCTTTGCGGGGCAATCAACGCAGGCAACCCGTCGCTCTGCGAGAAAAACGAGCAGTGCCTGCTCAATTACAGCATGGAGAAGAAGGACTCCCAGGCATGCGCGCTCATCAGCGACAACGTCGTTTCCACCGCATGCCGCTCCGCGGTCCAATACACCGACAAATGCAGCGACCTTCCAGAGGACGCGACGCGGGACTACTGCTACATGCTCTTCGCCATCTATTCCGGCGATTATATGACGTGCACGCAGGTGTCCGGCAATTCCATTTACATGCTCGACTGCCTGTCGTATTTCGCAGTGAAGCTCGGGAACTTCTCGGTATGCAACGCCGACCGGCTCGGGCTGAATGAACGGTGGGCCTGCTATACCAATTACTCCCTCCAGACCGGGGATTTCGCCGGCTGCCAGAACATCGACAAGCTCGCGTCGACCAACCAGTTCAAGTGCTCGTTCGAGTTCGCCAAGAAATACGGAGACCCCTCGGCATGCCAGCTGATAGACTCGCTCGCCACGAGGAACACCTGCTACGAGGGCGCAATCATCTACTCGAATGCGAACCTCGACTACGCCAAATGCCAGTACGTCACGAGCTTCACATGGCAGAACAAGTGCTACACCGAATCGGCCAAGCTCTACAAGGACATATCGCTCTGCGACCGGGTGACCGAGGAATACGCGAAGGAATCGTGCAGGAACGCGTACGAGGCCAACCAGACGTCCTCGGGATGAGGCCACCTCATTTTGGATTTTTTTATTTATGCTATTAACCTATCCAGCATTTTCTAGCATTAACTTTTCCGTAGAAATAGGATAATGAAGAAATCGGATAATGAAGATAAGAAAAGTGAAGATAAAATTGAAGATAAGAAAAAGTAAGAAAAAGGATAATCAGAGTAGACGGTGCTCATGCCCGGCGATTACTCCGCCTCGCCCTCTTTGTCATCCTTGGCCTTTTTCGGCTTCTTCGGCTTTTCCGGGGCGGGCTCCTCTTTCTTCGCCTCGGCCGGCTCAGGCTCGACAGGCTTCGGTTCGTTTGCCGGCTCGGGCGGCTTCTCGGAAGGCTCCGGGGCGGCTTCTGCTTCGGGCTGCGCGGCCTCTGCCGGGCTCTCCGCGCCAAGCGCGGGCTTCTCCTCGGCTATTATCTGCTGCTCGAAAAAGCCCAAATCATACGTGAACTCGTCGTAGGCCTTTATCTTGCCCTGGGCGATCATCACTTCCCTGGAGAGGATGAAGAAGATGAGCGCAAGCGAGCGCTTGCCCTTGTTGTTGATGGGCACGACGAGGTCGATGAACTTGGTCTCGTTGTCGGTGTCGCAGAGCCCGATGACCGGGACGCCGTTCTTCGCGCTCTCGACAAGCGCCTCGTGCTCGCCCTTGGGGTCGCAGACGAGGATGAGCTTCGGCTCCATGAACCCCTTGACGTTCATGTTGGTCATGGTGCCCGGGACGAACCTGCCCTTGATTAGGTTGACCCCCGTCAGTTCGGCGAACCTTGTCGCGGGATTGCTCGAATAGACGCGCGAGGCGACCACCGTGACCTCCTCGGGGCGGAACTTGCTTATCACCTTGGCGGCCTGCATCAGCTTCTCGGAGCTTTTGCGCAGGTCGAGGATGTACAATCCGTCGTCGCGCCTCTTGAAGATGAATTCCCTCATGTCGCTGGTGCGGATTTTCGTGCCGATGTGCACGCCGGCTTCCAAAAAGACTTCCTGTTTCACGGGCATGCCCGTCTTGTTCTCAGTCATGTTCTCAATCCTCCTGTGTCTCTCCGGCAGACGTTATCCGCCGGCCCCCTCTTTTTGATGGGGAAAAATGGGGTCGCTGAGATGTATTCAAACCGGCCGCAGGTATTTGTTGCCGGAAATTTGAACTTCTGAAACTTTTTAGAGACAGTTTTTGCAAAACTTTTTCCTAAAAAGTCTTCTCAGATAACAAGCACCCCAAGCTTGCAGGATACCAGGTTACCTCACGACCCCGTAAAATACACAAAACCCTCCCCCCGTCCCGTCCGCATATGCAGCTTCAGGGCCGGTTGGCTGGCTCCGTATACTTGGAGTATGTTACTTAGACATCTTTTTATTCCTTGTTATCCGCCAGCGCTCCCCGCATCCGCCCGGTCCGGCGCATCATGAAACCCCCGCGCCAAGGCCCTTGCCGCCTGAAAGGCAAAAAGCTAACATATTTAAAGGGGAAATTATATAAATAAAGTAGAGGATTCTGTAACAAAACACAAAAAAGAGAGGCTAAACACGCAAGCTTTTGTTACTGGATAACAATGCGGGTGGTATGTTAATGAAAAACAAAGTAGACACAGTGGACCTGATGATTCTGCGCGAGCTTCGCAACGACTGCAAGAGGCCCATGCGCGAACTGGCGCAGAAGCTGCGGATGCATCCGAATACGCTTCTCCAGAGGATTAAGCGCCTCGAGAAGTCGAAAATCGTGAGGAAATACCATGCCGACATCGACTACAAGGCGCTCGGGTACGACATGCACGCGGTCGTCATGATAAAAATCAAGAAAAGCGGCCTTGAGGACGAGAAGCTCCTCGAGACCGTCACTGCGGTGCCGGAAGTCCAGTCCCTCTATGCCGTCACGGGCGGAGCCGACTGCATCGCTATCGTGAAGGCCAAGAGCAGGGATGATTTGGTCCGCGTGCTGAAGGCAATCCAGACGGAAAAATCGGTCCTGAGGACCATCAGCTATCTCGTCCTCGTGACGTACAAGGAGAGCTACCAGTTCAACCCGCTCTCCTCGATAGTGTCCGAAAAGGAGTAGCTTCCGTTATCTCCTTTATTTGATTTTTCTTCATCCTCCTTCTCTATCATCCTAGCTCCTCATGCGGATGCAGCACGCCTTGTGGAGGAAGGTATAATATCAAAGAATCTGGCGGTCGCCGCAATCCCCCCATTCCCGAATAGGTTTCGGGCTCAGAGGTCCTTTACGACGTAAAGATATCCGTATTTTTCCCCGTACCTCACCGAGCCGCAGAACACATGGTCGTCTGCGCTGAAAACGAGCGACCTCGCGTCGCTGTTTCCCATCGGGTCCGGGCTGCCTGCCGGGGCCGGGAACGTGTCTATGAACAGCAGTGCCGAGCCCGGGCCTATCTTGTTGGACCGATGAAGCTTCTCTATCAGGCAGCGGTATCCTTCGGGTCCGAGCTGGTGCGCAAGGCCCGCTATCGTGACGAGGTTGTAATGGCCGTTCGTCCTCCAGAAGCCCGGCTTGTGGTCGATGTTCTCTTCGTAGAACCTCTGGTTGATCAGGAGGCTCTTCTCGCCCTCCTGGATGGGCTTGAAGACGGTGCCGTTCGCCCCTTCGAACTCCTGCAGCCTCGCCACTATCTCGGGGTGGATGGCCCGCATGCGCGATGTTATCTTCTTGATGTACCTGTCCTCGTCGTATTCTTCCTTGGGGACATCCGCCGCGCTCCTCGCCTCTATAACCCCGCTCTGCGGCGATTCGATGCCGCAGCTCAGGTCGCTGCTGAGGTCGTGGCTTCTGACGGACGTCGAGTTTATCAGGTACATGGAGTGCTTGCGGTCGATGTAGCATTCGGCGTGCGACCTGAACCTCGCATCCCTTATCCTTTTCATGACTTCGTTGACGAGCGTCGTCTTGTTGCACTCGGTGAATATCTCCCTGAAGAGCGTGTCCTCGACGACTCCGTAGAAGTCCTCGGGCAGCTCGGAAAGCCTCATGGGGTCTTCGTCGATGAGCCAGAATTCGCCCTTGCCCGGCTTGACCTTGCCGAAAAGGGCTTCGAGGAGCTTCCTCTTGGCCGTGTTGTGCCTGCTTTCGTACGGCACTTCCCGCCCCAGCCTCTTGTCCCTGAGCGCCTTCTCGTCGCAAATAAGCGCCGCCGTCTGTGAGAGTATGATGAGGTCGAACCTTCCCGGAGGGAGTTCCTGCGTGAGGTCGTGCCTGGTGTATTCGACCTTGAGCTTGGGGCCGTATTTCGCAAGCGTCTTCTTCGTCTCCTCAATGGCGGCCGCGGAGATGTCGTTGGCCACAATCCTGACCTTCCTGAGGGCCTTCTTGGGCATGGCATCAAGCAGGGCCTCGAGGCCCTTGCCAGTGCCGCAGCTTGCATCGAAAATCCTGAATTTGCCGCCGATGGGCTTGTTCTTCATCATCGCCCGTGTCAGGACGGTGATTGCGTCGACATGGGCCTGCATGTGCTTGTCATAGCTCGTGCTGTCCCCGTCCTTGCGTGTCCAGTGCAGCATAAGCAGGCTGTCGACCATGGACGTGTAGCTCCGGTTCTCTGTCTCGGCCTTGTTGGCCATCTCGGACAGGATTCCGTTGATTCCGGCTATCACTTCGCTCCTTGTCTCGCAGGCGCTGTCAAGGGCGAGAATCCTCAGGTAGCACTCTTCGATATAAATGTCGTCTGGCGGGTGGCACTTCTCCTGGCCGGGTTCGCATCCCTGCTGGCAGTCCCGGATGCCGCTGCAGTCGTCGTTGACCGCCATCGACGGTTCAACCGCCGTTGCCTTCTCAGAAGGCATTCCGGCAACCGGTTCCACCTGGGGCGGATGGACGGAACCGAACCGGCCTGTGCGTTTTGAGGGCTCTTCCTTCTCGGCAGGGCTGCGCCTGTCCAGTAAGTTGTTTCCATCCCCTCTCTGAGCCAAGCCCAATGCTCCACCCTCCAATTTCATGAATATCACTGATTCAGGCTGATCGCTCCACCCATGCGCCCGATACCTATATTTGCACGAAAATGTTTATAAAGGGCTGTTTCAATTCATGGACAAATGACGAAATCAAACCCTGGGATACCTCAGGATGTTCTGGACGATGTCTACGTGGGCAACGAACATCCTCCTGCAGCAGAACCTTTCCACCCCGAGCTCATCGAGGCAGACATCAGCCTTCTTATCCTTGGACATGCTCTTGTACTGCTCGTATAGGTGCCCGATTACCGAGCCGCACGTGAAGCATCTTACCGGAAACTCCAAACATATCACCCTCTGGGAAATGATAAAATCCTAAGAAAAATAAAAAATTATGAAGAAATCAACGATATGATTTCTGGAACCTCGCCCTTGCTTTGGGGCCGCGGAATTTCTTGGTCTCGACGCGCCTCGTGTCCTCGATGACGAGCGAGCGGTCGATTTCGACGAACTTCTTCCTCAGGTTCATCTGGTCGAAATACATCCAGAGCGCGTTCGCGATTGCGGTCCTGGCCGCCTGCGCCTGCCCCATCGACCCGCCTCCGTTCACGTTGACGGATATGTCGACGGTGTTGGCCTCCGGGCCGATGTACCTGAGGGGCTCCCTTATGATGTCCCGTATGTACGGGTTGTTGAGGGACTCGAGCTTCTGGCTGTTGATCCTCACAACGCCCTTGCCAGCGGTTATCGTCGCCCTGGCCACGCTCTCCTTCCTCTTGCCCCTTGCCACGAAGACCTTGGTCTCGGCTTTCTTCGAGGCGGCCTTGCGCTTTTTCGGCTTGGCTATCTCGGCCTTTTCAACCGGCGCGGCTTCCGCCTTCGGCGCTTCGGGCTTCGGAGCGTGGGCTTCGTGCTTGGCTGCCTCTTTGTGGGCCTCGGCCTTGGGCTCTTCCTTCTTTTCCTCCTTGGGCTTAGCCTTAGGCTTGGCCTTCTTTTTCTTGTCTTCTTCAGATTCCTTGACCATAATATCAACCTGAGTAACCTATGCTCCTGCATATGTCATGTATCGTCGTGTGCTTCGACACGCCGTCGTACGCCGCGTCCTCGATGCCTGCGGCGTTCTGCAGCTTCTTCGGATTGCCGGTGTAAACCCTGAGCCTCCGAAGAGCCGCCTTCCCGCGCGAATTCTCGTGCGGGAGCATGCCGCTTATCATCTTCTTGACGAGCATATGGGGAATCTTGGGCCACACCGGAGAGCGTTCCGGGGTTCCCTTGTTCCGCAGCCCCCTCTTTGTGAGGTAGCGCTGCTGTATCTCCTTAGGATTGCCCATTACGACCAGCTTCTCGGCATTGATGAGGTGTATCTCCTCGCCGGTGATGAGCTTCTTGGCAATCCTGCTCGCAAGCCTTCCGAAAATCATGTTGGTGCCGTCTATGACCTGCATAAGAATCACTTCAGTATCATGACGCCCCTTCCATCGGGGTTCGCCTTCTGGAGGCTGTCTATCGTGACCGCCTTGCCTCCCGCCGCGCTAATCAGCTGCCTTGCCTTCCCGGAAAACGAGAATGCCGCCACGGTCATCTTCTTGCTGATAGCCCCGGCACCGAGCACCTTGCCCGGGACCAAGATGGTCGACTCGTCCGTCGCAAACTCGTCGAGCTTGCTGAGGTTGACCTCGACCTTCTGCCTTCTCGGCTTGGAAAGCTCGTATGCGACTTTCCTCCAAATCGGCTTATCGCTTTTCATCAGGCCCTCTATCAGGGATAGAAGCACCTGGTTGTCCTTCGTTTTCTTCATATGTTCGCCACCCTTTGGCTCGCTCCCGCCCGCCGCGTGGCGGAGGGGAACTGCTGATGCTATTAAAGAGCATAATGATAACGAGGGGGAAGGTTTAAAATCATAGGGGATGCGGGAAGCCGAGCCCCCCGCGCCCTTGATAATAAAAGAATACAAAAAAAGGAAAACTTCAGTCCGGCTGTGCCAGCTTGTAGACGCCAGTATGGCCACGACAAACGCAGCCGGGGCTATGAACGCGATCAGCGCGCTCGTCAATCCAATGACGACGTTTGCCGAGTGTGACCCCGAGTTCGCCGAGTGTGCTCGAAGCTCTCGACAAGGGCCGTATCCAATGACGAACGCCGCAAGGAGAAGCGCAACCGTCGCGAGCAGGAACGAGTTCACCTCCTTATCGCTAACATTCAGGAAGCCGACTACCACGCCGAAGACGAAAAGCACCATCATAAGGATTGGCATGATGTTCGCCGGGACGAGGCTGGCCAATAAGCCCGACAATGACCGCAATCAAGAGACCGCCCAGGAAGGCAATCTGGCCGTAATTCATCTGTTTGTTTGCCATTAATCTATCACCTCAATTTTTTTGGATATTCTTTAGGATAACCGGCTCGAAATTCGTAATTTTTAAATCCCTCTGCCACAATTTCGACAATCGTCTAACTTAATCGCTTAGAATCAAAGCGTGGCGGCCATGATGCCGATCATGCCGAGCGCGAATGCGGCCAGGCTCGCTTTCCTCGCGAACCGATACTCCCCCTTTATACTCTTATAACAGATGGCGAGTATCATCATGTCCGCGGCCAGAACAAACGAGACCGGCAATGCCGCCGCCGGAAGGCCCTGGAAGAACGGCATGGCCGATAGCCCGATGAACAGGAGGTATAATGCGACCGCTGACAAAACGGCATTCTTCTCCCCGATAATGATGGGGAGCGTTTTCGAGCCCCTCGCCTTCCTGTCGCCCTCCATATCCTCGGCGGACTTGATTATCTCGCGGGCGAGGCCGGCGACGAAACCGAGGAGGGCGAGGATGAGCGTAATCGGCGCGAGTGCGGGCGCGACCACGAAATTGCCGAAAATGAACGGGATGGCCATCGTGAGTGCTATGTAGACGTTCCCGACGAGCGGCAGGTCCTTCAGCTTCCAGTTGTATATGACTGCCAGGGCGTTGAACACGAGCGCGATTGCAAATGCCGGCAGATTGACGAAGAACGCGAGAACGACTGACATCACGAGCGCGGCGACTGAGAAATTCAATGCGAATCCCGGGCTGATTGTCCCCTTGACGAGCGGCCTGTCGGTTTTTTTGTTCAACCGGTCAGTCGCCATATCCAGATAATCATTTAGGGCGAACGAGCCCATCTCGCTAAAAACGGGAACAAGAATCGACAGCACAAGCGCGAGCGAGACCTGCGGCACCGCGCCGAGCACGGCTGTTTCAGCTATCAGGACCGCGAATGCGAGCATGATTGCATGCTCGAACCTGGTGAGCTTGAAGAGCTCGCGAAGGAACATATGCTTCCTGAATGCCGGATTTGGATTTAAAATGGTTTATGCATCGCCATTGCGATGGTCTGGGTGAAGAACGTCGGGATGCTGCCCGCGTACGTCTGCGGTTCATGCGATTTCGGCTACCGAGATGCCAAAACGGCCCTTGCTTGCGAGGAGTATTGCATGAAGAATAAGTCCTGCTCGGCCGCTCTTGCAAGGAAAGCCGTATATCGGCCATAACATGGTTTTCCTGAATAACTGTGCAAAATCACAATTTCCGTCAAAAATATATAGCTTTCTGCCCAATTACATTCCGAGAGGTGGGGTATGGAGAAGCTTGATCTGACAGACAAGAAGATACTGGCGGCGCTCGTTGAGAACTCGAAAATAATGTCCAAGGAGCTCTCGCGGAAACTAAGGATTCATCCGAACACGCTGCTGCAGCGGCTGAAAAAGCTGGAGAAATCAGGAGTCATCCAGAAATACCAGGCGGTAGTGGATTTCCCGAAAGTCGACAAGATGATGCAGGTCCTGATGTTCCTGCGCGTGAACATGGAGAAGCCCTGGGAGGACGCGCTCCGCCCGGCGGCAAAATTCCCGGAAATCGTCTCGTTCATCCTGATTAGCGGCGAGCACGACGTTCTCGTCATCGCGCGCGTGAGGGACGAAAAGCACCTTGCGGAACTGATGAGGCGCATACAGGCCACGAAAGTCGTCGCGAAGACGACCACGCATCTCATCGTGGACTTCTACAAGCAGCCGCACGAATACAACCCGCTCAAGGAGGAGCTCGAGTTCGGGCCTATTGCGAGACCCAGCCGGTGATGGCGAAAACCTTGCCCCGGTACTGCTGGAGAAGCGAGTCCTTCAGCGTTTCGCAAACCTCTTCCCCCCGAAAGCCCCTTCCTGCCCAGCGTCATTATCGTAACAGTGCCGGACAACACGCCCAAGCCTGCTATTTCAGAAACTATCCCGAGTGCGATTAAGCAGACTCCGCACAATCATTCCTGTTTTTCTGCAACCCGCTCGCGTTCAAATGTTTTTTCCGTCATCCTGTAATTTCCGTCACCATCAATGCCGATTGCCCGAATCGTGACGCGCTCGGCATTTTCCGGCAAATTCACGATGCGAAGATAATTCGTGCTTCCCTGCGACAGCCTCTGCTGCCCTCCATAGGGGCAAATCGGCGAATATCCATTCCCAGTCCGCCGCTCCATCGGGTTGTCATAAGAAGGATACGAGCATATGCCGCCGACTTCCTTCAGGTCCCCTATGCAAAGCTCTCCTGTTCGCTCTTCCAGCCAGCTTCTTTGCGAGTCCGACAGCCCGCTTAAATCATAGCCATATCCGAGCCATGGAAACGAATCCCCGTAATCCGAGTAGTCGAATCCATACCCCGCCCCATCATCGCATAATCCGGTTATCAGCTCCCCCCGGCCATCGTACGCCAGCACCTCCGCGTAGCTCGCGTCATGCGGGCCGCTGTTCTCAATATTGACGGAAAAAACAAGCGTGTCGCCGCACGGGAACACGCAGTCGCCGACCGTCTCAATCGTGATGTTCTGCCTGTTCTCAGTATTCGGCCTCAATTCAACGACGCTGTTTTTTCCTGCCTCGATGCCGTCCGCCGAACTCGTCACGAAATAACCGTCCAGAAAAGTGTAGAACTGGTAGCCGTGGGTTTCCGAAGCATGAAGGCCGTTGAAGAAGATTCGCCCGCTCGCGTCAGTCTCTTCCATGCCCTCATATTCCCATTCGCTGTCCGTCCTGTAGACCTGCGCCCCCGATGCGGGAAAACCCGATGCGTCGTAGACGATGAGCGTCATATCGCCCAGTTCATCCTCGCCGTAATACTCCGTCGGCATGGCGTCCGCGATTCCTGAAAAAAGCGCAATCATCGCCACAACAAACGCTATCCGCCGGCTGAGAATCCATAACATCACAACCAGTCGGTTGCTGGGGCCAATAAGTATCTGGCGGGGGAGAATGTTTGCTTATCCACATTCCATCCGGCTCGGGCTGTGGATTCCCATCATTCCTTGGAAAACAGGTGCAGGCGCATGACGTGCTCGGCATCTATCGCGGCGGATGCGGTTTCGTCTATCTTCAGGAGGCCGTTGGTTTCAAAAAGTGCGGCAAGTGTTCCTGCTTTGATTGGCCTCACAATCGCCCTCAGGAAAAGGCTCAGCGGCTCGATGTAATCCGTCTGCGTGATTTTGAACGGGTCCTCCTCAAGGACCACCGCCGCGCCGCCTGGGGCGAGCGCGTCGCGAATCGAGCGGACGAGCTTCGTCTTGTCATCGTCCGAAATCAAATGGAACGTCTGCGCGCACAGAACCGTGTTGAACCTGCCCCGGAACTCGCGCGGAAGCTCGAAGGCATTCCCGGAAAGGAACCCGACATCCCTCGCCGCGAGCTTCACCCTCGCCCGCTCGAGCATCTTCATGGAAATCTCATTCGCGAATGCGGGGAACTCCAAATCCAGCGGATACAGGTGCGTGGGCGCGAAACTGCCGAATGGCCCGCCCTGGAGGCCCCTGCCCGCCTCCATGTATTCGAGCGCGTACAGGAGCGGCTCGCCTGTTCCTGCCGTCAGGTCCATGATTGGGGCGCGCAGGTGCGGCATGGCGAACATGAGCGTGCGCCTGATGGCTGCGTAGTGGCGCGTCTCGACGCCCATGTGCTGGTCGTAGTTCTCCGCGAACATGTCATACAGCATCGCGAAGAAGTTCACGCGCTGGGCCGGGGAAAATGTGCTATATACCTGGAAGATATATTCCTCCGCCTGCTTTAACGCCTCTCTGTGTTTTCTCCTCTCCTTGCCGAATTCTCCCAAGAATCCGAATAATCTTTCTTCTGAAACCGGGGCTTTGGATTCGGCAAGCCTGATTAGCTCTTCGAGTGGTCCGGGAATCGGCGGCCTGCCTCCGGCACCGCCCGTAGGCTCTCGGAATCTGCTCCCACCCATGGCATAGACATCAGCGCGAAAATTTATAACCGCCAGCTCCGATTCACATGCATGGACTACGAAGTCGAAATCATCAGCCAGAAGAAAAAGAACGAAATCATGGACAAGCTGTACTCCACCACCCTCCACGAGCGCAAGGCGGTCATCCACGGCACCTGCGTCAAGTTCTTCACCGACAGCCACGAGTTCAAGGACATGTGGGAGGACAATTTCGACATGATGCCGGACTGGATACGCCCGCACGCGAGGCTTGTTCGCGGTATCGGGCCCCAAGCTCCGCGTCCGCTACGAGCCGCTGTCGAAGACGGTCATCATCGAGGGTTGCGACTATTACGGCTGGGTGAAGAGCATCGCGCTAGCCCTCGTCGCGGATTTCATGGAGGACTTCACTTCCGAGCACAGGCGCTACTCGGTCCACGGCTCGTTCATCGACCATAAGGGGAGCGGCACGGCCATCATAGGGCCCTCGGGGAGCGGGAAGACGACGCTCACCTACGGGCTGCTGCTGGACAAGCATTTCAATTTCGTCACCGACGACTGGTTCTTCGTCCGCCTCGCCGAATCCGACACGCTCGTCTATTCGTCGGAAAAAAACTCGTACATACGCGGGGATTTGGGGACGAGCTGGGCGCAGTACAAGGCCAAGCTCGACGGCGTGAAAACCGACGGGCGCGAGCGTGCGGTGATAGATGTGAAACGCCTTCTTGGCGGCGACAGGATACGTTCCGAGTCCGAGCTTGCGCAGACCGTCCTCCTCACGCGGGACAAGTCGCTCCCGCCGATGCAGGAGCTGGGGCCGGGCGAGGCGCTGAAGTTCCTGCTGAAGAACGATTTCTGCAACCCGCACCAGCTCATCCGGAGCAAGGCGAGGCTCGCACAGCGCACGGAGTTCTTCAGGGAATTCCTCTCCCGCGCGCCGGTATATCTCCTCAATACGACAGAATCGCCCCAGGCGTCGCTGGATAGGCTAAAAAAGCTGACCGGACAAAGTGTCTGACATGGTATTCACTCACATCCGGGCGCCATACGCGTTCATGGGCTACCAGTGCCCGATGGAAGAGAGCAGGGTTGCCGTATTGCCTGTCCCGTACGACGGGACGACATCGTACATGGCCGGGACGCGGTACGGGCCGCACGCGATAATCACCGCGAGCAGGCAGGTCGAGTTCTACGACCGGGAGCTCGATTTGGACGTGGCCGAGAAGCTCGGGCTCCACACGCTCGCGGAGATGGAGCCTGACATGGGCTCGGCCGAGCAGACCGTGAAGCGCGTCGAGGAGATGGCCGACGGCGTCCTAAGGAAAGGGAAGTTCCCCATCCTCTTCGGCGGCGAGCACTCGGTCAGCGTCGGGCTCGTGGCCTCGCTCGCCAAAAGGCACAAGGAGCTCTCCGTCCTCCAGATAGACGCGCATGCGGACCTGCGCGACGAATACGAGGGGACGAAGTTCAACCACGCCTGCGCCATGCGGAGAATCCGCGAGCATGTCGTTTCGGCGGCCCAGGTCGGCATCCGCAGCGTCTGCCGCGAGGAGCTCGATTACATCAACAAGGCGGACCTTGGGGAGTATATCCACTGGGGCGCGGAATTCGACGAGAAAAAAGTGCTTTCACAGCTGACCGACGCCGTATACGTCAGCATCGACCTTGACGGATTCGACCCTTCGAACTGCCCTGGCGTCGGCACTCCGGAACCCGGCGGGCTTAAATGGGCGCAGGTCCTGCGCCTGCTCAAGTCTGTCGCCGAGAAGAAGAAAATCCTCGGGTTCGATGTCGTCGAGCTGATGCCGATTCCCGGCTCGGTGCAATCCGAGTTCTTCGCCGCGAAGCTCGCATACAAGCTGCTGGGCTATTCGTTCTACGCGGGCAAGGGCAGGTAGTCTGCACGCAGGGCAATCACATGGCCAACCAGGGGCTGAACAATCCTTTCACCCGGCTCATGCTCGTCTATACCCTCTGGACCCTCGGGGGCGCGCTGGCCGGCTCGCTTTTCGAAGTCTACTTCTTCAATACCGGGATGGCGATACAGGAAATCTACCTTACGGACGCGTTCTGGTTCGTCGCCGCGCTCGCCATGGTCCCGCTTTTCCGGGGATTCCGGGCAAGGGATTTCATGCTATCCGGCATCATAATGGCGACGGTATCCGTTTCCGTCTTATATCTCTTCCAGGGGGCCTGGACCGCAGTGGCGTTCCGCCTCCTCCTGGGCATGACGCACCTGCTTTTCTGGGCGCCGTTCAACATTATGTTCTATGAGTTTCGGAAGGGGAACCACGCCATGCTCGGGGCGGTCTATTATTCCGTCGGGCCGGTCGTCTCCCTCATCACCCCTGCATTCGCCGGCATCCTGGCCGCGACGCTCGGATTCCAGGCGCTCTACCTCCTCGCCATCGCATCGTTCGCAATCACGTTCGCTGCCGCCGCGCTTTTCGTAGAGAACCGGAAATACGACTACGATTTCGGTTCGAGCCTGAAATCCATCATCGGCCTCCGCAGCCTGATATTCATGGAAGGCTTCGGCGCGGCCGTAATCGTTTCCGTCAGCCTCCCGGTGATGCTGCTCCTGTATGTCAGCAAGCCCGAGGAGTTCGGCATATTCACATCGCTCGTTACGGCGTTCGCGGTCGTGGCCGCATTCATCACGGCCCGGCTCTCGGACAAGGTGAAAAAGCGGCGCTCCTTCCTGCTCCCCGTCGTGGCATGCTTCGCCCTCGCCGCGGTGTTCGCAGGCGTGTCCCCGGACGTTTCCCTTTTCTTCGTGGCCTTCGGGCTGGTGAATTTCTTCAGCAGGATATTCTTCCCCCTGCCTTTCGCCCTGGCGGTCGACAACACGAAATCCCTGACCGAAACGATGGTTGGCCGCGAATACATGCTCAATATGGGCCGCCTCGCCGGGACGCTGATGGGCTTCCTGATAATGGCATTTTTCGACATCCGGGCGGCGCTGGTCATCCAGGGCCTGATTCTCCTCCTCTACATACCGCTTTTCGAGCACAAGAAAAAGAAACTGGGCCGCCATTGAAATCCATGGCGCGCCATCCACCTCCTGTCCGGCCTTCCGTCGGATTCATTCCCCCTTGATGATTACGCTTTCCGTGGCCTGGCGTTTCGTCCCGGACGGCGCCATAGAGACTCCGGAGGGGTCCAGGGCGAGGATGTCCGCGACATCGCGCGATGCGCCGCCCCTGCTGGTGCTGGCGGTGGCGCCCATCACCGTTACCGGGCGGCCGGCCGCCCCGACCGAAAACGTCACCGTCACATGCAAATCCTGCTCCGGCGTCGCGTTGATGCGCTCCCGTATCTCCCACACTTTCGCGGTTGCGGCGGACAGGAGAAGCTCTTTGGCCGTTTGCGGCGCTTTTGCCTCGGCCGTTTTGCTTCCCGCGCTTGCCGCCGTCATGCCGCCCGCGGCCTTATGCGCCGAAGATTCCGCTTTAGCCGTGGATGCGGCATGCACGCCCGATTCCGCAATCCGCGGGGGGCGCTGCCTGCCTTCGGTTTGCCCGCCCTGATTCGTGTCGCATGCTGAAAACGCCATTCCCGCGGCAAGAAGGGCGAATGCGGCCCTTGCCGGTTTGCCATGCGCCGGTGCTATCGACATCCTTTGTTTCATATCGGGTTTCCCCCCAAGAAATTGTAGGATAAGAATCGAGCGATGGTAATAAAAAATATCATTTTTACCCGCTAATAATAACCCCAGGCCTGCCCCGGTGCGTTGGGCGGCCAATCGCCCGCCGCCGGGCAACCGGGCGCCCGCCACCAATCAGCCCAGGTGCTCCCTTATGAAATCCGCGACTTTCACCTGGAAGTCCTTGTTCGTCTCGAACCCGAATTCCTTGTGCAGCTGCAGCATGTAGGGGTGCGGGGAGAAATGCGGCACGGTTATGGCATAGCCTTCCATGTCCATGGACGACGATTTCATCTGCGCGCCGCCGTACCTGTCGTAGACATTCTTGAACCTGGCGGAATTCGCCGCCTGTTCCTTCGAGACGATCCGCCCGATGACGGGCTGGTGGATGAATGTGAAGGATATCCTCTTCTTTTCGACCTTGCCGCTGACGAGGTTGACCATCGGCTTCTCCACATCCGCGCTTATTTTGATTTCGCCCGCGCCCTCCTTCGCCTCGTACTCGCCCTTTTCCAGGTGCAGCAGCAGGAACGACGTGAAGAACTCTTTCGCGTCATGGAAATTGACGGCCTTCGAAAAGACCACGAGCTTCCCGCCCGCGAAGAAGAACGAGCGCATGGCGCCGTGGGCGAACCCGTTCCCGAGGCGCTCGCCGTCCACGTTGATGTTCTGGAAATAGTTGTTCGGGACCGCGTAGGCCGCGCGCGCCTCGAACATCGGATAGACGAGCTTCACGGGCCAGTTCATCGAGCTGAACAGGCTCTTTCCAACCAGCGAGATGCTGAGCGCCATTTCCTTCGAGTATTCCAGCCTCGCCTTGTCCTCCTCGAGCATCCTGGAGATGAACTCGTCGTAACCCCGGATCCCTTTCGCCTT